>JAZLGB010000019.1:0-27348 GCA_045616085.1 Treponema sp.
TATTCAACGCTGTTTGCTGTTCTATGGAAGGAATGGACCTTCAGCTTGGTCGTCTTAAGGCAGCAATTGAAAAGGCTGGTGGTATCCTCTGTCTTACAGCTGACCACGGAAACTCAGACGACATGTACGAACACAAGAAGGATGGTTCAGTTGCAAAGGATGCTAACGGCGAACCAAAACCAAAGACTAGTCACTCTTTGAACCCAGTTCCAGGTATCATCTACGACCCAGAATACAAGGGCGAATACGAACTTGAATTGAACAGTGGTTTGGGAATTTCTTCTTGGCCATCAACATTGATGCAGCTTATGGGATTTGTTCCACCTACAGATTATGATAAGTCAATGATTAACTTGAAATAGAGATGCTGAAATAAGAGTTCAGCATGACGATTTGTAAGATTCATGTCATCCTGAACTTGACAGTGTCATCCCGAACTGGTTTCGGGATCTATCACCCGGCTTTGTAAAAAGGCCGGGTGTTTTTTTTAGTTGATGACACCTTGGTGACCATTTTACTTAACTTTAACGGATAGATTTGAAAAACGGGTGTATTCTAGATACATGAATAAAAATGTTTTTCAAGATAGGTTTATCCTTCACACTTCAATTTTATCCTTGTTGTTGTCGGGGCTTTTTCTGGCAAAGAGCTTTTTGACTTCGTTTACTTTGATTGGCTGGGTGATTATTGGACTTAACTTTCTGTATGTTCCGATTGCCCTGCTTGTGGGAAAGAAAGCTTTTTCTGCTTTTTATTTTATGTATGCGGCAGTGCTGATCTTTGTCACCGCGTTTGAAAAGAGCTTTTTGTTCAACAATTACACTGCTTTGTTTGTGGTAAGCATTGTTGTGATGCTCAAGCCAAAACTTAAGTGGTTCGCCATGACTTTTTACTTTGTTTTAATCTCTGTGGCTTTTTTGCTGAATGAAGAAAAGCTTATCCACTATTTTATTCACATTGTGAGAAGCCTGTGGTTCATCGGAATCTGTGAGTATGTGCTGCACGACAAATATCGCCGCAAAAAACTGGTTCTGTATCAGGATGAACGGCAGATTCTTGATCAGTTAAGCAACGGTACTGTGTACCAGAAAGAAGTTGTAGGCTTCAGCGAGAATACAATCTACAGAAAATTAAAAGCTGCCCGGGAAAGAAACGGAAATCTTACCCGCGAGCAGCTTGTTGATCTTTATCGAAAGGAAAAAGAAGAAAAGGAATCTGAATCAAAACCGTCAGATTAGTCCAGGGTTTCTATTCGTTTTATACCCATTTCCTGCAATGTTTTGATCGAGTTTTCCACTGCGGAGTCCCAGAGAACATCTGTGCTGTGGGCGTCGGAGCCAACAATTGCAGGAAGCCCTGCTTCTTTTACTTTTTCCCAGAATCTTATGTGGGGGTACTGGAATCGTTCTCCGTCAGGGTACATCTTTTTGCCTCGTCTAAGACCGTTGGCATTGTATTCAAGGATTACGCCAGTTTTTGCAGCTCCTTCAATAAGAATGTCAGATGCTTTTTCATAATCATCATTCCAGCTGAAGGCTTCGTTTATACAGAAAAGATCCGGGTGAGCAAGAATCTTAAAGTAGCCGGTTTTCATTGCTTCTGCACAGTTTTTTGCATAGTCGATTACCATTTCTGTTGTTGGCACGCAGGTGATGTTCTGGAAATTGCCACCCCGGTCATAAAAAAAGTGCTGGCCGCAAAGCAGATAATCCATCTTTTTCTTGTTCAAAAGAAATTCGTAATAACCGTTTTCGCCGCTGTACTGATGAAGGAATTCAATCTCAACTGATTTAAGAATCTTCACCTTGCCAGCAAACTCTTCTGCAGCCTGTGTAACTTCATCACAATAAATATCCAGTTCTGAATAAGGCATTCTGTAGCCAAAATCATGGTCTAGAAAAGGAGCGTGGTCTGAAATTCCTAAGATTTCCAGGCCATTTTTTACCGCTGCTTCTGCATAATCTTTTGGATATCCGCCTGCGTGACGGCAACGTTCTGTGTGAGTGTGGAAGTTACTTTTCATATAAATCCTATTATATGACTTGGATTTATTTTTTCAATTCCGAAAGTCTGGTTGATCCCTGTGCTCTCATGGAATTAAGAATCGCAAGGAAGGTGACTCCCACATCACCAAAAACCGCCAGCCACATGCTGCCGATCCCAAAACCGCTTAATGCCATGATCAAAACCTTTACTCCAAGGCTGAAGATGATGTTCTGGTACACGATGTTTATTGTTCTGCGGGAAAGCTTTATTGCTTCTGCGATTTTTCCCGGTTCATCAGTCATGATTACAACGTCTGCAGATTCGATGGCTGCGTCAGAACCAAGGCCTCCCATGGCAATACCGATGTCTGCTCTGGCAAGCACCGGTGCATCGTTGATTCCGTCGCCGGCAAAACAAAGTGTTCCCTTGCTGTTTTTTTCCTTAAGCTCAGAAAGCATTTCTTCAACTTTAGTAACTTTGTCTTCTGGCAAAAGTTCAGCGTAAACCTGATCTAATCCAAGAGCTTCGGCAGTCTTTTCTGCGGCGGCCTTGTTGTCTCCGGTAAGCATTACTGTTTTTTCAACCCCAAGTCTTTTAAGGTCCTTCAAGGCTGAAAGGGAGTCGGCTTTTACTTCATCGGAAATAACTATGTGGCCCAGGTACTGGTTGTCCTGCGCAAGATGAATTACTGTGCCAGCCTTGTTTAGTGCGCAGACCTTGTCGTAGCCAGAAACGTTGTTTTCTTCTATTAATAAGCTGTTTCCTGCAAGAATTGTTTTTCCGTTCAAGCAAACTTTGATGCCTCTACCGGCAATTTCCTGCTGGTCCGAAATGGCTGTTTTTGAGCAACATTCTCCTTTGTGGGCTTTCATCAGGGAAAGGGCAACGGGATGATTTGAACCTGCTTCCGCATGGGCTGCGATTTCCAGCAACAGATCCTGGGAAACGTCTTTTGTGGCAGGGCAGATTTCTGTAACTTCAAAAACGCCCTTTGTTAAAGTTCCTGTTTTGTCAAAGACTGCAATTTTTGTGCGGCAAAGGCTGTCGATGCTGGAAGATCCTTTAAGCAGGATGCCTTTTCGGCTGGCGGCACCAATTCCTCCAAAGAAAGTAAGTGGAATTGAGATTACGATGGCGCAAGGGCAGGAAACAACCAGGAACATAAGTCCGCGGTGAATCCATGTTGACCACAAAAAGTTTCCTGTGACTAAACCGGATGCAAGGGCAGGGATTATGGCAACTGTTAAGGCCAGGGCGCAAACTATAGGAGTGTAGACTCTGCTGAATCTTGAGATGAATCGTTCTGTCTTTGTCTTTTTTTCACTGGAAGATTGAACAAGATTGAGGATTCTTGAAGCAGCTGAATCTGTAGCCATACGAACTGTAGTAATTTTTATTACAGCAGACTTGTTGATGGCACCGCTGAATACTTCAGCTCCTGTTGTAGCTTCAACTGGCACAGACTCTCCTGTAAGGGCAGAATTGTCGATAAAGCTTGAGCCTTCCACGATTTTTCCATCAACAGGAATACGTTCTCCCGGTTTTACAACGATTGTTTCCCCAATCTGAACATCTTCTGCATTTACTTCAACTTCTTTGCCGTCACGGATTACAGTGGCTGTGTCTGGACAGATTTCCATAAGTGACTCAATTGAGTCTTTTGATTTATCAACAGCATAATCTTCAAATCTTTCACCAATCTGGTAGAAAAGCATGATTGCAACTGCTTCAGGAAGCTCTCCAACGCAAACCGCTCCCAGGGACGCAACCGCCATTAAAAATTCTTCATCAAAAATCTTACCGTGGAAAAGGTTCAGAATCGCTTCTTTTACAACATCACGGCCAACAATCAGGTAGGCCCCAAGACATACGACAGCCAGGGCATATTTCTGATATGTGGCAGCTTCCTTTAATCCGACAAAAAATGGAGAAAGATCAAAGTGTTCAAGGAAAATTCCCACAGCTAAAAGCAGTACTGCAAGAATCAACTTTTTAAGAGACATACCGTCTTCTTCATGTCCGCAACAACAGCAGTGATCGTGTTCATGCTCATGGTGATGTTCGTGATTATGTTCATGTTCGCTCATAGTTATTCTCCAATATGGTCTAATCCCAGTTTAAGGATTGAAGTTACGTGGTCGTCGGCAAGGGCGTAAATCAAAGATTTTCCTTCCCGTGTGAACTTAACAAGTCCGTTGGTCTTAAGAATTCTAAGCTGATGACTTACCGCTGATTGGGTCATGTCCAGGGTTTCGGCAATTGCGTTTACTGGCATGTTGCTTTCCATTAATGCAAAAAGAATTTTTATTCTGGTTGAGTCGCCAAAGATCTTATAAAGTTCTGCAAGATCAAACATGGTGTCTTCGTCTGGCATAAGGTTCAGAATTTCCTGCTTTTCCATAAAAACTCCTGTTGTTAAGTTTAATATATGAACAACTGTTCATATATTAAAAAACAGAAACCTTTTTTTGTCAATAAAAAAGGGCTGCCATGTTTTTGGCAGCCCGTATCAATTAAAGATATTGATTATTCTTTTACAAGAAGGTCGTTTACATCTTTTGCAAACTTGTCGGCCTGTGTTTTAGCAAGCTCGAACTTGTGAGTTGTTGTGCTGCAAGTACCGAAGAACTTAGTTTCATCTCCAGTTTTTACTTCGTAGATGTCAACGTTGATTGTTGCGTTAGAAGTTGTAGTAATCTGGAAAGATGTGTACTTGTTAGAAGGAAGAACCATGCTGTCTTCTGCCCATTCTGCAATGTTCAAGAAGGCAGCCTGACGAATCCAGCTGTTTACAGCGCTGTTGTCCAAAGTTCCTGTTGCGCTTCCAGAAAGTGCCCATTCACCGTCGCCTTTCTTAGAAGTTTTTGTAACAGTCCAGGTGTTGTCACCTTTGGAAATTGTTACAGAAGCGATATCCTTTTCTTCAACGGTAAAGGCTGTTTTGCCTCTAAGTTCTGTTGCAGTCTTTGTAAAAACTGAAGTAAGGTTTCCAGAAAGAAGATAAATGTCTTTCTTTCCGCCAATAGAACCGTAAGTCTGGCTGTTTGTAGAACTTGTTTTACCAAGCTTAAGGTTCTGGATTTCTTTTCCGTCCTTGTAAACAGCAACGAAAGTAGCCTTTGAATCTGTAAGGCTGTATTTTTCGTCAATTTCTTCGTTTCCTGTCTTTCCGATCTTATCAAGGATTTTGATTTCCTGAATAAAACGAATCATGTTGTTTACGTCAGTCTTGTTGGCAAGGTAGTTGTCCTGTCCAACAAACCAGATGTTGTTCTTTTTGATAAGTTCAACCTTCTGGTTGTCCTTTGTGATAGTGATAGCGTCTGGAGCTGCATCAGTCTTGATTGTCTTTACAGGACTGATTGTTCCCATAATTGCCTGGCCGATGCAGACAATAAGAAGGAAAGCAAAAACTGCCAGAAGTGCGATTTTACGTGTATTCATTTAGTCTGCCTCCGTTTACTTAGTGATTGTGCGCTTGTCGTTAGGATTGTATCTGTCGTGAATCTGCTTTCTGCGGGCAGAGCGGATTCTCCACATAACAAATCCAGCGATTGCAACAAGTGCTGCAAGTCCGAACTGGTTAAAGTAACGGATGATCAAAGACCAAACGTTGTTTGTGTTCTGCAATGTGTTAAGGTTCATACCCTTTGTGCGCATTGTACACAAATCGTTGTTGCCGTTCATGTAATCAACTGCATTACGAATGAACATGGCGATTGGTTCGCTTCCGTTTTCGTTGATAAGCTGATTAGAAGTGATGTATGCAGTTCCGGCTGCAAAGATGCGGCCTGTCTGAGAACCCTTTGCAAGGTGAGTTGTTGTCTTGAATTCGTCCTTGTCGCTGCTTTCTTCAGCAGGATTCTTTTCAAATGCGCTTGGGAACTTACCTTCAACAAGAACAGCAAGGTCATGGCTTTTGTAGATTGACTTGTCGTAAGGAGTCTGCATGTTTGGACCAATGTCAAAGTTCTGAACCATTGTCCATGCCTTTGGAGAAGTCTTTGCAAGCTCTGTAACCTTAAGATCCTTGTTAGCTTTTGCGCCTTCAACAGTAACTTCACCTGGCTGAAGGAAAATAACGTAGCCAAGGTTCTTGGAGATAACATTCTTCTGAGAAAGCTGCTGTTTAGCAAGCATTGGAGCCCAGTACATCTTGATGTTGCCGTAACCCTGCTGGCTGTAAGTGTAACAGCCTTCGTCAAAGGCGTAGTTCTGTTCAAGCTTCATGCCGTATTTTTCAAGAATCTTGTTAAGGCCAGTGTCGATTGGATCGTAAGTTGGAGCCTGGTATGGGTTAGACTGATTTGCGTCGAAAGGATCAGCGAAAATCATCAGGTTTCCACCCTTCATAAGGAACTGGTCCAGCTTGTAGAGTTCAGCTTCTGCAAAAGCCTGTTTTGGTCCGTTGATGATGATTGTGTTAAGGTTTACAGGAATGTCTTCTTCAAGTTTGATTTCTTTAAGAGAGTACATGTCAGAAAGAACCTTGTTGAAGTTAGTGTCGCTGCCAGACTGTGGGTCTGTAAGCTCAGCTTCACCGTGTCCTGTTACGTAACCGATTTCAGTTGATTTAGAAAGCAGGCTTTCAAGGCTGGAAGCCATAGTTTCATCAAGGTTCTGCATTCCAGAGATTCCATAACCAAAGAAAGAACGCTGAATCGAGAGAGGGACTGTACGGAAAGCATCGCCGTGTTCAATTACAAGACCGAATGCGCCAAGACCGTTTGAGCCGTCTTTATTCTGCCAGTTAAAAAGCTGAAGTCCGTATTTGTCTGCAATGTCAGAAACTTCGTCATCAGCTGGATTTTTTACCATATAAACAAGACGATTCTTGTTCTTCTGATTTACAGAGTTGAATGCTGACTGAGCCTGATTTTTTACTTCGTCGTAGCCGTTGATGCGGAACTGCTTAAGGTTGTCGCTGGCATAGAGAGTAACTGTGATGTTGTCACCTGCAGAAAGTCCTGCCAGAGTGTCAGCCTGTGAAATCATCTTAGAAATTTTTGTAGTAAGGTTGTATTCAAAGCCGGAATCGCTTGTGATGCCGTCCATGGTTTCGATTGTGTCACCGTAAGTGATTACAAGACCCATCCAAACCTGTTTTACGCCAACTTCGCTGTTCTTTACCTGCTGGATCTGAATCTGACGAAGACCGTACTGCTGTGCAATCTTCTGGTTTTCCTGTTTCTTCATGTTGAAAATCTGGTAGCTGAAGTTGCGGTTAGCAGCACCCTTGTATTCCACAAGAATATCCTTTACGTACTGAGAAACAGTGTTGTAAGGAGCCGGAAGGTTATCGCTGAAGAACACTTTGATTGAAAGTGGTTCAGAAAGTGTTTTTACAACGTTTTTAGAAGCAGGGCTGATAGAGTAAGAACCCTGACTTGTAAGATCAAATCTTAAAAATGCTTTGTGACCTGCAATGTTTGCAAGAAGCAAAATCAAAACAAACAGAACAAAGTCGCTTTTTGGGCTTTTAAGCCAGTTCAAAAACTTTTTCATTATCTGCGCTCCTTCTGCTGAGAAATTACTGTAAGGCTGAAGAACAATGCTGTAAGAGAAACAAAGTAGATCAAATCGCGAGTGTCGATGATTCCTCTTGAAATTGAGTTGAAGTGTTCGTTAGCACTAAGGAACTGCAAGAGTCCAACGATTGGTGCAGGGAGGAAAATCAGGAATTCGCTGATCATTGTAAGAGCGATACAGATGATGAAAGCTGTAAAGAAGGCGATGATCTGATTCTTTGTGATGGAAGAAGCGAACACGCCGATTGCACTGAAGGCAGCGCAAAGGAAGAGGGCACCGATGTATCCTCCAAGAACAGGACCAGCATCAGGACGACCAAAAGGAAGCATTCCGATAAGGTAAAGCAATGTTGGTGCCAGCATGATTGCAGATGCTGCGAAAGATGCAAGGAATTTACCCATGGCAACATCAAAGTCTGTTACAGGAAGTGTAAGCAAAGTTTCGATGGAACCAGACTTCTTTTCTTCTGCGTAAAGGCGCATTGTAAGGGCAGGGATGAAGAAAGAAAGAAGCATTGGTAAAAGCTGGAACAGGTTGCGCATGGAAGCTCTGTTCTGAAGGTAAAAGGCTGTAAAGAACATTACACCTGTAATGATCAGGAACAGTCCTGTTACGATATAAGCGATAGGGCTGGCAAAATATGCAGCAAGTTCACGTCTGAAAATGACTTCTGCAGGCTTTTTAGTTTTATTGTTCATTATTCAGCTCCGTTTTCTGTTGTAAGGATGTGGAATACATCTTCAAGGCTGTTGCGCTGAAGAACCAGTTCGTAAAGGTCCAGACCGCTGGCAAGAACTGCCTTTGCAACTGCAGGACGGATTTCTGTTTCGCCCTTGATTGAAAGGATGGCTGTTGAACCGCTTTCTGCCGTTTCAAAAGAAAGGCTTTCGATTCCTTCGATTCCCTTGAGGGCTTCTGAAAGCTGAGCTTCTGTGGCGTTGGCTGTAACCTTTACGGCTGCTGCGTTGCCAAAGCGGGTGCGGAGCTGGTCTGTTGGACTGTCGGCAACAAGCTTACCGCCGGAAATGATGATTACTCTTGAACAGAGCATTTCAACTTCGCTAAGGATATGAGTAGAGATGATTACTGTACGAGTCTTACCGATTTCCTTGATGAGGGCGCGAACGTCTTCAATCTGGTTAGGGTCAAGACCTGAAGTAGGTTCGTCAAGAATGAGAATTTCAGGGTCGTTCATCAAAGCGTGAGCAAGACCGACGCGCTGTCTGTAACCGCGGCTAAGCTCGCTGATGTTTTTGTGCATTACTTCTTCAAGTCCACATTCCTTACAAAGGATAGGAACCTTAGTTGCTGCATCTTTTCCCTCGATTTCTGCAACGTAAGTAAGATAGTCTGCAACGATCATGTCACCGTAAAGTGGTGCAGATTCTGGCATATAGCCGATTTTTTTCTTTGATTCCACAGGCTTTTCTGCGATGTCGATTCCGTCGATTGTAATGGAACCGTCAGTTGGTTTAAGGAAGCCTGTAATCATGCGCATTGTTGTTGTTTTTCCGGCGCCGTTTGGTCCCAAAAGGCCTACGATCTGGCCAGTAGGAATGGAAAAACTAACATCGTTTACCGCACGAAATGTCCCGAAAGTACGGGAAACGTGAGATACTTCGATCATTTATATCCTCCAATTTTTTTTACATGACAAAAAAAGAGCTGCCCTAATACACAGCTCTTTCAATAAAACAAATCAAGCGTTTATTTGTTACGCAAGTTTGTTCAATTCTTTTTCGAATTTTCTGTTTTTTGCTTCGTCTGCAGCCTTGTAAAGGATGGCTACGTTACCGATCACGCGTACAAGTGTTGCATTGCAGGCTTCAACAAGTGCTGCAGTAAGCTCACGCTTTTCGTCCTTGAATTCGTTGAACTTAACCTTGATGAGTTCATGACAAGCCAAAGACTGTGCAACCTTTTCAGTAACACCTTCAGTCACGCCGGCACCACCAACGATTACAACTGGTTCAATTGTGTTTGCGTATTTTTCGAGAAGCTTTCTCTGTTTGCTATTAATTTCCATATAATAGAGTATAACATAAAACCAAATCTAGGAAAAGAAACCCCAGGTATGAAGTGGTGTAGAATTGTCTTCCCCTTGAAAGAACATTTTTTTTTCTGTAAACTTGAAAACTAAACTAGCAAATTTTATTTTTTAAGAGGTATTAATATGGCTTGGGATATTTCAAAAGTAAGAAATATCGGTATCAGTGCCCACATTGACTCAGGTAAAACAACAACTTCTGAACGTATCTTGTTCTACTGTAACAAGATTCACGCTATTCACGAAGTTCGTGGTAAGGACGGTGTTGGTGCTGTAATGGATAACATGGAATTGGAACGTGAACGTGGTATCACAATCCAGTCTGCTGCTACTCAGGTACAGTGGAAAGACTACACTATCAACTTGATCGATACACCGGGTCACGTAGACTTCACTGTAGAAGTTGAACGCTCACTCCGCGTACTTGACGGTGCTATCATGATTCTTTGTGCCGTTGCTGGTGTTCAGTCTCAGTCAATCACTGTAGACCGTCAGCTTAAGCGTTATCATGTACCTCGCGTTGCATTCGTAAACAAGTGTGACCGTCAGGGTGCTAACCCAATCCGCGTTTGTAACCAGGTTCGCGAAAAGCTTGGTCTTAACGCTCACATGATGGAAATCCCAATTGGTTTGGAAGACAAACTCGAAGGTGTAGTTGACCTCGTACAGATGAAGGCTATCTACTTCGACGGTCCAAACGGTGAAGATCTCCGCCTCACAGACATTCCAGCTAATCTCGTAGATGAAGCTAACAAATACCGTGAAGAACTTCTCGATGCAGCATCAATGTTCGATGACTCATTGATGGAAGACATCATGGAAAAGGGATACATGGATATCGACGAAGCTAAGCTCAAGGCTGCTATCCGTAAGGGTACACTTGCTGAACAGTTCGTTGGTGTATTCCTCGGATCTGCTCACGTAAACAAGGGTATCCAGCCAGTTCTCGATGCTGTACGTGACTACCTCCCAGCTCCAAACGAAGTAAAGAACGTTGCTCTCGACCTCGACAACAACGAAGCTGAAGTAGAACTTGAATCAGTTGACAACAAGCCATGTGTAGCACTTGGTTTCAAACTTGATGATGGTCAGTACGGTCAGCTTACATATACTCGTGTATATCAGGGTAAGATTAAGAAGGGTGAAGAACTCTACAACACACGTAACAAGAAGAAGTTCAAGGTTGGACGTCTTGTTCGTATGAACTCAGCTGCTATGGAAGATATCAACGAAGGTTGCGCAGGTGATATCGTTGCTCTCTTCGGTGTAGACTGTGCTTCTGGTGATACATTCGTTAATGGTGGTGTAAACTACTCAATGGCTTCTATGTACGTTCCAGAACCTGTAATTTCTTTGTCTATCACACCAAAGGACAAGCAGGCTGCTATGCAGATGTCTAAGGCTCTTAACCGCTTCACTAAGGAAGACCCAACTTTCCGTGTACACGTAGACCCAGAATCTGCTGAAACAATCATCCGTGGTATGGGTGAATTGCACCTTGAAGTATACGTAGAACGTATGCGTCGTGAATACAACTGTGAAGTTGAAACAGGTGCTCCACAGGTAGCTTACCGTGAATCTATCGGTATGAAGGCAGACTTCAACTACACACATAAAAAGCAGACTGGTGGTTCTGGTCAGTATGGTCGTGTAGCAGGTTTCATGGAACCAATCGAAGACAAAGAATACGAATTTGTAAACTCTATCAAGGGTGGTGCTATTCCTAACGAATACATCCCATCTTGTGATAAGGGATTCCAGAAAGCTATGAAGGAAGGTTCTTTGATCGGAGCTCCTATCGTAGGTGTACGTATGACAATCAATGATGGTCAGTACCACCCAGTAGACTCTAACGATAACGCTTTCCAGATTGCTGCTATTGGTGCTTTCCGCGAAGGTTACATGAAGGCTAAGCCTTCTATCCTCGAACCAATCATGAAGGTACAGATTGCTGCTCCTAATGAATTCCAGGGTAACATCTTCGGTCTTATCAACCAGCGCCGTGGTATCATTGGTGAAACAACAGATGAAAATGGTTCAACAGTAGTAAACGCTGAAGTACCACTTTCTGAAATGTTCGGATTCTCTACTATCCTTCGTTCTTCAACACAGGGTAAGGGTGAATTCACAATGGAATTCTTGAAGTACGGTAAAGTTCCAAACGCTTTGGCTGACGAACTTTCTAAGAAATACCAGGAAGAAAAGAAAGCTCAGGCTAAGTAATTTAGTTGAGTAAATTACTTGTCTAAGTACAAAAGTGGACTTATATTTTATAGGTCCACTTTTTTTTATTTAACGGAGGTAATTATGGTTAAGCAGGATTTGATTAGTTCCAGCCCAGTTCGTTTTTTTGATGAGGCAGCTAATGGTGGTTTGAAGGCAGGACAGATGGGTATAATTACTGCCAAAAAAGGTTTGGGTAAAACATCGGTATTGGTTCAGTTTGGTATTGATGCTTTGCTTCAGGACAGACATTTGGTTCATGTTTCTTTTGACCAGAAGTCTTCCAATGTAATTGCCTGGTATGAAAGCGTTCTTTCTGAGCTTTGCAAGAAGAAGAATATTTCTGATTTGAGCGAACTCAGTGATTCTATTCTTAGAGACAGAACAATCTTGAACTTCAATCAGGAAACCTTCACTTTGCCTAAGGTTGTAAAGACTTTGGCCGCCCTTAAAGATGGTGGAATCAAGGTTGGGGCTCTGGTTATCGATGGAACTGATCTGGATAAGGTAAGCAAGGAAGATCTTGCAGCTGTTGCAGATTTTGCAAAGGCAGAAGGACTTGTGGTTTGGTTCAGCGGTACAAACGAAAGCGCAGTTCTTTCTGAAACTGTTAATAAGGAGCTCGCAGATTATTTTGCCACTGTAGGGCATCTGGCATCGGATGGTTCTGCAGTTATGCTTACAGTCCTTAAGGCAGATGGCAAGGAAAGTTCTGCTTCAATTAAGCTGGATTCCAAAACTATGCTGATGTGTAAATAAAAAAATAGTAGAACCGTAATGTTGAACTCGTTTCAGCATCTAGGGTCTATTCCTTCCAAGGGAAGATGAATGCTTTAAAGCCTCTTGTTGGGTTGGCTTCAAAATCTTCCTTTAGGATATCCTTCCAAGGAATCTTACGGCGAGCCTTACTGTTCATAGGTTCGCCTTTTTTGTCTAATTCTTCAATATAATCATACTTTTTAAGAATCATACGCATTGCGTTTGCTCTTGCCATTTCAAGACCGCACATTCCTGGTGCCAGTCCCAACATAATTATTGAAATCATGCTAAGGAAAACTGTGTAGATGGAAACAGAAGTTGTAACGATCACATTGTCAAAAAGAATGATAAAGCATTTTTTGATGCTTTTTAAGAATGGGTTGTGCATCTGAGCTCTAAGGCTTGGATACCAGCTGATTGCCATAAAAACTACCAGTGCACACCAGATGTAGCAAACTCCTGAAAGCATTCCTGCAAAAGAAATGTTTCCATCCTGCGGTTTAAGGAAGTAAAGTACACCTGTAACACAGGCAATTGTAACTGCGCAAATTGAAAGTCCGTATTTGATTCCGTCGGCAACACAGCTTTTAAGGTTTGTGAAGAAATCCTTCATATTTACAGCGCCATAATCAGCAATATCTTTTGCAATTTCTGCCCAGGAAAGGGTTGCGATGCAGGAACCGCAGATAAGAATCAGTCCAAGTAAAATCCAGATGTACAGGAAAAAGCTCTGTTCCTTGAAAACAGTAACTCCAAGGCTGGCTATTCCAGTGCAAAGGATTACCAGTGCATCAATGATAAGATTTGGAACAAAAAAATACATGACGTTGTCCCAACCATCGTAAAAATTCTTCTTATAAAACAAACTGAGCATGCGTTAAATATAGCAAGAAAAAAAATAATTGTTAATAAAAATTTGGTCGCTTTAAAAAAGTAGGGTATAATAATACCTTAGTGGGTTTTATCAATTTTTTTTTGAGGTGTGCATTATATGAAATTGAATATGTTTAAGTTGAACCTGAAGAAAAAGAATAAAAATGATGATGCTGAAAATGTTGATGCTATGGATGCGGCTGTTGCGGCAGAAATGGCAGATAGCACAGAAAATATAGAAGCTGTTGTAGAAGAAAATGGCAAAAAAGGTAAAAAGCGTAAGGCAAAGAAACCTCGTGAAAAAAAGAGCATAAAGCTTAGTCAGAACTTTTCTATGATTGCAGCCCTCTGCGGTGTTGAACTTATGATTCTTACAGTTCTCACAATGGGCGGAGCCAGCCTTATCCAGACAATGCAAAGTTTCCAGTTCAATGAACAGGAATGTCAGTATGCACTTGTTGATGTTGTAAACTATTTGAACCAGACAATTTACTGGTCTGCTGATACTGCAAATGCCAATACTATGTGGAAAACAAAAATTGTTGGTGCCAACAAAAAGTTCCATCAGTTTGCAGAAAGTTCTGTTCTCAAGATGTTCCCGGAAGAATTCAATGAAAAGGTTGAAGATGTTAATTCTGTATGGACAAAGGTAGTTTCTCTTGTAAATCCATTCAACGGGCAGATGCAGGCTTTGTCTGCGGTTCAGCTTACAGAAGAGGAAGCCCGATATATTTCCCGCTACGGAATTAAAGCGGGTGCTGCTCATTTTGAAGATTCTGAAGCAGTAATTTCTATGCTGGACAGAATCCTTATCATGGAAAGCAACATGAAGGATCTTATCCGATACAGTAACGAACTTCAGGATAAGATGACTGACTTAAATGACATGCTTAAAAGTCTTGTTGAACACTGGACGGTCATCTACCGGCTTTTTGTAATTATTCTTGGGCTTATATTCGTAGGACTGATGTTCATTTCTATCCTTAGCGGTACAAACAAGATTATTGGCGGCATCAAGCGTTTGCGAGATATGTCTTCTGATCTTGCTGAAAAAGATTTTACCATTGAAATTGAACCTGCTGGCTCCACAGAAATGCAGGCTCTTATGGGCAACATGAACAACATGGTCAGCGAAATCAACAAGTTCTTCATTGTTGTTAAAAAGACTGCTGCTAAGGCTATTTCATCCGGTTATTCCATCAATGATTCTTCTTCAAGTACTGCTGCGGCTACTAATGAAATCAACCTTAACATTGAAAATATCACAGACGAATTTGAAAAGATTAATGAATCTCTTGGCCGTGCCGTAGAGGCTGTAAATCAGATCAACGTTCAGGTTAGAACTCTTGTTGATGACAACGGTAAACAGACTGCTGCCATCGATGAATCAACAAATGCTGTAACTTCAATGGCTCAGGCTATCGAACAGATTAAGATGAGTGCTATTGAACGTTCCAAGGCTGCAGAGGAAATGCGTAACTTCGTTGCTGACGGTGACAGTAAGATTGCTGCTACAAACCGTACTCTTGCAGAAGTTATGGGGCAGCTGGATAAGATTCGTGAAATCGTTACAATCATCAATTCCGTTTCTGCACAGACAAATCTTTTGTCTATGAACGCAGCCATCGAATCGGCTCATGCAGGTGAATACGGTAAGGGTTTTGCTGTTGTTGCAGAAGAAATCCGTGGTCTTGCAACTTCTACTGCCAGCAATGCAAAGAAAATCACTGAATCAATTAAGGCAACAGTTGCTTCTGTAACTGAAGCTAACAGAACAAGTCTTCTTGCGTCAGAAGCTTTTGCCAAGGTTTCAACCCAGTCTGCAGAAATGATTGAATCTTTTGCTGCAATTACTACTGATATCGAAACAATCAATGCACAGACTGCACAGATTACACAGAAAACAGATGTAACTGCTGAAACAGCTGAAAAAATCAACCAGTATTGTGAAAATCTTGCATCTAACCAGGAAACTGTTGCTTCAGAAATCAATTCCATCAGCGACCTGTTCAACAAGGCTGTTGAAGAAATTCGTGAAATCAACATCGGTACAGAAGAAATCGTTAAACGTATGGATGCCGTTGGTACTTTGTCTAAGGAAAGCTACAAGAACATGACAGATCTTGAAAACGTTCTTGAAGAGTTCAAAACTTCCAGTGATGATTCTGAGGAACTTAAAGAAGAAATAGACAACAACACAATTGAAAATATCATTTCACCTGAATTGCAGGCTCAGCTGGAGGCAGATTTTAGTATGTCTTCTTCTGGTTCTGATTCAGTGGATTTTGATCCTGATGCTGTAGAAGAAGACGAAAGTGGAAAGGGTAATGATCTTCCAGAAATTGATGATATGTTCAATTAATTGAATTAGCTGACGTATTTCATTATAATTTTCGTTACTTAAAGATTATGCCGTTTTGTCGGCACATGAGGAAAATAATGAGTAACGAAGAAAAAAATCCTTTGCTCTGTCACTGGGCTGACCAGATGGCAGACAAGATCATCAAGGAAAAGGGTGATTTAGATTCTTATACATGTGCTTCCGGAATTACACCTTCTGGAACTGTTCACCTTGGTAACTTCCGCGAAATCATTACAGTAGACCTGGTTGTTCGCGCTTTGCGTGATCGCGGTAAGAATGTTCGCTTTATCTATTCCTGGGACGACTACGATGTATTCCGTAAGGTTCCAGCTAACATGCCAGATCCTGAGATTCTCGAAAAATATCTTCGCTATCCAATTACTGAAGTACCTGATACAACAAAACGTAACGAAAACTATGCACGTCATCATGAAGTTGACATCGAACAGCAGCTTCCACGTGTTGGTATCGCTCCTGAATTCCTTTATCAGGCAAGCCGCTACCGCGCTAACCGTTACGCTGAAGGTATGCGCAAGGCTATGCAGAACCGCGACCTTATCAAGGAATGTCTTAACGAATATCGCGATGACGCTCACAAAATGAAGCCAGAAGATGTTTACTGGCCAGTAGCTATTTTCTGTGGAAAATGTTCAAAAGATACAACTGAAATAACTGATTACGACGGCGAATACGGAATCACTTACAAGTGTGAATGTGGAAACTGCGAAACAGCTGACATCAAGACTTTCAAGGGCGCAAAACTTGGCTGGCGTGTAGACTGGCCAATGCGCTGGAACGAAGAAAAAGTTGTATTTGAACCAGGTGGAAAGGATCACATTTCTCCAGGTGGATCTTACGATACAGCTAAGCTTGTTTCTAAAAAGATTTACGGCTGGGATGCTCCAGTTACAATGCGCTATGACTTCGTAAACCTTAAGGGTGTTCCTGGAAAGATGTCTTCTTCAAAGGGTAAGGTTATTGCTTTGCCAGATGCTTTGGACGTTTACCAGGCAGAAGTTCTCCGCTATCTTTTTGCAGGTACAAAACCAAATACAGAATTCGCTATTTCTTTTGACCTTGATGTTCTTAAGGTTTACGAAGATTACGATAAGACAGAACGCATCGTTTACGGTGTAGATAAGGCAAAGAGTGAAGATCACTTTAACAAAGAAAAGAGAATCTACATGCTCAGCCAGATCGACGGAAAGGTTCCAGAAACAATGCCTTACCAGATCACATTCCGTATGCTTACAACATTGCTCCAGACTTATTCTGGAGATATCGATGCTGTAATCAAGTCTTTGGGTGATGTAAAACCTGAACAGGAAGAAAGACTCCGCCGCCGCTGTGCCTGTGCCTGGTTCTGGATTCAGAACAGTGCTCCTTCTTGTGCAGAAGACTTCTGCTTCAGCCTCCGCAATGACGGTTCAAAGGCTAACCTTGAAGGCGACATGCTTAAGGCTGTTCTTCGCGTTCGTGACGAAGTTGTTCCAAAGGTTGGTTCTTACGCAATGGACAAAGAATGTCAGCAGGCAATGTACGACATCGCTACAGAACTTGGTCTTGATGCAAAGGCTTTGTTCACAGCTTTGTACCAGGCTTTGATCGGAAAGGATCAGGGTCCACGTCTTGCTTCATTTATGAAGATCATTGGTAAAGAAAAGCTTGCTAAGATTCTTTCTGTATACTAATACGTCATTCTGAGTGACATAGATAAGAGGTTGTCTAATAAGATAGGTGTCATGCTGAATCAAGTTCAGGATGACGCTATATTAGACAACCTCTTTTTTTTAACTGTGGTATAATATTAGTATGAAGAAGAAGATTGCTGTTTTGTCTAATGGTTGGGATTATAACTTTCTGCAGAGTTTGGTTCGAGGAATGCAGAAAGCCACAGAAGGCAAAAACACAGATATTTATTTATTTAACGCCTACAATTTTACAGAGTTTTCAGGTCTTCCTAACACAACCAGCTATTCTGTTTTTAGTCTTATTCATTATGAAGATTTTGACGGTGTTGTGATTTTATCAGACTCTATCGAAAACATTCGTATTCTTGAAAAAGAACGCATTCGTATTGCAAAGGCCGGTAAACCTGCAGTTTCAATCAACAGAAAGGTTGAGGGGATGGGGCTTGCTGGAATGGACAACTATTCTGGTTTTTACCAGGTGATGGATCATCTTATTAAGGTTCACGGCATTACTGATTTTGGATTCCTTGGTGGTAAAGAAAAGAATCTTTATTATGCGGAACGATACAAGGCTTACAGAACTTCCCTGATGGATAATCAGATAAAGGGAGATTTTGAAAAGGTCTACGAAATTGATTCCAGCACTTATCAGCTGGCTTACAGTTTTTTCAAGGATTTGGTCGACAGCGGAAAGTCTCTTCCAAAGGCATTGGTCTGTGCAAATGATCTGGTTGCTCTTGGGGTTCTTAAGGCTTGTGAAGAAAAAGGAATTAATGTTCCTGATGATCTTAAGGTTGTTGGCTATGACGATAACGCTTTTTCTTGCTGCGTAAAGCCAGCTCTTACAACAGTCAGAAGTAATGCGGAACAGGTTGGTTTTGCGGCAATTAATAAGCTGTTTGGGTTGCCTGTGGCAGAAGAAAAGGTTAAAGGTGAACCAATATTCAGACGTTCCTGCGGTTGTGATTTTGATGAAAGCAAGGTTCAGGTTCAGTCAAACCTGAATTTTTTGAGTAAAATCAGCCTGGCCAGAGAATTTAACAGTCAGCTGGAAAAGATCGAAGACATCTTTACAGAAGCCAGCGACATTTTTACATTGCTTACAAATCTTGAGCAGTTCTTTAGCAAGTCTCATGAGTTTGAAGGTGAGGATTTCTGTATCTTCTTGAAGTCTGACTGGAGTTCTGTTCTTATTAATTCTGAGGAAAATCTTCCTCAGAACCTGGATTACGGTCCAAACGTTCAGTCCATCGTTTCGATTTTTGAAAACAAGAAGAACATCCGAGAGCTCATTAAGACTCAGAATCTTGTTCCTGCAAAATTCATTTCGCCGGAAGAGGGGTCGGTTTTCCTTATCATGCCGATTTTCCATCATCTTTATGTTCACGGATATTTTGTTTCAAAGAACAATATTTCCATGCTGGATGACAATTTTGGCTACAACTGGACAAAGACTTTTGGTAACAGTATCGAACGTTTCAGAAAACGCAACATGTACAAGATTGTAAGTCAGCAGAACTTCAAGCTCTCTACCCGGGATACTCTTTCGGGCATGTTGAACCGAATCGGTTTGGAAAAGCTGGCAAAGCCTTTCTACGAAAACAACAAAAAAAGTGGTCTTACAACAGTTCTTTTCTTTGTTGATATCAACTCAATGAAAACTATTAACGACAAATTTGGCCATTTGCACGGGGATCTTGCGGTTAAGACAATCAGTGCGGCAACTATGGAAGTGGTACCAAAGAACTGGCTGTGTATTCGCTACGGTGGTGATGAATTCTTGGTTGTTGGAAACGACAAGGATTACCACGGAGAGGATTACTGTACCTTGATTGCAAATCGCATTGCTAAAAAGACCAGTGTTATGCAGCTGCCTTATGTGCTTTCGGCAAGTATTGGTACGATCACCCTGCAGCCTAATTCAACTCTGACCTTGGAACAGGCGGTAGAAGAGGTAGATAAGATCATGTACGCCAAGAAACAGGCCTACCACAAGGCTATGGGGGACAGACACTAAGATAAAAGATGATCTTTGAAAAAATACGGGAAGGAAGACACAGGATGGCAAAAACATCCACAAGTCGGAATGATAGTTTCCATGCCGACTTGTGAATGTAGCTGTAAATCGCTGTGCAACAGCGACCTAAAAGGGGGGGGCTGGGGTCTCCCCAGAGCTAGCGGTTTTGTCATCCTGTGGCTGACTGGTAGTATTTATTCAAAGATTGTGTTTGACGAAACGTTTAAAAAACGGGATAACATTCAAATCCGGCGCTGCGGAGTTCATCTGCTATTGTGCCGGATTTTTTTTCGTCTACTATTACGGAGTAGTATACTGTACCGCTTGCTTTTGTTTCCTGATGGATGTAGGCGGTAAAGCCTTTTGATGCAAGCTTTTCTACGTATGACTGGGCATTGTTTTTGTCTCGGAAAAGGCCCAGCTGATATTTTGCAGGCTTTTCTGAGGTTGAAGCTGTTGCTGGAGCGGCTGTTTTGGCAGGAGCTGCTTCTGTTTTTGGAGCGGCTGCAGTTGATTGTGCTGGCTGCGAGGCAGAGTTGTCTACCGGTACGGCAACAGCCTTTCTTGGCACAAAGTACCAGAATGGAGCAGGGTAAATCTGAATCTTACCGTTTACGATTCCTGCTTCAAGAGAGGCTGGATATTCAGCGTTAAGTCTGTTGGAAAAAGTCTGTTCTGCGGTGATGTACCACAATGTAAGTAAAAGAGATGGCTTTACTGACTGCATTGATTCAAAGCTGAGATAAGCCTTCATCATGGCAACAGGTTCCTTTAGGTCATCTGCTGATTCTGCTTTTGTAAGAATGCACCACTGTTCGTAAAGCTTGATTGTTGCCTGAACTTCTGTGTTTTTTGAATTGCGCACTGCTGAGTTCAAATAGTTTTCAGCGTTTTCTGTGTCGCCGGAAGAAAGGGCGCAGCGTACTGCATCCAGAACAAGGCGTTCGCTGGACTTTTTAGGCATTCCTTCTGCGGAACCGGCTGCAAGTCCTGCGGCTGTGGCGTAGGATTTTTGAGCCCCGGAAAAATCCGCGATGGCTTCCTGGAGGGAACCAAGGAAAGCGTAGGCTGCACGTTTTTCTGAAGGAACTGTAAGCTTTGTGATTTCTGATTTTACGTATTCAACAGCTTCTGAAGGGCTGTCCTGATCGACTGCGTTGTCTGCGATTTTTTTTGCAGTCAATTCCTGAGCATTTAAAGATAAAGAAAGCGCCAGAACTGCTGACGCTAAAAAAAGTTTTTTCATTAGTTTGAACCTGTTTCTGGTGCTGGAGTTTCTGATGCTTCTTCTGGAGCAGCTTCGGCTGGAGCGGAAGAAGGTTCTGCCTGTTTTTTTGCAAAGAGTGGCTTTTTTTCTTTCTTTTCTGCAGGTACGGTTGTTTCTGCCTTGATTTTGGCTGCTCTTTTGATGCGATGGATGAAGGCGAATGGCAGGGCACAGATCATTCCTACTGCGAAAGAAAGAAGGACTGTAAAAAATACTGGAACTTTTTCAAAGGTGTGGAACAAAAGATTTACGTCACAGCTATTGCCAAGATTAAATCCTGCAAAACAAGCGATGAATACGATTCCTGCTATGATTCCGATAAGTCCTGCTACCATTTTTACTTCTCCATGAGATTGAGATCCTGAAACGAGTTCAGGATGACGTTTTTGATGCTTACAAGTTTGCCTTGCAAACTTGCCCTTTAAAAGTATGAGGGTAACCTGCGGTTACCTACAAGTTTGCTTCGCAAACTTGCCCTCTAAAGGTATGTGGGTAACCTACGGTTACCTACAAGTTTGCCTTGCAAACTTGCCCTTTAAATGTATGACCGTTAAGCGATTCTATTTTAACATATATAAATGAACCTATCAAAGATTTGTCGGCTTTGAAGCTTACTTTTTCGTCCTGGGCGGTTTTGCCTAGGAGTTCCTGGTCGCTGTCCCGGGTTACGCTTTCTACAAGGACTTTTACTGTCTGGCCAACCCGCTTTTTCATCTGTTCGTCTGTGTGGATCAGCTGAAGGTCGATTACTTTCTGAAGGCGGGCCTTGCGGATGTCTTCTGGAATCTGTTCCATTTTTGCGGCTGGAGTTCCCTCGCGTGGATTGTAGTAGTACATGCAGGCAGTTTCAAAGCGTACCTGGTTCATAAGATCCAATGTAAGTTCAACGTCTTCTTCTGTTTCTGTTGGGAAGCCCATCATGATGTCTGTTGTAAGAGAAACGTCTGGAATTGCCTTTTTGATTTTTGCAACCAGTTCAAGGTAGTGTTCACGAGTGTAGCGGCGGTTCATGGCCTTAAGCACTTCTGTTGAACCGTGCTGAACTGGAAGGGCAATGTGGTGACAGATAAGGTCGTTCTTTGCGATTGTTTCGATAAGTTCGTCTGAGAAATCCTTTGGATGGCTCGAAAGGAAGCGGACCCAGCCGATTGTGGATTTTGTTTCCTTAAGGTGATCGCAGATTATCTGAAGCAGGCGGGCAAAGTTTACGTCCTGACCGTTGTATGTTCCGTGATAGCTGTTTACATTCTGGCCGAGCAAGGTGATGTCCAGAACCTTGTAGCGGGTAAGGGTGTCCAGTTCCTGAAGGATTTCTTCTACAGGGCGGCTGATTTCTCGTCCGCGAACATAAGGAACGATACAGTATGTACAGAAATTGTTGCAGCCGTGCATGATTGGAACGAAAGTTGATTTTGCTCCCTGTTCGTAGGAAAGGCTAGCGAACTTGTAGTTTTCTGTGTCGTCTACTGGAATTGCGTCTTTTTTGTCTTCTACTGCGCTGATGATTTCGCCAAAGTGGTGCTTTGCGTATGTTCCTACAACGTAGTCGATGCATGGCCAGTCTTTTTTAAGGGAATCAAGAAGGCGTTCTGCCATACAGCCCATTACTACTACTGTAAGTGGAACGGGTCCGTTTTCTACCAGCTTTGTGGCAAGTTCAAATGATTTGTATTTGGCAAATTCGTTCTTGTTGCGTACGTCTTTAAGTCCTTTGAAATATCCAAGGCGTCCAAAGATGCGGTTTTCTGCACTGGCACGAACCGAACAGGTGTTGATGATTGCCATGTCGGCAAGTTCGGCGGTTTCTGATTTTTCCCATCCCCGGGCGATTAAAAGCTGTTCAACGGCAGCGCTTTCTGCAATGTTCATCTGACAGCCGTAGGTTTCAAAATAGTATTTCATAGGTGAAGGATATTATATAGAAAAAAGAAGAGTTGTGAAACGGAAAAAAAACGCTCCGGCGGAACATGTTAAAAATCATCCGTTTTGCAAAATTTACGGATCTTTTGTGGATATGAAAAAATAGTCCGTAAAAATCACTTATACTAAATCCTGAAATTCATTCATTTTTGAAAAATTACGGATTAAAAGCAAAATATGTAATTTAGTACGTAACAACTCATAAAAAAAGAATGCGTTTTAAGTCCGTTGGTCATTTTCTAGAGCATTTCTTACGGACTAAAAAAATAATTCTCTTTTTGATCCGTAAAATTTCCAAAACAGATGAATTCATAACTCATTGTACATCCCAAATTACGGATCAAATCACCAACCAACTATTTAGTCCGTAAAAAAAAACATTCAGATGGTCAACAGCCACCTGAATGTTATTTCGTTACTCTACCATTATTTTTTTTACCCCATATCCTTCAACATTCCCAGCAAAAAGGCTCCAAAGATAATCAGCAAAATGCCTAGGATCACGAAAAGGAGTTCTTTGCGGGTTTTTTGTTCTTTTAGGAAGAAGATGGCGCCGAAGGTGGAAAGGACTACGCCGGTTTGGCTTAGGCTGAAGCTGATTGCAAGGCCTATTCGGGAGATGCTGATCAGGAGGAAGAGGTTTCCGATGGCGAAGAGGGCGCCGGTGGTCATGTTTTTGAAGGTGTGTTTTGTTACGGTGTTTTTTCTTAGGGCTAAGATCAAGGCGCCTACGGTCATGCCTACTGCCTGTGGGAAGATCAGTGCTTTTGCGTCCAGGCCACGCCAGGTGGAAATGACTGTGTAGCTTGTGTAGAAGATTGTAGAAAATGTAAGGGCGGGAATACCAAGCTTCCAGTTTTCGGGAGCAGGGGCGGCGGATGATGCTACATCAGATGAACATTTTTCTTTGACGGCCGTAAAGGCGGCTCCTGCCACCAGCAGGATTACTGACAAAGATCCCAGGCCCTGTTGCATCCCAGTCTTCCATTCAGAAAAAATCAGGGCACCGGCTAAGCTGTTCAAGATCAGCTGGCCGCCTGTGGAAAGGGGGTAACCTTTGGAAATTCCGACTGCCTTGAGTGACGTGAACTGAAGGAACTGTCCGAGGCACCAGAAAAGGCCCATGATTAGGCCGGAGATCCAGAGCTCTGCAGTGCAGTTTGCAAGATAATTGTCTTTGAAAATAAGCGTAAGGATTCCGTAGAGGATGAAGGCACCCCAGGTTGTGCCAAGAATCTGTTCCTTTTCAGAGCCGCCCATTAGGCCGCTTACCAGTCCGATGTTTCCCCAGCAAAGGGCAGGGATTAATGCAATCAAAATATCCATGGTTTTATTTTATGTCTATTTTTAAAAAAATGGTAAAATATGTGAAGTTGAACGGAGGTTTTTATGGTTGAGTTGCATTGTCATCTGGATGGAGCTATTACAGTTGATATTGCCAGGAAACTGGCGGACATGCAGGGGATAAAACTTCCGTTTGAGGATGATGCCAGGCTGGAGGAGTTGTTTTCGGTTCCTGAATCCTGTGAAAGTCTGACTGATTTTTTGAAATGTTTTGATTGGCCGGGAAAACTTTTGCAGACTTTTGGTGGCCTGGCGGAGGCGACACGGCTTGTGCTGGAGCAGAAAGCTTTGGAAGGGCTCAGGTATGTTGAGCTGCGGTTTGCGCCTCAGCTTCATTGCGGTGGTGACATGAATCAGGAAGAGGCTGTAAAGGCTGTGCTTGAAGGCTGCAAGAAGGCCGGTGGGTTTGGCCTGGAAAGGGTTCATTGCAATCTGATTTTGTGCTGCATGCGCGGGGAAGACACTCACAAGGCTAATCTGGAGACTGTCAGGCTGGCTGGAAAGTACCTTGTTCAGGATGGTGGGGTTGTGGCTCTGGATCTGGCTGGTGCTGAAGGGCTTTTTAAGACAAAGGATTTTGCTGAAGAGTTTGCAGAGGCCAGAAGACTTGGTGTTCCTTTTACGATTCATGCTGGTGAAGCGGATGGGGCGGAAAGCATAAAGTGTGCCCTGGATTTTGGTGCGGCCAGAATTGGCCACGGGGTGCGGCTGGAAGAAGATCCTTTGCTTTTGGAATATGTTGTGGAACGGGGGATTCCATTGGAAATGTGCCCTAATTCCAACAGGCAGACAAAAGCTGTTCCTGATATGAGAAATTATCCGTTTAGAAGATACCTGGAGGCGGGGGTTCGGGTTACTGTAAGCACGGACGATCCTGCCATTTGCAGAACTACCTTGAACCGGGAGTTTGAATACCTTAAGCTTTCTGAAAATGAAAAGAAGGTGGTTCTGGAAAATGCCATTGAGGCTGCCTTTACGACTTCTTCTGTAAAAGATTGGCTTCGTTCCTTGGTTTGAGAAAATTGATGTAAATCGCTAGAATAAAACCATGATCGACATTCAGAGTGAAAAAGATACCCGCGAAGTTCCTTTGCAGAAGGTTGGGGTAAAAGGCGTAAAATATCCGGTTACGGTTCTTGATAAAAACAATAAGACTCAGGCTACTACTGCCAGCGTGGATTTGTTTGTAAATCTTCCACAGCATTTTAAGGGCACTCACATGAGCCGCTTTATCGAGATTTTTCATCAGCACCGGGAAAATCTTACAATGAAACACTTTCTGGAAATGCTGGAAGAAATGCGGGTTCGTCTTGAGGCACAGAAGGCTTTTGGTCAGATGAGGTTTCCAATTTTTATAGAAAAAAAAGCTCCTGTTAGCGGAATGCCGGGAATCATGAGCTACAATTGCGAGTACGAAGGCTGCGTTTGGGAAGGGGGCAAGCAGTTTGTGGTCAGCATTGAAGTGCCTGTTACGACTGTCTGTCCTTGTTCAAAGGCTATCAGTGATTACGGGGCTCACAACCAGCGCGGTCTTGTTGTGGTCAAGCTTTTATATTCTGATTTTTTCTGGATTGAAGATGTAATTGAAATGATCGAAGGCTGTGCCAGCAACGGTTTGTATTCCGTTCTTAAACGCAAGGATGAAAAGTTCGTTACTGAACACGCCTACGAAAATCCGCGGTTTGTTGAAGATGTTGTGCGGGAAGTGTATCTGGGCTTGAAGAACTTTAAGATCGCAAAGCCTTTCAAGTGGTTTTCTGTAGAATGCACCAATGCAGAAAGCATACATAATCATGATGCGTATGCTTATGCGGAGTTTGGCGGAAAGGAATAGAAAGAATGGATTACAAAAGGAGTTTATCTGAACGCGACATAATTACTAAATACATTCTCCCTGCTATTGAACAGTCTGGTTGGAATAATCAGACACAAGTGCTGGAAGAATTTACAGCTGGTCGTATTTTTGTAAAAGGAAAAAAGACAAAACGTGGTGAACGAAAACGAGCAGATATAGTTATTTTTTACAAACCTAATATTCCTGTTGCTGTTGTTGAAGCGAAAGACAATAATCACACAGTTGGCGCGGGTATGCAGCAGGCTTTGGAATATGCAGATACTTTGGACGCTCCTGTTGCCATAAGCAGTAATGGTGACGGTTTTGTAATTCAATATAGAAAAAATTGTGGTCCAGTTAATGCAGATGGGAAATCTGTTGTTACAGAAAATGCAGATCTAGATCACTTTCCAACTCCTGACGAACTTTGGGAATGCTATAAAAAATACAACGGTCTTGTGACAAAAGAAGCGGAAGAAATAACTCTTTCATCTTATTTTTATGACTCAGAAGGGCGTTCTCCACGTTATTATCAAAGAAATGCAATCAATAGAACTGTCGAAGCCATTGCCCGTGGTCAAAACCGCATTCTTCTGGTAATGGCAACAGGAACTGGAAAAACTTATACTGCATTCCAGATTATTTACCGACTTTGGAAAGCAGGCTGTAAAAAACGAATTCTATATTTAGCTGACAGAAATAATTTAATTACACAAACAAAGAAAGGTGACTTCAAGCATTTCAAAGACAAATGCCATATCATCAAACATAAAAAAATCGACAAGTCTTATGAAATCTATCTTGCACTTTACCAGGGACTTACAAATTATGATGACGAAACTGATGCTTACAAACAGTTTAGCCCAGATTTCTTTGATTTAATTATTGTAGACGAATGTCATCGCGGATCAGTAGATGAAGATAAAGCATGGCACAAAATCCTGAATTACTTCTCTTCTGCAACACAGATTGGTATGACTGCAACTCCAAAGGAAACAAAGGCACTTTCAAACATTGAATACTTTGGCGAACCGCTTTATACATATTCACTTAAACAAGGTATTGATGATGGCTTCTTAGCACCATATAAAGTTCTTCGCGTTGGAATGAATGTTGATTTGGAAGGGTATAGGCCAGAACGAGGTAAAACTGACATCGATGGTGAACTGATAGAAGACCGCCTATATAACACTAAAGATTTTGACCGTAATATTGTAATTGATGAACGAACAAATCTTGTTGCCAAAAAGATAATGGAATATCTCGTTAATTCAGATCCAATGTCAAAGACAATTGTTTTCTGTGTTGATATTGAACACGCAGAACGAATGCGACAGGCTCTGCTCAAATATGCACCAGAAGAAATCACTGCTAAATCAGATAAATATGTTGTTCGAATTACAGGTGATGATCCGGTTGCAAAAGGATATCTGGAAGATTTTATAAATCCTGAAAGTCACTTTCCTGTAATCGCCACAACTTCCAAATTAATGAGT
>JAZLGB010000020.1:0-14231 GCA_045616085.1 Treponema sp.
TCCCTTTTCCATTGGAAGTGCGCCATTCTGCCAGTCTGTGAAGTTACCAGCAAGGAGTACTTCTGTTGCGCGTGGGTTACCATAGAAGAATGTTGCTTCGTATGAACCGTCAGCATTTTTCTTAACAGAAAGATCAGCGAAGATTGCTGCTGAAGCTACTGCCAAGATTGAGATGAAAGCGAATAATTTTTTCATCTTATCCTCCAATATTAATTGTCGTGCATGAGGTTTTCCTGGAGATTTCCTGATAGACAGATTTCACGTTATTGACAGTATGTTAGAAAGTATTTTTTTTCTTTTGTGTAAGCTATATTTTTCCGATAAATAAAATATGTCAGATAAAAAATCTAAAAATAATAGCGGATTGTATGTTGCGGTATTTTTTGTTGCCGTGCTTTTGATCTTGATTTTGTTTATGGTTAAGAAGAATCAGATTGCTTCTAACCTTCAGAAAACAAATTTCTTTGAAAGAGTTGGGGTTACAACTCCGGAATTTGTGAAGAATGCTCCTGCCGCACCGGAAGCTACTGCTGATGTTGAAATTGATTTGATGGGTGAAGCTGAAGAAGCTCCTGTTTTTGCGGAGACTGCTCCTGTTGAAGAATATAAGCCTGTTGAGCAGACTGTTCCTGTTGTGGAAGAGACTAAGCCTGTTGCAAAGGAAGAAGTCGCTCCTGCAAAACCTGCTGAAAGGCCTCTGCCAACTAAGCCTGCTGCGGTGCCTAATGTTCGTAAGGCTACTTTGTATTTTGTAAATATTGGTTCTGATGGTTCCGTAAACCGTAAGTCTGTTGTGCGGGAGCTTCCTAAGTCGGATTCTCCTTTGACAGATTCTATAAAAGCTTTGCTTGCAGGGCCTGTTCCTTCTGACGGTAGCTGCCGTAACCTTATTCCTTCTGGAACAAAGCTTATTGGTGCCAGCGTAAAAGATGGTGTAGCGACTTTGAACTTTAATGATGCTTTTGAGTTTAATGGGGTAGGAGTTGAAGGTAGCATTGCCCAGCTTATGCAGATTGTTTATACAGCTACTGAATTCAGCACAGTAAAGAGCGTCCAGTTCCTTATTGAAGGTGAAAAGAAGGAATACCTTACTGAAGGAATCTGGATCGGATCTCCGTTGAGCCGCGGCTCGTTTTAGGACTGCATCAAGTTCGTCATTCCGCACTTGATGCGGAATGAGCAACTTGATGCGGAATGACGGGGGATTTATTCAACAGAATTAATAATATTGTTGAAGTATTTTCTGTTCTTGTTGTAAATGTTGTTGTAGACAGTCATTGTGAAGAACTTGTAGCCGCCTTTAACTGGTTTTGCCAGCTTGAAGTTGCGGCTTATATTTTTTGAACCTGGTTCATAGAAAACACTTTCAATCTTAATGATGCCGTTGTCCTTTGTGACAGCGTAGTCTTTCCAGTTAAGGTAGCTGTCGCCGTTAGAAAGGAGTAGTTGCCGTTTTACAAAGTTTTCTGGAGCATCTGGAATTGTTGAGCAGCTGATAAGAGCCGCATTTCCAAGAATCCATACATTTTCCATTGCCATATCCCAGCCTGTATCAACAGTAAAAACCTGTTCGTCTGTTGATTTGATCTGAACTTTAGTCACTTTTTTGTTTTTTGGCATGGAGTGACGGTTATCATCGTATCTTTCTGGGATTCCTTTGAAGTTTTCAAAAGCTTTGTCTGTTGAAGAAGAGATCTGTCCGCAAGTTACGATATAAAACTCAGGTGTTCCTTCAACCTGGAAAACTTCTCTAACGTTAAAAAGTGGAATCAGCTCGTCAAAAGTTACTGTAACGCTGCCACCGAACTGTGGGAAAAACATGTTTTTGCGGTACAAGTCGCTCTGGTTAGCTTCTGGGGCCTTGCAGCGTCTTGAATTCAACTCATAAAGCATATCGTGAAGATAATTTACGTATTCTGCTTCTTCCTGTGCAAATCCAGAAACGATTCGTTCACCTGTAAGCTCAATGTGATCAGCCTTTGGGTCCAAAGTGAAGAAGATTTCAACGTCAACTTCTGGCTTTTTCTGTTTTACATCAACAGGAGCGTAAAAACGAGCGGCGTAAGATTTTTCGTCAAACATCATAAAGCCGGTGTAACATTCCCGTTCAAATGTTGTGTCGGCGTAGTAAACGTACTGTCCTGGAAGGTCTTGAATTGTTGGTTTGAATCCAGGAAGTGCAAAAATTGAAGTGATTGCTGTAAAAGTTACGATAAAAAGTGTTGTGATTTTTTTCATAGGGTTAAGAGGAAAAGGTTGTCCAGAAAGTGTCATTCCGCACTTGATGCGGAATGACGCACTTGATGCGGAATGACGGAACTTGTTAGACAGCCCTTTGTTGTTTATTTGTTAAGTTCTGCAAGCTCTGCACGAACTGTTTCAATAGCTTTCTTGCCGGCTTCTGTTGCTGGAACAAGTTCAGCTTCTGCGTTCTTGCGGAGCTTGAATTCAACATTTGGAAGGTTCTTGTCGCCAACTACGATGCGGATTGGGAAACCGATAAGTTCAGAATCTGTGAACTTAACGCCTGGGCGTTCGTTGCGGTCGTCAAGGAAAACTTCAATACCGGCAGCTTTAAGTTCTTCGTAAAGCTTGTCTGCTACTTCCTGCATCTGTCCCTTGTACTGAATTGGAATGATTGCAACCTGGAATGGAGCTACTGACATAGGCCAGATGATTCCCTTTTCATCGTTGTTTGCTTCGATAATACTTGCCAATGTGCGGTCTACACCGATACCGTAACAACCCATGATTGGAGTTACTGGTTTTCCGCTTTCGCCAAGGTATGTAACGCTCATTGATTTTGTATATTTGTCACCCAACTTGAAGATGTGTCCAAGTTCGTTTCCTTTCTTCATGTAGAATTCGCCGCCGCAGCAAGGACATTTGTTTCCTGGAACTACTGTGCGAACATCTGCGCTCATGAATGCTGTAAAATCACGGCCTGGTTCAACATGCTTGATGTGGAAACCTTCTTTTCCGGCACCTGCGAAACAGTCGTGCATTTCAAGAGTTGATTCATCGGCAAGAACAGGAATCTTAAGGTCACGAGGACCTACAAATCCGTGTGGAGCTCCTGAATATTTAAGAACATCTTCGTCGCTGGCAAGTTCAGCTCCAGAAGCCTTAAGAACAGAAGCCAGTTTTGCTTCGTTTACATCAAGATCACCGCGGATAAGTACACACCAATAAGTTTCTGGATAGTATGTCTGCTTTCCTTCTGTAACTGTTTCTGCGTTCTTGTATTCTTCTGTTTTTGAAAGATCCAGAGAACAGTTGTAAACCTTGTAAACAAGTGCCTTAAGGAATGTTGTAGATTTTTCGCCAAAGAATTTTTCCATGTCTTCAATGCTGAATACATTTGGAGTTGCAACTTCTTCTACTGGAAGGTCTGTCTTAACCTGTGGTTCACCCTTTGAGTTAAGTGGAGTTTCCTTTGCACAGGCAGCCTTTTCTACGTTTGCTGCGTAATCACAGTTTGGACAAAGGATAAGTGTATCGTCACCAACTGGAGATTCAACCATGAATTCTTCTGAACCAGAACCACCCATAGCACCTGTGTCAGCCTTTACGCTGATTGTCTTAAGACCCATGCGCTTAAAGATACGGCGGTAAGCTGCTGCTACGTTGTCGTAAGAAGCATCCAAGTCTGCCTGGTCTTTGTCGAAGGAATATGCATCCATCATTGTGAATTCGCGGCCGCGCATTACTCCGTAGCGTGGGCGGATTTCATCACGATATTTTGTGTTGATCTGATAAAGTGTGAAAGGAAGCTGCTTGTAAGAAGAAAGTCCTTCGCGAACAAGAGCTGTGAATGCTTCTTCTGCAGTTGGAGAAACAACCATGTCCTGACCCTGACGGTTCTGAGGCTTGAGCATTTCTTCGCCCATCTTGTCCCAGCGTCCTGATTCCTTCCAGAGTTCACCTGGCTGAATAACAGTTGGTTTCATTTCAAGACAGCCAGCTTCATCCAATTCTTCGCGGATGATCTTCTGAACTTTCATGTATGACTTGTAACCAAGTGGCATGTAAGCGTAAAGTCCGTTTCCAAGTTTACGAGTCATGCCCGAGCGCATCATAAGCTTGTGGCTTTCGATAACACAGTCATTTGGTGCGTCACGCAATGTAGAAATAATAAATTTTGAAGCTTTCATATATATTTTTTTCCTTTCATGGACAAAACAAAATGTTTCAACATTTTGTTTTGCTCCTTAGATTTAGTTTGAGAGTTTTCGAAGAAAACTCGTAGAAAGATCTGTGAACCACCATTTTTGGTTTGCGAATCTTTCGTTAGATAAAGTGATTGATTCCGTGGTGTTCGATGAGCTTTGTCTTTACGGCTACGATGTAACTGCCGAAAATTGCTGTAAGTGCATCGAATGCAGCGGCAAATGAACAGATGATTGGAGCTGCCGGTTTAAGCAACAGGAAGCTTTCTTCAAATCCGCGGCTGTAAAGTACACAGATTACTGTAAGTGAAACAAATGCGCCGCCTGCAGGGAATCCTCCGAGAAGGAATGAAATTCCGAAAGAAGCGAATGTGAGCCACAAAATATCTGTGAATGGAATGCTAAGTGAAGAGTATGAACGCCAGATCATGATGAATCCAACTGTTGTTACAAGGGCAGAACCACCGCGGGCAAAGATTGTGAACAGAGGATGAACTACACCGTTGATACGGCGGCGAATACCAAGACTTTCCTTTCCGTGACGCATGTTCAGCTGCAAAACAAGTTTCGAGTCACCGCTGAAGAATGCTGTCATTACTGAACAAAGAGAAGCGTACAGAATGCGGTATGGATGGGGGTCGTGACAAAGATATCTGATGATAATTGGATAAATGATTCCTGCAACAATCACGAAGTCTACAAAAATCATGATGATCATTGGTGTGAATACGCCGCTGGCAATGATTGTGCGGAACTGGATTGTCCAGCTGGCAAGAATTGCTACCATTCCGAATGAAAGGAATTCTGTGAAAACAACAGAAATGTTGTACATCAACTTTGAAAGTGAATCCATCAAAGTTGTAACTGGTCTAAAAAGAACAGGGTCTGAAGTTGAAGCACATCCGATCAGCAAAGCGAAGAAATATGCTGCAAAAAGGAATGTCCCGTTGTCCAATGTTTCAAACGCTGAGTATGGGAACAAAGCGCGGAAAAGGTCTCCAACGTGAAGTGCTGCCGCAACCTTGTCGTCGCTGGAAGAGATGATTGGAAGACGAGGAAGCTTTACGATAAGAATTGAAAGAAGTCCAACTACTGTAAGAATCAAAGATGAGATGGCAATGACTGAACCTGTCCAGATTGCGGTTTTGCCAAGAAGATTGTTTTCTCTGAGTCTGTTAAAGGCTGTGATGGCAGTAAAAAACATTACAGGAATGACCATGTAGCGGCCAAAACGAATTGTGATTTCTGTAAGAAATGCGATTCCTGTTGAAACTGTCTGGTTAGTTACGGGAAGGATTAATGCACAACCGATTCCAAGAAGGGCTGCGATAAGATATTTTATCCATACTTTCATAGTATTCAAATTATATCAAAAAGGCGTATTTCGTAAAAGTGCATGTATATGTTATACTATATATATGAGTAAAAACGTTTTGATTGCTGGTAAGGAACTTCCAGCTGTTGCAGATTTTGCCAACGGAATAGTTTTGTGTGAAAATAATGTTGCCCTTGCGGTTTCTGATGACTCTGACCAGACAGACGCTCCTGCCGGATTAAGTCTTGTTAAGTGGAACAAGGGCTCTTCTGTTGCTGCTCGTTCTGTAATCATCCAGGCTGAAACAAAGACAGGTTTCGCTGACGATTTTATTCTGTATTTTGACGCTCCATATTTTGCGGCAAAATATACTTCCTTTTCAAATGAAGTAACTGCTCAGGCTTGCGACGAAATGATTTCTTCTTTTCAGTATCTTGCAATCGAAGCACTTAGCCGTATTGAGCAGCATAAAACAAAAAGCCGTATCATCTTTGTGCTTAAGACTCAGCCCAGCTGCAAGGATGTTGCGCTTCAGCCAAACCTCAAGTCAATTGTTGAAAATCCTTCAAATCCATTTGTTGCTGGTGCGGAAGCTGCCTTTGCTACTTTTGCAGAAAACGTTGCAGTCCTTTCTGCCGCAGATGAAAATCTTCAGGTGCTTCTTGTTGCCGGAGATGAAACAAATGAGACAATGCAAAAGGATTCAACCTTTGCTTCCTGGCTAAATTCGTATATTGTTGCTAGTGATGAACTTAAGTCTAAACCAAGCGTAAAAGCTGCTGTAAATTGGGTTAAGGCCGGTTCAAAAAATCCTGGTGGTTTTTCACTTTTCAAATAGGAGAGAATGAAAGTGGCAGAAAAAAAGTTTCCAGTTGATTCGCAAAAAATAAACATGGCGATCCGTTCCGGGTTGCCTCTCACAATCACAACTTACACTTTGCCTCATGATATGGAAATCTACATGGACCAGATTCTTGTTGAATTCTTGAATCAGCTTGGTCAGCAGCACATGGTGCAGTATCTTTCCTATTGTCAGCAGGAACTTATTACCAATGCTAAAAAGGCGAATACAAAACGTGTTTACTTTGCAGAAAAAGGTCTCAATATCACTGATGAAAAAGACTATTTTGATGGGATGAAGGACTTTAAGGAAGTTACACTTAACAATATCAACTACTATCTTGATAAGCAGAAAAGAGCGGGACTTTACGTAAAGCTGGTTCTTCAGTTCAGGAACAACAAGATCAAGATGGAAGTTCGCAATAACAGCTCAATGGTTGTTCATGAATATAAGCGTATTCACGACAAGCTTAGCCGCGTTCAGCAGTATACTTCGGTTGAAGATGCTCTTTCTAAGGTTCTGGATGATTCTGAAGGTGCCGGTCTTGGTCTTATCATCATGATTTTGATGTTGCAGAAGATTGGTCTTACCGAGGACAATTTCCAGACTCTTTGTACAAACGGTGAAACAATCACCCGTATCATTCTTCCTTTGAGCGAAAAGACTTCTTACGAAATCAACGCAATTTCTCAGGAATTTGAAAATGCCATCGATGATTTGCCTCAGTTTCCTGAAAATATTGCCCGCCTTAATAAACTTCTCAGCGATCCAGAAGCAAAGATGTCTGAAATCGCCATGCAGATCAGTAACGACGTTGCCCTTACCGGTGAACTTTTGAAGCAGGTAAACTCTGCTGCCTTCGCACTTACAAATCCTTGTAAGAGTATTGCGGAAGCCGTAAAGCTTATCGGTATCCGGGGTATCAAGAACATGCTGTTTACAGTAGGTTCGTTAAAGACTTTCGCCAACGTAAACGGAAGCAAGGAAAAGCTCTGGACTCACGCTTATCAGGTTGCGTTCTATTCTTACAACCTTGCAAGAAACTTCTGCGGGGCTAACAAGAGTGTTGTGGAAGATTCGTATGTCTGCGGTTTGCTTCACGATATGGGTAAGATCGTGTTTGAAAATGCTCATCCTGACTTCCTGGAAGGTATCAAGAGCGTTTGTCATTCAAAGGATTTGAGCTCAGATTTGTTTGAAAAGATTTTGTCTGGTGTAAACCATGGTGAAATCGGTGCAAAGATAGCAGAAAAGTGGAATTTCCCATCAACTCTTGTTGATTCAATCAGATACCATCACGCTCCGGAGGAAGCTCCAAAGGAATCTCAGGATCTGGTTTACGTTATAAACTTTGCCGACGCGCTCTGCCATTATCAGGAATACGAAATCGATTATTATCAGTTTGATTCTGGCGTGCTCAATAGATTCAAGATTACTTCAGAAGCTCAGCTTTCTAAGATTTCAGAAAAGCTTAAGGACGCGTTTAAGAATTCTCAGATTTAGTTTTCGTTCCTGCTTAAAGCTTCGCACCATTTCTGCATCAGGATGCCGAATGCAACGCCTACGTTAAGTGAAGCTTTAAGCCCGATCATTGGAATCGTTACAGTTCCGTAAGTGGCTCTTGCCAAAGCCTGAGGGCTTACTCCCAGCTCTTCTGAACCGATTACACAGATGCCCTGTTTAGGAAACTTGAACTCGTCGATTGGAGTTCCGCCAGTTTCCAGCGCAAATACAGGTACGTCTTCTGGAATGTCTAAAATGTCTTTTCTTTCATAGCCCATTGTTTCAATACAACCCATGCCGCTGCGGATGGCTCTAGGCTGCTGAGGATCTACACAGTTTGGAGAGATGATTACTTTTTCGGCTCCCATTCCTTCGGCAGTTCTGAAAATTGAGCCGATGTTGAAAGGTGAACGGATATCTTCTGCGTAAACAGCCACCCCTGGGTAGAAGCTGCGCTGTTTTACAAGGCTGTTTTCGTCTACGGGGCTGGCGTGTGGTGCTATTACAAGGTCCCATTCAGCAGGGAAAGTTCCGATAATTGCCAAAAGGTGATTGCGGGCTGTGTTACAAACTCGGCGTTCATCAAAAGGTTCTTCTGCAAGAAGGGCCTTAAGCTCGTCGGCGGCAAACTCTGGCAGTTTTGGATCTTCAAGAAGAATCTCAGTGATCTTCTTTGTGTACCTTTCCCGAGGCATTGAAGGGAAATTGTATTCCATTCCTTTTTCTGGGATTCCGGCGATGTCTCTTTCCAGAGCGCCAAAAGTAAGTGCAAGTTTTCGGCGTTTTTGTCCACCGCTCAGCTGATAGAGTTTGTTTGGATCGATCATGTTTTAGAAAGCCAGCTTAAGGAGCTCGAAGAGGTCGTCTGTTGTCATGCTGCGTGGAAGCATTGTCATGATGTCCAGCTGACCGGCATCTTCTGCAACTGCGGCAAGCTGCTCCATTGTAAGGTTTAAATCTTTAAGTCTGACTGGAAGATTTGCCTTTGCCAGTCTCTGACGGATGTTTTCTGCGAATGCTGTAACAGGGGAAGTAGGATTTGATTCGTCTACAACACCAAAGAATCGAGCTGCTTTTTCCAGTCTGTCTGCTTTGTATGTTGCTACGTTTTCAATCATGTATGGGAACAAAATTGAAGTAACAAGTGAACGGCTGATCTTGAAGCGAGCGTTGATTGCCAAAGAGAGAAGGCTTGCGATACCTACCGAGCTGGTTGCAGCAGCCAATGATGCCATACAGCCGCCCTGTTCCAGCAAAAGTTCCTGAGGTGTTGTGATATCTAGGGAAGGCGCTCCGTCCATACCGTATTTAAGAAGTTCAAAAGCCTTTTCGCAGAACATGTCGCTAAAGAAAGATGCTTTCTGAGAAAGGTAAGCTTCTGTTGTAAGACAAAGTGTTTCCAGAGAAAGTGAAGCCAGCTGATTTTCTGTAAGGGTGAGGGAAAGGTTAGGGTCCCACAACATAAGCTTGCAGACGCTGGCCTGAGTTCTAAGCTGCTTTACCTGATGGTTTCTTGAATCAATCAAAGGGATTGAAGAAGTGAATGCATAAGGAGCACGAGGTGTACTTGGCAGACAGATCAAAGGAAGTGACGCTGATGTTGGAATTGATCCGTCGATGTAGTCGTAGATGCTGTGGTTTTCGTTGAAAAGGGCAGCAACTGCACATCCGGCGTGAATGGCTTTTGCGCCACCTACTGCAATAATTCCGTGAACGTGGCCCTGTTTTGCAAGGACCAGAGCTTTTTCGATGTCCTTTGTGTTGGCACCGTCTGTAAGACCGTCAAAAACAAAATAATCAACCTTGCGTTCATTCAATGGCTCTGTAACTTTGTCTGTAAGGTTTGCGTCCTTAAGAACTGGATCCATGATTACCATGAACTTGGAACCCCACTGCTTTACGTACTGAGGAAGTCTGCTCAAAGTGTAAGATCCCAGAATTACATTAGGTGAAATTTTGAAGATTAAGTCTGCCATTTATTTAATAAACTCTCTTTTTGAAATGGTTTTTTGTTATTTTTGATGTCTTAATATAAAACAAAAAAGGCGGAATATCTATATTCCGCCTTCTTGTATCAATGAAAATTTGATTAATCTGTGACGATTAGATACCAAAACTTTCCATGAGTTTGTCTGCAGCTGAAGCAATTACTGCATCATTAAGATAGTTTGGATTCTGGAGCTTAGCCTTAATTTCAGCAACACGATCAGCTCTAACATCCGGAGTTTCAGATGCTACCTGCTTCATGTAGTAAGCGTCTGCCATTTCCTTAGCTTCTTTAGAGATAGATACAGAATCTGCTCCAAAGCTGGCTTTTTCTGTGTTGTTTGTGCGGTTTGTTTTCTGCACATTGTTGAGAGGATTGATTCCTCCGATTCCGTTAATAGTCATATATCCGTCCTGCCCCTCTACACGTTAATTATCGGTAGATTCATCAGAAAGTTTAAGTTTTTTTACGCCAGAAATGAAAACTGCGAACTCACCTTTTATTGAAGAACGTTCGGCAAAGTCATCGCGCAATTCAGATGCGGTTCCTTCAATAATTTCCTCGTGCAATTTTGTCAATTCACGGCCGACCACCACGCGGCGATCACTTTCAATATCGGCGATATCCGTCAGCAACTTTACAATTCTGAACGGACTTTCGTACAAAACTATAGCATTTCCTGTAGCCAAAAGCTCTCGGAGTCTGCCTCGTCTTTTTCCTGGGCTTGGTGAAAGAAAACCTTCAAAGGTGAGGGTCTTTCCGCCGGCTCCCGCAACACTCACAAGGGTGGCAAAAGCACATGCGCCAGGGATTGGAACTACTGTATGACCAGCCTTGCGAACCAGTCCTGCAAGTACTGCTCCTGGATCACTGATTCCTGGAGTTCCCGCATCGCTGGCGTAGGCAACATCTTTGCCGTCATCCATAAGTTCTATAATTTTGTTTGCTGCAATCTCTTCGTTCTGAGAACGGCAGCTGATCAAAGGTTTTTTAAGCTCGTTGTGAGTTGCAAGACCCTTTGCTTCCATGGCGTTCAAAAGCTGCAGTGTATGACGAGTATCTTCTGCCGCAATAACATCAACCTTTTTAAGAGTTTCGATCGCTCTGAAAGTGATGTCATCAAGGTTTCCGATAGGTGTGCCCACTACATACAATGTTGCCATACTTTATAGTATAACGGCAAAAAATTGATAATTCAATGATTATCTTCAATATAATATTAAATGTGATTAAAAAAGATGCCGAAAATATGTATAATCAAAAAAAATTTAACGGAGAAAAATCCGATTAGAAAATTTTTTATATAAGAGTCGGATTTGCTATTGTGTTATGTGCGGAATTGTTGGCTATGTAGGCAGCGAAAATGCTGTTCCTTATCTTGTAAATGGGCTTAAAAAGCTTGAATATCGTGGATACGATTCTTCTGGAATCGTTGTTGGTAAGATGGAAAATGGCCAGCCAAAATTTTATTTGTACAAGAAGGCTGGAAAACTTACACAGTTGGTCGGTGTTCTTCCACAGGAACTTAGCGGATCCTGGGGAATCGGGCATACCCGCTGGGCTACTCACGGTCTTGTTACAGATCAGAATGCTCATCCTTTTTATTCAAATAATGGAAAATTCGCTGTTGTTCATAACGGAATCATTGAAAATTTTTCTACATTGCGTACCCAGCTTCAGAAGGAAGGGATGACTTTTACTTCAGAAACAGATACAGAAGTTATTCCTAATCTTGTTGAAAAATATTATGAAGGTGATCTGCTTGCTGCAGTTCAGAAAGCGCTGAATGATGTAATCGGAACATGGGCTCTTGAAGTTACATGCGTGGATGAACCAAATAAGGTTGTTGTTGCAAAGCGTGGTAGCCCTGTGGCAATCGGTATTGCTGATGGAACTTATTACATCGCTTCAGATGTTAGTGCCATTGTTGGAAACACAAAGCAGGTTATTTATCTTGAAGACGGTGATATTGTTGAAGTCACAAAAGACGGTCTTAAATTCCCTCTTATTAAAGATAATGACTATGCTAAACGCATTGAAGAAATCACAATCAACGCTCAGGAAATTGAAAAGAACGGCTACGACACTTATATGGAAAAGGAAATTAACGAACAGCCAGAAAGTGTTGAACGAGCATTTGCCGGTCGTTTTGATATGGAAAAGGCAACTGCAAAGCTTAGCGGTTATGAAGATGAGGTTTTCCAGCGGACAAACAAGATTACTGCAATCTGCGCAGGTTCTTCTTACTATTCAAGTTTGTTTGGCGGTGCTTTAATTGAAAAATATGCCCGTATTCCTTCTTATGCAGAAATCTCAAGTGAATTTGCGTTCAAAAATCCAATAATTGGAAAGGATGATGTTTATATCGCAGTAAGTCAGTCTGGTGAAACAGCGGACACTCGTGATGCCATGACAGAAATTCATGAAAAGGGCGGAAAGGTTTTTGGTATCTGTAATGTGCCAAGTTCTACAATTGCCCGTGAAACAGACGGTGGTGCCTTTATGCATGCCGGTGTAGAAATTGCTGTTGCAAGTACAAAGGCTTTTTCTAACACTGTTATGATTTATTATCTTCTTGCACTTAAGTTTGCCCGTCAGCGTGGTATGAGTAAGGAAGATGGTGCCAAATTCATTCAGAGTATTTTGCAGCAGCCGCGTCTTGTTCGTGAATCACTTAAGAACAGCAAAAAAATGGAAGCTCTGGCTAAGAAATATTCTAAGGCAAATGATTTTTTGTTCCTTGGCCGCGGTTTGATGTATCCGATTGCCATGGAAGGTGCCCTTAAACTTAAGGAAATTTCATACATTCACGCAGAAGCTTTTGCCAGCGGCGAAATCAAGCACGGTCCAATTGCTCTGGTAAACGAAAATACACCAAGCGTTTTCCTTGTTCCAGATGATTACACTCGCGAAATGGTTATTTCTAATATCAAGGAAATCAAGGCTCGTAAGGGACCTGTAATTGCGATTGGTGTTGAAGGGGATAAAGACCTTGAATCTATGGTTGATGACTTTGTAGCAGTACCAAAGGTTGAAAACAAGGATTTCTACGCTTTGCCAATGCTTGTTTTGTGTCAGCTGTTTGCATTTTATATGGCAAAAGAACTGGGCTGCGATGTTGACCAGCCTAGAAATCTGGCTAAGAGTGTTACTACAAGATAAAGTTTTGCGAACTCTACACTATCTTTACGGAATAGTAAAATTTTGATAATATAAAATCGTTGGGCCATTAGCTCAGTGGTTAGAGCAGGGGACTCATAATCCCTTGGTCCTTGGTTCAAATCTTGGGACCAGATGGTTTTTAGCACTTCGGGATAGGTGCTAAATCCTTATATTACAAGCATTTACGAATCTATCAAATCTATAGGTTTTGAAAATGTTAAGCGAATGTTAAGTGCTTAACAAAAACACTATGGAGGCTTAGATGGATTCAAATTATCACATCTTCAAAAAAACAATCAAAACAAACAAAAAAACTACTCACAAATGGTATTATTTCTGGAATGATCCTGTTACGGGCAAAATGTATCAGCGTGTCTGTAAAGGATGTAAAACACAGGCAGAAGCTTATGCTTTTGTATCTACCCTTCCACCACTATTCACTGGTGAAAAAATCACAATCGCAAAAATTGCAGAATGGATGTATGTTCCAGGTGGACCTCATCTTGAACGATTGGCAAAATTGGGAATTGTTTACAGTCCAGAAACAATCAGTAACAAACGACATAAGTTAAATATCATTGTTGAAGAGTTTGGAAATCTGGAAGTCCAGGATCTGACAATTCCTTTGGTTACAGATTATCTTACAGCTGATAGTCGTTCTGGCAGCTGGAAAAATGGTTTTCTTACTGTTGTAGGAGAGCTTTACGCCAATGCACCATTCTGTGGTACGCCTTATATTCCAATACCTGTTTTTCCTAAGTTCAGAAGAAACAGCAAAAAGAAAGATATTTTCACAACTGAAGAATTGAACATATTCTTTAATGAACGGTTATGGCTGGAACATAGCGAAACAAAGTATCAGAACTTTCCACAGTTTGATGAAGGCCACAAGGCTATGTATCTGCTTTTCCTTTGTTGTGTAAAGCTTGGTCTTCGAATTGGAGAAGGAATCGGAATCAGGACAAATCAGTTTCTTTTTGATGAAAGAGCATTTGTCGTTGATGGATTCTGGAAGGCAAATCAGTTGTACAGAACAACTTATAATAAATGCGGATCTGAAGAGGATAAAAAGATTCGCGTAGTTCCATTACCTGATGATCTTGCAGCTTTTATGAAAAATTACATCTGCGATATGAATCTCGGTCCTGAAGATTTTGTATTTCAGCGATATGGAAAACCAATCCGTAAATGGCTGGCAGAGCAATGGTTCAGAGATATTCTTGGAAAATCCGGAATTGAAGTTGGAAAACGAGT
>JAZLGB010000021.1:0-31635 GCA_045616085.1 Treponema sp.
GATTTGTCTGGTTTATAACCAATGGAGAAATCACAAGACGTAGTTCCTTTCAATTGAAATTCTATAAAAATATCATATATCCCGTCAAGACGATAAAATCTATCTTCAAATAAAGAAAATAGTGTAATAGCTTCTCCAAAAAAAGTAGGAAAAGATTGGAATAATTGTTTAACATATGTTAATAGTTCATTATATTTTGTAATATTATTATCCAAAATTATTATACCTTATATTGAAATCTTAATGATTTGATACCGAATCCTTTTCTTTTATAAAACTGTTTTGCTGATTTATTCCAATTTTCAACTTGTAATTCAATTCTATTAATTTTCCTAATTCTGGCTTCTTGTATCAATCTATCAATTAAAGTGCTGGCTATTTTTTTTCGTCTAAATTCTTTTTTTACATAAAGTCCATTTACATACAGTATTGAATGATTATAAACCGATCTTTTTTTTTCGTAATATCGTACGATTGCTACAACTTGCATATTAAGTTCTGCGATCAATAGATACTTGTTTGAAACATCTGTTAAAAATTTTTCTTTTGGGTATAAGTCTTCTGTATTATTGATGTCTGAAGTTTTTTTAGTATGAAATAAAAAAAGATCTTCTATAAGAAATCTTACATTGGAATAGTCGTTTTCAACTGCGTATCTAATAACAATTTTTTTATTTGGTTGGAAAATCTGAATTGCTGATAATATCTTTTCTCGTAATCCTGTCATTTGAAATCCAACAGCCTCCATTACATTTCGATCCAAAAAAAATACAGTTGCTACAAATCTTATCTAGTGCTTTAACTTGTAATTTATAATATGCATTAAGCAAATGGTTTCTGACGATATTCCATGGTAAAAATCTATCGTTTTGATATATTTCTAATATTTTTTCAGAATATTGATTGCAAAATCTAAGTTTCAAATCTGCTCCTATTAATCCTGAACTATGGAAATTACACATTCCAAGACTGGATGGGTGCAAACCTGTGTTATATAAGTAACATGCAGGCATTTTGTGATCATATCCGAAACTGAATTCTCTCTTTGTTAATCCATCTTCTATATATCTAAGTTTAGGAATAATATAAGGTTTTTCAATAAAAATATTGCTTGTGCAGTCTAATGTAAGACTTATATGAGTTTTTTCTTTGTTGATAGATGCAATTTCGAGTATGCGATTTAAGAGTGCTTTTTCATCTGTCTCTTTGTGAACTTGAATTTCAAGATTTCTTTTGCCGCCATTTTCGAAGAATAAATTGTTCTCATTAAGTGTTTTATTAAATGAAAAGTTAAAGACAATACTATCATTATCTCGTAATTTTATATTTTTAATTCTGTTGTTTAATCCATTAGTGAAAATACTGATTGTTTCAAAATACTCCTGAGCAGAGGAAACAATTTTTTCGAACTCTTTATGTATTGTGGGTTCTCCCCCCATAATTTTTAATGTTGTAATTCCATTTTCAGATAGATATTGGCAAAGTCTATTGAAATCAGACAAAGTCATTTCTGATTCGGATCTTGATGATGCATTGAAACATGTTTTGCATTTTGCATTACATTTTTCTGTTATATATACGCGCATAGTTGTATGATTGTTCACTTTAGCCTCAAATAAAAAAAAGGAAGTGTCTAACGTTTAAAAACGATATTGGCACTTCCTGAAAATAATTCAGTATTGAATACTAACAATCTCCGTCATCGTCATTCCATGGACTATCATGAGTTGTCATTTCTTCTAATTCAAGAATAGTTATATTTTGCATTTTCCATACATCAAAACAAATATTTTCCATAATTAATCAACTCCTCTAATAGGATTATACCATAAAAATAACAAATTTTATGTATAAATTTTCGTAATTTGTTGAACAAAAAAGGGGCTGTCTAATAAGTATTGTCATGCTGAACTTGATTCAGCATCTATGGTATATAGATCCCGAACCAAGTTCGGGATGACATACTTATCAGGCAACCCCTTTTTATATTTTAGAACTGTTTATTTTGACTTAGTTCCGTAAGCGTCGTATTTCTTTGAAGGGCTGTAAACGCCTTCGCGGTATTCACCAGTCAATGATGGAATCTTCATCTTCATGCCAGGCATGATAAGGTTAGGATTGTTTGGCTGAGGAATGTTGTTCTTGTTTTCCTGGTAAAGGTTTTCCCAGAGAAGTGGGTTGTTGTAAACATAAGGACGTCCAGAGATGTTCCAGAAACAGTCTTTTGTTTCAGCCCATGGGCGAACGATGTAGAATTCAGGAAGTGGTGTTACCTGGTAAACGCCATCAAGAGCAGCGATTGCAGCTTTAGCGAAGTTTTCTGCAGCAGCAAAGTCTTCCTTGTTGAAAGAACCTTCAGCGTTAGAATAAGCTTCTTTAGCAGCTGTGAAAGCCATTGGGAATGTCTTTTCACAACCGATGCCAGCGGCCCAGTCGATCTTGTTCTTAGCAAGCTTCATCTGTTCTTCTGCATTCCAGCGAGCCATCATAGCGTCGATGTACGCCTTTGAAAGAGCAGCGTTTTCAGCAGCCTTCTTAGAATATTCTACAGCGTCATCATATTCACCTGCATCAAAAGCAACCTGTGCTTTCTTTTCGTATTCGTCAGCAAGTTTCTGATATGTGTTGTTTTTGTAACTAACAGCGAAGATTGAAGCAGCTCCAATCAAAAGAGCTACAGCAGCAATAAGTTTTTTCATTATTTTGCCTCCAATGTGCTGTTGATTGAGTCAACTGCGTCCTTGATAAGACCTTCGAGAGAAGAATCATTTCCTTCGAATTCTTCAACTTCAAAGTCTTTGATTTCTTCAGGGATGTCAGCTTCTTTTGTTTCTGGTGCTTCGTAAGTTGTTTCTTCAAGAAGAACAGCATCTTCTTTTTCGATACCTTCGATGTTGTCACCTTCAAGTGGATTTACCTGGTCAGCTTTCAAAGCGTAGTTTTCTACAGCTTCAACCTTTGCCTTTGCTTCGTCGATTGCTTTCTGAGCAGCGGCACGCTTTGCTGAAACAGATTCGTATACTGTAACGAACTTATCTTTTGATGAAATGTAGTGGTTGTAAGCAGCTTCTGCATTCTGCATTGCGTAGCTCTGGTCACCAGATTTGAATTCATCTGCAGCCTTTGTATAGTCAGCTTTTGCTGCAACACCAGCTTTTACAGAGTCGGCATTTTTCTTAGCGTTGAAAGCTTCGATACGAGCTTCCTTTGCAAGCTGTTTGTAAGCCTTGTTCAAAACGTTGATGAACTTGCCGTTAGCCATGTTAGCCTTATCAAGCATTAAAGTTCCAAGAAGGTTTGTTGAGCTGTTGAGGTTTTCGAAATCAGCAAGAGCCGAGCAACCCTCGTCGTAAGATGTCTGGTCGTAAGACATGAGATTGCGGTCTTCGATCTTTTTCTTTGCATCAAGAGCTTTTGCGTAAGCTTCGAGAGCAGCGTAGCGCTTTTCTACATCAGCCAATGGAATAGAAATGTCGATTCCAGATTCAGCCTGAGCCTTAAGTGCCTTGTAGAGTTCATCTGCAGCCTTGAACTGGTCAGCAGCAATTTTATCTGCGCCGGCATCGATAGCAGCCTGACGAGCAGCTTCTGTCTTTGCAAGAGCGTCTGTGTTATCAACTGTTGTAACTTCTTCTACAGTTTCTTCAACTTCTTCAACAACGTCATTTACAGCGTCGCTAAGGTCTGTTGGTTCTGTCTTAGGTTTAGAACCGCAGGATGTGAAATTCATTGCGAGAGCAGCGGTAAACAGAACTGGTAATAAAAACTTTTTCAAAATGAAAAACCTCCAATTTTTGTTAGTTAACATTGTACAGTAAATACGTAAACTTCGGCAATAATAGAAGATTATTGCTAAAATTTTACAAATTCGTCATTTAAGACGATAATATCTGTAGTTATATTTTCGGAGGATTTTCCATGGCAGATGATTTTTCTTTTCAGATAACTGAACAGATTGGTGTTCTTTCTACCAGTAAAACCGGCTGGAATCTTGAACTTAATAAAGTCAGCTGGGGTGGTCGGCCTCCAAAGTTTGACTTGAGAAGCTGGTCGCCAGACCACGCAAAGATGGGAAAAGGTGTTACCCTTAGTGATGAGGAAATCAAGGCTCTTGGAAAGATTATCGAGGGACTTTGATTTTATTCAATGCTGAAATCGTAAGAGGCGCAGGTTGCGCCTTTTTTTATTATGATTTCGTATAACAGCTTCTGCAAAAGCACGTCTTCCATCATGGTTCCGCTGGAACGGATTGTCATGTCTGAAGTTGCAAGGTCTGCCAGAATTGCTGTCGCCTGACCGCTAGTCCATATCTTTGAAGCGCGGTTATATTGTGCTTTCATTGTCTTGCTGGAAAATCCGTTGATCTTAAGGTTAAAGTCATCGTTTTTTCCTTCGTTCTTCAGTTTCTGCCACAAAACAAGCTTTCTGAAGCAGCTGGTAAGACCGGCAATTATGAGAACAGAAGAATTTTCCTTTGAAAGTCTGATTTTCTGAAGGATTTCCAGAGATTTTTCGAATCTTGTGGCAGCTGGTTCAGGGTCGTTGGACATTGCGTCAAACAGAGAGAAGGCGTTTTCTTCTCTTGTGTGAGTTAAAACTGACTCAACATCTTCCGGAACAATGGCGTGATCCTTTGGAAAAAGCACAAAAAATCTTGAACATTCGTTTCTGAGAGTTTCTGTGTTGTTTTCGATCATGTCCAGAATAAGCTGACAGGCATCGTCTGTGATGTTGTAGCCGTTTTTTCTGAAGAAGGAAACAAGCCAAGGAATCTTGCGGTCCTCGAACATTTCCCAGAATATCTTTTTGTTGCTGGCAGGGATTGCCTTGTCCAGCTTGCTGTCTACGGAAATTGCGTCACTTGTAAGAATAAGAACTGAAGTTTCCGCTGGTTTTGAAGCGATCCAGCTGGAAATGATTTCTACGTCTTCCTTTTTCTTGATTTCATCAGCATTTTTTACAACAACGCAGGTGGCGCTGGCAAAAAGCGACTCGTTCTGAAGTACAGTCATGAATTCTGCCACAGGAGTCTCAGAGGCATAGAAATGATATTCTTCAATTTCTCCGAACTTTTTCTTGAGCGAGTTTATTGTTTGCTGAACTGAATCGTTGCGTTCCCCAGCTTCGGGCCCGGTGAAAAGAAAAACTGGAGCGTCCATTAGTAAGTTCTTACGATGTTAGAAAGAATTCCAACGATGCGAACGTCCTGACAGTAAATTGGCTGCATTGTTGGATTTTCTGGCTGGAGACGAACGCGGGTAGCTTCTTTGTAGTAGCGTTTAAGGGTGATTGCGTCATCAAGAACTGCAACAACAATCTGACCGTCCAGGGCAGTGTCTGCCTGTTCTACAACAGCAAGGTCACCTTCAAGAATTCCCGCATTGATCATGCTTGTACCCCTAACTCTAAGGGCAAAGTATGTTTTTCCAGGACGAACGAATGGTTCTGTAAGGTTTACATAACCGTCAAGGTTTTCTTCGCTAAGCAAAGGTCGTCCTGCTGCGACTGTTCCTAAAAGAGGAACCTTGCTTACAAAAAGTTTATCATCTTGTTTACGTTCATCAACAAGAATTCTGATTGAACGAGAACGTTTCTGCTCTGTTGTGAGGAATCCTTTTTTCTGAAGTGCTGCAAGGTGATCCTGAACCGCACGCAAAGAAATCTTAAAGTGATCACTGATTTCGCGAACTGTAGGAGGATATGCATTCTCTTCTGTAAAATTTGCAATGAATGTAAGAACTTCTTTCTGTCTTTCTGTAATCTGTCGCATCTAAAACCTTTTTGGTAGATTATTCTTCTTCGAAACGAGATTCGAACAATGCTTCGATAGCAGAAGCACATTCAACTTCGTCTGCACCGTCTGTCTTAAGAGTAAGAACAGTGTTGTATCCTGCAGCCATTGTGATAACACCCATGATCGACTTTGCGTTAACAACTGTGTCTTCGCGGGCAAGTGTAACTTCGCAGGCAAATTTGTTAGCTGTCTGAGCAATGATAGCAGCAGGACGAGCGTGGATACCAGCGCGGTTTTTTACTGTAAGAAGTTTTTCAGTCATAGTCTTTTCCTTTTTTTAATATGTATTAGTAAGAATCGTCTGAATCTGTAAGAGAGTTGCGGGCAACTCCGTTTTCAATCCATTTAAGAACGTTCTGGTTGAAGTCTCGGGCTGAATTGTAACCCATGTTCTTAAGACGCTCGTTCATGGCGGCGGCTTCGATAATGATTGGAAGGTTTCGTCCAGGTCGAACAGGAATGTCGATGGCTGGAACTTTTACTCCAAGAATATCCATGTACTGCTGGTCTACGCCAAGACGGTCGTAAACCTTGTTCTGGTCCCATTCTTCAAGGCGAACAACCAGCTGGATTTCCTTCTGGTCGCGAATGGCACCTACACCGTAAAGCTTGGAAATGTTGATGATACCAAGACCGCGAATTTCCATGTGGTGGCTGATAAGAGTGTTTGCACCACGACCAAGAACGGTGTTTCCGTTTACACAACGAACTTCTACGATGTCGTCGGCAACAAGACGGTGGCCGCGTTCTACAAGTTCAAGGGCAGTTTCTGATTTACCTACACCAGAATGACCTGTAAGAAGGATTCCGACACCGTAAACTTCTACAAGTACACCGTGAAGTGTCTTTGTAGGAGCGAATGTATTTGTAAAAACGCGGATAAGACGTTTAGAAAAGTCTGATGTATCAAGAGGTGTTGAAAGGATAGGGCAACATGCTTCCTCTGCCAATTCATAAAATTCCTGAGTTGGCTGACGGCTGCTGGAAAAAATACAGCATGGAATCTTGTAGCTGAAAAGCTGGCGAAGTGTGTCGTCTCGATTCTCATCATGAAGCTTGTTGATGTAAGCTGTTTCTCCACGACCAAAAAGCTGAACGCGATCGTGGGCAAAGGCGTCAAAAAAGCCTGTGATTGCAAGACCAGGACGGTTGATTTCTGGAACTGTGATGGCACGAGGTAATCCGCGGCGACCTGCAATACAAGTGAGGTCCAGGGCATCGTGACCAGGTAAGTTCAAGTCAATTAAGTCCAAAACTGTAAACTTCTTATCTGCCATACAATTTCACTATACTAATAATACGTTATCTTTTCAACCTTGGCGAAGCATGCGGTCAGCCATGATTTTGTAAAGTGTGAACATGGCGATGCAGGTTACGATCCAGCTGACAGGGTAGACGGTTAAAAGAGCGGTCCAGTCAGTGCAGTTTTTGAGCAAAGGAATTGCCTGGAAGTTAGGCATTACGACTTTAACCCAACAAACTCGCAGAATACAGATTCCGAAAATGGAAACTACTGCAGGAGCAAGTGAATGGCCCATAGCTCTTATGGATGAAGCTGAAATTTCGTAAGTAGCAACCAGCCATTGGAAGGAAATTACTACAAGAACTCTAAGGACGCCGTAATAAAGGGCTTCTGAATCGGTGGTGTAGATGCCGATGAAGAATTCTCTGAACAGGACAAATAGTGTGTCCAGAATTCCCGTAATAAGAACACCAAAAAGTACGCAGTAAAAGTTGATTTTCCTGCATCGAAGATACTGTTTTGCTCCCAGATTCTGGCTGGTAAAGGAAACTGTTGCCATGTTAAAGGCAAGGACAACGTAGTAACAGTAAAGTTCGTAATTCAATTCGCTGGCAGAACCGGCCATAGCGCTTGGTCCAAATCCGTTGATGGCACTTTGAACTGTAAGGTTTGAGATGGCAAAAAGTATGCTCTGCAGTCCAGAGGGAATGCCAATCTTAACCATTTTTGAAAGATGAACAAGGTTTATGCAGAGTTTTTTGAGCGACAGCCTAAGATCATCTGTTTCTGTTATCAGAAAATACATCACAAGGCTGGCGCTTACGGCCATTGCCACTACAGTTGCAATGGCAACTCCCGCAACTCCAAGTCTGAATCGAACTACCAGTAGCAGGTTCAAAAGAACGTTTACAACTCCAGAAGTCATAAGGGCGAATAAAGGTCTTTTTGTGTCACCTTTAGAACGCAGAATGGACGAGCCAAAATTGTAGAGCATGAAAAATGGCATGCCGCCAAAATAAATCCGCAGGTACAAGGTTGCCAGATTGATAACTGTTTCAGGAGTCTGGATCAACTTAAGGATAGGTCGGGCAATAAAAAATCCTATGAAAGTAAGGAGAAGTCCGGCTATCAGGGCAAAGCTGATTGTTGTGTGTACAGCACTCTGAATCTCGGACTTTTTCCCGGCACCGATAAAGTTTGCGATAACAACGTTTGCTCCAAGAGAAACGCCAACAAAAAGTGCGATGATTATGTTGATGACAGGACCGTTGGAGCCAACTGCTGCCAGGGCCTCGCTACCGGCAAATCGTCCTACAACTGCCGCATCCGCTGAGTTAAAAAGCTGCTGGAGAATGTTGCTGGCGGCAATTGGAAGGGCAAAAATGATCAGCTTATTCCAGATTGTGCCGTTCAGCATATCTATCTGATTTTTTTTATTCATTATATTTCCTTCAGGGCAAGCTGAATGTCGTCTAAAGTGAATTCGTTGCGGCCAGCCTGGTTTGCGATAAGGGCTGCTCTGTTGATAACGCTTTCGATTTGGGCACAGCTAAAGCCGTTAAAGCTATGGGCAAGATTTTCTGCAGAAAGACTGGATGCCATAGTCTTGTTTTCTGTGAATTTTTCTATGAGCTGGCGGCGGGTTTCTGAGTCTGGGAAAGGAACTGTGTATTTTGCGTCGAATCTTCCCGGGCGGATCAATGCTTCGTCCAATGCCTGACGACTGTTTGTGGCAGCAAGCACAAGGATTCCGTCGTGAGGAGTAAAACCGTCCAGTTCATTCAGCAGGGCAGTTACGATTCGAGTGTTTTCTGTTTCGATGGCAGAACCTGAGTAGTTCCGTCTTGTTCCAATACCGTCAAATTCGTCGATGAACACGATACAAGGAGCCCGGCGGCGAGCCTTTGCGAACAGAAGCTTAACCTTTGCAGGACCAATTGCCATGAACATGGATTCAAAATCTGTAGCCTTGGCTGGAATAAAGTTTACGCCTGCTTCACCGGCAAGGGCTCTGGCAAAAAGTGTCTTTCCGTTACCAGGAGCGCCTTCCAGCAAAATACCCTTTGGCATACGGATTCCCTTTGCTCTGTACTGGGCGGGATGTTTCATGATGTCTGCGATCTGCATCATGTCTTTTTTAAGGTCATCCATTCCAACAATGTCGCTGAACTTTACGCCAGTTTTTCTTACGGTCTTGAATGTGTTTGGAGAAATGAACTTTCTGAAAGCAAAAATGATTGCTCCAAAGAAAATAATATAGAAGAAAACGTCAAAAATTGTGGAAATCAATTCCTCGTAGCTCTGTTCTTCCTTTACCTGAACTCCGTTCAAAAGCAGATATTCCTTTAGGGTTGGTGACTGAGGATTTTCTGTCTGGAATACAGTCTGTCCACCGTTGTATGTAAAAGTGATCTTTGATTCGGCGATATTAACTGTAGCGATTTTTCCCTGCCCGCATTCTTCGTAAAAGGTTTTGTAGCTGATGTTTTCAGCCTTCTTTTCAAAAAGAGTAAAATAAGCGGCAACAGCAAGTCCACACAAAACAAGGACTGCAAAAATCATTCTGTTTTTCTTCATTCCATTACTTTAACGAATTGCAACATTCATAGCAAAAACAAAAGTTATATTGCGGTAAAATAACAAGGCATTTATAATTCTTTTATTATGGAAAAGAAAACAACTACTAAAAAAGCTGCTTCTAAATCAACAGCAAAAAAATCAAAAAGCAAGAAGTCAAAGTCTAACAAGCAGAGAACTTTGCTCTACATCCTTGTTGCAATCTTCTTGATTCTCGCTCTTGTTTATTTCTACAAGAATCCTGGTGATTTTAATCGCCTTATGGACTACGTTCTTGGTCCGGAAGAACAGACTGTAGAAAAAACAGTTACAAATACAGCTAAAAGCGATGAAAAGCCTGCTGTAGTTATTAAGGCAGAAAACGCTCAGGGGAACGGCGAAGAAAATTCTTCCCTTTATTTTGGTAATCCGACAGGTGCGGTAAAAGATGTGAATGTAAGAACAAACTATCTTATTGAGCATCCTCAGTTCACAATGTCTTACAACGCAGACAAGTACATTCCAAACTGGGTTAGCTGGCATCTTGATCTTGGTGATATTGGTGAAAGTGAACGTGCGGATAACTTCCGTCCGGATGAAACTCTTCCAGAAGGCTGGTACGGAGTTAAGAAAGCCGACTATCAGTACACAAAATACGGTTTTGACCGGGGACACGTTTGCCCAAGTGCCGATCGTACTTCCAGCGACGAAAACAATTCCATGACATTCCTTATGACAAATATGATTCCACAGTCACCAGACTGTAACCGCGTTATCTGGAAAGATTTTGAAGCCTTTGAACGGGATTTTGCCAAGAACGGCAAGGAAGTTTATATCATCGCAGGTCCAGACGGCATCGGTGGTACAAGCGGTACAGGTACATGGGATTACATCGAAATGAAAAACGGTGGAAAAATCGAAGTTCCTGCATATTGCTGGAAGGTTCTTCTTATCCTTGATGCAGGGGATGACGACATCAACCGCGTTACAACAGAAACTGAAGTAATCGCCCTTTACATGCCAAACGCAATGGGTATGGGAAAAACTGGCAGCTGGGAACAGTATCTTTGCAGCGTAGACTACATCGAAGAAAAGACAGGTTACGATTTCCTTGCTCCAATTCCAGATGAAATCGAAGACATTCTTGAAGCAAAGGTTTATTCCGGGGCTAAAAAATGATAAGACTACTGGCTAGAATCTTTATCAAAGACAGGGACCATGTTCAGAATCCGAAGGTCCGTGGTGCTTATGGCGTTTTGTGCGGCGTTGTAGGGATCTGCTTTAACTTTCTGCTTTTTGCAGGAAAACTTGTTGCGGGGCTTGTTTCAAAATCCGTAGCTGTTATTGCAGATGCATTCAACAATCTTTCTGATGCCGCCGCATCAATCGTTACAATCGCCGGCTTTAAGCTTAGTGAGAAAAAGCCTGATGAAGATCATCCTTTTGGCCACGGCCGAATGGAATACATTGCGGGACTGATTGTTTCATTCCTTATTCTTATGGTAGGCGTTGAGCTCCTTAAGTCTTCGGTTGAGGCAATCCTTCACCCAGAAAAAACAGATTCTTCTATATTTACAATCGTTACTCTGGCAGTTTCCATTGCCATCAAGTGCTACATGTTCCTTTACAATCACAGCATTGCAAAGAAAATCAATTCAGCGGCTATGGACGCAACTGCCAAGGACAGCTTGAACGACTGTATTTCAACATCTGTGGTTCTGGTAACAGTAATTGTAAGCAGACTTTTTCCAGAGCTTAATTTTCCGTTGGACGGTGTTGCGGGAATCTTTGTTGCCCTGTTCATCCTTTACAGCGGATACGAAGCTGCAAAAGAAACAATTGATCCTTTGCTTGGGGTAAAAGCTGATCCAGAATTCGTAAAGCAGATTGAAGAGCTTGTAATGGAACACAAACCAATCTGCGGAATTCACGACCTTATTGTTCACGATTACGGTCCTGGCCGCCTTATGATTTCCCTTCACGCAGAAGTTCCTGGTGACATGGATATTTTTGAACTGCATGAAGTGATTGACGATGCAGAAGTTCATCTTGCAAAAGATCTGGGCTGTATGGTAACAATCCACATGGATCCGATAGACGTTAACAATCCAGAAATTAAGCAGATCCGTGAATATCTTGATGGGGTTGTGACAAAAATAGATGAGCGAATGACATTGCATGATCTTCGCCTTGTTCCGGGGCAGGGACACACAAACGTAATTTTTGACGTGGTCAGACCTTTGGACTGCGCTCTTTCTGAAGAAGATTTGAAGCGCGCCCTTAGAAAATCTGTTTCAGGCTACAAAAAGAATTACTTTGCTGTAATCAACGTAGACAATCCTTTCGCGTAAGCTCCAAGACCGTGAATTTTTCCTTCACGGTCTTTTTTGTTTCTATATAATCTGTTGGAATTTCCGGGAAAAATGCGTCGGCACTGGAAAGGTCACCGGCAGCTTCCTCGTCAATGACCGAAAGCAAAATCTTATGACACAATTTCTTTTCTAAGGATGATTTATAGACAGCCTCTCCGCCACAGATGAAGATCTGTTCGTAGCCTTCATCTGTTGCCAGACGGATAGCCTCTTCCAGGCATGTAGCAGACACCGCCGGCGGAACGTTAAAGCTTTTGGAACTGGTAACAACAACATTGAATCTTCCTGGCAGGGCCTTTCCGATACCTTCAAAAGTCTTTCTTCCAAAGATTACGGCGTTTCCTGTTGTTGTTTTCTTAAAATGGGCCATCTCTTCCGGGATGCTCCAGGGAAGTTTCCCCTTGCACCCGATGGCATGAGATTTAGAACTGACTGCTGAAATAAGAATGACTGTAGACATTTAGAACGTCATGTAAAGCGTCATGCTGAACTAGTTTCAGCATCTGCTTAATCTTTACACTTCAACAGCTACAAGATTACCCTGAGCAACTTTTGTAGCGTAAACGCTTCTTACGTTGCGGTAAGGGTTCTTGAAGTTGTCCAGCTGAGCACGAATCTGAATAAGATGGCTCTTAAGGAGTTCGCGGTTCTTCTGGTTCTGTTCAAGTACCTTGCTCTGAAGACGGTTAAGTTCGCCCTGAATTGAAGCAAGCACTTTGTCCGATTCTTCATGTGTTCCCTTTGCAGAACTGTTGTAAAGTTCGCTCATTGGAACGATTACCTTCTGAAGGTTACGGATGCCTGCAACAACCTGCTGTTCAAGTTCAGCGTGGCTGATGATTGCGTTTGTATCTTCTGCTTCGATAGAATTTTCCTGCTTTTCAAGAACAGTAAGATATTCCTGGAACTTAGCACGCTGCTGTTCAAGCAATGTACGGAATCTTCTAAGGATTGCAACTCTTTCTTCTAATTCTCTCTGTGTGATTTCTGCCATAACTGTAATTCCCCTCTATTACTACTATGTTGTGATATTAAGTGTTGACTGCTGCATTGCTGTGTTAGCAGGTGCATTTGCTACGCTAGAGCTGGCTGTTCTCCAGGCCCCAAGCAATTCATTCATCTGATGAGCAATGAATTTGATTTTTTCACTTGAGTGGTTGAATGTAACGCTAGTAAGTTCGCTGTTGAAATAAAGGTACAAAGACATAAGGTTCTTTGCGATTTCCCCACCTTTTTCCATATCAAGTGAACACTGAAGTTCTGTAATGATAGCCTGAACCTTCTGAAGATATTTGCCAAAGCTTTCGATGTCCCCTGGCTTAAGCTTGTCTTCTGGTCCAAGTAACGAAAGTGCTGAATTAAGATTCTTAACTGCAGCTTCGTAGAGCAATACTACCAGTTTTCCCTGACTGGCAGTAGTTACATTTGTTTTCTGATATGCAGAATACGCCTGGTTATATGCCATAGATTTTACCTCCAACCAGAAAAGCAATGCTAATCCGGTTATTCTCTCTTAATTTCGGAATCTGAGAAAAAAACTTTACTAAAAAAATTAATTTTATCGATTTTTTTTCAATTACTAAGTATATTTAAATATATATTAAAATTGAGGTAAGACTTTTTTTATGAGCGAAAATCAGGATCCAAAAAAGAACGACAAAGACGACTTCGATCCATATTCATTTTTTAAGCTTCAGGGCCCTGAAGATGATAAAGACGACAAAAATAAGAAAAACGATAAAAAGAAAAAGCATTTCCCATTCTTAGGAATTCTTCTGATCATTCTAATTGTGGTAACACTGGCAGATTTCCTTTTCCTTGGAAAAAGCAATTCCAATGTGGAATTCTCAAAGTTCAAGGCAATGGTTCAGAACGGAACAATTGTTGAAGTAGAAATCGCAGAAAACTACTACATCGGTTACGGACCAGAGGTTATCGTGGAAGAAACTCCGGTTCAGAAAGGTCTTCAGCTCTTTAAGACAGAACAGAATCCAAACCGTAAGGTGTATCGTACAGCCGGTTATCCAATGAATTCATTTATCGAATTGCTGGATGAAAAAGGCATCACATATAAATTTGTAGAAAAATCAAACAACGCTGTGCTTTCCTGGTTTGTGAACATGATCCTTCCATTCGGCATCATCCTTTTGCTGTACTTTATTTTGTTCAGAAAGATGAGCGGCGGTTCTGGTGGTGGAATGGGCAGCATTTTTGGTGCTGGTGGAAACCGTGCCAAGGCTGTTGAAGAAGGTAAGGTAAAGACTCGTTTCGTTGATGTTGCCGGTGTTGATGAAGCCAAAGAAGAACTTGTTGAAGTTGTAGACTTCCTTAAGTCACCTAAAAAATATACAGATATTGGTGGTAAGATTCCTAAGGGAGTTCTCCTTGTAGGACCTCCAGGAACTGGTAAGACTTTGCTTGCCCGTGCTGTTGCCGGTGAAGCTGGAGTTCCATTCTTCAGCATTTCAGGTTCTGACTTTGTTGAAATGTTTGTTGGTGTTGGTGCCAGCCGTGTCCGGGATCTGTTCAAGCAGGCCCGTGAAAAGGCTCCTTGTATCGTGTTTATTGATGAAATCGATGCCCTTGGTAAGAGCCGTGTAAACGGTTTTGGTGGCGGTAACGATGAACGTGAACAGACATTGAACCAGTTGCTGGTAGAAATGGACGGTTTTGAAAACGAAAAGGGTCTCATCATACTTGCAGCTACAAACCGCGCAGACATTCTTGATCCGGCTTTGCTTCGTCCTGGTCGTTTTGACCGTCAGGTTCCAGTTGAAAAGCCTGATGTTAAGGGCCGCGAAGAAATCCTTCGCATTCACGCAAAGAACGTTAAGCTTGATAACGATGTTGATTTTGTTTCGATTGCTCATGGTACAACAGGTTTTGCCGGAGCTGATCTTGCAAACGTTGTAAACGAAGCAGCTCTTCTTGCAGTTCGTAATGGCCGCAAGAAGGTTACTATGGAAGATTTTAACGAAGCTATCGATAAGGTTAGCATCGGTCTTAAGAAGAAGAGCCGCAAAGATAACAAGAAAGAAATGCGCCTTGTTTCTGTTCATGAAACTGGACACGCGTTGGTTGGTGCCTTTACAGAAGGTCATGAACCGGTAAATAAGATTACAGTTGTTCCACGTTCTCACGGGGTTGGTGGTTTTACACAGTACCGCGAAGAGGAAGAAAAGAACTTCATGACAAGAAAAGATCTTATCAACGAAGTTGATTCGCTTATGGGTGGTCGTGCCGCTGAACAGATTCTTCTGGAAGATATTTCAACTGGTGCTTCCAACGATATTGCCCGTGCGACAGAAATCGTTAAGAGCATGATCGTTGATCTTGGTATGAGCGAACGCTTCAAGAACATGACTTTAGGTAAGGGCGTTCTTGGAAATCGTGGTGGCGAACCAAATCTTGTTCGTGAATTCTCTGAAGAAACACAGAAATATATTGATGAAGAAATTGCCCGCATCATCGACGAACGTTACAACTATGTTGTTGGTCTGTTGAGCGAACATAAGGATCTTCTGGAATACATTTCTAATCGTCTTCTTGAAATTGAAACAATGGACGGCAAGGAATTCTACGAAATCGTTAATGGCGCAAAGCATTGTGCTGAATTGACAGACGGAGTTGAGCCTTCAAGTGACGTTGCAGAAACACCAAAAGATGAGTAAAATATTCTTTATGAAAAAAATCGTAAAATCATTGGTTGCAGCTTTTGTTTTTTCACTTGCCGCTGCAACAGTTTCTGCACAGGCTATTACAACAGCCAGTGCTTATTTTAAGACTATCTCAGAATACTACGCTACATTAAAAGATTACGAAGCAGATTTTGATATTCGTGCCGACAAGCAGGATATGGCTGGTAAGGTTTCTTACAAAAAGCCAGATTTGCTTCGCCTTGATTTTAGTTCTCCTGCAGAACAGGTAATCGTTTTTAATGGCGACATGCTTACAGTTTACCTTCCAGATTCATCTGCCGTTCTTCAGCAGTCGGTTAAGACAGAAGGAGGAAATGCGGCGGGTCTTAATACAGCTCAGGGACTTTCTCTTATGAGCCGCTATTATGTAGTTGCTTACGAAATTGGACAGGATCCAGTTCCTCTCGAAGAAGGTTCTTCTGAAAGAGTTGTAAAATTGGTTTTGAACCGCCGCAACTCTTCGGAAGCATTCCGTTACATCAAACTTGCTATCAATGCAGAAACAAAACTTATCCGTCGTGTAGAAGCTGTTACTTCACGTGGAGAAATGTTTGTGTTCAACTTTACAGGATATAAATTGAATCAGGATATTTCGGACCAGCGTTTCATTTATGATCCTCCTTCATCTGCAAACAACTACAACAATTTCTTGTTCTCGGAGTAAAAGAGTTAAATGGACAGTTACGGAGAAATTTTAAAGAACGCGCGAGAAGCTAAGCTGATGGATATAGAGACAGCTGCAAGAGAAACTTCTATTGCAATGTCATATATCGTTGGTCTTGAAGAAGAAGATTCCTCTGCATTTCCTGGCGAAGCTTACATGCTTGGCTTTATGCGAAACTATGCTGAAGCTATTGGTGTAAATCCAGATACTGTTCTCACACTTTATAAAAATAAAAAGCTCCAGGAATCTCCTGTTCCAGAAGGACTTATTGTTCACGAAAAACCAGGATTTTTCTGGCCACTTATTTTGGGTGGTGCAGTAGCTTTTATTGGTGTTGTTATCACTTTGCTTTGTGTCTTTGTGTTCTGCAAAAAAGGAAATAATGACAGCGAAGTTGTAGTTGATAAAAATGCTACTTCAAAAAAATATGAGCTTACAGATAAGACATTGACAGGACGCTTCTATGTAGGTGATCAGATTATGTTCCCTAATGGCGACAGTAATCTTGTTCTTACTGTAAAAGATACTCTTTCTGCATTTGGGCTTGAATGTCCTGTTGGAACTTTGTACACAGATCTTGCAGAAGAGTCAGAACTTGATATCGACGGCGACTCTAATACAGATTTGATTGTTTACGTTTCGGATATTTCTTCTACAAACGCTGCCCGCGGAGCGGAGGTTCGCATCCTTAAGCGTGGTGAAGGTATATTTATTTCTGCTGTTAATCAGGAAGATATTCCGTTTGTTACAGAAATTGGATCTAATCACAAGCAGCTTGTTATTCTTGAAGACAACCGTGCTTATCCATTTACAATCAACTCAAGCTTCCGCGGTTCTTGTGAATTCCGTTACAAGATTGACCGTCGTGATGCGGTTGAAGCTTATTTTGCTACTGGTGAAGTTGCTACAATTACAGCAAACAATGTTGTTCGTTTGTGGATGTCTAACTGTAATACAGTTAAGTTTGGTATTGTTGCAGATTCTAAGAGCTATGATCTTGAAATCGGAAAGGCAGGTCAGGTATTGGCAGAAGACATCAAGTGGATCAAAGACACTGATGGAAAATACAAGCTGGTGGTAATCGAACTTGACTAAATTCTTCATTGATCAGCACGGATGTGCAAAGAACCAGGTTGATGGTGAGCTCATCATCAACCGTCTTATCAATTTAGGTCTTGAACAGACTTTTGAACCTTCAGAAGCAGAATTTATTATTGTAAATTCCTGCGGTTTTATTGAATCAGCAAAAAAAGAATCAATTGATGCAGTTTATGCTGCAAAAGATATGTACCCGGATGCAAAAATCCTTCTTACAGGATGTCTTGCGGAACGTTACGCCCAGACTTTTAAGGAAGCTCTTCCAGAAGCTGACGGTATTTTTGGTAACGGTAACATTGATAAAATCGACGAAACTGTAAAGGCTATGATGGCCGGAAAGCGTCCTGTTGAAACTTATGAGCAGCAGGGAGTTTGTGTTGGGCAGCGCACAATCATGCTTTCTTATAGAGGCAGCGCTTTTATAAAAATTACAGAGGGCTGTTCAAATCATTGTTCTTTCTGTGCAATTCCTATTATTCGCGGGGAACTTAGAAGCCGTCCTGCTGAATCAATTATCAACGAAATCAAAGATCTGTATTCAAAGGGTGTTGTTGAATTCAACCTTATTGGACAGGATCTTGCGGCTTACGGTACAGGCGAAGGTGACAATGTTTTTGGTGACGGCGAATATCCTTTGCCAGAAATTGTAGACGGAAAGAACTGCGGCACTAAGACTGAATCTGCCTTGTGCAAGCTTCTTAAAATGATTTCCGCTATTCCTGGAAACTTCATCGTGCGCCCATTGTACATTCATCCAGATCATTTTAATCGTGACATTCTTCCAGTTATGGCAAAGGACAAGCGATTGCTTCCATATTTTGATATTCCTTTTCAGAGCGGAAGCGAAGAAATCATCCTTAAGATGAACCGCAAGGGTAGCCCTGAAGAATATCTTAGACTTGCATCTGATATCAGAAAAGAGTTGCCGGACGCAACTTTACGCACTACATTCTTAACAGGGTTTCCTGGGGAATCTGATGCCCATGCGGCTGAAACTGCAGAGTTCCTTAAGAAGCTTGAAAGTGACTGGTCGGGATGTTTCCCTTACAGCCGTGAAGAAGATACTCCTGCTTATTCTTATAAAGGCAAGGTTAGTGGCAAAGCTGCAAAAGCTCGTGCGGACAATCTTGTTTCAATCCAGCAGGAAATCACAAAGCGTCACCTTGCAAAACATGTTGGCAAAGAATACGACGTTCTGATCGAAGAAATCGTAGAAGGCGAAGAAGGACTTGCTATCGGTCGCGCCTGGTTCCAGGCTCCTGATGTAGACGGTTCTGTTGTAGTTCGCTACGAAAAAGATTTGGGCGATCAGGCACAGTTTGTTAAGACAGGCCGTTTTGTTAGGGTAAAAGTTCAGGCTGTCAGCGATGTGGATCTGGACGCAGTGATGGTTGGGGATTCGCCGCTGAACGAAGGTGTTGTTGCATCTTACGAAATAAAATACGCTCCTGAAATCCAGGAATGATCACGCTTTTAGTCTAAAGACTAAAAAAAAATAATCGGCGCGCAATGAAAGCAAGACATCATACTCATCTGCGACGACTTTGGCGGTTAGCATAGAAAAACTTGGAAGGAAGCGGGACGCTGACTGAGAAGTTTTTACAAAAAATCGGAGCACCAATGAGTATGCATGGATTGCTGCAATGGAGTGCCGATTATTTTTTTGTGTGGAGACGATCTTATGCCTTTTGAATATCTCGAATCACTTAACCCGGAACAGACAGAAGCCGTAACTCACAGCGGTTCTCCCCTTTTGATTCTTGCGGGGGCTGGGTCTGGGAAAACTCGTGTAATCACAACAAAAATCGCATATCTCATTCAGCATGAAAATGTTCAGCCTTGGTCAATTCTTGCGGTGACTTTTACAAAGAAAGCTGCAAACGAAATGAAAGAACGTGCCATGGCGCTGGAGCCTTTGTGTCAGCAGACTCAGATTAAAACTTTCCACTCTTTTGGTGCCTGGTTTTTGCGACGTTATGCAGAAGAAGCAAAGTTGGATCCAAATTTTACAGTTTATGACGATGATGATTCTGCCGCTCTGATTATGAAGGCAATGCCTGGCATGACAAAAAAACAGGCAAATCTGGCAGCTCATAAAATTTCTTTGTGCAAGGACTATTGTCTTACACCTCAGGATGATCTTTCTGAAATCGATAAAGATGGCAATCTGAATGAAATCTACGAAGCCTATCAGCAGAGGCTTTTTGCTACTGGAAATGCCGACTTCGGGGACCTTATCATGCGTCCTGTGCAGCTGTTGAAGGCCAATGAGACTATCCGTAAACAGATGCAGCATCGCTTTAGAGTCATCATGGTGGATGAGTATCAGGATTCCAATATGGCCCAGTTCCAGCTTCTGCAGGCATTAAGCGGTGTGGAAGAAGGCAGCGGTACTTACGTTTGTGTCGTTGGTGATGACGATCAGTCCATCTATAAATTCCGTGGTGCAGAAGTTCAGAACATTCTTCAGTTTCCTAAACAGTTTCCTGGCACACAGATCATTCGCCTGGAAAGAAATTATCGATCAACTGGAAAAATCCTTGCAGCGGCAGATGCCGTTGTTTCAAATAATACAGACCGCCTTGGAAAAACTCTTGTGGCAGAACGGGGCGAAGGTAAAGAACCGGTGCTGGTTTTCCTGGAAAATCAGGATAAGGAAGCAGCTTTCTGTGCTCAGTTGATTCAGAAGGCTGTGGAAACTGGTGGCCATTACAGCGATTTTGCGGTCCTTTACAGAACAAACGCTCAGTCTTTAGGTTTTGAAACGGAATTCCTTCACCGTCAGATTCCTTATGCGGTGGTTGGTTCCCTCAAATTCTGGGAACGTGAAGAAATCAAGGATGCTTTGGCATATCTTTCTTTGCTGGCGAATCCTCGTGATGAAATTGCGTTTGGTAGAATTGTAAACAAACCTGTTCGCGGGATTGGCGAAAAGTCTCAGGAAAAGATTGTGGCTTCGGCGTATGAATCAATCGGTTCCCTCATCGAAAACCTGAATCTTGTTGAAGCTGCGGAAAACTGTGCGGAAATTCTCAGCAAGAAGGCAAAGGAAGGGCTTAAGGATTTCTGTCACCTGATGAAGGACCTTCGCAAGTACATCGATGAAAAATCAGATGAAGCCCCAGAGGATCCTCGAACAGATATTTTGGCAGGGGGAGCGCTGGAGCCTTCTGGTAACAGTAATCAGCCTCAGGAATATGAACGTCTTGCGGTGTTCATTTCCAAAGTCATAGAAGATTCTGGTCTGGATTCCTATCACAAGGCCCAGGATGATGTTGACGGAACAAGCCGTGTTCAGAACCTTCAGGAACTTGTGAACAGCGCCGTGGAATATCCTCTTTCAAATCAGGGACTTCTTGATTTTCTTGACGCCATTGAACTGGACAGAACTTTGGCAGATCAGGCAGAAGATTCTCCTGATGCGGTTACTCTTATCACTTTGCACAATACCAAGGGGCTGGAATTTAATCGCGTAATCATTACAGGGCTTGAAGGCGGAATTTTCCCAAGAGAAGATAAGATCGGTGATGAGCTGGAAGAAGAGCGTCGTCTTTTTTACGTAGGAATCACTCGAGCCCGCAACGAACTTTACATCACCAGCTGTGGTATGCGTCGTCTTTACGGTCATACTCAGCCAATGATGCCTAGCCGTTTTCTTATGGAAGCCGGAGATGTGTTTACTGTAATGGGACGGGTTCCTCTAAGCTTTAGCCGTGCCGGTGTTTTTTCAAATGATGAAGAAGAGCTTTCTCCAAAAGCTGAGCTGCTGGAAACCTGGAAAAAGGGTGTTCGCCTTTATCATGATGATTACGGTTACGGACAGATCGTTTCCAGTACGGCAGAAAGCGGCGAGGTGGTAATAACCGTTCAGTTTGAAAACGGGGAACGCAAGAAGTTCATGCCGGAATATCAAGGCCGAAAGTTAGATATTATAAGGGATTAGAAATCTTAAAGATTAGAAAACTCTAAGATATTACAAAATATTTTTTCAATTCTTTTGAATGTAGTGTTACAATATGTACTACGATGTTTTATTCAGAAGAATGGTTAAAAAGTGTTTATAGTGACGGTTCTTGCAATTTTGTAAGTAATCCAACTCCCAAAAAAGGTGAATCTGTACGTATTGCCTTGCAGATTCAAGATGATGCTCCTGTTACAAATGTTCTCTTTCAGGGAAAACGAAACGGTGTAGGTCATCCCGTTAAGATGCGGGAAGTTTCTGTTATAAATGGTCTTAAGCGGTACGAAGCCGAAGTTACAATCTGGGAAAAGGAATACACATACTTCTTCATTATTTCTACTGCATATTGTATTTACTATTATAATCAGGAAGGTATCCTTAACTATATTCCTGACGAAAGCCGAAATTTCCGAATCCTTACAGATTACGTTCAGCCTGAGTGGGTAAAGAATGCGGTTTTCTATCAGATTTTCCCAGAGCGTTTCTGTAACGGAGATGATTCAATTTCTGTAAAAGACAATGAATATACTTTTGACGGCTGTAAAACAATCCGTGTAAAAGACTGGAATGCAGAGCCTCGTTCTTATGAAGAAGCTCATTGTCTTGATTTTTATGGCGGTGACTTGATTGGTGTACGCAAAAAGATTCCGTATCTTAAAAAGCTTGGAATCACAGCCATCTACATGAATCCTATTTTCTATGCCGCAACTGTACATAAGTATGACTGTCTGGATTATTTTCATATTGATCCGCATTTTGGTGGTGATGAGGCTTTGTCTGATCTGGTCAAGGAGCTTCATGAAAATGGTATCAAGATTATTCTGGATGTTTCGATCAATCATACTGGAACTGCAAACCGCTGGTTCAATCGTAAGGGGCTTTTCTTCCCAATCAGCGAGGGTGCATTCAACAATCCTCGTGCAAAAGAACGTCAGTTTTACTTCTTTGATAAAGACAACAACTACAAGGCCTGGTTTGATGTTCCAACATTGCCAACTTTGAATTATTCCAGCCAGAAGCTCAGAAATCGCCTTTACCGGGATAAGGATTCCGTTGTAAAGAAGTGGCTTCGTGAACCTTATTGCACCGACGGTTGGCGTTTTGATGTTGCCGACACAATGGCCCGCAATGACGCAATGCAGCTTCATCATGAAGTCTGGCCAGAAATCCGTCAGAGCATCAAGGAAGAAAATCCACAGGCATACATTCTTGCGGAAGACTGGACCGACTGTACAGATTTCTTGAATGGTGACGAATGGGATTCTCCAATGAACTATTACGGATCTTGTCGTGCAATCCGTGGATTCTACGGTCAGGTTGATTTCCACAACAGTCATATTCCAGAACTTAAGTCTGTTCGTTACAGATGGCATGCCAAGGATTTTGCTGCCTGTATCATAAAATATGTTTCTAGACTTCCATTTGTGATTCAGCAGAACCTGTTCAACCTTCTGGACAGCCATGATATTTCCCGATTCCATAACGATAAGGAAATGAAAAAGGATTATGTTCGTGGTGCTGTAATCATGATCTTTACATTGCCTGGTTGTACAAGCGTTTACTATGGCGATGAAGCAGAGATAGACGGTCGTCTTTATACAAATGAGGGTTGTCGCTATCCAATGCCATGGGACAAGGATATCGAAGAAACTTCCAGCTATAAGTTGTATTCAGCTTTGTGTAATATCAAGACAACTGAACCTGCCTTTAAGGATGGTGGATTCAAGGTTGTTTGGGCGGAAGATTACGTCATCTCTTACGCTCGTTTTACTTCGGAGCAAGTTTATTTCACAGTTGCATCAAGTGATGAAATGGAGCGAGAGATCGAGCTTCCTTTGCTGGCGTTTGGTAAGAGTTTTGCCAAGGCTGAAGCTCCAACTGTAGATGTTTTAGGTGAAGAATTGACTTGCAGAATCAAGGATGACAAACTTTTGCTTAAAGTTCCAGCCGGAAAAGCATATCTGATCAAGATGTAAACCCAAAGGCGCCCTCTTTAGACGGGCGCCTTTTCATTGTACAAAGTTTATGTTTCTTCTATAATGTAACTATGAGTACTCACAAAAAAATCGACGAGGAGACATTGAACAATCTCCTTTATCTTTCACGTCTTTCACCAGAAAGCACTAATCTTGAAACACTTAAAAAGCAGGTTGATGACATCGTTGGCTATTTTGACATTCTTTCAAAATACGATGACAGCGAAAATCCTTATGATGCATACCCATCAACTGTTGCTGAAAATCTTCGCGACGACACTGTAGTTCCAGGTCTCGAAATCAACGACGTAAAAAAAGTAACAGAAGAATTCATGGACGGCTACTTCCAGGTACCTAAGGTGCTTGGAGAGGGTGCCTAATATTTAACCGCAGATGAACGCAGATAAACGCTGATGGATTTATCTGTGTTCATCTGCGTTTATCTGCGGTTTTAATCTATTTAGGAAAAATTATTATTATGTATACAATCAAAGAAACAATCGAAGCCCTTAAGTCTGGTGCAACAACCAGCGTGGCTCTTGTAAAAAAATCTATTGAAACTTTCGAAGCAGACAAAGCTTCAGACAAACCATTGAACGCATTCCTTGAAATGTACGAAGATGCAGTTTCTAAAGCAGAAGCAGCAGACAAGAAAATTGCAGAAGCAAAGGCTAACGGCAAACTTGATGCTCTTTTTGAAGAAATGCCACTTCTTGGCGTTCCATTCGCAAACAAAGATAACATTTCCTGCAAGGGACACAAACTTACTTGTGGTTCAAAAATCCTTACAGGCTACGTTGCTCCATATAACGCAACAGTAATTGACCGTCTTGAAAAGGCCGGAGCTATTCCCCTTGGCCGCTGTAATCAGGACGAATTTGCCATGGGTTCTTCAACAGAATACTCTTCTTACGGCGCAACCCGTAACCCAATCAACCGTGAATATGTTTCAGGCGGTTCTTCCGGTGGTTCGGCTGCAGCTGTTTCTGGAAACCAGGCTCTGTTTAGTATCGGTACAGAAACTGGTGGTTCAGTTCGTCTTCCAGCTTCTTACTGTGGTATTTACGGTCTTAAACCAACTTACGGCGTTCTTAGCCGCTGGGGTGTTGTAGCTTACGGTTCTTCACTTGATCAGGTTGGTATTATGGGACACAGTCCTGCTGATATCGCAACTCCTTTGGCTTGCATGGCAGGTGTTGATTTCTACGATGATACATCAGCTGACCTTCCAAATGTTGATAAGCTTAAGGAACTTAAACCTTACGCTGATATGTCTTCACTGAAGATCGCTATTCCAAAGCAGTTCCTTGAAACAAAAGGTCTGGATGCAGATGTTCAGGCTTCTTTTGCAGAAACTCGCAAATGGTTTGAATCAAAGGGTGCAAAAATCGACGAAGTTGACCTTCCAGTACTGGATGCATCAATCGCTGCTTACTATGTAATCGCTCTTTCAGAAGCAGCTTCTAACCTTAGCCGTTTTGATGGTATCCGCTACGGAAGCCGCGTAGACAACGGAAAGGGTTACGATGAACTTTATGTAGACACTCGTTCAGACGGATTTGGTCCAGAAGTTAAGCGTCGTATCGTAATCGGTAACTACGTTCTTTCTGAACAGTTCTCTGGAGATACATACAAGAAGGGTATGACAGTTCGTGCCCGCATTCAGCGTGAAATGGCAAAGCTTTTTGAAAGCTACGACATTGTTCTTGCACCAACTTGTCCAACTCCAGCATTTAAGCTTGGTCAGAAGGTAGACGATCCACTTGAAATGTACCTTAGCGACATGTACACAGTATTCGTAAACCTTGCCCGCATTCCTTCTGTAAACGTACCAGCAGGAAACGCAAAGGGAACAGACAACATGCCAATCGGTATGCAGTTTGCCGGCCCAATGTTCAGCGAAGCAAAGCTTCTTGAAATCGCCCAGGTTTGGGAAATGGATCATCCACGATGTGGATGTCCGATTTTAAGTTAATAGAGAATAGTGAACAGTTAATTAGGAGTGGAACCAGTGTTGGAGCTAATCTTGCGGAATCTGAATATGCTCAGAGTAATGCAGATTTTGTTTCAAAGCTTAGTATTGCCCTTAAAGAGGCAAATGAAACCAGTTACTGGTTAAGATTGTTAAAACATTCTGGGTATGTTTCAGAAGAACAGATAAAATCCCTGGAATCAGAATGTTTGGAAATAATAAAAATGCTTATAGCAAGCATTAAGAAATGTAAATTGAAATAGCGTAACTGTTATCTGTTAATTGCTAACTGTTACCTATAAAAAGCGGAGCTTTTTATGATTGATAAATACGAAATCGTAATCGGATGTGAAATCCATACTCAACTCCTTACAAAAACAAAGGCTTTCTGTGCATGTGAAAACCGCTACGGTGGTATGCCAGATACTCGCGTTTGTCCTGTTTGTCTTGGTCTTCCTGGAGCTATGCCTCGCATCTCTAAAGGTTATGTTGAACTTGGTGCAGTTGCAGGTCTTGCTTTGAACTGTGACATCGCTTCTTATACAAAATTTGACCGCAAACACTATTTCTATCCTCGCCTGGCAGGGGATGTCCAGATCACACAGTACGATCTTCCACTTTGTACAGACGGATTTGTTGATCTTCCATTGACTCACTATCCAAAGGATCAGCAGCCAGGTGGCGAAAAGTGCCGCGAAAAGAACTTCATCGGTGAAGATTGTATCATCGACGGAAAATACCGCCGTGTTCGCGTTGAACGCATCCACCTTGAAGAGGACGTAGGTAAGTCACTTCACCTTCAGGGTTCACACTCATACATTGACTACAACCGCTGTGGTACACCACTTATCGAAATTGTAACAAAGCCAGATATGACTTCTCCGGAAGAAGCAGCTTTGTTCATGCAGACTGTTCAGGAAATCCTTCGCTACGTAAAAGTTACAAAGGGTAACCTTGAAGAAGGTAACATGCGTTGTGATGCCAACATCAACTTGAACGTATGGGAAGACGGTAAGCTTTACCACACACCAATTTCTGAAATCAAGAACTTGAACTCTTTCAAGGCAATCCGCGATGCCTGTACATACGAAGCTCAGCGTCAGCTTAAGGAATTCATTGAAGACCGTCAGGAATTCAACCCTGGATTCAAGAACACAATGGGCTGGGATGAAGAAAAGGGTGTTACAAACATCATGCGTACAAAAAACAGCTTTGTAGACTACCGCTTCACAACAGAACCAGATATCAAACCATTTACAGTTTCTGAAGAACTTGTAGAAGCTGCTGCAGAAAAGGTAGGTGAACTTCCAGAACAGAAGCGCATCCGTTTCCAGGAAGAATTTGGTCTTACACAGTTTGACTCAGAAGTTCTTACAGGAACTCGTGACCTTTCATTGTGGTTTGAAGAAGCTGCAGCTAGCTCTAAGTCAGCTAAAAAGGTTGCAAACCTTATCATCGCAGAACTTCTTGCTGTATTGAACGAAAAGAAACAGACAATCAACGATGTAACAATTACTCCAAAGCACATCGCAGAACTTGCAGATGCTCTTGAAGAAAAGAAGATTACTTCAAAGCAGGGTAAGGAAGTATTTGCAGAAATGCTTTCTTCTAACAAGCTCCCTTCTGTAATCATCAAAGAAAAGGGCATGGAAGTTGTAAGTGATGCAGGCGCAATCGAAAAGATCGTTGACGAAGTAATCGCTGCAAATCCAAAGGCAATTGAAGACTTCAAGGGCGGAAAGACTAACGTTGTCGGCTGGCTTATGGGTCAGGTAATGAAGGCTAGTCAAGGCAAGGCAAATCCTGGTCAGGCAACAAAAATGATCAGTGAAAAACTTGCAAAACTCTAGTCTGCTATTAAAATAAAAATATGAAAAAACTTCTGGTAACAGCATTTGTAATTCTTAGTTGTCTCTCTTCGGTTTTCGCTCAGGTGACTTTAAATGAAACAAAAGTGACCCGCGAAAATTATGAGAATCTGGCTAAGCGTTTTGCACCGGAAGATTTTAAGGATATGTGTTCCCGTCATGTTGTGGCAGATTCTGACATTTATGCTATGACAAATGATTTTGAGCTTGTAAAAACTCTTGGTCATAATGCGGGGGCTTACAGGTTTCTTTACGCTTCGTTAAAACAAAAGAAAGAAATGGCTTCTGCCAATGGTGGTAATCTGGACTTGCAGGCAGAGGTTTTTAATGCCCAGAAGTTGTTCTATCAGACAGTTGAAGATTTGAATGCTCTCTTGCAGGAAACTTATAAAGACCAGGCTGAATATGTTCAGTATGTTTTTTCTGATTCAGTTAATTCTGCAGAGCTTGCTTTGTTTAACGAAGCAAAGGACAGTATTGCAGATGGTCTTATTGTAATCGAAACCTATGAAGATGTTCCTGTTTATTCCCTGAATGAGATTATTTCAGATTTTAAATCCAATGAAATTGCTGCCCGGGAAAAATGGGTTGGAAAGCAGGTTAAAATGTCTGCCAGCATCTATTCAATCTATCAGCTGGATTACAATTCTGTTTTCAATATTACTTCAGAAGAACGAAATGTTGTTCCTGTTATGAGATTGAACAGCGGAAATCAGGCTTACGCAAACTGTTTTTTTAACAACGAAAATGTTGGAAAAATCGCCAGATACAAGAAAAATAAGCAGGTAACAGTGGTTGGTGTTATCTGTCAGGATATAGCCCGCAGACCAACTTTCAAGAACTGTAAGATCGTGGAAAAATAATGAATAGTGATGCTTTTTTTTCAGAAGTAACTTCTAGATTTGGAACAATCAAACGTGCAAAAAAATGCTTTTTGTATACCGCAAAAGGTGTTCGCCTTATTGATATGTATCAGGAAGGTGGACGAGCGATTCTTGGCTGGGAAGGCGGATCTGCCTTTACTATGTTCAAGAATGTTTTGTGCCGCGGTATTTCTGGAAGCTATAACACAGATTTTCCATATAGAACCAAAAAAGCTGTAGAAACTCTTTTTGCTTCAGAAAGAGAAGTTCTTGTATATTATTCAAAAGAAACAGCTCTTAAGGCTTCTGTTTCTGTTTCCAAAACAGGGACAAACCTTTTCCGTCCATGGAATCCTGTTGATACAAAATGGCGTGAAGTTGAATCTATCGTGTTTGCACCTGCATTGCCCTGGTGTCAGCCTGTTTATATTGTTGCGGTAAAACCAGAGGTGATGAAGAAGGCTGTTGAGGAAGGAGTTGTTCTTCCAGCTTCAGAAAAGCTGCCGGCCCCGCTACATGCGGCTGTTGCCCGTTCAATCTACAATCTAATCCAGGCTCTTCAGGAAAGAGAAGAAAAGCAGTGGTTCATTTATGATACTGTTCTTACAAAATACTGGGAACGTAAAGGACCATACCTTTTCCCAAAGGTTTCACAGGAAAACTATGACGCTTTTGCGGTTCACTGTCTTGAATGTGGTCTTGTTGTAAGTCCTGATTATTTTACACCATCAATTGTGCCTTTTGGCGCAGATTTTGGTGTTTTTACAAAACTCAAGAATACACCTTTTGATAAGGAATAAAAATGACACAGAGTCAGATGATTCTTTATGTAATAAAACTGGTTCTCGGCGGTACAGGGGCTTTCTGTGCTATCCTTTTGTGGTCTAAGACAAAGGATTCTGCATGGATGTGTCTTGTTGCAGGTGCTGTCTGTCGATATGCAGGTCTTGTTTATGAGATGTTTATTACACTGGGAATTGTTATGCCAGAATTGGTTAATGTTGCCGGTATTCCTGTTTCGACACTTGTGTTCACAATATTGCCGGATATATTCTTTATACTGGCATTTATCCTTATGCTGATCAGAACTAATCATAAATAATTAATTTCAGAGGTGCTAAAATGGAGCTTTCACCAGCAGGCGAATTCTGGCAGAAATTCATAACTGAAAAAGGAATGGATTCAGAAACTTATTGTGCCGGAGATTTGAATTTTGAATCAAAGGGATTTAACAATGACGCTCAGATTGCTTCAATTTTGACCGGTTGTAGAACTGCGATTTTTTCAAGCTTTCCTTCGTACAGTATTGATGGTGAACCAATGCCTGTAAGCGGTGAATATTACATGGTTTTTGACCGTGCTAATAACCCAAGGGCGATTATAGAACTGGAAAGTGTAAATATTGTTCCTTTTAATGAGGTTACCTGGGGAATGGCCTGCCAGGAAGGCGAGGATGAAAGCCTTGAGCAGTGGCGCCAGAAAGAACAGGAATACCTTGAGGAAGAAGGTGCGATCGTTGGATTTGATTTTACTCCTGACATCAAACTTATTTTCCAGACCTTTAGAGTTGTTTATAAATAATAGTTGTTATTATAACCTTTTGTTATCTTGAAAAGCCACGTATCGTAGTCTATAATTAGATATTACGTTTTTACGTATATATTAAGGAGGGCTATAAAAAAATGGCTAAAAAATCAGAATTTTCTATTGGTAGACTTATCCTTCAGCTTGCTTTGGGATTGATGCTTGCTATTGCTGGTATCTGGGCTCTTGCTGGTAAAGGTGGAGATGCTGCTGTAGAAGCATTAAGAGGAATGCTTAAAGGAGATGCAAGAGATATCGTTGTAATGGTTTTTGCTGTTATCGAATTACTTGCAGGTATTCTTTTAATTGTAGAACTTTTTGCTGGAGATAAATTCGGTAAAATTGATAATCTACTTGGAATTATCATTATTGCAGTTTGGGCAATTGCAATCGTTCTTATGGATTTCCTTAATGGTCACCTGGAACTTGGTAAGCTTGACTGGTGGTATAATTTTGCCGGCCATTGTGTAATTCTGGGTTCTTTGATTTATATCAACGACTAGCATTAAAGTACGATAGTAAAAGGATTCTGATTCGTCAGGATCCTTTTTTTTGTTTAAAACGACCTTTTATATGCCGATAATATGAATATGAAAAAGATTGTTCTTGCAGTTTTGTTTAGTTTTATTGTCTCTTTTGCATTTGCAGAAAACAATAAGATTCTTGGTTTTGATATCGGGCTTTGTTCCGGTATTCCATTTTATGGAAGTGATGCAATTGTTGATGCCAATGAATCAATTTTTGATGAAGATTTTAGACGTATTATTATTGGTGCTGACGCAGATGTTTCTATTAGCGTAGGTAAGCCTCTTAAAATGGTTTTTGGTGCCGATCTGATGGCTGATATCATCTGGTGTGGAAATAATTACAGCAATCACCTTGATTATGCATTTTGGGGTGGTATAAAAGTTTATCCTGGATTTGGAGGATTTAATGCTTCCCTGGCTTATGCTTTAGGCTGCAGAACTGATTTTGTAAATAATGAGGTGAACGATACAGTTTGTCGTTCCAGCGCCTGGGGTAACGGGTTTAGAATCGGAGTTGAATATGATTTCCATTACAATTCAGATTTTAAGTGCCTTCCTTCAATTGGAACCTATTATCGTCTTATGCCACGAGGAGATAAGGATTACGACAATATTCTTGCAGTTTATGTGAATGCTTCGTTCTAGTTAGACTATTGTTACATAAAAAAAAGGCTGTCCAGTTAGTTCTGTTTGAACTAATAGGACAGCCCTTTTTGCTTTAACTGAACTTATCTAGCGTATTCAACAATTCGTGTTTCACGAATCATTGTGATACGGATACGTCCAGGATATTTAAGATCGTTTTCAATCTGCTTAGCGATGTTTGAAGCAAGCTGCTTAACTTCGTTGTCTGCAACTTTTTCGTTGTTTACAAGGATACGAAGTTCACGACCAGCCTGGATTGCGTAAGCCTTTTCAACACCTTCAAATCCTTCAGCGATTGCTTCAAGGTTTTCAAGACGCTTAACGTAGTTGTCTACTGTTTCGCGGCGAGCACCTGGGCGGGCAGCGGAAATAGCATCTGCAATCTGTACGATGATTGCTTCGATAGTAGAAGCTTCAACATCGTTGTGGTGAGCTGCAATGGCATTGACAACTCTTGGATCTTCACCCATTTTACGAGCCATTTCTGCACCTACTTCTGCATGGTTCTGGTCTGAATCATTTTCAGCACCCTTACCAATATCATGAAGAATGGCAGCACGCTTAGCAAGTTCACGGTCAGCACCAATTTCAGCTGCAAGCATTCCTGCAAGTAAAGCAACTTCTTTTGAGTGAACAAGAACATTCTGTCCGTAACTTGTTCTGAAGAACAAACGACCAAGATGGCGTACACCATCAGTAGGCATATTATGAATACCAAGATCAAAGAGGGCTTTTTCACCTTCTTCGTAAATCTTGTTCTGAACTTCACGGGTAACCTTCTGAACAACTTCTTCAATACGAGCCGGATGAATAC
>JAZLGB010000022.1:0-152431 GCA_045616085.1 Treponema sp.
CAGGAATACACCAGAGAAAATTACTGTTGAAGTGAAGATAAAACTACAAACAATTGCTTTAGCTCAGAAACAATTTCTGGAAGCGGCCTAACTTTATATTTTGTCAGGATTGGAATTTACACCAAATTTTGGACTTGACCCCTCAACTCAGTAATTTTCGGATGATTTTTTTTAATCCGTCCATTTCATCTGATTTTTAGGCGCGCATTCCCGAACTTTTTACAAAAAAATTATTCCCTTTCGGATAAAAAATCGTTTTTGGAATTATTAATCCGATCAAAACAGGCAGTTTTTCTTAAAAAAATAATTTTCCTCTTAAAACTGTCAGATAAATTTATGTAAAACCACAAATTCATCCTACATTCCACAACAAAACACTAAAAAAAAGAAGAAAACCAGGCCGCCCCATAAAAATAAGACGTAACTATATATTAAAAAATAATAATCAAGCCTATAACCGGCAACAAAAAATTACCGTTAAATAAAAAAAGGAATGCATTAAGCATTCCTTTAAGTGCGGCGAACAGGACTTGAACCTGCACGTCTCTCAACACATGGACCTCAACCATGCTTGTCTACCAGTTCCAACATCGCCGCAGGTGATTAATACTATATAGAATCACGCATTTTGCGTCAATAGATACACACCAATTTTTTGATTTTTTTTACATTTTTTTCCACAAATCAATAAACTCAAGCATATACTGCTGAACGTTACGGAACCACTTTTCCTGGAATCTGCAGGCAGGAATGCCAACATATCTGAAGTGCCAGCTTTCCCAGCGGTAACCGGTAATGTCTTCATAATTTTTAGGAAAGCTCAACGACCAGCCGTACTTAGCTCCATTTTCATACATCCAAGCACCCATCTTTGTGTCAGCAAAATCGTCAGTAATAGAACCAAAATCAATTGCCACACCAAGCTGATGCTGGCTTGTTCCAGGCCGGGCGCTTTCACGTTCAGCTTCTTCCAGACCGTCAATTGCAACCCACTTGGCAAAAAGCTTTTCCTGGTACGAATAAGAACGATAAGTTGAACTTACCAGCAAACGGATGCCTTCATCCAAAGCAGCCTGAGCCATAACCCGCAAAGCCTTTTCAACATCAGGTCTTAAAGAAAGGTCATTTCTATTAATTGAATACAAATCGTTTTTTACAAGAGGAACCAGATCCTTTGGAACATAATCAGAACCAACGTTATGCTTTTTATCAATAAGGTAATAAAGCTCAAGATCGTCGCTGCGGTACTTTTTTTCTTCCGCAAGAACAAAATGAAGATCCTTCAAAAAGTCTTCCTTATTATCAATCTTAAGTTCAGTCTGAGCACGAGGACTCATTTTTTCAAGAACTCTGTCGATTTTTTCAAATTCAGGATTTACAGTTTCCACCGCAGCCACAGCCCCTTTAGACTTCTTCTGAGCACAAGCCGAAAAACAAACAGAACATCCCAAAACAAAACATAAAATCTTTTTCACTTAAATCCCCCAACCTTAACAAATTACTTAAAACAAAAAAACGCAGACAGCCCCATAAACCAGAGCCTATCTGCGTTCATCTGCGGTTAGAACCCGTTACCCAAACCGCCAACCTTTACCTGGAAGTGGCTGAATTCAAGACTGAAGCTAGCCATACCCTTAGTAGCAGAACGAAGGTTTGTTGTAAATCCGAACATCTTAGCCATAGGAGCCTGAGCGTGTACGATTTCTTCTGCAGTATGTGAATCCTGTCCCATAATCATACCACCGCGCTGAGTCATCTGGCTCATTGCTTCACCAACAAATTCCTTTGGACAAGTAATATCAACGTTCATTACAGGTTCAAGGAGCTGTGGAGCTGCCTGGTTACAAGCCTTGTCAAAAGCCTGTGCCGCACAAGCTTCAAAAGCGAAAGTGCTGGCTGTAAGTTCATCGTATTCAATTCCTGTAACAGTAACTGCAATATCAGTACAAGGATAACCGTAGTTGATACCAGAATCCAAAGATGACTTGAATCCTGCTTCTACAGCTTCGTAAATTTCTTCTGGAATGTCGCCATTTCTAACAAGACAAGTGTAGCTGTTGCCTTCCCCAGTTTCTCGTGGTTCAACCTTAACTGTAATGCCAGCCTTGTTTTCTTTACCAGCAAGAACCTTTTCAAATGTTTCTGTAATTTCTGCAGCTGCAGTAACAGATTCACGATAAGTAACCTGAGGATTACCAACGCGGCACTGAACCTTAAAATCATCCTTCATGCGAGTTACAAGAACATCAAGGTGAAGCTCACCCATACCGCTGATAATAAGCTGGCCAGTTTCCGCATCTTCATGATATGTAAATGTTGGATCTTCCTTAGAAAGGATTTCCAGAGTTTCGTTCATCTTATCACGTTCGCTCATGCTTTCTGGTTCCAAAGAAACAGAAATTACAGGCTGAGGGAATGTTGGTTCTTCCAAAAGAACTGGATAACCTTCAGAACCGATAGAATCACCTGTCTGAGCAAGCTTGAGACCTACAAATACAGCAATGTCTCCGGCCTCGATTGAGTTTACCTGTTCAGATTTATCTGCGTGCATACGAAGAATGCGGTTTACACGTTCGCGCTTCTTTTTGTTGATGTTCAAAATCTGGGCACCAGACTGAATCTTTCCAGAATACATACGAACGTAGCACAAAGAACCCATTTCTTTGTCGTACTGAATCTTGAATACAAGACCAAGAGCCTGTTTAGAGGCATCACAAGGAATCTGAACTTCCTCTTCATCATTTTTCTTAACGTGAATACCCTTTGCAGGAGGAATATCTGTTGGACAAGGAAGATAATCAACAACAGCATCGATTAAAAGCTGAACGCCTGTATTCTTGCGGCTTGAACCACATACAACAGGAACAATCTGACGTTCGATTGTTGCTTTACGGATTGCAGCCTTAAGCTGATCAACAGTAATATCTCCACCTTCAAGATAGATTTCTGCAAGAGCATCATCTGTAGAAGCAACCTGGTCCAGCATCTTTCCGTACCATTCGTTGGCCATATCGATATAGCCTTCATCAATTTCGCTTTCTACAATCTTTTCGCCTTCATCACCTTCAAAGCGATATTCTTTCATCTTAAGAAGGTCGATACAACCTTCAAAATCAGCGCCTTCCCCAATAGGAATCTGAAGACAGACACATTCAACACCAAATTTAGAATGAATTCCGTTTACTGCACCAAAAAAGTCAGCACCAACACGGTCCATCTTGTTGATATAAGCAATACGAGGAACATTAAACTTATCTGCCTGACGCCAAACAGTTTCTGTCTGAGGCTGAACGCCACCTACAGCACAAATAACAGCAACAGCACCATCAAGTACGCGAAGTGAACGTTCTACTTCAGCAGTAAAATCTACATGGCCCGGAGTATCAATGATGTTGATCTGATGACCTTTCCAGGTTGTTGTTGTGGCAGCAGAACAAATTGTAATACCGCGTTCCTGTTCCTGCTGCATCCAGTCCATTGTTGCCTGACCGTCATCGATTTCACCAATCTTGTGAATCTTTCCTGTATAAAACAAAATACGTTCAGTAGTTGTAGTTTTTCCAGCATCAATGTGCGCCATGATTCCAATATTGCGCATTTTTTTCAGGTCAGTGGCCATTTTATTTATCCTCTTAAAAAAAGTGTCTTTCTATTTTAATGAATTACAAAAGTACTAACAATCCCACCAGCCAGCAGCAGTTTCGTCAGCAAGCTGAATCAAAACAACCAGCGGATTCTGCAGGAAATTTGAATAGTTCATCTTTTCAGTGTCAGTAATATCGCTAAAGCCCATGTGACGGCTAATAGCTTCAAGAACAGGACGTCGCTTGATAAAGCTTGGCATGCTTTCCAGAAGCAAAAGCACAGATTCGTTTCCGTGGCCAAGATTTCTGGAATCTTCCCGAGTCTTGTAATAAGGCTTCTTGATCCAGTTACCCATAAAATCCTTTGTGTTTCTGAATTCAATCTGATAACTTCCAGCCTTACAGAAATCGTGGGCAATACAAGCCACAACAATGTCACCGGCAGTAACATCAAATTTATTGCTCTGCCCCATTGGAGTATTGTAGTAGTTTTCAAGGACAGGTTTAGCAAAACGCAAAGCCTGAATTGTAACCATCAGACTGTGAATACAAAGTCCGCTTTCCCAGTTTCCGTGGAATCTTGTGCTGGCAGGACTTTTCCAGAAGTCATGACTTTCCATCCAGGTGCGAAGATCTTCTTCTTCATCAGCGTCGCTCAAAACCTTACTGAGCATTTCAAAGTAAACCTTCTTAACATTCTCAATGTCAAAACTCTTATCAAATCCAACCGGATTATACTTGTCATAAACCGCAATCAGATCATCAATCTGAGCGAACAATTCTTCTTTTTTCTGCTGGTCCATATTCAATTCCTTTTACTAGAACACTATAATAAAAATATGGAAAAGGCACAAATCAAAGCTGTAATTTTTGATATGGATGGAGTGATTCTTGACTCCGAAACTGTAAGCTGGCGCACATGGGAAATTGCCGCAGAAGAAAAAGGATTGAAAGACATTGCTGTTGCAAACAGCCGATGCATGGGTACAAACCGCAACGACACTTACGCCATCCTAAAAGAAATCTACGGCCAGGATTTTGACGCCGAAAAATTCCTTGAAAGAACCTTTCAGCTTTTCTATGAAATAGAAGAAAAAGACGGAATACCTGCCATGCCCCACGCTAAGCAGGCCTTGGAATACCTTTCTCAAAAATACATTCTTGCATTGGCCAGCTCTACAAAACAGGAAGCAGTTTACCGTCAGCTAAAAGCCATAGACGTATTTCACTTTTTTAAGACAATCACCACAGGCGACATGGTAAAACATTCCAAACCAGATCCAGAAATCTACCTTAAAGCCTGTCAGTCTTTGGGACTAAAACCAGAAGAATGCGCCGCAGTAGAAGACAGTCCCAACGGAATCAGAAGCGCTTACGAAGCTGGATTAAAAGCCATCATGGTTCCAGACAAAATCCAGCCAAACGAAGAAATACAAAAAAAATGCTGGAAAATTCTTCCTTCTTTGAAAGAAATCTCCAGCATTCTTTAGATCCTGAAACTAGTTCAGGACGACAATCGTTACTACTTATTTGTTAGCAGCAAGAACAACAGATGTCATTGGTGGAATAGTAAGCTTTCCACCAGAAACTGATGCACCTGGGTTAGAAGTGAATACCAAAGGCATGTCACAGCCGGCAGGAAGGTCAACTGTTTCTGTACGAGTTGTAGAAATGTTATGAACAACAAATGCCTTTTCTTCAGCACATTCCATTACATAAGATTCAAGAACAGCACAACCAGTTGAAACAGCCTTAAGACGTCCCTTGAACAAAGCAGGATGAGCAGTCTTAACGCGGATTACACGCTTATAGTGGTTCAACAAAGAATTTGGATCCTTCTGCTGAACAGCAACTGGAACAGTCTTGCGGTTGTAAACGTTTACGTTTCCGTAAGCACCACTGTCAGCCCAGCTTGTTGTAAGCTTATCCTTTCCTTCAACATTCCAAACCATGTTTGTACGTTTTGTAGGATCTTCAGAACCTGACTTCATACCAATTTCTTCACCGTAATAGATGAATGGAATACCTTCTGCAAGAATATACATGTTAGCAGCAAGCTTCATCTTGTCTACCTTATTGCGCAAACCTGCAGCAATACGAGCCTGGTCATGATTAGAAAGGAATGGAGCATCAATATAGTTAGGATTATTTGCTGCATACATTCCATATTCGCTTTCAAGACTGCGGGCATAACCATTGTATGTTGATTTATCTGGATCATCTGGAGTTCCCTTCTGATCATTCAATTCCTGGTTATTGATGATGTTTGTAATCAAACCACCAAGATCAAAGTGGAAGTTAGACTGCATGCCACCCATGTACTTAGCACGAGTAGCTGTTGGCTCCCAAACTTCAGCAACGGAATAAGCATCAGGTTTTACAGAAAGGATATAATCATTCATTTCTTTCCAGAATCCTACAGCCTTAGAAAGAGTTTCTGAACCAGGTTCTACTTCAACACTGTTATAAACATGACCAGCAGCATCAAAACGGAAACCGCTTACACCTTTATCAAGCCAGTATTTGAAAACATTTTTGAACTCATCACGAATTCCCTGATTGTCCATATTAAAATCAGGCATCTGAGAACCGAATACACCTGCATAATAGTAGAAATCATCTTTTCCCTTAGGATTTGTAATATCGATTGTCCAGACATTGTGGCCCCAGATTTTCTGGTTACGATTATATTTACCACCACGTTCTGTCATATCATCATCAGAAATCCAGCGGTACCATCCATGTTCTGGATTTTCAGGATTCTTAGATTTTTTGAACCATTCATTATATGGAGAAGAGTGGTTACATGTCATATCAACGATTACATCAATTCCACGTTTTTTACATTCAGCAAGGAATGCTTCAAAATCAGCCATTGTTCCATATTCAGGATTGATTTTATAGTAATCATCAACATCATAGCCATGATATGAAGGTGATTCAAAAACAGGAAGCAACCAGATACCTGTAATACCCAAGTCTGTTGTAGTTGAATCGTCACCATCGTTAAGATAATCAAGCTTTTTGATCAATCCCTTAAAGTCACCATTTCCATCACCATTAGCATCAGCAAAAGAACGAACAAACAAACTATAGTAAACACCTTCTGTTGGTTTAGAAGCCATTCTCTGAACTGGAGCCAGCTGAGTAACTGCAAGTTCTGGATTTAAAGCAGCCCCCTTCTTTTTAGCAAAAACACTTGTTGCACAAGCCAATACACACGCACCTGCAAGAACTTTCTTTGCAGTTGAATAATTAGCCATATTATATTCCTCCAAAAAAATATACCTATTAAGTTTACAAATTATACTATTGAAAACTCCATTTGTTAAATAAAAAAAGCAGCCTGTAAAAAGTTACAGACTGCTTTTTGTATGGAATTAATTTTAGTTTTTACTCTTTACCACTTGTACCAGCAAGTGACATCAACAATGTTTTCTGTCCAGCCATAAACAGGATTGTAAATGGAACAGCAACAAGGATCGCACCAGCAGCAAACATAGTAAAGTTATCGTTTGAACGACCACTGATCATTTCATAAAGACCAACAGCCAATGTCTTCTTATCATCACTTCGGAGAACCATTCGAGGGAAGATATAATCCATCCATGGACCAGTAAAACTAGTCAATGTAAGGAATACGATCTGTGGTTTTGCAGCAGGAAGAATTACACGAAGGTATGCAACAAGTGGAGAAGCACCGTCAATATAAGCAGCTTCTGCAATATCCTTTGGCATTGTATCGAAGTAACCCTTCATCAACTGACCGTTGAATGGAATAGATCCCGAAGCATATACAAGAACCAGACCCCAGAGTGTATTCAAAGCGTTGAACTTCCACAAGATTACGTATGTAGCAACCATACCAATGAAGCTTGGGAACATCTGAAGTACGATCATACCAGCCATGATCTGCTTACGTCCTGCAAATTCAAAACGTGAGAAGATGTAACCAGTTGTAGTACAAATGAATACTGTAAGAATTGTGTTCATACAAGCAATCTTAAGTGTATTCAAATACCAGTTCTTATAGTTTGTACCATGAACGCTTGTTTCACCCTTAACAAGTTTGTCTGGGTTAGTAAGCAAACGCTGATACTGATAGAGAGAAGGCTTCTTGAACTTGAATGCAGTTCTAAGCTTTTCTACCTGTCCTTTACCTTCACAAACTGTACAGTCAAGAATCTTTTCACCAAAGTAAGCTCTCTTTTTACCGTTTTCGTCGATAAAATATGACTTAACCTTAAGTTTCTTAGTTCCTGTTCCCTTACAGCTATAGCAAAGAAGTTTTCCAGTACCATTACATGAATCACAAAGTTCTTCTGAATATGTAGCAATTACAACTCTCTTTGAATCTGCATCGTTGTTCTTTAAAGCAACAGATTCTTTAATTGCATCAGCAACGAAAAGATCTGTTGGAGCAACTGTTGCAGCAACTCCGTCAATTTCTGTATTCAAAACTGGGAATACAGATGACTTTGTCATATTTGCGAAAGTTTCTTTCATAGATGGTTCAAGAGAACCAAACTTAACTCTCTTAGATGTATCAACTTTATGACCAGTTCCATAACAAATCATACAGTCTGTCTGAGACAAATCTTTCTGATCTGTAAAAGGAATAACTGATGTTGCAGCCAATGAGTTCGACTTAGTGAAAGAAGAACTTACTGTGAACAATACAGGGTACAATACGATACATACGTTAATTATCAAAATGATATTGATAATAATACTGATTGGTGTAGCTTTACTAAGCTGCTTTGTCATACTTCACCCTCCTTGAATGACTTTGTTCTTGTAAAGTTATACAAAGCGAATGGAACGAGTACAACGAATACGAGCAAAGAAAGTACAGACGCAAGGTTGTATCTTGATGGAGTATTCATAGTAAGTTTGTAGATCCAAGAGATCAACAAGTCTGTTGCACCACAGTTTGTAACTGTTGTGAGACCGGCCTGTGGCATGTTTGGACCACCACCTGTAAGGAAGAATACAGCACCGAAGTTATTGATGTTACCTGCGAACTGCATGATCAAAGTTGGTTTCAACTGGAACATTACAAGAGGATATGTAATGCTCTTGAACTGCTGCCACTTTGTAGCACCATCGATTACTGCAGCTTCATACAATGAGTTAGAAATAGCAGTCATTGAAGAAGTTGTAAGAATCATTGAGTAAGGGAATCCAATCCAGATGTTTACGAAGATCAAAGAACCCTTTGCTACCCATGGGTCAGAAAGCCATGGAATTGGTTTATCAATGAATCCAAGCAACTGCAAAGTACGGTTGATAGGACCAATTGTACCATTCAAAAGGTTTGCCCAAACGAACAATGAAAGCATTGTTGGAATAGCATAAGGAAGAATGTAAACAGTACGGAAGAATTTTGGAATAATTACACGTTTGTCCTGAAGTACGAATGCATAGAAGAAACCTACGAAGAAACATGTAAATGTAGCGAATACGGCCCAAACCAATGTCCAGATAGCTGTCCATCCGAATGTCTTAGCCCATGCACCACCACCAAGTTCAGCACTAGCCTTCAAAGAGAACATCTGACCAAAGTTCTGGAGTCCTACCCAGTCAACGAGGTTGTTAGGCGGAATATGTTCTGGTGAAGAATAGTTTGTAAATGCAACCAATGCAGAGAACAACAATGGAATGATTGAGAAAATAGCAATCATTACAACTGCTGGCGAAATACCGATTGTTGCAAATGAGTTCTGTGAAAGGTCATTCTGAGCTTCTTTCATTGTTGGGAACTTACCGTTCTTCAAAATCTTCTTAACAGCTGAATTAGCACCGTTAATGTTGAAGATGTAAAGTACAACGAAGAAACCAATGATAATCAAAGCCATGATACCGTTGATCATCATAAAGATCGAATGATCCATATATTTTGTAACAGTTGTTGGCTGTTTGTTACCAAGAGTAACAAGACCTGCAAGTGAAGTTACTACAGGACCTCTAAACCATGCTCTGTGAGCCAATGAACGCTGACCTTTTTTAGCAGCAGACTTACAGATAGCACAACCATCATAATTTTCGTCGAAAGCATTTTCGATTGAAGCAAGAGCTTCTTCGATCTTAGCATCTCTATCTTCTTTCTTTTCTTTAATAGTCTCTTTACGAGAGTTATTGTTAGAAGAAACTTCAAGAGTTGAACCATTAAGTGCAAAAGAACTCTTAATTTCAGAAAGTTCTGTTTTGTATTCAGCGTTGATTTCAGCAATTACTGTCTTCTTCAATTCTTTCAACTGAGAAGCGTAATTCTTTGCTTCCATCTTTGCCATTACTTTAGCAAGCTTAAGGTCATATTTAGCTGCGAGACCTTCATAAAGTTCATAAATTTCATCGTAGTCAGATACTTCGAATGATGCATCTGATTCGTTTTCATAAGCAGCTATTTTGTCATCTTTGTCATATGTATAAACATAATCACCAAGAGTTTCAGAAAGTTCTTCTACAAGAGAATCTCTTTCTTCTTTTGCTTCTGCAATTGCATCTTTATATTCTGCTTTATCGCCCTTCAATTCTTCTGCTTCAAGGACAGCAGCTTTATAGAATGCTTTACCACAGGCTTTTGGAGCCTTCTTGGTAAAGAAGCTTTCCATAGCTTTCGCTCTGGATTTCATAATTTTGTCTAATTTTGAATATTCTGCATCTTCAAGATATTCAACCATTTCTTCTGTATCAGGAACAGAGCGGAGATAGTTATATTCTGAATTGTTTGCAGGAATAATCTTTTTTGTACCAAAAATAATACAGCAAAGCATCACTACTTCAACGATAGCGAAAAGTGCACCTCTGATGTACTGCTTAAGGAACAAAATCTGGCCTAATCCCATAAAACAAGAAGAAGCAATTGGCGCTTTCTTGATCTTTTCTGGGTTCACGGTGTTACTCATTCCATACTCCTAACTATTATTAACACAAATACACAGTGCGAGTAAGCACTGTGTATTTGTACCTTATATAAGAATCTTTAAAGATTCGACTTATTTAGCAGCTTCCATAGCGGCAGCAGCAGCGTTAAGGTCAGTCTTAACATCGTCGCCGTCCCAGATTCCTGAGTAAGCTGAACCCATTGCAGACCAGTATGTACCGAGCTGTGGGATTGTTGGCATTGGCTTAGCATATACGAGCTGAGCCTTGATACCGTTAGAAAGGTCCTTGTTTGTATCAATATCCTTACGTGGTGGGATCTGATCTGTCAAAGCAAAGCGCTTTTCCAACATTTCTTTAGATGTGATGAACTTTGCAAAGTCCTTAGCTTCTTCTGGGAATTCAGAGTAAGAAGAAACGAATGCAAGACGAACACCAGAGAATGTGTTACCTGGGTGATCTGTTCCTGGGAATGCAGGAATTGTTGCGATACCGAAGTTTACACCAGATTTCTTGAAGTCTGTGATCTTCCATGGACCTGTGATGATCATAGCTGATTTTCCCTCAGCGAACTGAGCGTTACAGAAGTCACCAGATGCATCGGCAGCTGGGATGTCAAGAATCTGCTTGCGGAGACTCTGGAAGTATGTAAGACCCTTGATAGCGTTAGCACTGTTCAAGTTATGCTGCTTACGATCGTTTCCTTCTGGTCCGAACAATGGAGCACCGAAAGAATCCATGAACATGTATCCAAAGTAACCATCAGCTACAGCCCATACCAAAGCATACTTACCTTCTGCCTTGTTATTGAATGTCTTTGCGAAAGCAATTACTTCGTCCCAAGTCTTTGGAGCTTCTTTTACGAGATCCTTGTTGTAGAACAAAGCATAAGTTTCAGCACCGAGTGGGTAACCGTAAACAGAACCATTGTATGAAGCACCCATCTTAGCCATATCAAGGAAGTTTGACATGTAAGCAGCTGCATCATCTACAGGAAGAACGTGTCCACCCTGTACCAAAGCACCAATATGATCGTGTGGAGTTACGAATACGTCAGCACCTACTCCAGCTGGACCGTCCAATTCGATCTTTGCACGAGCGTCTGTTGAAGCAACAGGTTCGTAAGTAATTTTTACGTTAGGATTTACCTTTTTGTAATCCTTGATAGCCTGCTGGATAAATGTCTTTTCAGGACCATCAGATTCCCATACTTTCAATGCAGCTTTCTTTGAAGCAGCGAATGTTGTTGAAGCCATAGCAAGTGCTGCTGCAGCCAAAACCAATTTTTTCATTTTTTCCTCCATATCTCAAGAAAGGATGAACAATCAAACTTTCTTTATGAAAACAATTTTAATTGATGCGAATCACAGTAGCTGTAAGTGGAGCCAATTCGATTGTCGAACCATCCAACTTAACACCTTTAGGATCAGCAATGCCGTCCTTGCTAGCAGATTCGCTATCTACATATATTACACTACTATTGAGAGAAACGCCAGCATTAATTTTTGTATTTTCATTTTTAGCGTTTACTACCACCATCCATGTGGTCTTTCCCTCTTTAATTGTGTAACCAAACACCAAATTCAAGTTATCTTCGATTTCCATATTTTTGAAGCTTTTTGCAATTTTCTTTGCATCGCCTATACGGAACACACCGTAAGCCTTACGAAGTTCGATAAGTCCCTGTGTGTAAGCACGAAGATTTTCATATTCTGGATCAAGAGTCCAGACAATCTGATTGATGTTGTCAGAAGAATCGTAACTGTTGCGTACGAAGTTTCCGATACATTCATTTTTTGACGCCTTAAGGTTTGGCTTTGTACGACCTCTTTCCTGACCTGCGTGAAGGAATGCGATTCCCTGAGAAGTCAATTCAAAGAAGTTACCAAGCTTAATGCGCTGAATAATTTCTGTACGGTCAACTTTTTCATCAAGACGAAGGTTGTTTACAATGCCATCGTGCAATGTAAGACCGTCATGACATACGAGATAGTTCAAGCTGTCGCCTGGAGTATCAGTATGGAAATTAGAAACAGGATTACCTGTTACCTGACGGAAGAGCTTTTCACTGCTCATACCCTTCTTTGTGATGAAACCGCGTCCAGTTTCGTTAAAACCTCCAGCCTTAAATGTATCCCGGAATTCATCGTTGAAGCAGGCTACTGAATTTGTATTCAACATGTAGTTCTGGTCCATACCAAGGGTACCCTTTGGACCGTTGTACATCTTCCAGCCTTCTCCTTCGAACAGAACTGAGGAATCAATTTTAGAACAAACATTATAGGCTTCGGTTACAGAATTTGCTTCCATAAGTCCCATAAGGTCAAAACGGAAACCATCAACTTTGTAATTCTTTACCCAGTAAGAAGTTGAATCAACAATAAGTTTCTTCATCATCTTACGTTCTGAAGCTGTATCGTTACCACAACCAGAATTACTTGTAAATCCACCGTTAGCATTTGTACGGAAATAGTATCCAGGAACGATATCGTCAAGGAACTGTGTTCCTGCCATGTGGTTGTAAACTACGTCAAGAAGAACTCCTAGACCAGCCTTATGACATTCGTCGATCAATTCACGAAGTTCACTTACACGGCTATATGGATCTGAAGCATCAGTAGCATACCAACCTTCTGGAGTGAAATAGTTATGTGGATCGTAACCCCAGTTATAGTTATTTCCAATAACTGTACCAGAGCTTTCATAAGCCTTGTTTGTTTCATCATTAAAGAAGAAGTTCATAACAGGCATAAGCTGAACGTGAGTGATTCCAAGCTGCTTAAGATAAGGAATCTTTTCGATGAAAGCCTTATATGTACCAGGCATAGCCTCTACGCCAGCATCTGGGCTGATTGTAAAGTCACGAACTGAAACTTCGTAGATAACAGCATCTTCACGTTTAGCAAGCTTTACGTATGACTCGTTCTGAACTCCAGCCTTTTCGCTGTTCATATTAACGATACAAGCCTTTCCGTCTGGAGTCATTGATTTAGCATAAGGATCGAGAACAGCAACTGTTCCCTTTGAATTTTCAAGGATATAGTCGTAAGCACAACCATCGATGCCAGATTCTGAGCATGTATATGACCAAACACCTGTTTTTGCATCAAAAGACATGTTGCTTACAAGAGGTTCCTTTCCGCTCACATAAATTTTTACTTTACATGAAGTTGAAGTTGGTGCCCAAAGCTTGAAAACTGCTTTCTGACCATCAAATTCACAGCCAAGAACTTCTGTTGTTGCAGGAGAACAGCTTTCTGCAATCTGGAAAGCAAGGTTTGCACTATTAACTTTAGCATCTGTAAGGAAACTTGGATTTTTTACCACAAGGGCATCACCAGCAGAAGCATTTTCTGCCAATTTGATTGTGATGTACTTAGCCATATTCATGGATGGATCTGCTGGAGATTCAGCATTGATTACACTGGCAATGGCATATTCCTTTCCAGTTGCTGTAACAACAGAAAAACCTGATTTATTTCCATCAACATCAAGGGCAAAACCACCTGAAAGTGTGATGTCTATCTGATTAAGCTTAGTAAGTTCAGCCTTTTTGATAGAAGGTTTATAGTCGATGGCAGCATAAGTTCCCTGGTCACCAGAGAAAATCGCAGCTTTCTTTGAAACATTGATGTTCCACAGACGGTCATCACGACCATCTTTGTTCCACTCTTCTTTCTGACGAACAATAAGGCCAACAACACCGTCATCGGAAACGAATTTTTCTCCACCAGTAGTAGAGCCGTCAAGCTTAAAGCGCATGTAACCGATTCCGTCCTGAACTTTCCAGTCCTGACAATAAGGCCATGTTGCGTTTCCATCTCCACCTGGATTAGCCCACATCCACAATGCCCAAGGAGCATAGTTTGCATCCTTACGAACATAGTAAACAATAAATTCATCATCTTTTGGATTGAGTTTTTCATCCAATGCAAGAACGTCCTTCATTTTAGCAGGAGCCGCATTATCAAATGATCCAGGAACAGCCACAGGGACAACAGTCTTTGGTTTTGCAAAACCTCCTGCAGCACAAGCAATGATTGCCGCAACAGCGATAACTAGTTTTTTCATAGGATTAAAATGATAATACTTTAAGAACAGAAGTCAAATAATTTTATTTTAATAAGTTGGTAAGCTCTTCATTAAGCTTTCTCACTTCTGAGTCGGATGGATTCAAGGCTACAACCTGCTTTAGATAATACTGAGCCTTGCGATAATCCTTCTTTGCGTAATAGATTTCGTACAGTCTGAAAAGGGCGTCACTGTTACGAGGGTTGGCGATAAGACTTGCCCTAAGGTCAGAAAGAAGAGCCTCTTCCGATGCCTGAATATAACTTCTCTGATAATAGAGGCAACTTTTTAATTTTGATGAAGCCGTTGGCAAAAGCTGATTAATAAGACCAGACGCCTGCTGAGTTCTTCCCGACTGGACCATCACCTGAACATAATACTGGACAACATCCTCATCATTGGAATTGCTTCTATAAATAGGTGAAATCATGTTCCAGGCTTCGTCGTATTTTTTAAGGGCTAGACAGATCTTTATGTGATTGAACGAGTTTTCACGGACAGTCTTTTTAGAAACAAGAGTCTGACTCAGTTCATAAGCTTTTTTCCAGTTCTTCTTTAAGATCGCACCTTCTACAGCATACTTCAAAGCTTCTTCATTTGAAGGATCTTTTTCAAATACGGCATTAGCATAATCTTCAACATACTTACCGGCTACAGGAACATTTGCTGCTGCAGAAATTCTGGCTGCAAACAGAAGAACTTCGCTGTCATCAGGATAATTTTTAAGAGCACTTTCTATGGTAGAAACTGCCGCAATTGTATTCTTTGACCAGTCATACTGAATTCTAGCTCTAAGGAGAAGATAGTCTTTTGAAGTACTATCCTGACGGGAATACATATCCAGCAAAGAAGCCGCATGAATATAATCTTTCTTTTCGATGAGGATTCTTGCTCGGAACAAAACCGAAGGAAGATCGTTTGGATCCTGCTGAAGGACACGGGAAATGTTTTCTTCTGCAGAATTATAGTCCTTAAGGTCATAGGCGATGTTTGCACAAAGCTTAAGAACCTGAATGTTTGACTGGTATTTTAGGACGAGTTGACGGGAAACTGAATCCGCATCCTTTACAGCCCCGGAAAGATAGAGTGCTTCTGCATAGGCGTATGCAGTCTGAAAACACTCCGGAGCCAGCTGTGACGCATTCTTAAAGCAGACAAGAGCTCTGGAAAGATTACCTGCTTTTTTATACAAGGTCCCCAAAAGATAGAATGCAAGAACCGAATTGTTTCTGATTGAAAGACATTTCTGAAGAGCTTTTTCCGACTCTGCAAAAAAACCGCTCACATCCTGAACCTTTGTAACAACCAAAGAAGGAAGAAGAATCGTAAGGAAATCAACGTTCCCTGTGCTCATGTCGTAAATGCCGTTTTTAGCTGAATTGATCGCTCCCATGTAAGGGGTATCTGATGAAATTGCTGGTGATTCCCAGTCTACCCTTTCGTTGGTCCAAACCAGCTGCATGATATTGGCCTCTACAGCAAGAAGAACCTTTTCTGGATCGCCGAATTCTCCTTCCGAACGTCTTAAAGCAGAAGCAGCTTTTCTTAAGGATGATGGAGAACCGATTTCAACCTCTGTCATGATGGATTCATCAATTCGAGAAAAATAGGTATAGCTTTTGTTTTTTCTGCCAGCGTCAGATTCCGCAGAGATGGCAGTTTTTTCTTCCTCTACCGGAGTAGGATTACCTTCAAAACTGCCAGAGGAAAATCCCCCTACGGTCTTTTCAGGTGTACTTGCACATGAAAAAACCAGCGCAGTCAATACTACGCCCAAAAGAAGAGAAGATAAATTCCTAGCAGAGAAAGTTTTTTTTATCACAAAATTACACCGGAATCGTCATCTACAGTATCGTCAGGATTTTCACCACTGTTCAGTTCTTTTGACATTTCCTCTGGCAAAAGTTCAAGCAATCGCTTGCGTCTTACAAACAAAAGCATAAGACAAACTCCACCACAGATCAAAATCACAGGAAAGGCATACAGAGCCAACTGACTGAAAGAAATCTTAATTACATCACAAGAAAACAGGAAGAAAAGGATTCCAAATGCCGCCATGATAAGGGCACTCAAATCGTAATTAATAGAAAACTTTTTGCCTTTAGTTCTGCCTGCAACAAAAAGGGAAATAGCAGTAAGCAAAACATAAATTGGCCATAACACAGAAATTTCTACTGGAATATTAAAGAATATGAGAATAAAGGAAAGCACTCCAAAACTGCACAAATCTAATCCAAGAAACAATCTAAAAGGAGTAGCCTTGAAGGCAATGTAGATATAAAGATCGACCATACCGGCAAGCAAAAGCACACCTGGAACAAGGGAAACTGAAAGTCCTGGATTTGTTCCTGCACAACAAAGAATAAAAAAGAAACCGGCTGCAATCAGAAGCATGCCCAAAGCCAGAATAGTGTTTAAAATCTTAACATTTGGTTTTTTCATAAGATCTCCAGAATAGCCTAAGGCTTATAGTATGTACAATTATATAGAATACACCAACAAGCCTTGTCTTGCCAACAAGTTATGAACGTGCTAGATTTGAATTATGACAGGTAAAAGAATTGCCCTTGCTATGACTCTTGCAGTTTCGTTTTTGTTTATTTCCTGCAAGACAGAAGAAGACACTAAGAACGCAGCCATCGAAAAATCTCAGACAGAACTCTACTCTCTTCTGGAAAATCAGAATCTTGACGCGGTAAGCCGTTACGCTATCGTAAATCAGATTGCAAACAACCTGGTTGAACTTGGTGATCAGCAGGGACTCATCCTCTTTCTTACAAGCTGGGTAGAAGAGCACCCAGACGACAAGTACAACGCATACTGGCTTTTGAGAACCGCCTCAACTTACCTTTCTAACGGTGCGGAACCAGTTGCCGAATACTACTTTGACCGCATTCTTCTTGGATACCAGGATCTTCTTGTAAAGGGAAATTCAATTCACTTCATGTGTCTCCAGAATCTGATTCAGATTTCCACAAACCCAAGAAGCCGAATCCACTATTTTAACGAACTTATTAACCGATTCCCTACAAATGTTTCCATCACTGAGCTTTACCTTCGTCTTGCGTTGGAATATGAAAAGGAAAACGAATGGGATGAGGCTCTCAAAGCATATTCCATGTTCCTTGCACAGCCTGACAGTTCTACAATTCAGATCGCAGGAGAACCTAACGCATATAAGAAAGCCCGTCAGCTGGTTGGATTCAGCAACTCACCAAAGGATTGGACTTTCGAAAGTCTTACTGCTCTGGAAGGCGCTGTCAAGAAGGCTATCCGCAATTATGACTGGCGCTCGTTGGATAAATATCGTGCCGGCGTAAACTTCTTCTCTATGTCCTGGAAACAGGATGAAATGGACCCTAACGCACAGGAAGAGTTCAGTATGCGAAACTTCATGCGCGGTAACCGAGTTCGCTTTAATCAGGAACTGGACGAAATGTCTACCTCTAACGAAGCATACCTTCGCACCTGGGGTTGGAGCCAGTACGTTTCTGTATGGTACCTCTATTTCAGAAAGGTTAACTTTCCTCTGGACCCTGATATCCACGGTAACTGGGAATGGGCCGGAATCTACATCGGTGAAAAGCTTTAATGGCTTTGAAAAAAAGTTTTTTAACTTTACTACTCTTCTCTTTTGTCTTTTCTGGAAAGGTCTTTTCAGAAGGGACTAAACCTGCCTACAAAAATCTTGGCTTTTCAGGGATGAATGACGGATCTGTCTGCTCCCTGAGGGAAAAATATCTTACAACCCACAAGGACTGGCTTTACAACGTACTGGATGAAGGCCAGCAGTACAGAATCTTTGTACGCAACGAGCTGGAAAAACGAAAGATGCCGGCTATTCTGGAATATCTTCCGCTGATTGAATCAAACTACAACCCTTACGCTAAATCCAGAAGCGGCGCCACAGGAATGTGGCAGTTTATGTTGAACAGCATCTCGGGGCTTCTGGAATACAACGATTATGTTGACGAGCGTCTGGATCCCTGGAAATCAACTGATGCAGCCCTTAGAAAACTTCAGGACAACTACAAGACCTTTGGTGACTGGCTGCTGGCCATAACCGCCTACAACTGCGGTGCCGGAGCCTTGAACAAAGCCATCAAAAAGGCCGGAAGCAGAGATTTCTGGTACCTTAGAAATCACGGTTACTTAAGCGACCAGGCAACTGGATATGTGCCAAAGCTGCTGGCAATTGCAGATGTTGTGGAAAACGCAAAATATTACGGTGTAAAGCTTCCTTCTGCCAGAGCTTGGAACGGCACAACATTGGAAACCAGAGCAGGAATGTTTGAATATGTGACAGTCTACAAGACCGTTTACCTTAACCAGCTTGCCCATGAACTTAGAATTGACGCGGAAGACTTTTATGACCTGAACAGTGCCTTGGTAAAACGGATGACTCCTCCAAACAAGGAATACAAGATCCGTGTACCGGAAGGAATGAAGGATTCCTGCGCTTATGCCCTGAATCAAATGGGATATTTAACTAAAACCTCAGATTAAATCCACCGAAAATCTATATGGTGTTTTATATGAAAAAATTATTAGCAGTATTTGCAGTATCAGCAGTTTTAGGTTCAGCATTTGCGGAAATCGACAACAGCACTTTGGCTTCTTCAAGCAAGGTTGACTGGACAACTAAGAAATTCACTTCTCAGATTACCCTTGATATCAACAAGGCGGGAATGACTTTACCGGCAGGAAGAAATTCCGCAGAAAGCCTTATCCGCATAAAGACTCCTTCCCTTTTGAAGGATCCTGTGCTTTCACTTTACGTTGACTCTGCCAGCTACCTGGGAGACATGGTTCTAGATGATGTGATCACCCTTGAACAGGTTACAGGAATCGTGGAACAGGCAAGACAGACTCCTGCCCTTTTTTCACCTGACGGAAAGACTGCAAAAACAACAAACACCATCGACATGGAAAACATTGGCCGTCTTCTTGTAAAACACAAGTATCCATACACTCCGGAAGAACCAATCGACATCGTTGCAAGCCGCGCATACTCTGGAATCATCATCGACGCTCGTGGCGCACTTCCAGTTCATGGAGAATACGTTTCCAGCGAAGTTTTCCCTGCCTTTTTCCCAACAATCTGGGACGAAGAAATGAACATCATTTACGAAAAGAACATCGCTGACAAAAAAGTCGTTCAGAATCAGGGACTTGTAGCCTACAACTGGCAGGACAACTTTGAGCTTTACGAAGAAAGAGTCGGAACTGATCCTTTGTACATCAAAGCCTGCAAAGTATATGGTAGAAACAGAACAGATCCACTTATTCGCCGAAAAGATGCCCTTAAGATCATCACAGTAGACGCAAACCGCAAGCTTTTGGCCGAAGGAAAAGTTGTTGTGCTCCTGGACAAGAAAAATCTTGTGTATGACGTACAGCTTCCAGAGAAAACTCCTGAATATTACGCCAGCCTTAAGCAGATCAAGAAATACATGTACGAAAACAAGGTGCCAGACATCGACATTTCTGACACTTTGACTGGAATCCTCTTTAGCGTTGACCTTAAGTTCGTTCCGGATTCACCAAACCTTCTGCCAAATGAAGCTCCTCGAATCAGAAAGATTGCCGACATGCTGTCAGAAATCATCAAGGACAACGAATTCAGTATCCTGGTAGAAGGCCACTGTGCAGACATCGGTAAGCCTGTAGGACAGATGAACCTTTCGATCGAAAGAACCCGCACTGTAATGAAGGCTCTTGTAGCTCAGGGAATTCCGGAAAAGTTCTTTACTTACAAAGGTTACGGTGCAACACGTCCAATCGCTTCCAACGAAACAGAAGAAGGCCGTGCCCAGAACCGACGAGTTGACATTACAGCCAGACCTAAGGCAACATACATTCAGAGAGACTGGTAGTTTTAGCCGTCTTCTCAAGAGGTATTGATTTGAACTCCATCGCTCCCACAAACGTAGTTTCTTTTAAAGATGACAAAATATGGCTTTCTTCCGGACTGGATGAAATGATGTTCGGAAAGACTAAGTTTTCGCTTTTACTGAACGAAACGGGAGCGCTCCTTAAAAAACACGATTCCGAATGGAAGGTTGAAAAAGACTGGAAATTTGACGAAAGCAAAACCGAAGAAGAACGGGTTTACTTTTGCCAGAAACATTCAGGAATCACACTTCAGAAAATGATCGAAAGCCAGGATCCTGGGCTGGACGAAACTCTTCTTTCAATCTGCCAGATCTATTCTCAATTCATTTCAAGCAATAAAACACTTCCAGTAAACGGAGCCACAGGAATCATCGTGAACAAGGCTGACGGTTCTATTCTTTTGCTGCCAGAAAAAACTTTTGACCGTTCAATCGCCAACTTTGGAAAGGAAGTTTACGACTTTTATCAGAACTGCTGGAGAGATTACGTTGCCAGCGGTGTTCACGCACTAAGCTTTGCCCTTGGAGTGATGGCTTATTTTGCAGTTAGCAAGACCCTTCCCTTCTCTGAAGAAAAAGACCTTAAGATCAGCGACAGAAACTTTCTTCCTGTTGAACTTTACGTGAACGGCATCGATAAAAAGCTTGCAAAAGCAATAAACAGTTTGCTGGATGGTAATCTCCTTAAAGAAAACTTCCCCATTGATCTTCTGAAGGCTGAAATCCTTGAATGCGAAAGCAAAAAACATGCAGTAAGCGAAGAAAAATTTGAGCTGCAGGTAAAGGCTTACGCTGAAAAAAGCCAGAAGGACCTGAACCGGGGCCGCTTTGTTCGAAAGCACTGGCCAAAAGCAGCCGCAGCTCTGGCATTCTGTATCTTTGCTACAATAACAACAGTTACAATTATTAAGGAAAACGGCAAAAAGCCGACTGTTATCGGGCTGGATTCAAAACAGACTGTGGAAGTTTTTTACAAAGGAATCCACACCATGGACACAGACCTGATGCTGGCTGCTGCAAAGGACTGTCCTCAGGCACAACCATACATTTCTCAGGTTCCGCAGCTTTACGTTACAGGACAGATGAGAAGCGCCTACAACTTTGATTCCGGCATCTCAACTCCTGAAAACTGGATGTTCTTTGAGCCGGACTCTACAAAGTCCTATTCACATTACATTTACGGCATCACAAACTTTAACATTGACGGTAAAGAAAGCAGCCTGAACCTTGCTGTTCCTACCAGAAAAAATCATCCTGTAAGAAAGCTTTTCGCAGAAGACGGTTCCGGTAAGATCGAACAGTCTCCTGATGCGGAACATATCGTTCACTACTATCTTGTTCATAACCAGGATAATCAGATCGCAGTTGAAACTGTTTCTACCGTAGTCACTTTGAAATACATCAAAAACCGCTGGCAGATACTTTCTTTGAACCAGAAGGCTGATGTGGAAATAATCTCTCCCCTTCCAGTTTCATTGGCTTACAAGAATGCCCTTTTGCAACACGAAGGAAAGATTTTTGATTCTGTGGACGCAATCCGCAAGGACTTCCGCTGGCTTCCAACACTCCAATCTTTGAAAGACGAAGAAGAACGTCTGAACAAGAAAGGCTTCTAGTCACTTTCAGGTCACCTCCCTTTTATTCTGACAAAAATTAAAAAAATGTCATTGACAGTAAACAATCGTTTTTATAATATGAAAGGCGAAAATAATTTGGAGGTAACCATCTAATATGGCTTCATACAAATACAATGTTGAAAAACAGCATGAAAAGGGTAAGTGGCATGCGATTGAACGCATTGAACACCTTTGCGACAAAGACTCTTTCATGGAAATCTATTCTGGCGTTCGCCACAACTGTACAAGTTTCGGAATGGACAAGAAAGACATTCCTTACGACGGTGTAATCACAGGCTTTGGTACAATCAATGGCCGTAAGGTTGCCGTATACGCTCAGGACTTTACTGTTCAGGGTGGATCTTTGGGGCTTATGCACGGTAAAAAGATCGCTGAACTTATCGATAAAGCTATCCAGGCTCGTTGTCCTGTAATCGGAATCAATGACTCGGGTGGGGCTCGTATCCAGGAAGGTGTAGACGCACTTTGCGGTTACGGTGATTTGTTCTACCAGAACGTTCGTGCTTCTGGTTCTGTACCACAGATTTCAATCATCGCTGGTCCTTGTGCCGGTGGTGCCGTATATTCACCTGGAATCACAGACTTTATTTTTGCTGTAGACAAGGTTTCTCAGCTTTTCATTACTGGTCCTAAGGTTGTTAAGTCAGTTATGTTCATGGACATTTCTGCAGAAGACCTTGGTGGTGCTTCAATCCACTCTAAGAAGTCTGGTGTTGCACAGTTCCGTTGTGAATCTGAACCAGAATGTTTCCGTCAGGTTCGCGCTTTGCTTGACTACATTCCACACTACTACGGTGATGAACTTGTTCAGGCTGCAAAGTTCAAGTTTGACGAATCAAAGAAAGCTAAGCATATCCAGAAGGTTATGCCAGAAAATACACGCCAGGGTTACGACGTTCGCGATGTAATCAATGACGTTTGTGACGATGATTCATTCTTCGAAACATCAGCAGAATTTGCTGTAAACTGTGTAACAGGTTTCGCTAAGATCGAAGGTCGTTCAGTTGGTATCGTTGCTAACAACCCTAAGGGAATGGGTGGTGTTCTTGACTGTGACTCTTCAGACAAGATCGCTCGCCATGTTCGTTACTGCGATGCTTACAATATTCCACTTGTTACTTTTGTTGACACACCAGGTTACATCCCAGGTCCACAGGAAGAACAGAAAGGTATCATCCGCCACGGTGCTAAGGTTATCTACTCTTACAGTGAATCAACTGTACCAAAGGTAACTGTAATCCTCCGCAAGGCTTACGGTGGTGCTTACATCGCTATGTGTTCTAAGCACATCGGTGCTGACTATGTTTACGCATGGGCAGGTTCTGAAATCGCTGTAATGGGTGCTGACGGTGCAGTTGGAATCCTTTACGCTAAGGAAATGAAGGATCCTGAAAAAGCTGAATACGTAGCTGAACAGAAGGCTAAGTACGAAAGCGAAATCATGACTCCAACTATCGCTGCAAAACGCGGTTATGTTTCTGAAGTTATCAACCCAGAAGAAACACGTAAATACGTTGCAAACAGCTTGAAGTTCCTTGCTGACAAGCAGTCTATGGATAAGCCTGCTAAGAAGCATGGTAATATCCCATTATAATTTTTCCATCCATGGAAAAATTATAATAACGAGTTTTGCATACTGCAAAACTCGCACACATTCGAGCAACATTCAAAGGGCGCCATCCTTGGCGCCTTTTTTTATGCCCCACTACTCTGCGTATCTGCCGTAGGGGTCTTGCCAGAGGGTGCCGTCCTGGTACCAGATTTTGCTGGCGTAGAAGTAGTCTGTGGCGAAGTCTTCCGGGAGGTCTGTGATGTATGGGGAAAGGTCAATTTGGTCCTGGGTTACGGTGCCAGGTTCTGTAAAAAGTGGCACTTCCACAGTAATCCAGTCTGTATCAAAAACAGGCTCACCGTCGCTGTCGTAAAGGCTTAGAACAAGTTCCACTTTAACCACACTTTTTTCACTGTTGTTCTTAAAGCCGTAGCCGTAAGCCATCCGGTCACTAAGGACAGGACTATCGCAAAACAAGGAATAAGGTCCTGTGGCGAACAGGCTTTTACAACCGCATAACAACACCAGCACTAGGATTGACCGCAGGCACTTGGCGGCCACTAAAGTTTTAGTCATCTTAAAAATTCTCCTTCAACATATATATCGCGCGAGAAATAAAAAAAATGCAAAGTTGTAACTGATTTTTTTTTATGGTAATATTTTTTTAATCTCTTAAAGCGAGGGCAACTCAATGATTACTTACTGGCAGCAGGACGAAAGCGGAAAACTTTCAAAAGTAAAAGAAGAAGAACTGAACACAGAAGCTCGTACCTGGGTTGATGCCAGAGTTGTTACCCGCGATGACGTTGAATTGATTCAGGAAAAATACGGAATTGATCCAGATCACCTTCTGGACATTCTCGACCCGGACGAACTTTCTCGTCTTGAAGACGGCGAAGGCTATGTTCTTACTATTCTTCGTCTGCCAATTTTTGAACCTTCTGCAGAAACTCCTTACTTTACGATTCCGCTTGGTATCATCATCAAGGACAATGTTCTCATTACAATCTGTTGGACTGACTGTGAAGTCTTGAGGGACTTTGCCATGGGTCGCGTAAAGGGCATTCAGCTCAGCGACTTCCCTGCTTTTGTAATGCGCATTCTTGGACGTGCAAACGTAACCTTCCTTCGTTACCTTAAGGAAATCAACCGCCGGTCTTCTGCCATCCAGAACGAACTGCAGCTTTCTGTTGAAAACAAAGAAATCCTTCAGCTTTTGAGTTTGGAAAAATCTCTGGTTTACTTTACGACTTCTCTTAAGAGTAACCAGCTTTTGCTGGAAAAATACCACAAGACCAAGCTGATTAAGCTGGACTACGACGACATGGACTGGCTTGAAGATGTTGAAATCGACAACCGCCAGGCTATCGAAATGGCCGACACTTACAGAAACGTCCTTTTGGGCGTAACAGATGCCTTTGACTCGGTTATCTCAAACAACCTGAACGTTTACATGAAGCGTCTTTCCATCCTGAACATTTTGATGATGGTTCCTACCTTCATCACTTCATATTTTGGTATGAACATCGACCTTCCTTTTGTGCGATTCGGAAAATGGACAAACTGGATCATCGGCGGTGTCTGTATCATCTCTGTATTCGTTACAAACGTTATCCTTCTGCTTTACGAAAGCAATTATCCTCGTAAGCCTAAGGAACCTAAAAAGACTATCACTCAGCGTCGAAAAGAACGTAAGGCTGCACGCCGACTTAAATCTATCGAAGACGCTCTTGAAGACTAGTTTTCTGTATTTCATCCGGAGGAGTTCTTATGAAAAAGATTCTCACACTTTTTGTCTGCCTGTTTATGGGCTCTTTATTTTTTGCCGAAGGGGGATTCAACGTCCTTGATATGGCTGAAATTCCCGGCGGAACATTTGTAATGGGAGAAGACGTTCAGTCATACACCGCAGAAAGAACTGTGACACCATTTGCAATCAACAAATATGAAACTCCTTACACTTTGTGGTACCTGATCCGCAGAGATGCCGAAAAGATGGGGTATAAATTCCAGAATCCTGGACAGGAAGGAAGTCGCGGTCGCCGGGGAAAGCTTCCTACAAAAAAAGGTCACGGTCAGCCTGTAACAATGATCAGCTGGTACGATGCGATTGTCTGGTGCAACGCCTTTAGCGAAATCTGTGGCCTTGAACCAAGCTACACTTATCAGGGAAAAGTGTTAAAGGATTCCACAAAGACCGCTGAATGTGATCTGGCAGAATGTGATTACTCTTTGAGCGGATTCAGACTTCCAACAGAGGCTGAGTGGGAATGTGCCGCACGAATTACATCGGAAGGATTTCAGAAGGGAAATAAAGCCAGCGGTGACCTTTCTACAGATGACAAGGAAGAAACTGAAAAGTTTGCCTGGATCAGCTCTAACGCTACTGCAACAAAACTTGCTGGAACTGCCGGCTCTCCTTTAGATGATAACACTCCTGCCACAGGAACTCCTAACGCTGCGGGAATCTTTGACATGTCTGGAAATGTTCTGGAATTTTGCTGGGACTGGTTCGCCAATTACGAAGCTCAGACAGAAGGTGAAAGAGCCTCGGGCCCTAAGATTGGCAGTCAGCGGGTAAGCCGTGGCGGAAGCTGGTCTGAATACACAATGTTCTATTACACCGCAGACCGCTACAGCTTTGACCCAAACGAATGTTACGACTACATGGGATTCAGAATCGTTCAGTCCAGATAAAAAAAAAGGAGCTTTTAGAAGCTCCTTTTTTATTGCCTAAAGATCCTTTATTTCTGCTGATTTTACAGTCCATTTTCCGGACTGTTTTTCAACTTCAAGCCAGCAGTAACTGCCCTTTTCTCCAAGGCTTCCTGAGTTGATTACTGTTGTATCACCAAGCTTTTCTACGGCACAGCCTTCGTGAATATGTCCTGTGATTACCGCCAACGGCTTTTTTTCTGCAATAAGGGCTGCAAACTTTTCTGAACCAGCGTGCATTCCAGGAGCAAAAGAATCAACTTTTTCTGCTTTTGGCGGATTGTGGCTGATAAGAATCACATTCGAATAGTCGCCCTGGAATTCTTCCTGGTTAAGGATGTCAAAATCAGAAAGAAGGTCGTCTTCTTCACGTTCGTTTGGAGTTTTTCCTGTAAACTTGCTTCCTCCGCCAGAACCTACGATAGCAACTCCGCCTGTGTAGTTCAAAACTCGTTCTGCATTGATTCCAGCATCTTCAAGTTCTTCAATGAATTCTGGTTCGTCACAGTTTCCAAGAACTGCGTAGATTTCGTCGTGTTTTTTTACAAGAGCGTCAAGAACTGGCTTTGAAGTTTCTGTCTTGAAACATTCGCAGAAGTCACCTGCAAACAGAACTGCATCTGCCGCCTGGAACTGCTCTTCCAGTTTTTCAAGATTTTCGATATTTCCGTGAATGTCTGAGATTACTAAAAATTTCATGCTGTCTCCTTAGATTTTGTCGATTGCGCTCTTAAGTGCATCCATCTGTTCTTTTGTTCCGATTGTGATGCGAACGTAATCTTCGATTCCTTTTGTGCTAAAGTGGCGAACAAGGATACCTTCATTTTTGATTGCCTGGTAAACCTTTTCTCCTGCCATTTTTGGATTGCGGGCAAGCACAAAGTTTGTTTTTGACGGAATGTATTCCCAGCCCTTTTCTGAAAGGAACTTCTGGAAGCTTTCACGTTCATCACTAACCTTTTTTGCACATTCACAGTAATATGCTGGATTCTTGCAGGCAGCAAGTCCGGCAACCTGATTAACGGCGTCGATTGGAAAGTGGTTCAAGCTGTTCTTTACAGTTGTAACATAGTTTACAAGATCAGGATTTGCAACGATGTAACCAAGGCGCATTCCGGCACCACAAAGGCTCTTACTAAATGTTCTTACGATAAGAAGGTTCTTGAATTCAGCAAGCAGCGGAATACAAGATTCACCGCCAAAGTCACAATATGCTTCGTCTACAACAAAGATCTGGTCAGGATCAGCTTCCTTAAGCATCTTGCGAACTTCTTCACGGCTAAGACCGATTCCGCTTGGTGCGTTTGGATTTGCAAAGATCAGACCGGAACCGTTCTTTTTGGCACGGGAAAGCATTTCTGCTGTGTCTAAAGACCAGTCTTTTTTCATTGGAACGATATCTGTTTCGATGTTGTAAAAACCTGCATAAACAGGATAGAAACTGTATGTAAATTCTGGAAGCACAAGTTTTTTTCCAGAATCAAAGAATGCATAGAAAACAAAGGAAAGAACTTCGTCTGAGCCGTTTCCGCTGTAAATCATTTCCGGTGTTACAGTAAAAGGGATTTTGTCCTGGGATGCAGGTTCTACGTTTTCGCCATTAACTTTTGCATTGCACAAAACTCCCCCGGTCTTGTTCAGCATATCTGCGATTGCGGCGTGAAGTTCAAGGGAATCTGGATCTGGATACAACGCCAGCTTCATCGGATTATTTTTTACAAAATCAATTACGGCATCCTGTACCTTTGGACTAGGAGCGTATGGATTTTCATTTGCATTAAGTTTGATGTAAACCCTGTCTTTTGGCTGTTCACCTGGAACATAAGGGTGTAAATTTTGCATTCGTGTAGAAATCATTTTTTTGCCTCTAACTACACTTATTTTATTGTTATAAATCAAATTATTCAACAAAGGTTAAGTTTAATGAACTTGAGAATAAGTTATTTGTCGATTATAATATAATGTATGGCTACATCTGCAAATTTGGGAGCAATCCTTCGTCATTATGCAAACAGACAGGGATCTGCTTTTGTAAATCTTAGAGAGTTCACTGATTATTTAAAGAAATATGCCGCTCGTCATCTTGAAGAGCAGCCTGATCTTGTACAATATCTTGAAGTTCCTGACTCAGTTCTTTTAAAGGAATTTGAAGATTATCAGTCTCGCCATGAAGTATTCATCATTACACAGGCTAACGGAAAGACAACAATAGTTTGTATCACCTATTACTCTGTTTACTACGCAAACAAATACAAGGATATCATCTCAAATCCTTCCATTCCGTTTCCTAACATCTCAGACCTTCCTAAAAATCTTCCAACTGAAGCTCTTGAAAAAAAAGCTCTGGAAGATGCCGTGCAGGAATTTCAGGTTTCTCAAAACCTTAAATCTCCTCTACTTTACTGCATCCTGATGCCACGAGAAATTCCTTCTCTTCTGCTTCCTGCCTGTGTTCCCATCGGATATCTTACTCGTGCAGCCATGGCAAAAATTCGTCACATGCTTAAAAAGGACGAATATCACGATTATTTTCAGAAAAAAGTTCGCATTTCTAACCCTAACAAAGAAATCGCAGCTCAGGCATTCTTCACAAAATTCCTTCAGCATCCGGACAACTCGGATCAGACTTTTGATTTTTCAGGTGATGCTTTCTATTTCTGGAATCAGCTCTGTTACTTCATTCGTCTTGATTTTGAAAAAATCAAGGATCGTACTGCAGAAGACACAAACGTTCTTCAGGCAGTTGCAATTTCCGAAGTTTGGATGATGACACTTAAGGAAAAGGCTTCAAAGGCACAGATAAAGGAAGACGCACTCCGCGAACTCCAGTCTGCCCTTGCCCGCCCACCTTATTTCTTTAGCATGGACAGCATCCTCAAGCTTACTGACCACAAAGGAGCTTTGCTTTACGGACAGTACTCAGAGGATGACCTCAAGGAATTCCTTCAGAAGATTACAACTGAATGTTCAAACAATGAATTGCCTCAGGTTTTGGTTTTCAAGATTGAAACTGGCGCCAGATACTTTATCTATAAAGAAAAGGTTTTCCAGCTGGTGATCCGTCTTGCAAACGAAGCCCATGACACTATCGAAAAGCATCTTACAGATAAATGGTTCAAGGTTTTGAGCCGCTACGAAAAACTTCCAGAAATGAAGAGCGACAAGGACTTTGAAAACTGTCTCAAAAAGGAAGTTCACGATCTTTCACCAGTACTTCATGCGCTTCTTAACGCAAACTTCCTTACAATGCTTAACTATGAAGTTGATCACAGCTCTGAAGCACCTAATTTCCACATCTTTAACGCTGGAAAACTGGTACCTTACGCTGATCTTCTTATGCTCAGAAACACCTCTATCCTTTCTGCAGCAAAGCTTATGCTTCCTTTCTGGTATACACTTCCAGTCATTTCATGGCTTGCAAGTCTTTTTGCCAACAAGAAGAAAATCAAGAAAAATAGTACATCCCAGAAGGAATTCACAGCCGATGATATTCCAGATGATGAAGAACAGGATAAGAAGACTTCAAAGCCAAAAACTAAAAAGGATATGGTTCAGGCAGCTGCAAGAGATGTGGCAGAATCTATCGTTCCAGCCGGCTCTTCAATTGATCGCGAATTGAACTCGTACATGAAGGTATGGAATAAGATGATCACAAAAGAAGCTCATGACTCTCTCACAGAAGACGTTAATGCTTTGATTCGTGACTATACTCGCAAGGTAATGAGAACAATTTCTGCCCAGACTTTTGATGAAAACCGTGTAAGAAGCCTTGCTGAAGCTCTTGTAAAGACTCCTAATATGCAGAGAATCAAGGAAGATGAAGCCTTAACCATGTACGTAATGCTTTATATGCTAAGACTTTTGCAAAATGGTTAAAATTTTTTCTTAAAAAATTGCATTTTTTTTACTTTACACGCGATATATATAATGACGGCTTCTTTACGAAGCCGTTCATTTTTTAACCCGGCCGGTTAAACAAATATTTCGAGGTGTATATGAATCCAATTAATAGTTTGATTGTTGAAGGAAATCTTACAAGAGATCCAGAGTTTAAAGAGACTTCCGGTGGTTACAAGGTCTGCAACCTTTCGATTGCAGTTAACAGAAGCTACAAGAATTCAGAGGGTAAAAAAGTTGATGAAGTTTCATACTTTGATATTGAAGCTTTTGGTACATTGGCACAAAACTGTGCTCGTTATTGCGAAAAAGGACGAGGCATTCGTGTAGTCGGCAGAATTAAGCAGAACCGTTGGACAAATCAGGATGGTAAACCAACAGGAAAAGTTTTGATTGTGGCAGAACACATTGAATTCAAACCAAAGTTTAACCAGTCTAAAACGGATGCTGAAGCAGAAAACAAAGCAGCCGAAACTGTACCAACAGCTTCGGCTGTTCAGGGAACTCCAGCAACAGAACAGACAGCTGTCGTTGCAGAAACAGCTGCCCAGGAAGTTGCAGAAAAGGTTCCGGAAGAAGTTTTGACTTTCTAGTTTAGCGGCGTTTTTTGCCTGCGCGAATCTGACCGCCACGCATCTTTGGCTTACCACTGCCTCCCGCTTTTTGAGCCATTCGTGCGGCGGCGGCTCGTTCGTTGCTGGCTTTGTATTCTTCAATCTGCTGAGGATTGTAGAAACCGTCTTTCCAGTTAAAACGAGAAACTTCAGGAAGCACTTGTTTTTTGAACAGAGAATTAGATACGTTTTTGATCTGACCTTTTGAAACGCTTACTTTAGAGAAATCTACAAGGATTCTTTTAAAGCCTGCCTGTGAAAGGAACTCTGTCTTATCAAGCAATGAGAATGGAAGTTCTGGCAAAACGAATGATCCGTCATCACCGGAAGCAACCATAAAGTTTCCGCCTTCTTTGTCTGAGAAATATGTAAATCCGTATTCTTCAGGAAGCTTAAATCGCATTCTGAACAATGCAGGATATGCAAAAACAGGAACAAGAACTCTGGCGCGAACGTTTGGATCGTAAGTAGCTTCAAGGTTGCGGCGAGAGTTTTCGTAAGGCATTACGAACGCTCCAATATCCTGGTTTTCGAGGAAAGAAACTGCCCATCTGTTGAATGTATAAAGATATGGACCAGCAATAACATGAACGTTCTTACCTTTAAGCATGGCAATATGGGCAATGTTGTTCACAACAAATGAGCTGAAGCCGTTTTCGATAAGCTTATCGAGTTCGGCAGAAAGCTCTTCTTCTTTTGCTGCAGGACAATATGGATCCAGCGAAATGTAAATAGATTTCTTGCTTATTGGAAGAACAGTCTTTCCTGTAAGCAAATCGTATTTAGTGTCACTTGTATATTCAACTATAAGTCTTACTGGATGCAAAGCCTGAGCCTGGAAAACATCCTGGATTGTAGAAACCTGAACGTAAAGACCTTCTGGGAAGTAATTAAGCTCGCGGTTTTCAACAGGAGTAACATCAAGAACAGGAAGCTGTTCATCCATTGGCTGTCTGCGGTACTTAGAAAGATCACCTGGCAAAACGCGATTATAACGCTTTGACATAGACTTGATCTGCAAAAGATAAACGCTGTCACCGATTCTGTGGCTCATTGGAATATCAATCCAACGCTTTCCATCTTCTTCAATTTCTACGCTCTTAATCTTATGGCTTGTACGGCCTGTATCGTCCTTACTGTGAAGGCGGATAGAGTCACCTGGATCAGGATCGTAGGAACCACCAGCCAGCTGTGCCATCTGAATCTTAAGGCTTGCAGGATCTGCATCTGGAGCAGCATTTCTGTTTACTTCATCAATCAATTCGTCTGAAGCCTTCTTAACCTTAGCAACAGTACCAAGGTAAATACCAGTACCACCAGCCTGATTTGGATTCAAGATCTTTGATCCGGCATTATCAACACCTTCCTTAAGTTCCTTAAATCCATACCAATATGTTGTCTTTGAACGGGCAAAATCGCTGGCAAGCATACGCTTTCCGGCAGCAATAGCCCCCTTCTTGTCTTCTTTGTAATGGTCGATTACATAACGATATGCGGCAACAACGCTACCGACATATTCTGCACTCTTCATTCGACCTTCAATCTTGAAAGAATCAACACCGATTTCACAAAGATCTGGAATCTGATCAATAAGCTGCATGTCGCAAGGAGAAAAATAATATCCCTGTTTGATTCCTTCTGGATATTCAGCTGTGTAATAGCGGCGACATGCCTGTGTACACATACCACGGTTAGCAGATTTACCCCCAAGGAATGAACTGAACAGACAAAGTCCCGATTCAGAAACACAAAGTGCCCCGTGAACGAACATTTCCAGTTCTGCCTTAGAGTGTTCTTTGATGTATTTGATTTCTTCAAGCCCAAGTTCGCGAGCTACAACAACGCGCTTAAGCCCTTCTCCAGCCAAAAGATTAGCCGCAGCAGCACTTTCAACGTTCATCTGAGTAGATGCGTGCAGTTCAAGATTTGGGAAGAACTGCTGACACATACGAATGATACCAAGATCCTGAACAATAAGTCCGTCAGGATGAACTCGATCAAGATAAGCCAAGAATCTGTAAAGACGTTCTGTTTCCCATTCTTCACAGACAGTATTAACAGTTACATAGATTTTTTTGCCCTGACGGTGTACAGCTCCAACAGCAGCCTCAAACTGGTTCCAGGCAAAGTTCGAAGTACGAAGTCTGGCATTAAATGTCTTAAGACCAAGATATACAGCATCAGCTCCTTCGCCGATTGCTGCATCCAATGATTCAATATTACCCGCAGGTGCTAATAATTCACACATAGAATGAAATATTAACATAAAGCGGGTGATTATTCTATATAAGGAATAATCACCCGCTGGAGGATTGCTTTGACTTATGATTAAAAGTTTACAGTTCCTGGATTTGTTGCACTTGTCTGTGTAATCTTCCAGACCGAACTGTCATTTCCACTAGCAGTTTTCTCAAATGACTTTGTAAGAGTAAGTCCTTCCGAAGAAACAGCATCCTGTATCAGAACAGACTTCCACTTTCCACAATCAACTGCACTTTTCAAAGACTGTCTCATAGCTTCAGTTTTCCAATCCGCAGCATCTTTACTCGCATAACAAACCGCATCAAGAACAGTGCCGTCCGTACAATTCCTAACCAGAATCACGTCCATATCATCACCTAATCTTGCGCCATCTGTTTCTGCCCACAAATCTCTTGCCGCATCAGAAGAATAAAACGTTTTGCTCAAATTAAGTTCTTTGCCAGTTTCATTGACCGCTTCCAGCCCCTCTTTATTCCTAAGATGAACAACTATTACATCTCCTTCCCTAACATCCAACGGTCCAAATCTAAACGCTTTCTCTTTGCCATCATAAGCAGAATATAATTCCAGACCAGCCAGATTTCCAGGTTTAAGAATCCGTAACTCAACGTACTCACACTTAAAAACAACGCCATTTGTCTTACTCGAAGAACTTCCATATTTAGGATGAACCTCAGTGATCTCCAGCTCCGGCAAACGACCATTGAAACCTACCAGAGGAAGACTAAAACTTAAGGAATTACCGACCCTATCTTGGACTTCACCATAAAACCTGTATGTTTCACCAACCTCAAGCTTTTCTTCAAAAACAAGGTTGATGTAGCACATACCTTTTTTATCATCCGATTCTTCCACCAGCGCTTCAGCAATTCCAACCGAAGGACTCAAGCTCGCCACTTTTAGCTTCACAGATCCATCAAAAACTATCCTTGCAGAGTTTTCTCCAGTCACACAAAAACTGTCAATTTTTGGCCCCTTCATCACTTCCGAAACAAGAATGATACCTTCTTCTGTCATACGGCAGGAAAAAGGACACATACAAACAGTAACAAGTCCTGTTATGCACAAAATCTGGCCCAACCAGAAAACCAGCTCTTTTATAAATCCATTTTTTTTCATCACAAACCTCTATATGTATATATCGCAGTTAAAGTGAAAAAAATGCAAAGATTGGGCAAAAAAAAATAAAAAAACCACCTGAGTCAACGAAACAGGTGGTTTGGAGGTAAAAAATATGACAAAAAATAATAACTATTTTGCGTCAATCAAATCTAATGTAACAGGAGCATGAGCTTCTTCATCATAAGCTGCGCCCACAACTTCATCTTCTGAATCATCTTCTTCTTCGTCATACTCATACGAAACTTCTTCTGATTCATCTTCAGTTTCTGTTACTTTTGTTTCTGGTTCAGCAAGGTTTGTAAAGAATGAATTATCAAGTCTTGCAGCTTCAACCATAAAGCGAATATTAATTCCTGTCTTGTCTTCCATAGTTTTTTCAACGATGAACACAAGATTTTTTCCTGATTTATCAACAACAATTCTTTCAATCTTATAAGCCTTTACACCTTTACGAGAGATTGAAGGACTACCGATTGTCTGACGGGCAAGCACATTGCCTTTAGAATCCTGTTTTTCAAGATTGATATAGAATGATGATTTTACGTTTGTTCCAGAACCATTTACAGTTGGAATAAGCTTAACATGATAGAATGCCTGATCATTGCTTACAGAGCTGATGAAGTCCTGGAAAACAATTTCATCTGTACCAGCCTTCTTTTCTTCTTCACGGATATAAAGAATCTGATTAGGCTTGTTAGGTTCACAGTTATATTTTTTTGTTGTGAAATAGCTTTTTCCGGCAAGAGATTCGTATACTTCTTTACCAGTCTTATCAAAAGTCACAGCACTTGGTTTTACGCGGTATACTTCATTATCTACATAATCATTTGCGGCAACATCAACTGTATAGATTTCTGCCCAACCCTGAAAGCTCTTGTCGACCTTACCATACTGGCCAAAAATATAATATTTACCATCAGCGGAAAATCCGTTGTCGACAAGAACAGCTGAATCTCCAGCAAAAGCACCTAAAAGTGCACAAATTGTAAGTAGGCCACCAACTATTACCTTTTTCATAGTTCCCCCTAAAATACTCTACATAATCATTTTCGGTATTTGAAATAAACTCTTTACTAATATTTTTTGAAAGTTTAAGATTTTTATATGAAGATTAAGACAAGAAACAGATTTATAACTTTTTTAATGATCCTATCTTTGGGGATGCTCCTATTTAATGGAGTTTATTTTGGATTTTCACTTTACCAGCACACTTTTTCATTCCCAACAAATATCAATTTTGTCCACATGCAGGATTTTTTCCTGTCAAAGTTCAACTATATTGCAGTCCTTTCTTCTATATTTGCCATTCTGGTATTTATTTTCGTAAGCCTTACCTATATCGACGTTGAATTTGAAAAGACTCAATCAACAGAAATCATCTATTATTCACTTTTCCTTTTTGGGTTCCTGTTTGAATTTGTTCGTCTCATGTTCCCTTACTTTAACTTATGGGACAACGTAGGTCGTTTTTCTGTAATGATTTCCCGAGTTCTGATTTTCGGAAGAACACTTGCACCTATCAGCCTTCTGTTCGCCGTAATCTACAGCAATTTTGAAAGCCGCCAGTATGTAGAACAGAACGTTCTCATTCTTATTGCAGTAGCAATTTTCTTCGCAATATCAGTACCCCTCAATTGCAACGTGATTAAGCCAACCGGTTATATTGTATTTGGATTTGGAAACTTGATTCACACACTGCAGGTCATTCTTCTTACCGTAGCAGTTTTTGCTCTTATCATTAAATCCGTGCAGAGCCATTACTCAAAACTGCTAGTATTTGGATTTGCGCTTATAACTATCGGATATATCCTTTTAATTGAAGGAAACTGCATCCTTACAGCTTCACTCGGCACACTCACCCTGTTTACAGGTTCTTTCATGTACCTTAAAAACCTTCACGGACAATACCTTTGGAATTAAAAAAGAAGAAGCTGTGCCAAACCACCAACTGCAATCGGAATCACAATATTGTCGAAATCAGTCATTGGAACCACTTCAATAATCATTGCAGAAAAGGCAAGAATTAAAGAAACAAGAACATTCTGACCCACGCAGAAAGATGAAACAAAAACCGCAAAAAAACAGGCCAAACTTCCAGCCGCTGTCTTTCCATGAGATCCAGGAATATGAACGCGTCCGATAAGTTTTCCAACAAGACTAGCGGTTCCATCACCAAATGCCAGCGCAAAGATTCCGATTTTTGCAGCATCAGGTTTCCATAACAGAGCTGCAAACAAGATACCGATTACAAGAGTAACTGGCCCTAGAACAAATTTATTTTCATCCCTCTTACGGGCCGCAATATCAGTGATTTTTGAGATTACAGGAACATTTATTCCCTTCAAGCGAACAACTTCAGAAACAGAATAGCCAATTACAGCTGCACATAGCAAAAAGATTACTGGCCAATAGGCAAAAGCAAGGAATACAGGAACAAGAGCACTACAAAGATGAATTGATTTGCGGAAAACTTCCTTGAATATGCTGATGCGGTACTGTTTTAATAAAACACCGCTGCTGAATTCCTGGAAACTCACTGTGCAAGTCCTTTTTCTACACTAAGAGTCTTAGAAAGATCAGTGTAGATTGCAGGTTCATATTCAGGCATAGGATGAGTTACATACTTAAGGTTCTGTTCCGCAAGGTTAGATCCACCAAGACGAACCATTGTCTGCTGATTACGAGTCATTGTATCCCACGCACGCAAAGATTCCTGGAACTGAACCATAGCTTTTGCATTCATTGCGCTGCTTCCTGTTCGTTTTGCAAGACGGAACAATGTTACACCAAGATTGTTAGTTGCCTTAAGATAAGTATCAACAATTTCGGCTTCCTGTTTTTTAGCCTGAGGGAAAAGAATACCCTTCTGTTCACGTACAGAATCAATCTGTTCAATCAAACGTTCGTAGTAACCTTCAGCCGCATAATTGTCGTTACGCAAAGAAAGTGTGTTTCCCATGGCAAGAAGAAGACTTGAGTCATTTGAGAAATCTTCACTAGCCTTCATGAAAGAACCAATGGCTTCTGTATAATTCTTCTTGGCATACTGAATATAACCAATCTTATATCTGATCTGGCCATTATCATATTCAGTATCAACTGCATCCTGGAAATCCTGAAGAGCGGCATCATAATCGCCGGCAATGAAGTATTCGATATCACCAACATTTGCATAAAGCTTACCGATATCAGAAGTTCCTTCAAATCCCTTTCCAACGTGAGCATCTGAATAAAGATCAATTCCTGCAGTAAAGGATTCAAGGGCCTTCAAATAATCTTTTGCATCAACGTAAAGTTCACCAAGCAATCTGTGAGAATCAATATATTTGTACAAATCACGTTTCTTGATTGAATTAACCTGTTCAAAAGACGTAATCGCATTCTTCAAGCTCTTTTCTGCATATACAGCATTGTTTGTATTAAGGTAATACTTAGAGATGTTGTACTGGGCAACAGGATTTTCCTTATCTGTCTTTATAGCACGAACCAGCATTTCCTTAACGTCTTCAATTTTTGTGCGAAGATATTCATCTGAAGGAGCCAATGGTCCATAAAGCTTTTCAAGACAATAACCACTCAAGTCAGTCCAGTCACGGCCTTCAAGAGATTTTGGTCTAGGAAAGAAACCTTCCTTAAGCTGCAAAACTTCCCGCAAATTGTCGGTACGGATGTAGTAACGCAACATTCTTGAAAGATATTTATCTGTAGCACCATAAAGCTGAATCAAATCAGCATATCGTCTTACAGCTTCATCATATTTTTCTGGATCCTTTTCTGTTGCCCATTCAAGATAGTTGTCACCAAGAGCCAGAATACCGTCAGCATCATTAATATGATGATCAAGCACATCTCTCAAGAGGATTTTTTCCGCAGCTTCATAGTTTGCAAGCTCGTAAGTTTCCATTTCGGCATATTCAAGACCTGCAGTCTTATCGAACTTGAAGTTGTAGAGAATATTCTTATACATCTGTTCAGCACGAATATACTGCTTGTGGTCCTTGTAGCCGTGGGCATATTTGAAGAACCACTTTTTCTGAAGCTGATACTGTGTGGCGGCCATGAACTTTGTCTCACTCTGTGGGAAATCTTCCTGCTCAAGCAGAGTATAACCCTGGCGATACAAAGAATTAGCACGAGCCGGCTTATAAATGAAGTATTTTGCAAATTCAAACAAGAAGAAGCACACGATAACCGCAGCAATAGAAACAATTGCTCCCGGGATGATCTTGTTTGCAAGCTGATACTGGAAAGACTGTTTGTACGCTTCATATTCTTCTGCTGTACGACGTTCAAAATCACGTGGTACGCTGATCGCAATATCAAGCATCTTTTCAAGTTCAGAGGCAAGAGATCTGGCACTAACCTTCTTAAGAACTTTCTGAATGATTGTAAATTCAGCTTCATCAGTAAATTCATTCTTTACGATGAGCTCTTCTACAGCCATACGAACATTCAAAGGATAAGTCGCAAGATTCTTCAGGAACTTTTCATACTGTTCGTCAGAAAGTGTATTTGGAGGAAGATCTGATTCTGATTCAGGTTCCTTTTCTTCTTCTTTTGTAGGAACTTTGATTTTTCCGTTCTTCGTAACTTCAACAGTCTGAACATCAGAGAAACCAGGAATTTCAAACTCACCATTATCAGCGGCAAAATCATCTGAGTTTCCAAGTTCAAAATTACCCTGTTCAAGAGCGTCATCTGTGTCAGGAATGCCAAAATCAAGGCCTTCCATTTCTGAAGTATCGAAAGTTTCTGAAGGAGCTGATTCCTGGAAAGTATCTCCACCTTCGTCACCTGAATCACTTAAGTCAAAATTAAAGTCTGAAGGGAAATCGTTATTGTCCGCACCCTGAGTTGAATCAGCGGAATCTCCTAAGTCAGAAGAGTCACCGAAATCATCTGATGCAGATTCTCCAAAATCAGCTGGAGCATCAATATCAATGCTTCCAACATCAAAATCATCTGAACCAGCAGAAAAATCAGTTTCTGCTGCACCGAAATCTTCTCCTTCAGAGGCAAAATCTGCAGCTTCTGAGGAAGTATCTGTGCCTGCTGAGAAATCTTCATTTTCAGTACCAGGAATATCATCAGTCATATCCCCGATGCCAGACAAAAGCGCTTCTGTATCAGCACCGAAATCATCTTCCGATGCGGATTCTGGTTCTGCAGTTTCAAATGAAATGTCTTCTGCAGGAGCAGGTTCTTCCTGACCTAAATTAACATCAGCTCCAGCATCAGTTTCCAGCATTGATTCAGGAAGACCTTCTCCCATATCAATAGCCGCACCGTCATAAGCAAACTCTTCGTCTGTACCGGCAGCTTCTGGAGACTTGATATCATCAAAATCAGAGGCGGCAGGAGCGTCAAGATTATCCTCTGCAACAGGTTCTTCCAAAGCATCTTCTGCAACATCTGGTTCTTCCAAAACCTCTTCAGCAGCAGGTTCTTCCAAAGTCTCATCAGCAGCAGGTGCATCAAAGCTTTCTGCCGTAGGTTCAGAATCAAAATTAACCGCATCAAGGCTAAGACCATCGATATCACCAAAAGAAGAATCCTTGAATGCTTCTGGCTCATCAGGATTTTCTGGCAGGTCAAAGGATTCTGCGGCTTCTGGCTCACTTGCTTCAGGTTCAATGGCTTCAGGTTCACTTGCAATTTCTTCAAGACTGTCACCTGCTGATTCATCAAAGCTTAATGGCTCATCACTGCTTTCTGGGAAGTCCATTCCAGAAATACCAAAATCATCGCCACCTTCAGCAGAATCAAGGCTCAAAGATTCTTCACCATTTGAAGATGGCAAATCATCAAAATTAAAGCTATCGGCACCAAAATCAGAATCCCCTGAATCAAGATTCAAAGGTTCATCGTTAGATTCTGGCAAGTTTCCTAGATCAAAATCACTGGCATCAAAGCTTAATGGTGACTGAGTGAACTCGTCACCTTCAAGGTTGCTTTCAAGATTAGTTTCAGCACCAAAGTCTGTGTCAGCAGCAGTATCAAGACCTAAATTGTCGAGATCAAAATCACCGGCTGGCTGTTCAAGAACAGGAATTTCATCAGGACTAAGTTCCTCTGCACCAAAATCAGCAACTGGTTCAGGAATCGAAGGAACTTCTTCCACTGGCTCTGCTTCAAGGATTTCTTCAACAGGCTCTTCTGCTTCTTCAGCTTCTTCGTCAGGGTTATATTCACCTTCCCCTTCAGAACCATCAAATCCAGCACCACCAAGAAGAGCTTCAAGGCCCATGTCGGCAATATCAGGTTCTTCTGGCTCTGGTTCTGGTTCCGGCTCAGTTTCTTCGATCGGCTCGTCAAACATTGAAAGGTCTGGAGCACCGCCCATTCCGTCACCAGAATCTTCAAAGGCCCCAAGGGAAGTAAGATCTGGCATTGCAAAATTGATGGCAGGACCAGTCTCTTCTGCTGGAGTCGATGCAGCTGCAGTTTTTGGAGAAGATGATCCTAAGCCCATGATATCAGAGAAATCTTCAGGACCGTTGTCTACAGGTTTGTTTGCGTCAGGATTTTCAACAGGTTCAGGCATACCCATGATGAAGTCGTCAGCATCACTTACATCTTTAATGCCTTTAGGAATAGGAACCGTAACAGGCTTTTCACCTCTACTAGCGCGTAATGCCGGTTCATTACCAAGAGAAAGAATATCTGAGTTAAATTTTTTAAGCTGACTTAAACCAGGCATACTACCTTAATTTTACTCCATTCACCCCATTAGAAACAAGGGCGGTAATTTTCAAATGGAAACCCACTTATTTACATTTACGGAAGAAATGCAATCCCACTTTATTCTTATATTTTACCATAAATACAACTTTTTTGCTCATATCAAATCATGCAAATCCGATAATCAGAGTATGAAAAGACTCACAATTGCTTTGACTGCAGGCTTACTGTTTGCGTCGTCCTTGGCGTTTGCCGAAAAGGCTCCTGTCCAGGAAAAAGATTTATACGAATACAACAATATCATCACAAAACTGGATAAAGCTGAGGAACCTCAGGTTTACGACAATTACATTGTCTTTACCGAAGAATCAGGTCCTCGATTTGTTGGTATTGTTTTTGATTTTGAAAATTATCAGACCATTCATCCTTTCCAGATCCACAAAAATTATGATCTTGAAGGAAATGTCCGAACCTCAGTTATGTTCTACTTGCTGGAACGGCCAAAAGATCTTACAGAAATCACATATCGTCTTATCATTGACGGGCTATGGACTTCCGATCCAATAAACCCTGACAAGGTTTATGATGAAACCGCCGGCATCAGTCTTTCAAGAGTTGATCTTGGCACCACACTGCCAGAAATCACTTACGCAAAGGCCGGCGGCACAAAGTTCATCTACAACGGGGAACCGGGACAAACAGTAAGGCTAAGTGGCACCTTTACAAACTGGGACAGCTGGATTTACGAGCTTGAAGAAACAGCCCCTGGCTTTTACGAATTGAATCTTCCTTTGCCACAGGGAAAGTACTACTACAACTATTACCTTGGCATGAACGCAATTGTAGACAAAACAAATCCTAACCGCGCCTACACCGAAGACGGCCGAACCGCCAGTGTTATTGTGGTACAATAAACCACGAAACTCACTAAAATTTGGTTAAATGAAAAGTCCCGTGGAATGCAATTCCCGGGACTTTTATATTTTAAAAACTTTCGTGTTTTTCGTGGTTTCCCTAAAACTTACCGAAACGTTTAGCCATTTCCTGGAGCTTTTTCATATCCATGCCCTGCAGCTGGCTCATGTCCATTCCCTGCATTGCACTCTGCATTGCTCTTGGATCCATTCCAAGCTGGCTCATCATACGATTCTGCATACCCTTGTTACGAGTAAGCTTCTTCATTGTAAGCTTTGTCTTTTCAAACTGCTTGATAAGCTTGTTTACTTCTGCAACAGAAGTTCCAGAACCGGCAGCGATTCTTTTACGACGGCTAGGACCGATAATAAGATGATTTGCACGTTCCTTTTTAGTCATAGACTGGATGATAGCTTCCTGATGCTTCATGCTGCTTAAATCAACATTCTGATTTGCCATACCAGGAATCATATCCATCAAAGACTGAATTGACCCCATCTTCTTAACCTGCTGGAACTGAGCCAACATGTCATCAAGAGTGAATTCATTCTTCATCATGCGCTTCTGAAGACGTTCAGCTTCTTCCGCATCAACTGTTTCCTGAGCCTTTTCAACCAAAGAAACAACGTCACCCATACCAAGAATACGGCTAGCAATACGTTCTGCGTGGAAAGGTTCAAAATCTTCAGTCTTTTCACCAGTACCAATAAAGAGAATTGGTTTACCAGTGATTGTCTTTAATGAAAGTGCCGCACCACCGCGGGCATCAGAGTCAAACTTTGTAAGGATTACACCAGTAAGACCAAGCTGTTCGTCAAAAGTCTTTGCAATATCAACAGCGTTCTGACCAGTCATTGAGTCTGCTACAAGCAAAACTTCATCTGGGCTAACGCACTTCTTGATCTTTGCAAGTTCAGCCATCATGTCTTCATCAATCTGCAAACGACCTGCAGTATCGATGATCAATGTGTCATACTGATTCTTTTTTGCATATTTAAGAGCTTCTTCAGCATTCTTAACAGCATCTTTTGAGTTTTCTTTAAATACAGGAACACCAATCTTTTCACCAAGAACAGAAAGCTGTTCAACCGCAGCAGGACGAACCAAGTCACAGGCAGCCATGATTGGACGGCGACCTTCTTTCTTAAGACGGGCAGCAAGTTTGTGGGCAGCAGTAGTTTTACCGGCACCCTGAAGACCAAGCATAAGGATTACAGATGTTACATCTGGACCTCTAAGGTCGAGTCCCTTCTTAGTTTCGTCACCAAGCATGGCAACGATTTTGTCGTAAATAATCTTTACGAACTGCTGACCAGGATCAACGGCCTTAAGAACCTTTTCACCCTTAGCTTCTTCAATAGTAGAATTTACAAAGCGTCGAACAACACGAAGATTAACGTCGGCTTCAAGCAAAGCCATCTTAATCTGTTCAACTGTTTCTTCAATGTTCTTTTCAGTGATTGTAGATTTACCGCTCAAAGTGCGGACAATGTTACTGAAGGTTCCTGTAATTTTCTCAAGCATTTATAGATTTTCCTACGTTCATAAGTTCATCAAGGAAGTCCATAGGACTGATTTCTTTGTTCAAGATGCGGTACAAACCGTCACAGATTGTAAGCTTGACACCCTTTGATTCACAGATTTCGTGGATGTACTTACAAGCAACGGCACCCTCAGGAAGATATCCAACCTTACCGATGTTTGCAATCAAATCATCCAGGTTACTGAACTTTGAAAGAATGTCTGTCTTGATAATATCCTGACCAAAACGACGGTTACGACCAAACTTACTCTTACAAGTAACATCAAGATCACCTACACCAGAAATTGAAGTGAAAGTTTCTGAGTGAGTAGCGCCCATAGCCATACCAAGAGTCTGAATTTCGTTCAATCCGGCAGCCATAAGTAAAGATTCTGTGTTGTCACCGAAAATTGATGAGTTTTCAGCAACAGCATCCAAAGCACCGTAAACTACAGCGATTACGTTCTTGGCAGCAGAACAGATCTGAACACCAACAACATCAAAGCTAGAGAAACAGAAAATGCCAGGAACGCGCAAAAGTTCACGAACCTTGATAGAATTCTTTGGATTTTCAGAAGCAGCAACAAGACCTGTAAGTTTACCCATTGCAACTTCTTCTGCGTGGCTAGGACCAGCAACGTATACAGTGTTTCCTTTATAGATACCAGGAAGTGTGTTTTCGATTGTTTCAAGTACAAGTTTTGGACCGTCACGACCAGGAACAAATCCTTTTGTCAAAGCGGCAAATACAGTTGTACCGTCAGCTACGTTAGGAACTCCAGTAATCTGACGGATTGTACTTGCAAGGTACAAAGAAGGTGACGCAATGATGATAAATTCCTTATCAGTTGCTACTTCAATAATATCATTTGAAACAGTAAGATTTGGCGAAAGCTTATAGCCTGGCAAATATCTTTTGTTTTCATGTTCATTGTTAACAGATTCTTTTACTTCAGGTTCCAGGGCCCACATCTGAACTTTATGTCCGCCATTAGCCAAAGCCTGAGCAAGACCTGTTCCCCATGCACCACCGCCAAGGACACCAATAGATTTAGAATTCATATAAAACCTTCTTTACTTTTTTCTCTCGCGTAATATTTTTCAGTACAGATCTGGAATTAAATCCATTCTGCGTTGTTATCTTTCCAGTCAAAGATTTCTTCGTCTTTAAAGAAAAGTCCGATTTCACGGGCAGCACTCTCGTCGCTGTCTGAAGCGTGAATTACATTGTAGTTTGTATGAGCACAGAAGTCTCCGCGGATTGTTCCAGGAAGCGCTTCGCTAGGCTTTGTAGCGCCAACAACTTTTCTTACCAAAGTAACACAATCATCACCCTGCCAAACCATTGCAACAACAGGAGCAGAAGTAATGTAGCTGCACAATTCACCAAAAAATGGCTTTTCCTTGTGTTCAGCATAATGTTTTGCAGCCAGTTCAGGACTGATCTGCATCATTTTCAAACCAACAAGCTTCAATCCCTTTCTTTCCAAACGATTGATAACTTCTCCAGCAATACGGCGGTTAAGCACGCCAGGCTTTAACATTGCAAAACATCTAGTCATAATTGTGTCATTATACTCCAATAAAGCCCATCTTTCAATAAAATAAGAATAAGGGCAAATGGCATTTTTTCAAAATGCCACCGGGCTTTTCAGGGTTTCAAACCTTCGGTTCCGCTCCGCGGCCCTTACAATCCCTTTTGCAGAACTTCAACAACCTGCTGAATCACCAGATCAGGAGTACTTGCTCCCGCAGTAATACCAACCTTTTCTAGACCAAAAAAATCTTCAGGAATCTCACAGGCAGTTTCAATAAGGCAAGCTTTTTTACAGTTTTCCTGGGCGATCTGTAGAAGGCGTTTTGTGTTGGCGGAGTTTTTACCCCCAACAACCAGAACTCCATCCACTTCTGGACAAAGTTTCTGCAACGCTTCCTGCCGTTCCCTTGTGGCAGAACAGATTGTATTCATTGCCTTAAGATTTTTTATTTTCTTGCTAAGCACTTCTGCGATTTCGGAAAATTCTTCCAGACTGAAAGTTGTCTGGCACAAAAGAACTGCATTTTCCTCATCCCCAAAAGAAGGAATATTTTCAGCATCAGCTTTGTTTTCTACAAGGATGAACTTTTCTCCAGCAAAACCTGCAATTCCCACAACCTCACCGTGATTTTTGTCACCAGCAAGAATTACTGTAAAGCCCTGCTCAGCGTAACGTTTTGCATTGTTCTGACTGGCCAACACTCTTGGACAGGTTGCGTTTACCACCTGACATTTTCTGTCCAGAAGGCGGTTCATTGTTACAGGAGGTATTCCGTGGGCACGAACAATAACTACGCTGTTTTCACCAACTTCTTCAATAGAAGGTTCTCTTAAAACAGAAAGACCCTTTTCACCAAGGCTATCAAGGGCCACCTGATTGTGAATCAAAGGGCCAAGAGAATAAACTTTTTTACCAGGATTTTCTTCAAGAGCTTTATAGGCACTGTCCACCGCACGGCGAACTCCCATGCAGTAGCCAAGAACATCAGCAAGAATTACAGTCATGCTTAGACTATACCGTTTTAAAAGGACAAAAAAAAGACCCGGTAAAATACCGGGTCATGGCATTCCGAATTTATTTCGGAATCTTATTACACCTGAACTCCATCCATCTGAAGTACACCAGTTTCATTTTTAAGTGAGTGGTGAATACCGAATTCTGGTTTCCAGTTCTTTCTGAACAATGAAATGAATCCGCTTGAGATGAACAAAGATGAGTAACAACCAGAAACAAGACCTACGATCAAAGCAAGAGCGAAGTCCTTGATTGAACCAGTTGTAAATACGTACAAAGCGATTACAGCGAACAATGTTGTAACTGTTGTGATGATAGAACGACCAACTGTGTCAGAAAGTGAGCGGTCAAGCAAACCGTTGAAGTTATCAACCTTTGTTACGCGAAGATTAGAACGAACACGATCAAGAATTACAACTGTATCGTTGATAGAGTAACCTACGATTGTAAGAACAGCAGCAAGAACTGTTGTTGTAAATTCCATACGAGTCCAGATGATGAAAGTCATCATGATAAGACCGTCGTGAAGCAAAGCAATGATAGCACCAAGAGCGAAGTCCCAGTGGAAGCGAACAGCTGCATACAACCAGATCAAAGCAACAGTAGCGATCAAAAGAATAACTGACTTCTTAGCCAAAGACTTAGAGAAGTTAGAAGCGATTGTATCACGCTTTTCTTCTGTTACATTACCTTCACCGAATGCTGAATTAAGAGCATTGAGAACGTTTACTACAGAGTTGTCGTTTTCTTCAGAAGTTGAAGCAACACGAATCTGGAAACCTGCAGTTTCACCAGAACCAACAGCCTTTACAGCAGTACCAGGAATTGCATCCATAGCTGCACGAACATCTTCAATAGTTACAGCCTTTTCAGACTTGATGGCAACCTGAACGATAGAACCAGCCTTGAAATCAATACCCAAATTGATTCCCTTTACAAAGAAACCAATTACACCTGCTACGATAAGTACGATACTAAGAATACCGCAAGGCAAAAAACCTTTGCTGAATTTATAAAGCTTCTTTTCCATTATTTTACCCTCCAGCCAATACTTACTTTCTGAGCATGAAGAACATCACTCTGGAAATCAAAGATAAGGCGAGATACGAAGAGAGCTGTGAATACAGATGAGATAACACCGATTGCCAAGCTTACTGCGAATCCCTGGATTGAACCGCTACCAAGCTGTGAAAGGAAGATAGCAGCGATGAATGTTGTAATGTTAGAGTCCATGATAGCCCAGAAAGCGTTATCAAAACCTGTTGCGATTGCAGCAACACGGCTCTTTCCAAGCATAACTTCTTCTTTGATACGTTCAAAGATAACTACGTTAGCATCTACTGCCATACCGATTGTCAAAATCATACCGGCGATAGAAGGCAAAGACAAAGTCAAATTGAAAGCAGAAAGAATAGAGAACATGATGAAGAGGTTCAAAACCTGAGCAACAACAGCGTTGATACCTGCGCCCTGATACCAGATCAACATGAAGATCATGATGAGTACGAGACCAACAGCGATAGCCTTCATACCCTGACGAATAGCCTGTTCACCAAGAGATGCACCGATAACCTGCTGAGATTCAACTGAAAGTGGAACGTTCAACCAGGCTGTCTGGAGTACCTTCTGAAGGTTCTGAGCTTCTTCAAGACCGAAACCAGAGATAGCTACGCGGCCACCAGTGATAGCGTCGTTGATACGAGCATAAGACTTAACCTTGTTGTCAGAAACGATTGCAAGGTTCTTTCCCTTGTTAGCACCTGTGAAGCGACCGAAAATATCAGCACCTTCGCCATCAAGAACGAAGTCAACTTCTGGTTTGTTTGTAAGGCTGTCAGCACCTACAGTAGCAGACTTAATGTGCTGTCCTTCAAGTGCGATTTCCTTTTTAAGAACAAGGTAACCAAGTCTTTCATCAAGACCGTAGTCATCTTTTGTGTAATATCCCAAAACTTCACAATCTGCTGGAATAATTGAAGAATCAACAAGGTTTCCCTTTTCATCAAATGTTGTAGCAAGGTGAGATGAATAGTAAGCGTTGAATTTAGAAGTAGCGTCATCATCAACAAGGCGGAAGTTCAAAATACCCTTACCCATGATGATTGTGTTGATTGCATCTGCTTCTGCAGCACCTGGCATTTCGATGTAGATGCGATCTTCACCCTGCTGACGAATTACAGGTTCTGTAAGACCAAAGCGGTCGATACGGCTTGTAAGTGTTTCTACAGCAAGAGCCATAGCTTCTTTCTTGAATTCTTCTTCGTTAGCAACAACTTCACCCTGTGAAGCCAAAGCAGATTCAAGATCAGCCTTTACGATGATGTTCATACCACCAGAAAGGTCAAGACCAAGCTTAACTGAGTTCTGGTAAGTTTTCTTTGCCTTAAGGATTTCGTCTCTGTATTTAGCAGAAACATCTTCAAGCAATTCGTTGTCGTTAGCGTAAGCTGCACGAACTGCACCAACTGTCATGTTAGCTGGAACCTTTTCACCAGCCTTCTTATATTTTTTTGCAGCAGCCTTTTCAAGATATGCATATTCTTCTGCAATCTTTGCTTCTGCATTTTCTGCAACAGCAGCGTTGATGGCATCTACGCCAACCTGTCCCTGTCTTGTTGCATAATCCTTAATGTTTTCAAGTGAGCTCAATGCCAATGTCTGTACAGCTTCTGGAGTTCTCCAATACCAGGTGATTGAAGGACGAAGGAAGACACAACACAAAGCTAAAACAACTAAGAGAATCACGAAACGCGCACGTTTAGTCATTTTGTTTTCTCCATTCCTTATTTATGATTTTTTTGATTTATTTAGCTGAAGCGTTATCTTCAGTTGTATCCTTTTTTGTTTCTGCTGGAGCTTCTGTTTCTACTCCTGCAATTGCAGTACGATTGAATTCGATCTTGCAGTTGTCATCAACCTTTACGATTACTGTCTTTTCTTTTGTAGAAGAAACAACACCGTGAATACCACCGATTGTTACAACCTTGTCGCCCTTCTTAAGAGCAGCGATCATCTTTTCTGTTTCCTTCTGTTTCTTGTTCTGTGGACGAATAAGGAAGAAATAAAAAATTGCAATGATCAATACGAATGGAACGATTGTTGTTACAAATCCCATTGTAGTTGAAGCTGAATCTGCGCCACCCTGTGCAGCAACGCCATCCAAAAATGAAATAAATGACATGTCATTATCCTTTTTTAATTAATTAAAATCCAACAAAAAGTCGGTTTAATAGAATAACACGGTGAATATTCTATCGTCAAGGTAAACTTTCTACATATTAAATACTGAATTTATATCTATCCGCAGGAACCTTTTCAAAATATTCTGCAATTCGTTTTCTTGCATCATCATTATCCGCTGCGTTTATCATCTGAGTCTGACCATAATGAGCGAAGGAAAGATTCATGCAGTAATAGGTAAAAAATCTCTGCAATCTTGTCTTATAGAATTCCGGAGGCTGATACTTTTCAACCGCATCAATGAAATCATAGGCAAGCTGCAAAAGATCAACAGGCTTTTTCTCTTCCTGATCAGTTCGCAAAAGTTCGGCAAAAATCCATGGTTTCTGAACCGCCATTCGTCCGATCATAAGACCGTCACAATCAGGACAAATTCCCTTAACTTTTTCCGCAGAAGCCTTATCTTTTATGTCACCATTAACGATGATGGAAACATTTTCGCCCTTGTAACGTTCCTTAAGAAGCTGGGCATATTTCCAGCGGGGAGCATCACGGTATTTTTCTTTTCTAGTTCGAGGATGAAGAGCAAGCTGCTCCACCCCATTCTTTACCAGCATGTCTGTAAAAGCAAAAAAGCCTTCATCCGTATAATTGTCATCCCCAAGACGAAGCTTTACGCTAAGCCTGCGATGGATTCCTGTTTCCTTTTCATAATCAGAAAGGACTGATTTTACTCCGCCGACCAATGCTTGAGTTTCTTCCATCGGCTTTATCATCCAGGCAATTCCTGCCCCCGAATTATAGATTTCCGGTGCGGCACAACCCATGTTCAGATCAACTCCGATTCCACCAATCCGAGCCACCACATCAGCCGCCTTTATCATTGGATCCGCAGACTTTCCTGTAAGCTGCCACACGATTTTTTCTGGAACCGGCGCCGGATCGATGTAATATTTTTCAAACTGGCCGTTATTCAAAAGCGAGGCCGCGTTGATCATTTCTGTGTAATATTCGTCACATCCGCCAAATTCTTCTATTAAAATGCGAAAGGCTGGATGACTCAAAGTTGCCATTGGGGCACAAATTAGTTTCATGTGCTAAATATACCATTTATCTTAAACCGTGTATAATCTTCTATATGATAGAAATTGAATTGAAGGCTCACGTAAAAGACCGGGACGCTCTTATAAACAATCTGAAAACTTTCTCTACTTTCCAGCAGAAGGTTACCAGAAAAGACACATACTACCACCTGAAACAGGATCACCTTACAAAGGATGGAAAGGATCACATCAGCGCGAGAATCCGAAAGGAATTCAAGGAAACCGAGGAAGGTCTTACACAGACAATCTACCTTACATACAAACGAAAAGAGCTGAGGACCAATTCAACTGGCACAAGCACAGAAGTAAATGACGAAAAAGAAACTGTTGTTTCAGACGCTACTGCCCTGGAGGTTCTTTTTGCAGACATCGGTTTCAAGCCGGCTCTGCACAAAGAAAAAATCGTAGAAGACTACCTTTGCCAGACTCCTTTTGGTCAGGCCACCCTTGAACTTTGCAACGTTCAGGGATTGGGAGACTTTTTGGAGATCGAGATTCTTTCCGAAAAAGATGACGATTCCACAGTAGAAAACATTCAGAAAGAACTGAAAAACCTTCTGAACAAAAGCGGCATCCCAGAATCAGAAATCGAAGAAAGATATTACAGCGAAATGCTCAAGGAAAAAGGTCTTGGGCAGCTATAAACTTTTCTTGACAGTTAATTTGTACAGGAGTAAATTTTTAACATTATGTTTGACAGAAAAAAATACAAGAAATTTGCACGGGTTCAGCTTAAAAAACGCTGGACAGTACCAGTAATCATGACTTTAATCTGCACTTTCATCGTCGGATTAATTGAATTTCCAGACATCACAGCTTCAATCAATCTGCTGATGTCTGAAGGAGAAGAACTTACACAGGCAGCCAGCATCTATTCAGAAATCAGGACCTTGATTGTTCTCGTTGTTTCACTTGTGTTGATCTACGCAGAAACTCACGTCTTCCTTAAAATGTCTACAGGACCGGAACCTGTTTCTCTGGGAGATTTTTTCGAGGGATTTATCAAATGGCCGCGTTCAATTGCTGCAGGTCTCTGGCAGGAACTTTGGGAAAACCTCTGGACTCTGGTATTCATCATTCCAGGTATTGTAAAACATTACGCTTACTCAATGACAAAATTCATTGTTATGGAATATCCTGAAATCTCCGTAACAAAGGCTCTTAAAATCAGTATGGTAATTACCCGCGGTCACAAGATGGACATTTTCCTTACAGAATTAAGCTTCTTGGGCTGGGCAATCTTTGCCGCTATTCCTTGCTGTCTTGGATTCCTTTGGCTTATTCCATACATGCAGATGACAATGACAAACGTTTACCACGCCCTTCTTACAGAAGCCATCGAAACAAACAAACTTAAAAAGGAAGATCTTACAAACTAATATGGAAAAGAAACAGAAAAGCGGACTTGCCGTCCTGATCATCATTGCCGTGGTAGCAATTGCTTTTGCCGCCATGAACGTGATCACAATCGTAAAGGGACCTGTTGCCAGCGGCATTAAAAAAAGTCCTTCAAACATCAGCGTTTCCTTTAAGACAAACAAGAATTATATTGCCGCCCTCTACATTGAAGGCGTCATTCAGAGCGAAAACCAGACTTACAACCAGGACTGGCTTTTGAACACAATCCACAAGCTTAAGAATGACAAGAACAACAAGGGACTTGCAATCTTTATCGATTCACCTGGCGGAACTGTATACGAAGCTGATGAAACATACCTTGCATTGCAGAACTACAAAACTTCTGGAAAACCAGTTTACGTTTACCAGGGTCACCTTGCTGCTTCTGGAGGATACTACATTTCCTGCGCAGCAAAAAAGATTTACGCTAACCGCAACACCCTTACAGGCTCAATCGGCGTTATCACAGGAAGTTCATTTGATCTTACAGGACTTTTTGAAAATCTCGGAATCAAATCAGAAACAATTCACGCCGGAAAGAACAAGAACATGTTCAACATGAACGAACCTGTTTCTGCAGAACAGAGAGCAATCATGCAGTCCATTGCAGACGAATGTTACGAACAGTTCACAAGCATTGTTGCCATGAGCCGCAACATCCCAATCAACGATGTAAAAAAACTGGCCGATGGGCGCATCTACACCGCAAACCAGGCTTTAAAGAACGGTCTTATTGATTCAGTTGGAACATGGGAAAACATGATTGCCGACATGAAAGACAACGAATTTGACGGCGCAAAGTACGATGTTGTTGATTTTAAGTACAACAGAGAAAAGACATTAAGAGATTTTGTTATGGGAGCTTCTAAAAATGAAAGCCCTGTGGCAGAAGCTGTGGAAACTCTTCTTGCAGAAAGCAAACTTCAGTATCCGGCATACCTTTACCGCTAGACTACTGAACTTCTGAAATTACTTTTTTAATGACAGAATAATTGAATCCGTGGGCCATAAGCCTGCGGATTATTTTTTCTTCATCCTTGCAGGTCCTAAGCTGCTTTTCGTAATCCCGGCGGCAAAGAGACTCCTCTGAGTTTTCTTCAAAATATTCATCCAGAACAGTCTTTATGATTTCTTTACCGATTCCTCTGCTGGCGAGTTCCCCAGTAAGTTTTACCCTACCTTCGGAATGATTGATTTTTCTTGAATTGAGCCAGGCAGTGGCAAATCGCCTGTCCGAAAGATAATTCTTTCCTTCAAGATAATCCAAGGCTTTTTCGATGTACTGCTTTTCGTGATTTTTCTTTAAGAGTTTTTGTGTAAGGCCAAAACGGCTCTGTTCGCAGCGGGCAAGATAGTCCACAGCCTTGATCTCTGACCCGTAAGTTAGACCTGCATCAATGATATCCTTTTCTGACTCGTCTTCAAAAACGGCATCCTGAACAATGTCTTCCGGTTTTACTAATATGAGATATGTTGTGCGAATAAAAAAAGCAAGTCCCGTATCGGAAGATATTTTCATAACCTCCGGCGAAACTTGCTCTGTAGTATGGATAACCAAATGATTGTCCAAATATATAGCTGAAAACTAACGCTTTGAGAACTGGAAGCGGCGACGAGCACCCTTCTGTCCGTACTTCTTACGTTCAACCATACGTGAATCGCGAGTAAGGAATCCGTTAGCCTTAAGAGCTGTTCTGTTATCAGGATCTACCTGTGTCAAAGCACGTGCAATACCGTGTACACAAGCTGAAGCCTGACCGTTCAAACCACCACCAACTACGTTGATGAGGATATCGAACTTGCTTTCGTTTGATGTAACAGACAATGGCTGCTGAACAACCTTTACCTGTTCTTCAGTTGTAAAGTAATCCTTTACATCTTTACCGTTTACAACGATTTTTCCTGAGCCTTCGCGAACGAATACGCGTGCTACAGCTGTCTTTCTTCTACCTGTTCCAATAGCAATATTCTTTACCATCTTAGACTCCTAATTAAAGTTCAATAACCTTTGGGTTCTGAGCTGTGTGTGGGTGTTCTGCACCTGCGTAAACTTTTACGTTTTCGAGCATAACGCGTCCAAGACGTCCGTGTGGAAGCATACCTTTAACTGCAAGGCGGATTGGATCTTCTGGGTGTTTTTCCAAAAGCTTTTCAAATGTGTGAGCCTTAAGACTTCCTACGAAACCAGTTGTATATTTGTAGTAAATCTTCTTTGTTTCTTTACCACCAGTTACAGCAACCTTGTCAGCGTTGATGATTACAACGTAGTCACCCATTTCCTGGTTAGGTGTGTAAGTAGCCTTCTTCTTACCGCGAGCAATTGCAGCAGCTTCAGCAGCTACGCGTCCAAGTGGTTTGTCAGTAGCGTCGATAACGTACCATTCGCGCTTCTGAGCTTTTTCATTTACGAAAATAGTTTTCATGTATATACCTTAAATATTAAAGTTTTACGCGTCTTAAGTGTCTTTGCATCTGACAGATAAATCGCAAGAACTATCGATGAGCAGTCGAAGTTCTTTTTATATACGGGGATTTAAAAATACAATAAATTCAAGTCCAGAGTCAAGTTAACTGAAGAGAATTTAGACAGGTATTTAACCGTATTATTTGTTTTCTTCAGCTTTAGCGCGAGCTTCTTTTTCTTCTTTTTTAGCTTCTTTCTTGTCCTTGATATCAGCAGCGCCGATGAAGAGAAGGATCAATCCAAGGAATGCGGCAATTACAGGAGCTCCACCTTTAAGGAAGTTGATTACGTCCATTCCCCAGTTCAAAGGCATTGAAGGAAGAACAGCAAATACTGTAAATGCGATAAAAATAAGACCTACGATAAGAGATACCATTTTGTATTACTCCGTTTAATAAATGTTCTTTTACTATAACGCAAAAAATCAATATACTCAAATAATATGAAAAACGAATTTAAACTTGCACTTAAGCTTACCGCTCCTGTGCTCTTTGGATATCTTGCCTTAGGAATCGCCTTTGGCCTCGTTATGGTAGAAAAGAACTACCCTCTCTGGCTTACCGCCATCATGAGCACATTCATGTTTGCAGGAGCAGGGCAATATATTGCGGCAGGACTGTTTGCCGCCGGCGCACCGCTAATCGCAATCATTGTTACAGAAGCTCTGGTCAACATCCGCCACATCGTTTACGGGCTTTCCCTGATCACAAAATTTCAGGAAACTGGCAGCTGGAAACCTTACCTCATCTTTGGCCTGTCTGACGAAACCTACGCCATTGAAGCTGCCCTTCAGGTTCCAGAGGACATGAACAAGACAAAGCTTTTTGCCTGCATTTCCGTACTGGACCAGAGCTACTGGGTTCTTGGAACATTGACTGGCCACATTGCAGGAATGGTGCTGCAGAACACAACCGGAATTTCTTTCCAGGGAGTTGATTTTGCCCTTACAGCCCTTTTTGCAGTTCTTATGGTTGAACAGATTCTTAACACAAAAGACCTGTTCCCTCCTGTAGTTGGAGCCCTATGTACCATTGGCGCAATTCTTTTGTTTAAGTTCAACTTCCTTCCAGACTCAAGTTCCATCCTTTTGATAAGCCTTGCGCTGGGAGTTGGAGTAATCGCCCTTTTCCGTCATCCCAAATCATCAGAAAACACACATAATATAGAAGAAGGTGAAAAATGAATCCTAACTCAACACCAATTTTGATCGCTGCAATCTCTGTAATTCTTTCAGGACTCATCATTTTTCTGGAAAGGGCTTTTCCGTTCCTGCTTTTTTCCAAGAAAGAACCACCGGCGCTCATCAAGTTCATCGAAAGATTCATTCCACCAATGGTAATCACTGCCCTTTTGGTGTACTGCCTTAAGGATTTGAGCTTGACACAACGCCAGAATTTTGTACCTGCAATCAGCGCTTTAGCCCTTACAATCCTGCTTCATATATGGAAAAGAAACAGTTTGATCAGCATTTTTTCCGGTACCATTTTGTATATGGTTTTGATAAAAATAATTTAACGTTTTTTGGAAATTAATTCCAAATAATGATTGACTATTTCGTTTATTAACATCATTGTGACAAAAAAAATATTATTTTTTTAGAGGTTACGCAGTTGAACGGTAGTCAGGTTAAAATCGATCACGTAAACAAAAGATTTGGTGATTTCATTGCTCTTAATGACGTCAACTTTACTATTAAGCCAGGTGAATTCTTTTCACTTCTTGGACCTTCAGGATGTGGTAAGACTACATTGCTCCGCATTATCGCCGGCTTTGAATTTCCTGATGATGGTGCTGTCCTTTTTGACGACACAAATGTAATTGGTCTTCCAGCCAACAAACGTCATTCAAACACAGTATTCCAGACTTATGCTCTTTTCCCACACATGTCTGTTTATGACAACATCGCATTCCCATTGCGTTTGCGCAAAGTTGACAAAAAGACTATCGACGAAAAGGTAAGACATTACGTTCACCTGGTTCAGCTTGACCAGCACATCTGGAAGAAACCTAACCAGCTTTCTGGTGGACAGAAGCAGCGTGTTGCTATTGCCCGTGCTTTGATCAACGAACCAAAAGTTCTTCTTCTGGACGAACCTCTTTCTGCTCTTGATGCTAAGCTCCGTTCAAGTCTTCTTATTGACCTTGACCGCCTGCATGACCAGATTGGTATTACATTCATTTACGTAACACATGACCAGAGCGAAGCCCTTGCCGTTTCTGACCGCATTGCAGTTATGAACGCAGGTAACGTGCTTCAGGTTGGTACTCCTTTTGAAATCTACGAAAGTCCTGCAACTCAGTTCGTTGCACAGTTCATCGGTGAAACAAACCTCTTTGAATCAACTGTTGTTAAGTGCGAAGAATACAAGGTTCCTGGAAAGGCTGACATTGAACATATGGTTACTCTTAACACTCCTGCTCTTGGTATGCAGGCTCAGCTTAAGGGTGAAACAGCCGCTACTCGTGAAGAAGACAAAAATATTCTTGTAACTGACTTTGAACATACAGACGAAGGACAGAAGGTTGCCTTTACTGTTCGTCCGGAAAAAATCCGCATTACTCGCGAAGAACCTGCTTTTGGCGGACGCAAAGACATCAACGTTTTCAAAGGTATCGTAGAAGAACCTGTTTATACTGGATTCCAGTCTAAGTTCTACGTTCGTCTTGAAAATGGAACTATCGTTAAGGTATTCAAGCAGCACACTAACTATCTGGATGATGGTCCAGAGATTCAGTGGAAAGATGAAGTTTATATTTCATGGTCTGCAGAAGACGGTTATATCGTTGAAGACATCAACAAGTAATTAATATTAATAACTCATAAGGATTAATAATTAATGAACGAAAAGAAATCATTTTTGTTAAAGCTGGCTGAAAAAGCCAGAAACAGTAAATATAAAAAACCAAACCCTGGACCGTTCTATGCATGGCCAATGGGATTGTGGTTTTCATTCTTTTTTGTAATTCCACTGGCAATCATTCTCTGCTATTCATTCATGAAAAGAGATATGTTCGGTGGTGTTGTTAGAGAATTCACATTCGGTGCCTACAAACAGATGTTCAGCAAGGCTTATGCCTACATCTTCCTTCGCACTTTGTGGATGTCTCTTATCTCTACATTCATTTCGATTCTTGTTGCGCTTCCTTGTGGTTACGCAATTGCCCGCAGCAAGCATCAGACTGTTCTTTTGATTCTTGTAATCATTCCGTTCCTTACAAACTCTTTGATCCGCGTATTTGCATGGATGACTATTCTTGGACAGGACGGTCTTTTGAACTGGTGTTATCACGTTTTGTGGAACATAGGCCACTTCTTTACAAAAAGCGATGCTGTATTTGTTCCTCACAAGTTCATGTACACAAAGACTGCAGTAATTCTGGTAAGCATTTACATGTACCTGCCTTATGCAATCCTTCCAATTTTTACATCCGTTGACCGCTTTGACTTTTCTTTGCTTGAAGCTGCCCGTGACCTTGGTGCCACAAAGCCTCAGTCAATGATGAAGATTCTTATTCCTGGAATTAAGAGCGGTATCATCAGTGCCCTGATCTTTACATTCATTCCAATCTTCGGTAACTACACAGTTCCACAGCTTGTTGGATCAACAGAAAGTTACATGCTTGGAAATATCATCATGGACCAGATCAACAAGGCCCGAAACCTTCCACTGGCTTCTGCATTCAGCGTGCTTTTGACTGCAGTTTCTATGCTTGCAATCCTTGGAATGCTTTTGAACGACCGTCACGAAGCTAATCTTAAAAAATCAACTGCTAAAGAAGATACTGGGGTAACAGATCCTGCAGCATCTATCGCAAAGGAGGAATAGTCATGGAATTTCTTGTATCTGTAATTATTTCCCTTCTTCAGAAGGCAAGCCTTCCTAAGTCAGAAAACCACAGACATGCTAAGCGTGACTGGAAAAAACGTGCTCCAAAATTCAGTTTTTCTAAGACTGTGCTTTTTATTGCACTTTTATTCCTGTTCGTTCCATTGTTTGTAATCATCTTCTACTCTTTTAACGCTTCAAAGAGCAACACATTTACCGGTGTTTCTTTCAGATGGTATGAAGAACTTTTGTTCAGTTCTGGACGTTTGTGGCAGAGTCTTCTTTACAGTGCAATTGTTGCTGTTGCTTCTGCTTTGATCGCTACTGTTTTGGGAAGTCTTGCTGCTATTGGTATCAGCTGGTACAAGTTCTTTGGAAAGGGCTATATTCAGTCTACAGCTTTTCTTCCAATGGTTCTGCCGGAAGTTATTATGGGTGTTTCACTTTTGATTTTCTTAAGCGGCATTCACATGAACCTTGGTATTGGAACAATCATCATTGCCCATACAACTTTCTGTCTGCCTTTTGTTTATCTTATGGTAAATGCCCGTGTAGACGAATTTGACTATTCTATCATCGAAGCCAGCCATGATCTTGGTGCTTCTGAACGTGAAACATTGTGGCTTATCGTTGTACCTGCTATCATGCCTGGTATCATGAGTGGTTTTATGATGAGCATTACAATGTCTATCGAAGACTTCGTTATCACTTCCCTTGTAAACGGTAACGTTGAAACTTTGCCAATCTATGTTTACAACATGATTCGTCACGGTGTAAGTCCTGTTATTAATGCTCTTTCATTTGTGCTTATCATTTTTATCTGTCTGCTTGCTGTGGCTTTGCGTAAAGGCCTTAAAGCATTTGCAGCCGGACACTAAAATCTAATTAATAATTTAAAATTAATAATTATGGTTTTTCGGAGGTTTTCTATGAAATTTACTTCTAATTTTTTGGGTGCAGTTCTTGGATGTGCTACACTTTTAAGTCTTGTTTCTTGTGAAAAGAAACCTGTTCTTAAGCTCTACAGCTGGACTTACTACACTCCAACTGATGTTGTTGAAGCCTTTGAAAAAGACTTTAACTGTAAGGTAATTGTTTCTGAATATGATTCAAACGAAACAATGTACAACAAACTGGTAAATGGTGGTGCAAAGAGCTTTGATATCGTTGTTCCTTCACAGGACTTTGTTTCTATCATGATTGCTAAAGGTATGCTTCAGCCAATCAATCAGGAAAAGTTCACTAACCGCGACAAGATCAATCCTAAGCTTCTTGAAAAGATTACTTATGACCCGGATATGAAATACGCTGTTCCATATTACTTTGGTGCCGCTGGTATTTCTGTAAACAAGAAAGAAGTTCCTTCTGGAAACTACGAAAGAACATGGAATATTTTTGCTGACAAGCAGTTCGCAGGACACGCTTCCATGCTTGACGATTACCGTGAAGTTCTTGGCGATGGTCTTAAATACAACGGCTACAGCGTTTGTACAAAAAACGACGATGAATTGAAGTCTACTGTTGATATGATCAAAAAGAACTGGATTCCAAACATCGTAAAGTTTGATGCAGAAGGATTTGGTAAAGACTTTGCTCGCGGTGACCTCTGGCTTTGTCAGGGTTACGCTGAATGTGTATTCGGTGAAATCCCGGAAGAAGAATGGGCTGACACAATCGACTTCTTTATTCCAGAAGATGGCGGTCCTTCTTACGTTGACAGCATGTGTGTCCTTAAGGATTCAAAGAACGTTGATCTTGCAACAGACTTCATCAACTACATCCATAATCCGGCAAACTATGCTAAGTTCCTGGATTTCTTCCGCTTCCCTTGCTATGTAAACCTTGAAGCAGAAAACTTTAGAGAAACAACTCCAATGTATCCTGCAGAAATCATGGACAAATGTGAGCTTAAGAACGACCTTGGTGAATACCTTGATAAATACTACTCTTTGTGGGAATCACTCAGAATCTCTACAAACTAGTTATAAATTTTATAATTCATTATAATTCAATAAGATGAAAGACCGAAAATTCTTATTTTCGGTCTTTTTTTTTGACAAATAAAAACTTCGGACGTACTATATTTCTATATGAACGAACCGGATATTTCTACAATCCTTGATGCTTTTTCCACTCCGGTATTAGTTGCGAAACCTGTTTTTGAAGGTTCAAAGCTTGTTGATTTTGAACTGGTTTATGAAAACAAGGCCCTGATTAATGCTGCAAGTTCGTCCATCACTAATTGCAAAAAGTTTTCAGATTTAAAAAACATTGTAAGTAATGATGTGCCATGGCTTGACCTTGGCGAAAAAGCCTCTAATGGAATTATTGTCTCACCAATTGAATATTATTCAGAAGTCAGTAAGCGCTGGTTTAAGGTACAAATGCAGGGTACCAGTAACAGGCTTATTGTAATCAACATTGAAGACATCACAGAACGGCAGAAGCTTTCTCTTCAGCTTAAGAAAACTGCATTTCATGATGTTTTAACAAATCTTCCAAACCGTAATCAGTTTACGGAAGATTTTAAGCACCTTCTGGAAACTGCAGAGTTTAAGGGGTCTAAGCTTGGTCTGCTTTTGATTGATATCGACAACATGAAGAACATCAATGATGTAAAGGGGCACACAGTTGGAAACGAAGTTCTTGTTGAAGCGGCTAACCTGCTTAACAATTTTAACAAGAAATATCTTTCAACTTATCGTTTTGGAGATGACGAATTCCTTGCCATCATCCAGAACATGGACAATGAAGATTCTATTGCAAACGTTGCTGATTCGGTATTTGAAACTTTTTCTGTCCACGACATAAATATTTCTGGTGGAATTGCAATCTATCCTGATCATACATGCGTAGATGAAGAACTTTTACGGTTTGCCGACATCGCAATGCACTCAGCAAAAAGAGATGGAAAAAATCAGTTCCAGTTCTTTAAGCCAGACATGCAGAGAACCTTCATCCAGAAGATGAACATTCAGAACAAAATGACTCAGGCAGTTCTTTCAAGCAGCTTTAAGCAGGTATATCAGCCTCAATTTGATGTAAAAACTGGAAAACTTCGTGGATTTGAAGCCCTTATTCGCTGGGAAGATGATCAGCTGGGGAAAATTCCTCCTTCAATCTTTATTCCTCTTGCTGAAGAAAGCGGTTTAATCCTTCCTATTGGAACATGGGTTTTGAATACAGCCTTTTCAACTCTTAAAAAATGGCAGACTGAATTTGATTTTAACGGTGTCATCTCTGTAAACATCTCTCCAATCCAGCTTAAGCAGAGCACCATCATTTTTGAAATCGAAGATTTACTGGAAACTTACAAGATTGATCCTCAATATATCGAAATCGAAATCACTGAGGGCATCATGATTGACAACATGGAAGATGCCATCAGCAAGATGAAGAAGCTAAAAGACATGGGCTTCAAGATTTCACTGGACGATTTTGGAACAGGTTATTCTTCTTTAAGCTACCTTCAGATGCTTCCCCTTGATACTCTGAAGATCGACAAATCCTTCGTAAACGACATTACGGCGGAAGACGGTCGGCAGGCTACCATCACAAATTCAATCATCAGCATGGTTAAGTGCATGGGACTTGATACTATTGCGGAAGGCGTTGAGCAGGACGAACAGTACGACCTGCTTAAGAAGTTTAACTGCAACATCATTCAGGGCTTTTTGCTTGGAAAACCAATGAGCCAGAAACGATGCGAGGAATATCTTTCGGGAAATACTGAGGCACTGCTCAACATGAACAGCGCTCAGTGCGATTAGCTACTCGTCAAGGATGACGATTTCTACGCGGCGGTTGCGGGAACGGCCAGCTTCTGTTGAGTTTGAGGCAACAGGCTCTGTGGCACCCTTTCCCTGAGTAAAGATACATTTTGAATCCCGGACATTAAGTTCTGTAAGGAAGCGGGCTACAGATGCGGCTCGTTCTTCTGAGATTCTCTGCTGATTTTTTACGGTTCCTCGTGCAGCACAATGTCCGGTAATCAGAAGGTCGTTGTTAAATCCCTTAAGAATGTCCGCAATGTGGGTCAACTTTTCCTGTTCAGAAGGCATAAGCTTTGCCGAATCTGGCTGGAACTGGATGTTTTCGATACTGATTGTAATACCCTTTTCGCTTTTCTTAACGTCAACGTTTTCAAGCTCAAGTTCGTTTACGATATCTGTGATCTTTTCAAGATTTTCCTGAGTGCTTACCCGTTCAAACTCTGTTACTTCGGCGTGAGCAGTTCCTGTAAACACAATCTGGTCGCCATACATTGTTTCGATCATGATTCGGAATTCTTCTGTGTAATGGTCAATGCAGCCACGTTCGTTGTCCCAATAAATCATCTGGTTGGAGTAACCGCTGGTGATATGTGGAGTCATTCCATTCACGTTGTAATTTCGTCCAGAAACCGGTGATTCAAAATAAAGCTTGTAGAAGATCTGGATTACGGCAAAAGTGTTTCCGTTTTCGTCGGTGGTATCTTCAACATATTCATAATCAGCGATGAAAGGAACCTTGAAAGGCTTCGGAATGTTGAAGGTTCGGCGCATGTCGTGGGCTTCGTGGCCTTCTGACTGCCAGGTATCTCCCGGCTGAACAGGATATTCCGGGAAAACAGGAACATCACGGACGGTTGGCATGAAGTAGATGTCATCAATGGAATAATGTCCCTGAACATCTCTGGCGAAAATTGACTTGTATTCTTCACCCCAGGTGTAGTTTCCGATGCGTCCGTCTGTTGAAGTGGCGCTTTCGCTGGTCATGAAGATGGCCTTGCAGGTGCCGGTTCCGTTTTCATCAACATCAGTAACTTCGCAGGAAATACGGTTCAAGATAACAGAATTGTGGTTCAACTGACCGTTCAAATATACGTCTTCATTAACAGTTGAAAGAATACGGCTGTTGTCTCCCTTCTTGAACTTGAACTGAAGAAGCTTTGGCTCCTGGGAAGGGTTTACAGCGTTCTGAGTAAAACTTGCCGCAGCAAAAGAAATCATCATAAGGGCGGCAGAAATAACTTTTTTCATAACAAAAACCTCGCTATTTCAATTATCGGAAAGTCATGCTATTTTGTGAACATGCTGACAAATCTTTTGAATTCAATTAATGAACAGAAAACTATCCTGATAGTTACAATTTTTCTTGCTTTTGTGCTGGGGCTGATCATCGGCATGCTTAAGTCTCAGATCGGATTTTCAAAGAAGCTGAAGGATGAAAGAAACGATGCTGTTAAACGGTCTAAGGCTGTTTTAGGCGGACAGATGGCGGAACAGGTTGCGCCATTTTTGCCTGACTTTCCATGCAATCCGGCAGACGTAAGATTTGTTGGAAAACCCGTGGATTTCATCGCCTTTCCAGGTGCTGCGGAAGACAAGCCTGTTCGTGAAGTTGTTCTAATCGAAGTAAAGACAGGAGGCTCCAAGCTTTCTGAAAGAGAAAAACAGATAAAAGATGCGGTTGAACACGGAAGAGTCCGCTATGTTGAATATTATTTTGATCCAGATGCCTGAAAATCTTTCCTGAACTTTGCATTTTTTTCATCTTAGCTGCGATATATATTGTATGAGCCAAGAGATGAAATTTGACACAGAGGATATTTTCTGCGACGACCCGGCGGCGCTTACCGCAATTAAAAATTTTGGAATTAAATATCTGTATCCCTGGCAAAGACTGGTGATCGGGAACATTCTGGACGCCCACGAAAGATTCACGGAAAGAATGGAGGGGCTGTCGGTGTCACAACAACAGGAGGAGGAAGACTGTCTTGGCAGGCAGATCGTCCTTCTTCCTACGGGAGCCGGAAAATCACTTTGCTTTCAGATTCCTGCCCTTCTCTTAAACGGCCCAACCCTGGTAATTTACCCTCTGCTGGCACTTATGAGCGACCAGCACCGAAGAATGGTTGAAGGCGGCATGGACGTTGTGATTTTTAGAGGAGGCCAGTCCGCCGAAGAACGGGAAGAAAACTTTTTACGGCTAAAGAACGGCGCTAAAATCATCATTGCAAATCCGGAAGTTCTTGCCAGCGGAGATCTTTGCGAAAGACTTTCCAAGGCGGGAATTGCTCACGTTGCCATCGACGAAGCCCATTGTGTTTCAGAATGGGGTGACACATTCAGACCGGCATACCTTGAGCTGGGACCAGTCCTGAAAAAGCTGGCGGTTCCTGTTGTTACTGCCTTTACGGCGACAGCCTCTCCGGAAGTACTTTCCCGAATCTCTGACGTTCTTTTTGGGGGAGAAGCCCATATCGTAAGAAGCGAAAGTGATCGTCCAAACATCCACTACTATGTAAAAAACGTGGCTGCTAAAAAGCAGGCTGTACTAGTACTCGCAAAAACTGAACCTAGACCAATGATCGTATTTTGCGGCACAAGAAGTCGCACAGAGGATATGGCTCAGGAGCTGAACACAGCTTACGGCAAGGGAACCGCTAAGTTCTATCATGCAGGCCTGGAAAGAGATGAAAAAACTGAAATTGAGGAATGGTTCTTTAACCAGAAGGATGCTGTGTTGTGTGCGACTTGCGCTTACGGAATGGGCGTCGATAAGAAAGACATACACACCGTGGTGCATCTGGATCCTCCTCTGACGGCGGAAGCTTACATTCAGGAAGCTGGCCGTGGAGGAAGAGACGGAAGCGTGGCAAATGCGATCCTTTTATGGAGTCAGGAAGACCGCAAACGCTTTGCAGAATTCAAGACTGGCACTCGAAAGGCAGCCTTGAAGGATTTTGCGGAAGCGACTGACTGCCGGCGACAGGTTCTGCTGAATGCTCTTGGAGCGGAACAGGCTGTTTGTGATGGCTGCGACATCTGCGAAAACCGGGAATGGTTCAGCAACAGAAGGCCGGAAAAAGAACAGTTTTTTACGCTTGGAAAACTAATGAATCTGTACAACTACTCAAAACGTCACTTCATACCAAGAACAATGCCCTCATGGAAACTGCCAGAAGATGCAGAAATAATCTATCGCCTCATAAAAAGCGGGGAAAAATACTTCGACCTGGAAAAGCTTGAGACCACTTCCCTTAAACTGTTGAACCAGCTGACTCTCCCCTTTACCGAGGTGAACATCTGGGAACATACAGGCTTTGTGGCGATTCTTGGACAACTGCTGTCACAGCGGTGGGTGAGAATCTGCAAATGGCCCTGGAAAGGTCGTCTTGCAACGGTTAAAGAAAACAGGCACAGAATAAAAATCCTGCGCCTGATTCATCTTGAGTATAAGAAAAAAATTATTCTTCGCCGGCGTCGTCACCAGCATCAGCTCCACCTTCAGCACCCTCAGCAGGAGCCGCAGCAGGTGCAGGCGCAGCAGCAGCCTTCTTCACCTTTGGCTTAGGAGGCTTTTTTCTATAGTTTGCAACAAAGCTGGCAAAGTTCATAAACAAAATCACAACAACAACTGTTCCGATCACATAAGGATTTATGAGTACCTGCTTCAATATTGGTAAAAGTTCTGTCATCTTCATACTATTTTATCGGCAAAGTTACTTGTCTTATAAAGTTGCTTTCAATATTATTTTAAACATGACTGGAATTGTTGACTATAACGCTGGAAACATCACAAGCGTAGAACGAGCTTTAAAATCACTTGGTGCACCTTACGTGCTTTCTAAAAATCCTGCAGACCTTGCAAACTGCGACAGAATCATCTTCCCTGGAGTTGGAGACGCAGCTTACGCAATGGAACAGCTTAAGAAAACTGGTTTTGACACTTTCCTTAAGGACTGGGCAAAAAGCGGAAAAAAACTTGCCGGAATCTGTCTTGGTTCTCAGATCATCTTCGATTATTCAGAAGAAGGAAATGTTGAATGCCTTGGACTTATCCCTGGAAAAATCCGCCACTTCAAAGAGCTTTGGAAGGAAGCCGGAGTTGATGCCTCTGACCTTAAATGTCCACACATGGGCTGGAGCGATTTGACTTATACAAACGGTGGCTCTTCACTTTTTGACGGAATTGCACAACATTCAGATTTTTACTTTGTCCATTCCTACGTGATTTGTCCTGAAGACTCCAGCGTTATCAAGGCTACAGCGGATTTCGGAATCAAGGTTCCTGCCTGCGTAGAAAAAGATAACATTACGGTTTTCCAGTTTCATCCAGAAAAATCCGGTGAAAAAGGAATGCAGATCCTTCGTAACTTTGTAAAAGACGATATTCAGAAATAATTTGGCTTGGTAAGAAATATGTTGAAGAAAAGAGTTATTGTTTGTCTTGATGTAAAAGACGGTCGTACAACAAAAGGTGTAAAGTTCCTTAACAATGTTGATATTGGTGATCCTGTTGAAATGGCAGCGGAATACTATCGCCAGGGAGTTGATGAACTGGTTTTCTACGATATCATCGCTTCTGCAAGAGGTCGCGGTCCAATTCTTGACCTTATCTCAAAGGTTGCCAGCCAGGTATTCATTCCTTTCTGCGTTGGTGGCGGAATCAACACAATCGATGATATCCGTCAGACTATTCTTGCCGGTGCCGAAAAGGTCAGCCTCAACAGTCCTGCTGTAAAAAATCCTGATCTTATTAAAGAAGGTGCACGCATTTTTGGAAACCAGTGTATCGTTCTTGGGATGGATGTAAAAAAAGATCCTACAAAGCCTAGTGGTTATGGGACAACAATCCACGGTGGCCGCGTTGATACAGGTCTTGATGCTCTCGAATGGGCTGTAAAGGCAGTTGGACTTGGTGCCGGAGAAATCGTTTTGAACTCAATGGATGCAGACGGTACAAAAGACGGTTACGATGTTGAACTTACCAGAATGATTGCTGATGCAGTGCCTGTTCCTGTAATTGCCAGCGGCGGTGCGGGAACTCCAGACCACATGGCAAAAGTCCTTACTGATGGACGAGCTGATGCAGCACTCATCGCAACAATGGTTCACAGTGGAAAATACACTGTAAACTCCATCAAAGATGAATTGAACAAGGCTGGTGTACCAGTTAGATTGTAAAAAAAAGAGAGAATTATGACAGAATATAAGCAGTGGCACGAAGAAGTTCAGGATTTCAAACAGTTTAATTCCCAGGGGCAGGTTTATTTCTGCCAGTGCGACAAATTTCACAAGCTGAGTCTTTTTGAGCTTCTCAGAATGGTTACAGATGCAGCCGTAGAAGATTTTAATCAGCGCTGCATGAGCTACGACAGGCTTACCGACAGCGGAATTGGAATTCTTCTAAGCAAACAGTCCTTCCGTTTTCATAAAATGCCTGTGGGCAACCAGAAAATCACTGTTCGTACCTGGGAAGAAAAGCCAGAGCCTCTCACTTTTGCCCGTTCCTATCAGATTTTAGATTCTGAAAGCGGAGAATGTCTTGTTACAGGAGATTCCCGCTGGATTCTTGTAGACCTGGCAAAACGTCGTCTTATGCCTTTGAAGTTTTTCACAATGCGTGTTCCTCCAGAAAACAGCACAGAACACGACTGTCTGCCTTTAGGAAAGATTTCTTTGCCAGAAAACGCAAAGCTTTTGTGCGAAAGAACAATCTGGTTCAGCGACATTGACGGAAACGGACACATGAACAATGCCCGCTATGGTTCATTTGTCGTTGATGCTTTGCCAGAAGAATATCAGGGCAAAAATTTCACTGATTTCAGAATCAATTACATCACAGAAGCTGTTCAGGGTGAAAAAGTTCAGATTTTCGGTAGCTTTGACGACCAGCAAAAAAAAGCCGTCATCTGCGGAAAGCAAATGAACGGCACTTGTTTTGAATCTGAATTGTATTGGGATTGATCTAGCAGATGCTGTATCTGGCGCGGCTGGTGTCAGTTTCAAAAACATCTACCGCCCACAACCAGGCTTCTTTTTTTTCAGGTGAATAAGTAAGGTCAACGCCTTTTTCCCTCACCAGTCTAACAATTTCATTATAGATAAAAGCAGCAATTCGCTCTGCACTAGGATTCTGGTCAAAAACTGACATGTCGTTCAGGTTTGTATGGTCCATCTGGCCACAAACTTCTCTTAACGCACCTTTAAGATATGTGAAATCCAAAAGCATTCCACCTTCGTTAAGCTTTTCTCCTCGAACGTGAGCATAAACCTTATAGTTGTGTCCGTGAAGATTTTCACACTTACCGTTATAGTCTCTCAAAAAATGTGCCGCAGCGAAATCTGCAGTAACTCTAACTTCGTACATATCAGGCGCCTCAAACTATTCTTCGATTTCAGGAATACGTCTCTTCAATTCAGCCATAAACTGATCACCAGAAATTCCCTCTCTAAGACAAGCAAAGAGACAGTTATCGCCGGCAACAGTACCAAGAATTTCGTCCATATTCATGTTATCAAGAGCATTAGAAACAGTATTTGCATGACCAGGGAAAGTCTTGATTACAACGATATTTCCACTCCAGTCAATGCTCACATACCCGCGAAGGAAATCCTGAACGTAAATCATTTCTGATTCCTGACGTTCATCTTCTCCTGGCAATGTATAAACATAACCAGTATTTCCGTCGGCAATCTTACCTACTTTCAAAAGCTTCAAGTCTCTGGAAAGAGTGGCCTGAGTTACCTCAAACCCTTCTTTTTCAAGATATGCCAAAAGTGCATCCTGACTTTCAATTCTGTAATTCTTGATGAGCTTTCTGATAGTCTTCAATCTGGTAAGACGTTCTTTCACTGTGGCCTCTTGCTAGAAACTGCATAAAACAATTTCTTTTTGAATAAATATACAGAAATTATACAATATTTATGCAATTAGTAAAAGTCGGCCATCAAAGCAAGTTTCTGAAGCAACCCAAACCGCCACTCCATCCTGGCCAGCTGGCACACGTTTTTCTGCCACCGTGAATCAAATTCCGGCGCTTTCCCAACCGTCACCATCTTCTCCACCATCAGAAGCCGCTGTTCTTCCAGTTGCAGTCTTTTCTCCAGCCCTTCGCAATAGGATTCAAGCATCGTCATCTGGGCTTCGCGCCGCTTTTTGGTCACCGCCTGTCTTCGTTCAAGGCCCTTCAACTGCAACGCCGAAAGCTCTCCATAATTTTTCAACCGCCGCCCCGCAGAACCGCCAGTACAATCCGGAAACAAAGGAATGTTCAAGGAAAAATTGATTTTCCAACCTGCATCGGTAAAATCTGGTATCCCAGAATCTGTATAATCACTGGAAAAACTTACATCTGTTTCAAACCTAGGAATTTCTGATGCAATGGTTTCCGCATTTGAATACAATTGAACCAAAACCTTTGATTTTTCCAGTTCATCAGAACAGTAGTAGTCTCCAAAATTTTCCTTCTGCTCCCTGTAATGCATAATCCAGAATTCAAGGAAATCTTCCAGAGATTCGCCACACTTTTCAGGTAACAGACCAATTTCCCTAAGCTTCATTTCCGTTTCTATCAGATTGGATTTCGCTTCCTGCTTCTGTTTCAAAAGGCTGAGGATCTCCGATGATTTTTCCTGCATTTCCAGATAATTGATTTTCCCTAACTCAAAAAGCTTTTCATAATCCCTGGACTGTTCCTCCAGCAGATTTATCCTTTCCTCGTAACAGTCAACCAGTTCCTGATAATACAGATAACTTCCAGCTGTCACAGAAAAATTCTTTTTTCCCGCAAAAAGCTCGGTCTTATACGAAAGATTCCCATAACGTAAAAGTTCCTTACCATAATTCCGACCGTAGCCATCAAGGATTTTCACTCCAGCAGAAGAAAACACTAATGGAACAGAAACCCGTATTCCAGGAGTAACAGAATAACTGAAATCTTTAGAACAATCCCAAAATTCTGAAAAACCATAACCGTTCCCCGAAAAATACCAGTCTACTCCCACAAATCCAGGAAACCACTGAGAAACACTTATTCCTCCAGACCCTTGTCCGTTGAAATAATCGTTCCCCAGGCTCCCCGAAAAACCGCAAGATCCAGAAAGACTGATTTTCGGCACAAAATATCTTTCACAATTATTTGCACTCAAAACCGTATTTCTGTATCTCAACTCCGCAGACTCAATCAAATCCAGTGAATAAAAATTTTTCAGATGGTTTTCACAAAAGACAGGAAAAACAAAAAAAGCCAAAAGTAAAACAGCTGACAGTCTATTTGCCTTCATATCTTTCATAACCTAAACCGTAAAATCAAGTTTCTTCAGCAAAAAGTATAGCAAGGTCTGGTTTTCCAGAACAATTCTTGCATTCACTTCAAACCCCGGCTTGATTTCATAAACCCTGCCCTTCTTATCCATAAGATCCATAGAATCCACCTCAGCATAAGCCGTAAAATAAAGACCGTTTTCCGAAGGTACCGCATCAGGTTGAATCACGTTCAGCCGACCGTTCTTACCTTTGAACTCAGAGAAAGGGAATGCAGGAAACCTAAGCTTCACACATTGACCTTCCTCCAGTTTTCCCATTTTTTCTGCCGGAATCCTCAATTCAATTCTGCAGCGACCATCCGTAACCGGAACAATATTCAACACCTGCTGATCCACAAAAACATAATCACCAACGTTCAGCGATGACATTTCCTGCACATAGCCGTCCACTGGCGAAACCAACACCAGATTCCTCATCTCCTCACGGATCAGAGCAATTTCCTGAACAAGATTTTCCTGTTCAAGCCTTACAGCATCCCTTTCCTGCCTTACTTCACTGATGAAATTGCTGCAAAAATCCTCCAGTTCCAGCTGCGCCATCTCGAAATCATATTTTCTGTTTTCTATTTCCAGCTGCGTCGTAGCCGAATCAGGAAGCTTCTTTTCCAGCTCATAAAGCTGCCAGCATCTCACAACCCGTGCTTTCCTAAGTTTCTTCTCCGCTGCATAAGCCTCATACCTTGCCACAAAAGTCTCATTGATACCGCTTATGACTTCCTTTTCCCTGTCAAAACCGTCAATTATCTTCCCCAATCCTTTAAGCTTCTCAGAAACCTCATCCAACCGAGCCTTTGCCGCAATCTCTCTGGCCTCAACATTTCTGCCTCTGATTGAAAGCAACCTGTCCCCAGTCTTCACAAAGTCTCCCGGCTTGTAGAACAGTTCCTCTATTTCTCCTGCAACAATATTATTCACAGTAGAAACATTCATAACCGGTCTAACCATTCCATTGGCTTTTACAACATCGTCGATTTTTCCACAGGTCACAAAAAGACCCACAACAAGCATTATTCCTGCAACAACCCACAAAACCGAATGCAAATACCAAGGCTCGCTTGAGCTTAACACCTCACTGGTTTCGTCCAGCATCGAATCAGGATAAACAACAAATTTCTTCACAAATCCTCCTAAGCGCTGTGCTGAGCCGTCCACATTTCATAATACTTACCGTGCTTGTCCATCAGCTCCTTATGACTGCCATTCTCAACAATCTTTCCTTCATCAAAAACATAAATTCTGTCACAGTTAGCAATCGTAGAAAGCCTATGGGCCACAATAACCATGGTACATTCGCCGCATTCACTATCAATTGTGTCCATAATCCCTTTTTCAGAAATACTGTCCAGACTTGCCGTAGCCTCATCCAGAATCATCAAATCCGGTTTCTTCAACAATACTCTCGCCAGACTGATTCTCTGCCTTTCGCCACCAGAAAGAGTAGCCCCTCGTTCACCGATAATGGTGTTATACCGATAGTCCATCCTCTGAATAAACTCATCCGCCCTCGCAGCCTTCGCAGCCCGAATCACATCCGCCATAGAATAAGCCCCAGATCCCCATTGAATGTTTTCAGCCACAGTTCCACTAAAAAGCAGCACTTCCTGAGGCACATAACCAACGCAATCTCTATAAGACTTTGTATCTACGTCCTCCAGATTATTTCCGCCGATAGTAATCGAACCTTTTTCCGCCTTATAGAACTTCATCAACAGTTTGGTCATCGTCGACTTACCCGAACCACTTGTCCCAACAAAAGCGACATGCTCACCCTTCTTGATTCTCAAGCTCACATTCTTCAGCGCAGCACCTCTCGTCCCGTAACTGAACCAAAGATTCTTCACCACAATGTCTCCAGGAATTTTCTCCAGCTTCACCAGCTGGCTTTCTTCTTCACCTTCAGTCTCTTCCGGCATATCAAGAATTTCGCTCAACCTGTCCGAAGCAATAAACGCTTCCTGCAAACTCTGCTGCAAAGTCATCAACCGTCCCAAAGGTCCAAGAAAATAACCAGAAAGAGTCACAAACGAAATCAATTGTCCCAGAGAAAGTTCTCCCTTAAAAATCAAAAGACTTCCAATCCAGTAAACCGCCAGAGTCCCACAAGATGATACAAAGTCCTGCAGAGCTCCTTCTCCGTTTGCCATTCCCCCAAGCTTCAAGCTCTGCCTGATACAAGCAACCAGTTTTCCTTCAAAACGTCTGAACGCTTCACCTTCCGACGACAACGCCTTGATCGTACCAATCCCGTTAACCGCTTCCACCAAGGCAGCCTGTTTTTCTGCCTCCATTACACATTGTTCTTTAATCTTTTTTCTGAATGGCTTAACAAAAATCCAGACCAGCATCGCAGAAACAACAACCGGAACCATTGCCACAAAAAGCAGCTGTGATCCAAAGGCAAAAAGAAACAATCCTCCTACCACCAGCATACAGCAGTCAATCACAACTCCAAGAGTGGTGCTGGAAATGGTATGCCGAACAGTAGCCGTATCTCCAACTCTGGAAATAATTTCTCCCGTCTTTCGGCTGGTAAAAAAACTCATTGGAAGCTTTAATATGTGCCTGAAGTAATCGCTTACCAGCAGCAGATCAATCTTGTTGCTCATGTAATTCATAAGCTGATTTCTTCCAAACTCTGTCAAAACCCTAAATAAGGTCACAGCAAAAAATCCCAAAGAACACAATGTCAGCGTGTTTTTTGTAGTTGAATAGATCACATCATCTATCAAAAACCTAAAGTAAAACGCACCTGCCGCCCCCAACAGACTTAAAATCAAGCCTGCCACAAAACACTCTACCAGAGTACGTTTATGAGGCTGCAGCAAATATGCAAATCTGCCAAGAATGCCTTTTGTTTCTTTAGTCCGTGAAAAAGACTGTTCTGGCAGCACCATGAAGAAAATCCCCGTCCAGGATTTACGGAACTCCTCATAATCCATCTTTTTAATTCCATCATCCGGATCTGCCACAATGATCTTTCTGCCTCTTCTACCATACACAATCACATAATGATCAAGCACAGCTTTCTTTACATGACAGATCACCGGCAAAGGAACATCCTTATCAAGCTGACGATCCTCACTCATCATGCCCTTGCAGCTCAACCCAAGAAAATGCGCCCCTTTTACAAGTCCATAACCGGAAGTACCAAAACAGTCCGTCCCTGCAAAATAACGAATTCTATTGATCGAAACCTGCTTGCCATAATATTTCGCAATCGACGCAAGACAAGCAGCCCCACAGTCAGTTTCATCATGCTGTCTAACCAGAACTAAACGTTTCACAATTTACCCTTAATCACGATACCAGCGAAAATATACACAGGAAGAATTACTGTATGACGAAGCATTTCTTCCTACAGCCGGACTAGATCCGTGGAACCCTGAACTGTTATCTGTCACACTTGAACTACAACTAATACTGCCACCTCCAGAAGATCCCGAATAACCGCCGTTTACATCCATAAGTGTCTTAACATCCAATTCTTTGTACTGCTTACGCAATGATTTCATTCTTAGCCTCCTTACTGCCTGAATGACTTCTAAAATTTACCGCTCCAAAAGGAACAGCTTGTTTCAGCTTTTGTGAGAACAGAGTTTCTGTTCCATCAAAATCCCAGGAACTTTTGTTCAGTCCCATCCAGTCCTCGTCAGTTTCCATCTGATAGGTTTGCCAGCTTTCCGGTAACCCGTTCTTATACAGAACTGTCACCTGTTTTTTTCCTACCCTTTCCATTTCCACCAACGCACCACATGGTTCCAGAACACTTTCCCAGGCTCCTGCTACAACAACCCTGTCGAACTCACAATCCCTGAAAGGCAAACACTCCGGACGAACAACCACACCATCCTTACCTTCCACCATCACTGGCACGAAAGTAACGTTCTTACCATACATTCCCACTTCCGGAACAAAACATCCCGTCAGAACAAGAATCTTTTCTCTCTTTTCACTTTCACTCAAACTCTCGTAAAACAAATTGAATGCGATCCGCTCATGTTCCGCAGAAAAAAGCTTCTCCACATCGTTAGATTCCCTGAAAGTCTTCAAAATCTCTCGTTCATCCTTCCTGTAAGCCGAGCACACCTCCGAAATTCTCCCAGCCGCCAACAACCGATAGAAATACAGATGGGCCCTCACACAACGGTACCAGGTCCATTCCCTTGCAGTCCGGATTCCGTTTTCACGAAGCACCTCGTACTTATCAAAATCCATCACCGCATCACGAATGACACTCGCCATCTCGCTTGCTACCTTAGGCAACTCAATGCAGTTTCGTCCCGGCTCAGCATATTCATCCATGCCTAACCCAGCCGTAACCAAGAGCAAAGCGCCGCTTGCCATAGCTTCAAGACCCGTCAGTCCAAAAGGCTCATACCTAGACGGCATCACAACAATATCCGCGTTAGCGTAAGCCTCAAACAAAGCGTCTCCTTCCAGAAACTCCGGTTTGTTGAACAAAGACAAGTCCATTCCCACATCAATTTTTCCCCTTCCATAAAGATGGTACTCAACGTGGTTCCGTTCCTTGAACCTTGGGCCCAGCGCATTCACCGCGTAGATAAAGTCATTCACGCCCTTCTGTGTATTTTCAAATCGACCGAAATAGCAGACATGCAATTTTCCGTCGCTGTGTTTCTTATGTTTGAACTTTTCAGTTCTGATCCCCAACGGAAGCACCACCGGAGACACAAAATTCCCTGCCAGATTTTCAACACTCTTGGCAGCAAAATCAGAATAAACCGCCACCACCGCACTGTTTTCCAGAGCACATCGTTCAACCTTAGTCTCCTGGAAATAAATATCATCCATGCAGCTGGCAGAAATCAAATCAGTAAAGATCAGATGGGACGAATAGAACACGTTCTTGTCGAATCTGAACGGCATATAAGTCTGACGGTCATTGCAATGGATCACATCAGGCTTAAAGGATTTCATCAGAGGTTCCAGCTGACTTCTAAAACTGGCCGCAACCTCTAGAATTCTTGCATCAGGATTAAATGCATCGAAACAGACCTCTGGCGAAAGAACAACATCCACCGTTTCATCAGGTAAAGGCACCCTGCCTTCCCTCAAGTGAAAATATACGCACTTGACATCGCAATACTTTCTAAGTTCCCGAACATATTCCCGGGTAAATGTACCCAACCCACCAAAAAGATATCCGGGATGTTCGCTTGTAACAAAAAGGATTCTCATAATTTAAACCTCATAGATATATATCGCGCGTAAGGTTCAAAAAATGCAAAATTTGGCAAAAAAAAAGCTCGAATTCGTAAAGAATTCGAGCTTTTTCAGCATTCAGCTTAAATTGAGTCAGGCCTGCATCGCACGAGCAAGCTGATCCGCACAACTGGTGCTCTTTGCACCACATGTGTTTCCGCTGCATTTTGCGGCAATTTCATCAGCTGGCATCCCTTCAAGAAGCTTGGAAATCATCTTAAGGTTACCGTTACAACCGCCGTCAAACTTAATGTCATAAACCTTACCGTCTTTTACAGTAAAGCTGATTGTTCTGGCACATGAACCAGATGTCTTGTAAGTGTGTTCACCGTCAGCAATCATAAAACCACCTTATGCCTTTTTAGTCTGCTTAACGAAAGTCTTAACACCTTCGATAACAAGGATTACAGCAAGAACAGCCATAGCAGCAGCAAACAAAAGCTGGAACCAGTGACCCCATACAGGATCATTTGCAGCGAATTCACCAACTTTAAGAACTCCTGCCTGTTTGATAACTGTAAGAACAAGCTGAGTCAAAGTAGCAGCAAGCATGAAGATCATTGGAATGAAGAACATCTTGTTGTTCTTTCCAACTTCACCAAGCCAAGCAGCAACAGCAAGCAAAGCGATACCAGCAAGCAACTGGTTAGCAGAACCAAACAAAGCCCAGATAGCAGAAAGTTTAAGACCACCAAGAATACAGCCGATCAAAACCATCATGCCAGTACCAAACAATGGATTAGCCAAAACCTTGCGAACTCCAGAAGCATCCTTCCAGGAAGCTTCATCTTCCTTAAGGAACAATTCGCTGAACATAAAGCGGCTCAAACGAGTAGCAGAGTCCAAAGAAGTCAAAGCAAATACAGAAACTGCCAATGTAAGCAAAGCTGTGATAGTACTGTAAACACCAGACCCCTTGTCACCGAACAAAATAGCGATACCGTTACCGAATGCAGCAGCAGGAGAACCTCTGAATGCCCACAAACCAGTATCAGGATTCTGAGTAAGGAATCCAGTCTTAGCAACATAACCGATAGCGATCAAAGAAATTACACCAAGAGCAGATTCAATAAGCATAGAACCATAACCAATAGCCTTAGCGTTCTGTTCAGCATCAAGCTGCTTAGAAGTTGTACCAGAAGCAATCAAAGAATGGAAACCAGAACAAGCACCACAAGCAACAGTAATGAACAAAGCTGGGAACATGTTACCGATAGACTGATGCCAGCCAGTAAATGCAGGAAGATCAAAAGAGATACCACGAGCCTTTCCAGTAAATGCAGCAAGAACAACCCCGAACAAAGCAATAAGCATCATTGCATACAAAAGGAAAGAAGAAAGGTAGTCACGAGGCTGAAGCATGATCCAAACAGGAATCAAGGAAGCAATAGCAATGTAAAGACCAATAAGAACAATCCAAGTAACGCGGTTCATAGCAAGACCAACATGCAATCCAAGGATAATGATACCTACAACGGCAAGAACACCAACGATAGTAGCTGGCAAAGTCTTAACACCAAAACAATTAGTCATGATACCGTAAAGAACAGCAAGAACAATGAAACAGAAAGAAATCATAGCTGTAGTCTGGTTGCCATCAGGATTAAGAACAAAACCAGTTTTAATAGCAGCAGTACCTTCAGCAATCTGATCAGCTGTTGGGAATACAGTAAGGAAAGTTGCAGAAACAACATTTACAAATGACGCAATTACCAGAATCAAAACAAGCAAAGAGAAAATGATGAAAAGCTTCTTAGAAGTCTTTCCAAGTGACTGCTTGATGATTTCACCAACGGATTTTCCATCGTTTCTGATAGAAGCGAAGAGTGAACCAAAGTCCTGAAGTCCACCAAAGAAAATACCACCGATAACACACCACAAGAATACAGGAACCCATCCAAAAACAGCGGCCATGATAGGACCATTGATTGGACCGGCACCAGCGATTGAAGAAAAGTGGTGTCCCATAAGAACAGCAGGTTTAGCCTCAACGTAGTCTACACCGTCTTCCATAGTCTTGGCAGGAGTAGGCTTTGTTGGGTCGATTCCCCACTGTTTTGCAAGCCAGGAACCGTAGAAAACGTATCCGGCAAAGAGCAAAACTACAGCAGCAAGAATGATAAGTAATGCTGTCATTTTTAATTTTTCCTCCTCAGGAAATTACAATATATTGTTCAGAGTTTTCTTGTAGTCAGCGCCGAACCTGTTGTAACAAAGTCTGCCGGTGGAAAGCTCTGCAGCAATCAATTTCAATCGGGAAAATCCCCAGAATCCAAATTTGTATGATTTATAAAAGTTGATTTTTTTCGCCAGTTTTAATGTATTCTGGTCTATTTTTTCAGAAAGGATGATGACTGAAACGTCGGAGTTACGGTGGCCCCAACCAGGAACAACTCTATCGAGTGCCCGGCTCCAGGCGGTCTGACATAACTCCACAAGGTTGTTGTCATTCAATTCAGTGGTATTGCAAAAAAACACGAACTCATTTGAGTCAGATTCAGACAGTTTCGCATCTTTTACCAGAAAATATTGTTCCGTATGGGAATGGAATTCAGCTTCGGCACAGAAAGGTGATTCTACATCGTCTTTCTTAACGTTGTAATACCGTTCAAAAGCACCCAATAACCTGTCAAAAGCGTCCTTTTCCATATCCATATACTATTACTTTTCAGAAAAACTGTCATCGTTCGAAAGAACTTCCGCCCTTCTAAACATCCGTTACATGGAAACTCCAAAGGAAGCCACAAACTTCCAGTCGTCCTGGGTAACGTTGTAAGAAAATCCCAGGTTCATTGCAGGAAACGCCAGCTGCTTGATGTAAAGCTTAACGCCGGCTCCAGGACCGTGACAGTAAACAAAACGATCATCAAAAATGTCCTTTCCCATATCAAACTCGTATGTTTCAAACAGCGAAACAGTTCCAAACTTCATCTTACAGATGGCTTCTTCCAGAGCAAAGCCAGTTCCCGCCAGCTGATCCGCCTTGAAATTCTTATACATGATTGTGCTGCCAATGTTTCCCCGGTCAGACTTGTTCAAAAGGAATCGGCCAGTTTCCAAAGTTCCTGCCGCGGTCAAAATGGCCCTGACTCTTGGCACAAAAGCATACTGAGCCATTGCGTTGAACCGAACAGCCTCAATCAGATCCGAATCCATTGAAGAATAGCCCACATCGCCGTCCAAAGAAAGATAATTTGAAATCAGATAATACCCGTTCCAATTAACGTGATTCAGGCTCACTCCGCTTCTGACAGTAATTTCGTGGTCATCAGAAAGTGAATCCCTAAAAAAGTGCTGGTAGGAATAATCAACGCCCACAGAAACCGAAACATACTTGTTCAGGTTTTCATTAATAGAAAATCGTCCCCGGCCCATCAGATTATCAACTTCAAAATATTTATTATCATCAAAGTCAGTTACTTCGTCACTTTTATGAGCAAAGCTGGAAAAAACAGAATACCCGGGATGCTGAACATCACCTGCAGGCTTAGTATAAATTAAAATACCAGTCTGTCTGTCTCCACTAAAAACGCCACCGGTAACCAGCATGTGCTTTTTACCAAAAGCATTCATGTTCATCAGCATAAAGCCGCCCATAAATCCAGAATCACTGGAATACATGGCAAATGGCAGCGGAATAAAGGTTATCTTTTCCTTAACAGCTACAACCAGCTCAGGAGCTTCAACCTTCACGTCAATTTCAGAAAAAAGCCCTTCCGCCTGCAGCCGGGTTTCAATTTCCTTAAGGTTTATTTCTTCAGAATCCTTTCCAAGATATTCCTTCAAAAGTCCCTGCATATAGTCTTCTTTAGTCTTTTTAAGGCCTTCTACCTTTAAAGAAGTAACTGGTTCTGCATAACCTGTTGCAAGAATAAATAAAACTGACAGGACAACTGCTACGTTTTTTTTCATATTTTCAGTATATCAAATTCTCTCTCACTAGTCATTGATACCCTCCGATCCGTACTTAGGTTCTGCCTCATGAACAGAAAGCACCCTCTTTTCCTCCAGAGCTTCTTCATAGCCCTTCAAAGCAGCAAAAGGCAAAAAAATCTTTGCTCTCTGAGCCATTGGCATAGGCACCCTGTCCCTGCAGCCCAGCCAGGAAGTTTCTACAATATCCTCAAATCTTTCTTCCATAAATTATGCCCTGTGACCTCCAATCTGACCGTTTCGCATGATGGTGGTAGCCCCCTCTTCAAGATTCATCCCTTTCAGCAAAGCATTCTTTCCGTATTTTCCCTGAATGCTTCTCATGGCTTCCCGAATGCGGTCATCCCTGGTTTCCTTTTTTTCATCAGCAAAAAGACTCAGCTGTTCACAGCCTTTAGGCCGCACATCATTTGCACAAATATTAAACCGCCTCACCATAAGCTGCCAGTCCACAATGCGGTCAAAAAGCTCCACCACTCCCTCAACAATTTTTTCCGTACTGTTTGTTCCAATGCCAAAGTTCACAGTTCCGTGGGAAGGCTTTGGAATGGGTCTGCCATAACCGTCCATCAGCACTTCCCCCACATAATTCCGCTGATTTTCCTTAAGCCGTTCATAACCAATGTACAGGGTTACAGAGCTGGTCACCAGATTCTTCTTGAAAAGATCAAACATAAGGATTTCCGCCATTTCCCGCACCACAATCCTGGCCTTTTCCACAGGATAGGGCTCCATTAACACCTGCCCGTTACTCAAACTGTTTATTTTTGAATGATATTTTTTAATGTCAGCAATTGTACAAGGCTCATAACCCCAGGCGTGATCAATCAGAATTTCCGCATCAATTCCAATCATCCTGTAAAGCACATTAGCATTCTTAAGAGAAACCCTGGCAATATCACCCATGGACAAAATTCCAAGACTGCTCAATCTTCTTGCGATCCCCGGCCCGATTCTCCAGAAATCAGTCAAAGGCTTGTGGCTCCACAACAGCTTACGGTAAGAAAGCTCATCAACCTCCGCAATTCTGGCTCCATGAGCATCCGGCTTCATCTTTTTAGCCACAATATCCATGGCAACCTTGCATAAAAAAAGATTGGGAGCAATGCCAACAGTCGCAGTTATCCCCGTGGTCCGCAGAATGTCCCCCAGAACCCGTTCCGCCAGAGTCCTTGCATCGCACTTATAAAAATCAAGATAAGAAGTAACATCAATAAAAACTTCATCAATAGAATAAACGTGAATGTCTTCCGGACTAAAATATTTAAGATAAACGGAATAAATGTTTGCAGAATATTTTATGTACAGCGCCATCCTCGGAACTGCCGCAATGTAGTCCACAGTCTTACCAGTAGTGCGCTTTATCTCCTTGATCTTCTGCTCAACTTCAAAAAGCCGTGGCCGTCCCGGAACCCCCATAGCCTTAAGCGCCGGAGAAACCGCAAGACAAATGGTCTTGTCCGTACGGGAAACATCAGCCACCACAAGCCGAGCCTCCAAAGGATCCAGCCCCCGCTCCACGCACTCCACCGAAGCATAAAAAGATTTCAGATCAATAGCAACATAAGTCCTGGTACTATACATATTTTCAGTATATATATAGTACGGTTATTTGACAAGTGTATTTTGTATAGGTATTTATTAAACTTTTCGTTCATCATTGAAAATACTACCAGTCAGCCGCAGGATGACAAAACCGCACCTTTCGGCGCTACATGCACAGGTCGGCATGGAATCTATCATTCCGCCCTGTGCATGTTTTTGCCATCCCGCGTCTTCCTTCCCGTATTTTCAAAAGCTTATTTCACCAACAATACCTTACCTCCCCTCGTCATTGGGCAATCTTATCCCCCCCCCAAAAAAAATCCGCGTCGTTAAATAAAAAAAACGCCGGCAGACCAAAATCCACCGGCGTTCATAATTAGGACAAAAATGCTTCGCATTTTTCCCCATACGAGACGTTCTCAAAATCCTGCGCCACTGCTCGGATTTTGTTCACTCTTACTTGTTCAAGTATTCAACAACCAGTTCACCCATCTTCTTTGTTCCAACGAGCTTACCAGCAGCCTTAACAGCGTCGATGTTCTTACCAGCGATGTCGCCAGTTCTCCAGCCGTCATCCAGAACCTTTTCAACAGCAGCTTCGATTGCCTTAGCTTCTGTTTCAAGATTAAAGCTGTAGCGAAGGAGCATAGCAGCAGAAAGGATAGTAGCCAATGGGTTAGCAAGATCCTTACCAGCAATATCAGGAGCAGAACCGTGGATTGGTTCGTACAAACCAGGACCAGTTCCGTCACCCAAAGAAGCAGAAGCCAACATACCGATAGAACCAGTGATCTGGCTAGCTTCGTCAGAAAGGATGTCACCGAACATGTTAGAAGTAGCGATAACGTCAAACTGACGTGGGTTACGAACCATCTGCATAGAAGCGTTGTCGATGTAGAGGTAAGAAAGAGTTACTTCAGGGTAGTCCTTCTTAACATCTTCAGCAACACGGCGCCAAAGCTGACTAGAGTTCAAGATGTTAGCCTTATCAACTACACAAAGTCTCTTCTGACGCTTCATAGCGTATTCAAAACCCATGCGAACAATACGTTCAATTTCTGGGCGAGTATATTTTTCAGTATCCCAGGCAGTATTCATATCTTCTGAAGTACCGCGTTCACCAAAGTAGATACCACCAGTCAATTCGCGAACGATAAGAATATCAAGACCATCACCAACGATTTCATCCTTCAAAGGACAAGCATCTTTAAGCTGCTTGAACATCAAAGCAGGACGAAGGTTAGCAAATACCTTCATGCCACCGCGCATACCAAGCAAAGCCTTTTCTGGGCGGATTTCAGAAGGAAGATTATCCCACTTAGGTCCCCCTACAGCACCAAGCAAAGCAGCGTCAGACTTCAAACAGATATCAAGCTGATCCTGTGGAAGTGGATGGCCAAACTTATCGATAGCGCAACCACCAGCCAGAACATTAGTGTAATTCCACTTGTGGCCATATTTTGCAGCAATAGCGTTCAAAACATTTACAGCTTCTGCAACTACATCAGGACCGATTCCGTCACCAGGAATCAAAGCAATAGTCTTTTCCATTTATATTACCTCAAAAAATTATTTTCGAATTGACTTTATAATAATGAATTGCACCACGATTTTCAAATACCGAAAGGGTTGATTTAGGTTCATCAACAAACTGGCTCTAAGCGAGATTTAGCAAGCGCAGAAGGGCTCCCGCCCTTCGCTCCCAAGTCCTCGCAAAAAAGCGCCAAAGTTTACAACTTCGCCGCCTTTTTGCTCCGGTCTTGTCCGCTACCCCCCTTTGCACGGCACATCGGTCGCTCCGCTCCCCCGTGCCCCGATTCTTTACATATAAAACAGCCTTTTCCTTAAAATTATATGCCTGTTTCCAACTCCAAAATCCTTCTTCTTAAAAATTTTACCTACAAAATTCACAAATTCTTCAGTCGTGTAGGCATTTCCATAATCTTCCTGCGAAATCTTCCCTCAAACCCCAGTTTTTTTCCAAATCAGTCATATAATTCAGCAAAATCACTCCATTTATATGTAAATCTCGCAGGAATCTATCCCAAAAACAGCACGCCACATCGCAAGCATACCTATAAAACCAACGACTTCCTCAATCTTATATGCTTTTCTTCTAACACACCCTGCGAAATCTTCCCTCAAACCCCAGCTTTTTTCCCAAAACAGTCATATAATTCCGCAAAATCACTTCATTTATATGTAATCCTCGCAGGAATTCATGCCCAAATCCCCCCCATGCAAAAAAAAACGCTGACAGCTCTCGCCATCAGCGTTCATATATTCACAACAATAAAGATTTACACCTTAAACTGACCAATCTCTGAATTCAGCTCTTCAATCTGCTCTTTTGCGCCACCGGCCATTTCGCCAACCATGTTGATTGACTGTTCAAACTTAGCAACACCATTGGCAATATTCTGAATGCTGCCCGCAATCTGATTGGAAATAGAAGTAAGGCTTCTCATCTCAGAAAGAATCTTCGCTCTGTTCGCGCATAGCATTCATGATTACAGATTCCTGCTGCTTAACCGCAGTAGTAAGCTCAAAGCTCTTCATGTAATCCATCTCAGGCTTAGAAGAATCCATTGCAATCAGCTCAATCTTTTCCTTCAAAGACTCAAGGCTCATTGTAATGTTCTTACTCTGAGATTCAGTGCTGATTTCCTTTGTAATCTGAACAGAATTGGCAATACTGTTTTTAACATCATTGCTCTTTTCTTCCATCTGGTTAATCAAATCCTGGTTCTTGTTCAAAATCTGAGTAATCGATTCAATATTCGAAATCATCTGTTCAACAGCAGCGCTTGAAGTATTAATGTTTTCTGTCTGGCTGGCAATGGCATTATCAAGATCTTCGATAGTCTTAGCCATGGATTCAACAGAGTCAGATGTAGAAGAAATACCGTTATTATCAACAATCACGCCGTAGCCTACACCACCAATACTTACGTTTTCAGCAATGCTTGAAATGGATTTTCCTTCAACCCCGGCAATCATCAAACTGAACTTAAAAGCAATTGTGCGTTTCTTTTCAAATTTTTCATCTGTCATATAGAACTTTCATAGAAAATTACTATCTGTTATTCTAATACTATATTTTCAGATGTAGATTTATATATTACAGAGATATAAATTCCTTCACCCTATCAAGCCACTTTGCTCCAATACGACGGCCTTCCTGGTAAACCCGTTCCAGCTCCTCAGGATTTTTTTCCGTGCGGCTTATACCCAAAGGCGCCTCTGGGCAGATCACAATCACTTCCCCCCGGTCAGCCTTTTCAAAACAATAGGCAGTTTCCTCGTTGTACACTTCATGGCGTCTTTTCATGGCCTCCACAAGCCTAGGGTACTTCTTTAGCATCACCTTCATAAGCCCCATGGCCCCGGCAGGCTCCTTCACAAAATCCCTGGGCTGAGTCAAAATCACCACGTTCCGGTCGTAACCGATGCTTTCAAAATATTTCAGCGGCACAGAATCCGTCATGCCACCATCCAGCAAAGTATAACCGTCAACCTTAACCGGAGTGCTTACCAAAGGCATGCTGGCACTGGCCCTCATCCAGGTAAGATCCTTTTCATCACAGGTCAAAAGCTGTTTGTAGATCGGCTTACCAGTTTCAGCATCGCTGGCAACCACATAAAATTCCATAGGATTTTCGGCATAAGTCTTGTTGTCAAAAGGATCCAGCACATTAGGAATCTGATTGTAGCAGAAGTCAGCCCCGTACAAATCACCGGTCTTAAAATAAGACTTCATGCTGCAGTAACGCCAGTCCCCGGCATACTTTTTGTTATAGCGGATAGTACGGCCAATCTGCTTAGACTTGTAGTTACACCCGAAAGTTGCTCCCGCGCTAACACCAATAGCACCGTCAAAAACAACATCATTTTCCATAAAAACATCAAGGACGCCGGCAGTAAACATACCACGCATTGCGCCACCTTCAAGAACAAGACCTTTTTTATAAGACATTTTTAACTCCGATAAACCAGAACTGAACCCAGCCTGAATCATTCAACATCAGAAATGGTAATAAGATTTCTACCATTCACCTTAGAAAGATACATGGCATCATCAGCCCGGCGAATCCATTCTTCACCTGTAAGATTATGCTTGCATTCAGCAATACCTGCACTAAAGGTAATAAGATCGGAACAGAAATCATATTCGGATTTACAGAATTCTTCCTTAATCCAGGAAACAAAATCCTTAATATCTTCGCAGGTTGCCTCAGGCTTTCTGGCCAGAAGCAGAAGAAATTCTTCACCTCCAAAGCGGAAAGCCATATCTCTGCTGGACATATTCTTTCTGATTATCTGAGACAATCTCTTAAGAACATTATCACCCTGAAGATGGCCAAAAGTATCGTTTACCTGCTTAAAATGATCAATATCGATCATGACAACAAATGCCGAACACCTTCCGCTTGCAAACTGTTCAATATACTTAGGAAGATTTTCCTTAAGGCTGTTGCGGTTGTTCAATTCGGTCAAAGGATCCAGCTTAAGACGCTCGATCAAGTCCTTTTCATTCTGATTGGAATGCATCATGTAATCCATCTGCTTTTTCTGAATGATAAGAATTACTTCCGCGCACACAAAAGCAAGAATCAGAAAAACCAGAAGACACATCATGGAAGTAAGCCAGTAAAGGCTGTCTGTATTGATCAGATATTCATGATAATTTGTATAGAAAGAAACAAAGATAACAGGGATAGTAAGCGTATTTATAACTCTAAGAATGCGCTTGTCACCATAAACTGCACTCATAAAAACCGGTACCGCCATTGAAACCATTACCAGAGTGTAATAATTGTGAAAAATCGCAACAACGGAACAAAGCTCATAAACCGAAAGGATTGATGCAAGATTCTTTACAAAATCCCCTTTCCTTCCATACTTAACAATGGTCAGAGCAATAAAGAATGTAATGAAATTTAACCCAGACGGAGTTGCAATTCTAAGCACAATGTAATGAAGCCGATTAAGTTCAGGATTTGCAGTAAAAATAAACCAGGCAATACAGATCTGAGCAACCAGAATCAAACATGCGGCAACAAGATCAGCCAGCAGCATTCTTGTACGAAGCTTTTCGTTAAGCTCCTTCTTAAAGCCTTCAAATGTCATACAAAGTATTCTACTCCACAAAAAGTCATATTGCAAAAAAAAAGACCCGGTCACCCAGGTCTTAAAATAAACTATTTCCCCAACAACTTTTCAATATCGTTAATAAGCTTGTATTCAAATGAATCACAAAGGGCAATCCAGCTGGCTTCCATTACGTCGCAGCTAACACCCATTGTTGTCCAAGTGTTCTTGCCGTCGCTGGATTCAATCAAAACGCGAACCTTAGAAGCAGTAGCGCTCTTACCATCAAGAACGCGTACCTTATAGTCAGTCAAACGAATCTGATTAACAGCAGGATAGAAGCGGCTCACCCCCTTGCGCAAAGCGATATCCAAAGCGTTTACAGGACCGTCACCTTCACCGGCAGTAACTTCGATCTGACCTTCAACTTCAACCTTAACCTGGGCACAGGCACAAACCCCTTCTTCTGGACGAGGATTTACACCGCTTGTCTGATAGTAATGAAGCTTAAAGAAAGGCTTGTAACGACCGATAACCTTGCGGGCCAAAAGTTCAAAGGAACCGTCGGCACCTTCAAACTGGTAGCCTTCAAATTCAAGATCCTTCATCTTCTTGATAAGTTCAGCAACTCTAGGATCAGATTTTTCAACAGTAGGATCAATCTTCTGAATCTTTTCCATGATAGTAGAACGACCAGCAACTTCGCTCATAAGGAACACGCGTTCGTTACCAACAGATTCAGGAGCAATATGTTCATAAGCTTCAGGATTTTTAAGAACAGCATCGATGTGCATACCAGCCTTGTGACTGAAAGCCGCACCGCCAACAAAAGGAAGCCCACTGTTCAAAGAAATGTTTGTGATTTCTGCAACACGCTTAGCAACTTCAGTAAGTTCCTTCATCTTTTCGTCAGCGATACACTTGTAGCCCATCTTAAGCTGAAGGTCAGGAATGATACAAGAAAGGTTGGCGTTTCCAGTGCGTTCACCAAAACCAAGGAAAGTACCCTGAACATGGCGGGCACCAGCTTCAACAGCGATCAAACTGTTGGCAACAGCAAGACCGCAGTCATTATGAGTATGAATACCGATTACGGCACGGTCACCGATTCGTTCAACCGCAGCCTTAACAGCCTTTTCACAGTCCTTAAGCATACAGCCACCCTTAGTTTCGCAGAGAGCAAGAGTTTCTGCACCGCCTTCAACAGCAGCTTCCAGAGACTTGAGGGCATATTCAGGATCCGCAAAATAACCGGTAAAGAAATGTTCTGCATCATAAACAACCTTGCGTCCATTTTCCTTAAGGAAAGCACAGGTGTCCTTAATCATTGCAAGGTTTTCTTCAAGAGTTGTCTTGATGATGTCTGTAACCTGGAAAGTCCAGCTTTTACCAAAAATTACAACATATTCAGTTCCCGCAGCCAGAAGCGACTGAAGGTTTACATCTTCTGCACATTTGATATCCTTACGGCGGGTAGAACCAAAAGCGGCCAGCTTACTTGTCTTAAGCTGAATCTTCTTCATTTCCTGGAAAAATTCCATATCCTTAGGGTTAGAACCAGGATTTCCCGCTTCGATCAAACCAACACCAAGATCATCCAGAGCCTGACAAATATGAATCTTATCCTGGACGCTAAAACTAATACCTTCACCCTGAGCTCCATCGCGCAAAGTGCTATCCAAGATTTCAACATTCTTATCTGCCATCTTAAACTCCAAAAAAAATAAATTACTCCATTATATACGAAACAGGCAGCATGGGGGAAGTCTCCCCCTCGCTTCAGCCGTACCGTCTTACGCTACCCCCTCTGCGGGTACACCCCGCAACGCCCCAGCCTACTATCGAAGAACCGTTAAAAAACAAGCCGCCAGGGTTGTTTTAGGTTCATCGATTAAACGGCTCCGAACGAGATTTATCTCGTGAGCCCTCTCCCCGCAATACCCCAGTTTTTTTTATCCACAATTCATTAAATTTGTGTTATTATTATTAAAGACGGGTTTATAAGATGATTATTGATACACATGTACACTTTGGAAAAAGTTTAGATTTCAATCTATCTCAGAAAACTGTTCTTACCGCCATGGAAAAATATGGCATAGAAAAGGCAATTGTTTCTAACGTTCAGTCTACAGAATGCGACTTTAACCAGAACCTTCTGCCGGATTCAAAACAACAGGACATGCTTCTCAGCGCAAAAGCCGCCATCGACTTTGCAAAAGACAATCCTGGCAAGATCTATTCTGCAATCTGGGTAAAACCCCGACTTGAAACACCTACTCCAGAGCTGGAATATCTTCTTAAGATTCATCCTGATTATGTAAAAGCAATCAAATTTCATCCATATCATTCCGGACTCCCATTTGACGGCCCAGAATGTGAAGCCTTCATTCAGCTGGCAGAACTTTTGAACCTGCCGGTAATCACCCATACAGCCAGCGACGACTGCTCAAGCTGTATCCGTGTTTCAAGAATGGCTAAAAAATACCCACAGGTAAAATTCGTAATGGCTCACCTGGGACTTGGAACAGACAACGAAGAAGCCATCGAACTCTGCGCCCATCAGGAAAACCTTTTTGGTGACACAGCCTGGGTTCCAGTAGAAAAAGCCATCAGCTTCATTAAACGTGCCGGCAGCGAAAAGCTTATGTTCGGATCTGACATGCCAATCGACGGCTTGGACACCTACAAAAAGAACCGCCAGAACCAGCCATCCATGTACATTCCATATTTCGAAGAACTGCAGAACAAAATCCCTGCCACTTCTTTTGAAAACGTAATGTGGAAAAACGCTGTAGACTTTTATAAGCTATAAAAAAAGCTGCCCCAATCGGAGCAGCCATTCGTTTAATTCTTCCATCCGGTATATTTTTCGCACTCAAGGATTTCCTTAGCCCTGGCAACTCGTTCAGTTGTCGGACTTTCAGTGTCTTTGAGCACATAGTCCATTCCCAGTTCCTTGTACTTCATGGCACCAAGACCGTGGTATGGAAGGATTTCTACACGCTGAACATTGTTAAGAGTACGGATAAAATCACGGGTTCTTTCAAGATATTCGTCGTTGTCTGTAATGCCAGGTGTAAGAACATGACGGATCCAGATTGGCTTGTTGATTTCGTCCAGATAGCGGAACATGTCTACAATGTTCTTTCCGCTCTGGCCTGTAAGCTTGATGTGTTCTTCTTCGTCCACATGCTTGATGTCCATTAAAAGAAGATCAGTCACTTCCATAAGCTTCTGGAACTTACCAAACCATTCCCCTTCCCGTGTAAAAGGAGCACCACTAGTGTCGATACAAGTGTTTACACCCTTTTCCTTTGCAAGAGTAAAAAGTTCAATAAGAAAATCAATCTGAACCAAAGGCTCGCCACCACTTACAGTGATTCCACCTTTCTTTCCCCAGTAACTTTTGCAAGAAAGAGCTTCCTTAAGAACTTCTTCAGGATTCATCTTCTTGCCTTTAGTCATGTTCCAGGTGTCAGGATTATGACAGAACTTGCAGCGCAAAGGACAGCCGCTCAAAAAAACAATAAAACGGCTTCCAGGCCCATCGGCACAACCAAAACTTTCAAACTGATGAACGTATCCTTCTGTCATAATTTCCTCGATATGATTTTTTGTAAACATTCGCTTACGGACTGAACTCAAAGTGTTTATAAAAATACGGGAAGGAAGACACAGGATGGCAAAAACATCCACAAGTCGGAATGATAGTTTCCATGCCGACTTGTGCATGTAGCGACGCTAGCTAGCGGTTTTGTCATCCTGTGGCTGACTGGTAGTATTTTTATAGTTTCACATACATTTTGTCCGTAAGAGAATGTTTCAGCATCTTTTATTTCTTCACAAACACCAAAACACCGCCGTTGGCATTGTTCTTTACTGTAAGCTTTCCGTCAGTAACGCTCCAGGTATCAGAGCTGGCAAGAGTGGTAATGAAGTTATCTTCATATTCCATTGCAGCAGGTTCCCCAGCCATCTTTGTGCTTGCAAGATTATCACGAACCTTCACAGAAGTTCCGTTCACATCTGCTGAACCAAAGAAAGTATTTACGCCAGAATTTCCATTGATTTCAATAGCATTTGCACTTTTGGCTTTTACCGTCATATCAGAAACACAAATCTGCTGCGCCACGCCATTCAATTCGAATTCGGAAACTTCCCAGTTACCCTCAAGTTTTATCGTATTTGCATTTTTACAACCCATAAAAAACATTCCTGCCAAAGCAGCAATAGCCGCAGAAACAAGTCCAAACTTCAAAACCTTTTTATTCATTTTACATTCCTTTCCAAAATCATATTTATGCTTAGAATATAACACAATCTTGAAAAACTTTTCATAAAAAAATGAAAAATCATCAGTCAAAATGATATTCAAAGTCCAGATCAAACCTTAAACGTATTTACTACCGAACCAAGCTGTTCAATGCTTGTAAGGTTCTGATGAGTAAGATCATTGACGCTGTTTATAGATTTATTAATTGATTCCATACCAGTAGACATTTCTTCCATGCTGCCGGCGATTTCTTCTGTAAGACGCATAAGCCCATCCATTTCTGTGGATACAGCTTTTGTCTCATTCTGCATTTTTTCGCCACTAGTATTTACATTTACGGAAACATCCTTGATTTCCTTGATTGCTTCCAGAACCTGGTTTCCGCCTTCAGACTGCTCCTGCATTGCGCTGAGGATTGTCATTTCTTGCTGAGCAACCTTCTGTGTGTAAGCATAGATTTCATTAAAAATATTCTGCAGATTTGCTACCGCTTCGGAAACTACATCAATTGAAGAAATGACTTCTGTAAGATTATTCGTAATATTCTTTCCCTGAGTATTTGAATCTTCCGCAAGTTTTCTGATTTCATCAGCAACAACACTGAATCCTTTTCCAGAGTCCCCTGCATGAGCCGCTTCAATTGCCGCATTCATGGCAAGAAGGTTTGTCTGGTTCGCAATATTCTGAATTACATTACTTGCTTCAAGAAGAACACTTGCCTGCTCCTTAATCTTAAGCGTTGCCTGAACAGTTCCGTCAACGCTGGTTTTTCCTGTCTCAGAAGATCCTTCAAGGCTTTTTATGGCTTCACCGTTCTTATTAAGGATTTCAGTTACGGAGCGAATATTTGCAACCATTTCTTCAATAGCAGAAGAAGACTGTTCCACACTGGCGTTCTGTTTGTTTATATTTGCAATAAGTTCATCAACAACAGTATTTATCACGCCAACACTTGAAGTAGCACCCTTAACGCTGTTTTCCTGCACTTTTATCTGGCGATTTACGCTTTCAATATTGGTTGTAATTTCGTTTGCAGAAGCCGCCGTATCGCTCATATTATCACCAAGAGTATTACTCTGTTGCTGCAACTGCACAGACGAATCCTGAACGGTCTTAATGGAATTCTGAATCTTTTCCATTGTTTCATTGAAATAGGTATACATCTGTCCCATTTCATTATTGTTCTTTACCTCCATGCGAACCGTAAGATCCCCATCACCCTGGGCAATATTTTTCATTGCCTTAACACCTATATTCATCTGGCTTGTGATCGTCTTAATGATAAGATAGCAGAAAATATTTACAAAGATGAGCAGAACCACAAAAGCGACAATAATAAATAATGTAAGATTTTTTGAATCTCTCATGACTTCAGCAACTGGAACATTTACACCAAGAAACCAGATTTCCTTAGCATTTCCGATTTTTAAAGGTTCAAAATATTTTATAAGTTGAACTCCATTTTTATCCACTGATTCAAATGAAAAATCTTCCAGGAATTTAGCGGAATTCTTAAAGATCTTTGAAGTTTCGCCTGAACTGAATTCGGCATCAATCTGGCCTTCTTCAGCAATATCCGCAGCTACAGCCTTAAGACCTGTGGCACTGATAAGCGAAAGATATCCTGTATCATAAAGCTTGGCGTTTTTTAACAATGTAGAAAGTGTTTCAAGGGACATGTCAATTCCAACTACACCAACTGCACGTCCACTTTTATCCTTGATAGGAAAGGCAACTCCACAAACCCAGATTGTTTCTCCACCAACTTCATAAGGATTTGGATCAATCAAAATACCAACATCACTTCTGAGCGGATCTTCATACCAGGAACCGCCAACATAATCTGTTAGTGCACAACATTCAATTGTAGAGCCCACTTTTGTCCAATAAGGAATAAATCGCCCTGTTTCATCATGATTTTCTTCATTTGTATAATCAGAATCCATGCCATCAAGCGCATCTGGTTCCCAAACACACCAGGCATCCACAAGGTTATCACTGCGCTCCAATGTTGAACGCAAAAGATTGTTCATATAATCTCTGCGGTTTTCTGCAGGAATATCTTCATACAGCTGCATTGCGCTTTGCAAAGTTTCACATGTTGAAAATTCAAGCGAAAGAATTTTGCTTGTGCTTTCCGCATATTTTTCTGCTGTCATAGCCAGATAATCTCTGGACGCAGCCCTATATTTTTCTGTTACCTTTTGGGAAATAATAAATCCACTTGTGCAAAGCAAAATAAAAACAACAAAACCAATAAAAATCGTAAGCTGACGATTTATACTGCTAGTGATAAAACTTGGAATAATTTTCATTTAACCTCCGTAACATTAGCAACAAAACTATGATAACAGGAAAAATTACCATGTCAATTAATTCTGTAAGAAACAAAAAAACCCCCGCTTTTTCAGTTCCCTGGAAAAGCGGGGGTTCATTCAGCAACTTCTAATTAAATTAGAGAGATGCGTGGCAAGTACGAGCGATTACGTCGTCCTGCTGTTCCTTTGTAAGGTTGATGAAGCGTACAGCATAACCAGATACGCGAACTGTGAAGTTAGCATATTCAGGTTTTTCTGGATGAGCCTGACAATCCTTAAGTTTTTCAACACCGAATACGTTTACGTTCAAGTGGTGAGCACCTGTGTGTCCTGATTCAGCAGACATATCGAAGTAACCATCGAGGATGTTTACAAGGTTTTCAACCTGTTCGTTCTTGTCATGTCCAAGAGCACTTGGGTTGATTGTCTGTGTATTAGAGATACCATCCAAAGCGTAGTGGTATGGGAGCTTAGCAACAGAGTTCAAAGACTTTACAAGACCCTTTGTTTCTGCACCGTAAGATGGGTTAGCACCTGGTGAGAATGGAGCACCTGCTGGGCGTCCGTTAGGAAGAGCACCAGTAGCCTTACCGTATACAACGTTAGAAGTAATAGTAAGGATAGATGTTGAAGGGTTAGAGTTGCGGTATGTTGGGTGCTTTTTGATCATTCCCATGAATGTCTTAAGCAACCATACAGCGATATCATCAGCACGATCATCATCCTGACCGTAGCGTGGGAAGTCACCTTCTACCTTGAAGTCTTTTACAAGAGTAACTGTATCAATAACCTGACCAGCCTTGTTCTTTACTTCTACAGTTTCACGTTCTACCTTAACTTTTGCATATTTCATAGCAGAAAGTGAGTCTACTACGTGAGAGAAACCTGCGATACCAGTAGCGAATGAACGTTCAATTTCTGTATCTTCAAGAGCAAGTTCTGCAGCTTCATAGAAGTATTTGTCGTGCATGTAGTGGATAGCGTTAAGAACGTTTACATAAACGTCTGCAAGCCATTCAAGCATAGCAACATATTTCTTTTCTACTACTTTGTAGTTAGAAGCGTCGATTACATCGAAGTCGATTGGTTCATAGTTAGGACCGATCTGAACACCCTTCTTAAGACCTTCATCCTTACCACCGTTGAAAGCGTAAAGCAAAGCCTTAGCAAGGTTAGCGCGAGCTCCGAAGAACTGCATTTCTTTACCTGTACGTGTAGCAGATACACAACAACAGATAGAGTAGTCATCACCCCAGATTGGACGCATTACATCGTCGTTTTCGTACTGGATTGAAGATGTATCGATAGAAATCTTTGCACAGTATTTGCGGAAAGTTTCTGGAAGTCTCTTAGCATAGAGAACTGTCATGTTAGGTTCTGGAGAAGGACCCATGTTTTCAAGTGTGTGGAGGAAACGGTAATCGTTCTTTGTTACCTGTGAACGACCATCCTGTCCAAGACCACCAACTTCAAGAGTAGCCCATACTGGGTCACCAGAGAAGAGCTGGTTGTAAGCTTCGATACGAGCGAAGCGAACCATACGGAACTTCATTACCATGTGGTCTACAAGTTCCTGAGCCTGTTCTTCTGTAAGAGTACCGTTCTTAAGATCACGTTCGATGTAGATGTCGAGGAATGTAGAAACACGACCTACAGACATAGCAGCACCGTTCTGTGTCTTGATAGCTGCAAGGTAACCGAAGTACAACCACTGGAAAGCTTCTTTAGCGTTCTTAGCTGGTTTAGAAATATCGAAACCATAAAGAGCAGCCATTTCTTTCATGCCTTTAAGAGCATTGATCTGGTCAGAAAGTTCTTCGCGCTGGCGAACGATTTCTTCAGACATTGTACCGTTTCCACAGTTAGCTTTGTCTTCTTCCTTCCAAGCGATAAGAGCGTCGATACCGTAAAGAGCGATACGACGGTAGTCACCTACGATACGACCACGGCCGTATGTATCAGGCAAACCAGTCAAGATGTGTGCAGAACGAACTGCACGGTGTTCTGGTGTGTAAACATCAAATACACCCTGGTTGTGTGTTTTATGATATTCAGTGAAGATCTTCTTGAGCATTGGATCTACTTCATAACCGTACATTTCACAAGACTGTACAGCCATTGTGATACCACCGTAAGGCATGAAAGCTCTCTTCAAAGGCTTGTCAGTCTGGAGCCCTACAACCTGTTCAAGATCTTTTCCTTCTGGACAGATATATCCAGCTGGGTGTGATGTAAGACCTGCAACGATCTTTGTATCCATATCAAGTACACCAGTTCTTTCTTTTCCGTCCAAACCTTTAGATACTTTGTTATGTTCTTCTTTCTGCAACTTCTGAAGTTCATCGAACAATTTCTTTGTAGCTGCTGTTGGGCCAGCCAAGAATTTTTCATCTCCATCGTATGGAGTGTAGTTGTTCTGGATGAAGTCACGTACGTTGATTTCTTCTTTCCACAAACGTCCGGCAAAACCGTTCCATTCGTCCTTCTGGATCATATCTTATACCTCTTTATAAAAATTATTTTTTGTATAACCTTTGCTATGATACTCCAAACAAAATCAAAACTCAATTATTTTTGCCTAATTTAGACAATAATAGAGCAGATACCTCAACTTTTACATTATTCTTAGACATTGCTTAACACCCCTTACATATTTATCCATAAAAAATCAATTTTTATGCATTTTTATGCGTACATAAAAAAAGACAAAAAAAATTATCACCAAATTAAAATAATGGACTTTTAAACTATTCCTAAAATGATTTTTTTTCTTTAAAATAGAACAAACAAATAATATGGAGAGTGAATTATGTATAAAAAGCATTTTCTTATTTCAAAAACACTATGCGCCCTTCTGAGTTTTTTGATGGCCTTTGCTGTCATTTCCTGCTCAGACCTTGGGAACCTAAAAAAAACTGACATATCCCTCAACCTTCCCGGCGTACGAGAATTTGCAGTTAATGTTACTCCTGATGACAAATACCAAGTAACTGTAACTGGTGAATATTACTCAAAAACCAAGTACTATGACCTTTGCGAAATAATTGAAGGAAAATTTCATCCCGTAGAAGAAATAACAGCAACTTTTGATGATGTTCCAGTGGGTCATCCAGTTACAATCCAGGTTTATATTGTAAAAGCTGACAGCTACCAGGCTCCATTAAGTTCTGAACTTATCGACATAAACAATGAAAAATTGAACAACAGCCTGCTTAAAGCAAAAAGCACACCTGCTCTAGAAAACAAAAACTTTTTCTACAACGTTATATATAGCGGACAGACAACAATCACTCCAAAGCTTGGAGACAACTACGTTGATCTTGAACTGGATAGACACCATCCAGAAACAGTTCTTGAAAGCATAGCCAGCAGCAATTTTGCCGCCAGAGCAATCAATGAACTGGGAACTGACCTCGACGTCATCTATCTGGATTATGAAAAGGACTACGCCTTTGCCATTATAAGTGGCGATGTTTCAGGTAGCATTTCCATGTCATCAACATGGAAATTTACAGCTATGGGAGGTGGCATCAACGGTCGCATTCGCTTTGACAACGGAACAGGATATGTTCTTTATGCCAATTACTATATTGAAGATAACGACAATAAGACAGTTCTATTTGTAAAGAAACTTGAAAAAGACAGTTCTTTTGCTAAAAACTTCAAGAACACTTTATGGGGTGAAGAAGATAGCGATAACTACTACTATTTTGACGAAAAGCTTGTTCACACTGGTACAGCAGATGAAACTCCAACAGCACCTTTAGTTACTCCAACTGCAAGTTACGACCAGATTTTCTACAAGTTTGGTAACACAACTAGTCCATCCAATCTTCTTCAGCTTGGAAACAATGTTTACATAATCGAAACTCCAAATGATGATAATACAAGACTTAGAATGGTTGGTTCTGAAAATACCACCACCCTCTACAAAAAAGATATTCCAGAATCAATCGGGGACTACAAATTCAACCGCGTACAACTTTCCAGCGGTCTTTATATTGACGCTGAAAACGATCGTTATCTATTGGTAGAAAAAGATGGTACTGCAGTTGCAGGAAGAAGTATTTTCCTTAAAGAATCTTACGAGAATTACGAGAATGGCAGCATCAAGAGCAACAGAAATGAAAGCAAATTCGGCCCTAAAGATAACGAAGATTCTCGTAAAAACGCAGCGCTAAATAATCCTGTAGGCTTTACAAATCATTACAAGACAGAAGTTCCTGTTTTTGCGCCAATCGACAGCCTTTGCGGAACCTTAAACGTAAGCGCCGAGACACTTAACATCAATGGAACAACATTTGTAGTTGAAGAATTTGATGAATCAACAAATAGTATCTGTATCAAATACGAAAACGGATACAACCCATTCACATCAGGTCTTGATACTGTAAACCTTAGAAAAGTTGATATTGATTTTGACAACTATTGGCACAAACAGCTTGCTGGTAAGGCATATATCTTAAACACTAAAGACACTGAAGTTACCTCTGATTCCAGCACTGGATCTGGAACCACTTATAAAAGAGCAGATTCCCTTAGCTACGCGGTTATAAAAGACCTTGAAGCAGAAGATGCTGAAAGCTACAAAAAACCTGCACTTGTATTTATTGATGACACCGAGAATATAACAAACCCTAATTTTATATTTAAAGGCAAAGCTGGAGCCAACAAAAACATTTATATCACATCTTCTAAGGGTATTACATTAAACAGCGATTATAGATACAATGAAAGTAAAATCATCTATGCAGAAAATGCAAACCTTTACATCCACAACCTTAATTTCAAAGGTGGAAATGATGGACAAACAACAACTGACAATATTGCCATCTATTCAGAAAATGGTGATGTGCACCTTTCTAACACAGAAATTTCTTATTTTAATTCTCAGGACGGCGGTGCTGTTAAAGCTGGAGATATAGACGGAAGCAGAAAAGCTGTATTCCTTAATAAAGGCGTAAACCTTCACAACAACAAGTCAACAGAAAAAGGTGGAGCCGTTTACTCTGCATACGTTTATATGCTTGACGGATTAGTAAGCAACAATGAGTCAAAAAACGGCGGCGGTATTTACACAGATGACTTCGTAATGACCGGTGGAACAATCGAACAGAATAAATCAACTGGAGAAACAACAGATTCGGATTCACGTATTGGTGGTGGTGGGGTTTATATCGGAAGCCGAATGCATATATACAACGGAGAAATTACAAACAACACCGCAATATCAAACGGAGCCGGAATTGCGTTGATAACCACTCAAACAAATCTGAGTACAGTTGTTTCTTGTTTAGGTGGTCCAAACGAAGAAAACTGGAAAGTATCAATCAATGATAATTTAATAACAGCTGATGCAACTGCTACTGATACTAAAGACAAATACATTGGCGCTGGACTTGCAACAAGAAATACGGAACTTACAATCCATAAGAATGTTGAGTTCAAAAATAATAAGATATCAAAGGATTCTGACTTATTTGGTAAAGGTGGTGCTATCGGCTGTCTTAATAGATATACCTCGGCCGACGGATCTTCTGGCTCCAGCAGATTTATTTTTAATGCTTGTTTATTTGAAAATAATACTGCTTATTATGGCGGTGCATTCTGTGATTACGACCCTGATGTTACAAAACTCACTATTAATGATTCAACTTTCAAGCTGAACAAAGCTATAAAAGGTGGTGCAATTTGTATCATCAATTATGGTAATACCGGAACAGTGCAAAACAATTTGACTGTAGAAAAAGGAACCTTTAAAGGAAACACAGCTGAATACGGTGGTGCCATCTACAGAGATTTCCGACATGACAATGGAGCCGAAAAATATCATGGACTCTTTATTAAGAAGGGTGATTTCGAAGGAAATATCGCCAAAATCGCAGGTGGTGCGCTTTATTTAAATAAAGTACCATTCAGTCAAGTTGATGATTCTCAGGATGCTGTACTAGGCAACTCTAACAGTGATAATTCAGATCTAAAATTTATCAATAACAAAAGTAAAAGAGGTGGCGCAATTTGTACTAATGTTTCGTCTACCTTAAAGGATGCAAAATCCATCAACCTTACCATCTACTCTGGAACATTTGAAGACAACGGTGGAGAGTTCGAATACAATGGTGAAACATATCACTCAAAAATCGGCGGTGCAATCTACTCAGAAACTAAGCTGGATATTAAGGGCGGGGAGTTCAAAAACAACAAAATCTATCGAAACAACAAAAATGAAGAAAAGTATGGAGCCGCCATCTGTGGTAATAAGCAGGATAAAACTATGGATGGCAAGACTTATTCCTGTGGTTACGCAAGCATTTCTATTGATAATAGTGTTACATTCCAAGACAACAATGTTTATGGGATAGAAGATAAAAGTAATGAAGAAAATAATATCACCTTCATTATAAATGATAGCGAAGAGGACTATCCTCCATCAATTGGGGCAGAGGCAACCTTCACTGTAACACCCTTCACTCTAGACTAACTTACCCCACAGAAAAAAAATGCGGTTGATTTAATCAACCGCATTTTTTTGCCCTATCAAATTTTACATTGGAATATCGCGGATTTTTTTAACGTAAATACGACGCATAAAGAACAAACTCATACCTACAGACATGAATTCAGCGATGATGAAACACCACCAAACATTATCTACGTTGCCAGAAAGGGAAAGGAAATAGGCCGCAGGCAGGAACACAACGATCTGACGGGCAAAAGAAACGATCATACTGTAAACAGCGTTTCCAAATGCCTGGAAAACAGAACCCATTGTGATAGCCAAAGCCGCACCAATAAAGCTTGGAGCAATGATACGAAGGGCGACGATTCCCATACGGCGCATTTCATCGCTGGCACTGAACATATCAAAAAGCTTTCCTGGAATTGTTTCAAAAAGAACAACACCAAAAGTCATGATACAAAGAGCAATGCACAATGCTCCACGAATAGTATTTGTGATACGACGATGATGCTGAGCCCCGTAGTTGTAAGCAATGATAGGAATGATACCGTTGTTCAAACCGAATACAGGCATGAAGATAAAGCTGTTCAACTTAAAGTAAACACCGTAAACCGCAATAGCAGTATCACCACCGTTTGGAGTTCCAGAAAGAATCAGGTTCAAGAAGTAAGTTACAACCGACATGATTGAACTCATAAGAATTGCAGGAATGGCAACCTTGTAAATATCTTTGATGATTCTTCCACATGGAATGATGTTCTTAAGCTTGAACTGAATATCGTGATTTTTCTTGATGTTGAGTCCAAGTGAAACAAAAATACCGAAAATCTGACCAAGAACTGTGGCAAGAGCGGCACCCTTGATACCCATTTCTGGGAAAGGTCCAATACCAAAGATCAAAAGTGGGTCAAATGTAAGGTTGAACACGGCACCACAAATCTGCGAAATCATCGAAAGGAATGTTCGTCCTGTAGACTGCAAAAGACGGTCGCTCATACAGCCAAGGAATGAACCAAATCCAAGCACGAGAATAATAGAAAGATAATCTTCTGCGTACTGAATGATCTGCTGATTTTCTGTCTGGGATGCCAGGTATGACTTTGCGATGGCTGTACCTGAAACTGCAAAAACAGCCCAAGTTACCAAAGCAAGAAAAATACCGTTCATGGCAGCCCTGTTTACATCTTCCTGATTTTTCTGACCAAGACGCATGCTGAGCAAGGCGTTAACACCAACAGATGTACCGATTCCAAAAGAAATCATCAGGTTCTGAATTGGAAATGCAAGAGAAACCGCTGTAAGAGCTTCTTCTCCGATCTTTCCTACGAAAATCGAATCAACCACGTTATACAATGCCATGATGAGCATTGAAAACATGATTGGAAGCGACATATTAAAAATCAATTTAATGACAGGCATTGTGCCCATCTTGTTTTCTGTATGCATTAGTCCTAGTCCAAAAGCGCATCAAGTTCTGCGCAGATTTTTGCTTTGTCCAGTTTCTGTCCGATGATACACATCTTGATCATGCGGTCACCAACCTTTTCGTCCCATTCTTCACGCATCTTTGGTTCCTGAGAAAGTACTTCTTCCTGTTCTGCCTTTGGACAAGCTGCAAGCCATGTTCCAGATGCACCAGCAGAAATCTGACGTCCTGAAGTTTCGAATACGTAAGCCATATCTTCTTCATCGCTGAACCATACAACACCCTTTGAACGGATGATGTTTCTTGGCCAACGACCAGCATATTCTTCAAGCTTTTCGCGGTTGAAAGGACGGCGGCGGAAGTATACAAAGTTTCCGATTCCGTATTCGTCTTCGTCTGCACCTTCATGGTTGTGGTGGTGATGGTGACATCCGCAGTGACATTTGTGTCCAGGTTCACCGTGAGCAGGATTGTCGTGATCATCATCGTCGTCATCATCGTCATCGTGGTGATGGTGGTGATGTTCGTGTTCATCGTGGTCATCATCATGATCGTGGTGGTGATGTTCATGTTCGTCGTGATCATCATCGTCATCATCATGTTCGTCTGCGTGTTCAAGATGCTGAACCCAGGCTGCAGATTCAAATACTGTTTCAAAGTCAAAGCGTTCTGTAGAAAGAATATCTTCTACTTCTACTCCACCCTGGCTTGCTTCGATTACTTTTACATGTGGCTGAAGGGCAGTAACTACAGCGCGAACCTTCTTCATTTCTTCTGCAGAAACAAGGTCCTTCTTGTTGATGATAAGTGTTGAACAGAATTCAATCTGCTGTACAAGAAGGGATTCGATGTCTTCATCTTCCATGTCTTTCTTAAGAAGCTTGTCTCCACCAGCAAATTCGTCAACCATACGGGCAGCGTCAACAACAGAAACAACGTTGTCCAGCTTACCGTTTTCGATCTGCATGATTGCCTGAGCGATTGGCATTGGTTCACAAACACCAGAAGCTTCGATAAGAATATAGTCGAACTTACCTGTTCCAATAAGATTTTCGATCTGCTGAACAAGGTCAGTCTTGAGAGTACAACAGATACATCCATTCTGAAGACCAACAATGCTTGAAGTATCAGTGATGTTTGCTTCCTTCGAAATAAGGGCCTCATCAACATTGATTTCACCAATATCGTTTACGATAACAGCAACCTTGTACCCTTTCTGGTTTGTAAGAACCTTGTTCAACAAAGTTGTTTTTCCTGCTCCAAGATAACCACAGAGCAAAGTAATAGGTGTAAGCTTTTTAGCCATTTCTAATCTCCTGGGAAAATATTCCACCGTTTTCAATTATTTTCAAATAAAATATAACGAAAAACAAAAAAAAAGACCATAACATCCAGCATTCCGGCACAAGTGCCGTCGCTATGTTCCGGGTTCCGCTACGCTCATTCCTTCGTTCCGGCGGTTTCGACCAGCTCAACCACCGCCACTCCGGAACGCCTTCGTCGCCCTTCACAGCGCTAATGCAAAAAAAATCTGTGCCCCATCAGTGTCCCATCTGTGGCTAAAAAAATCCCAAACATCCGCGTTTATCCGCGTTCATCTGCGGTTTATGTAAAAAAAACGGTGGTTTCGAAAATCTCAACCACCGTTTGATTATTTTTCAGATAAAACTATTTGTTCAACAATTCAGCCAGGTCTTTTGCTGTAAAGTGAAGGTGTTCAGCAACCTTTGCAGCTGGACCTGATTCACCGTAGCGGTTGATGCAGAAAAGGTCGTCCTTGCTTGTAGCATAGTACTTCCAGTTAGCGCTGATTCCAGCTTCTGCACAAACAACACGGTTTGCACCGCCGATCAAATCCTTCTGAACTGAAGCATCTGCATCGTCAAACTTGTTGAAGTCAATGATTGAAACAACGCGAACCTTCTTACCAGAAGCGATTCCAGCAGCTTCGATTGCTGTTGAAACTTCTGAACCTGTTGCAAGAACAGTAATGTCTGGAGTTCCTTCGCAGTCTTTAGCAACATAAGCACCGTTTTTACGGATATTTTCTTTCCAGTTAGCGTCTGCCTTAGCAAAGCCCTGAAGAGCCTGACGAGTAAGGGCGATACAAACTGGGTGATCTTTTGATTCGTAAGCCATCTTCCATGCTTCCATTGTTTCCTGAGCATCTGCTGGACGCAAAGTCTGAACATTTGGCATAGCGCGGAGTGAAGCAAGAGTTTCTACTGGCTGATGTGTTGGACCATCTTCACCAACGTAGATTGAGTCGTGTGTAAGAACGTAGATGTTTGGCTGGTTCATCAAAGCAGCTACGCGGAGCTGTGGACGAAGGTAGTCAGCAAATACAAGGAATGTAGCACAGAATGGGCGAAGACCACCGTGAAGGTTGATACCAGAACAGATAGCGCTCATGGCAAATTCACGGATACCGTATTCAATTGTGCGGCCCTTGCGGTTACCAGCATTGAATGTACCGTCACAATCCTTAAGAACTGTCTTGTTAGGACCAGCAAGGTCAGCAGATCCACCAACAAGGTTTTCGTAACGCTGAGCCATTACGTTCAAAGCCTTACCGCTGGCATCACGAGTAGCCATCTTGTCTTCAGCTGTGAAAGCAACATCTTCTACATCAGCTGTTGCAGCATCCGAATGGTAAGCATCCCACTTCTTGCGAAGATCTGGATTTTCTTTTGACCAGGCTTCAAATTCTGCGTTCCATGCATCCTGTTTAGCCTGGAATTCTGACTTTTTAGCAGCAAAATATTCGTATGCTTCTGGTACAACGTAGAAGTCTTTGTCTTCTGGAATACCAAGAACCTGGCGTGCGTGTTTGATTCCGTCTGCGCCAAGTGGAGCACCGTGTGTATCGGCAGTTCCCTGTTTTGGAGATGAGAAACCGATGATTGATTTAAGGATGATAAGAGATGGTTTGTCTGAGCATTTTTTTGCTTTTTCAACAAGCTTAACAATCTGAGCTGGCTTGTACATATCACCTTTAAGAACCTGCCAACCGTAAGCTTCATAACGCTTAGCGATATCTTCGTCAAAAGTGATGTCTGTTGAACCATCGATAGAAATCTTATTCATATCATAGAATACGATAAGCTTTCCCAGTTTATGTGTACCGGCAAATGAACAGGCCTCAGAAGAAACACCTTCTTCAAGACAACCTTCACCTACCAGAGAATATGTGTAGTGATCAACAATCTTGCGAGTTGCAGTATTAAAACGTGCAGCAAGCATCTGTTCAGCAACAGCCATACCAACAGCCATTGAAACACCCTGTCCCAAAGGACCGGCTGTACATTCAACACCGTCAGTTACTCCGTATTCAGGGTGACCACAACAAACGCTTCCAACCTGACGGAATGACTTGATATCATCAAGAGTTACTTTGTATCCACTCAAGTGAAGAATTGAATACAACAACATTGAACCATGACCTGCAGACAGAACAAATCGGTCTCTGTCAGCCCATTTAGAATCAGCAGGATTGTGCTTAAGGATTTCTCCATAAAGGACTGCAGCTGCTTCAGCCGCACCAAGAGGAGTTCCCGGATGTCCAGAATTAGCTTTCTGAATTGCATCCATCGACAAACTTCTAATAGAAGTTGCTACAGCATTAATCGCTTTCTCGTTCATCTTAAACCTCTAATGTTTAATATATATAAGTTAGCTGTTACCCTTCTTCCTGACCTACGAGAGATTCAGAATAGAATTAAGTAATTCAGCTTCACCTGCATGTTTTTCGAGCAGTTTTCTGAACTGCGCTTTTTTCATGAGCTCTACAATTTCCGAAAGCACCTTAAGGTGAGCCTGCTGATTCTGAGAAAGAATCATGAACATGACAAAAACCTTGCGGTCATCCGGCGCGCTCATTTCGATAGGATTTTTAAGGTAAATTACACAGACACGCTGATCACCTTCATATTGAATGACAGGGATGCGGGCATGAGGAAGAGCGATGCCATTTCCAACAGCAGTACTCATGATTTTTTCCCGGGCGCATAAAGCATTGTAGATCACGTCGGAAGAAAGACCTGCGGAAAAACGCATCTTTTCGGTGATAGTCTTGTAAATCTCTTCTGGTTTGGAACCAGTCACATTGTCAAAAACACCACCACGATGGATCAACTCCGCAAGATTTACCGACACTTTATTACCTCTATTTTATTATGCTGAAACCGTTTTTCGATTCTCGGGCAAGCACAGCCTTTAGGTCTTCGCTTACACACTCGAAATTCAGTTCCATTCCTTGAACAGAAAGAACCAGTTCTTCCATATCTGCCGCAACGGCAGCAGGATCTGATTCAAACATTTCAAGAAGATGCATAACATGTGCAAAAATCTGAGAAAGGACAACCAGCGACTGCTGAGGAAAGACTGCAAGGTCTGTATTCGCCAGATCAATGGAATAAACCAACCCATTAACCTGAGTAAAAAGTGACAAAACCTTATGTCTTAAATCGCCAATTTCAGAATCTGCAAACTTATTGTAACTCTGCGAAAGTATACCACGTCGATTTTTCAAGTGCAATAACATCACTTTTTGCTGATAGAGAGAAAGCTTGTACAGATTTGGATATAAAATTCCTAAGATGATCTCCACATCTTCTATGTCATTGTAAAATAGATCTTTGATATAGGAATCAATTATAAATTCAGGGAATTCATCGGGTTTTGAAAACCTATCCCTAAGAGTTTTTGTCTGTGATTGCTGAGAAGTAGATTTTGCCTGGGAATTCCAATCACCTACAGCAGGTACATCCTGATCCTTAAACCAAAGACGGGTTTCTACACCAAACAGTTCAAAACCTACCTTATTTGTGCGATAGAAGAATTCTTCCACGGAACCACAGGCTCTGGTACAAAGTTCGTTTCTTTTATCAGCAAAAATTATGGCAAGCTGCTCTTCAATCGATCCCTGAGGTCCCATCACCTCAAAGCTGTCCAGAAGATATTTTTCGAGTTTTGTATACCACTGTTCCCGATCAACATCATCCATAGTCATCTGATAACGTTCATCAGTGCGGTGAATAAAATCTACTTCAACAACACAGGCATCCCAGTCAGCAACACGGCACAAAAGCCTGTCACCACTTTTAAAACCATCTTCTAGCAAAGGAGTCATGTCTGTCGCAGTCACCTTTACCATTGGAGGAAGTGTGTAGTCCAGTTCAGCAAGATTCAAGCCTTCGTTGGCAACATCCTGAGCAATATACTGCGGAGCATATTCATCACCATACAGAGAGAAAAAGCTCATAAGAGTTGAACTATCGAAATCCACCACTTTCTTCTGCAACGCCTGCTTTTTGTAAACGAAAGTAATGGCAAAAGAAAGCACCTGAGGATCGACGAACGGAAGACATCTGTCTCCAACGACAAAAATTCCTTTATCCAGCTCTTTACGTGTAGGCTTGATGCTGAAAAACTGATTGGTAAAGGCGCAAGCCCTGGTAGCATAATTTCCACCGGCTAAGGTAAACACATACTCATGAGAATCAAGATATGCCCTGCATTCCTCATCAGTAGCCTTAACGCCACAACGGGTTAAATACTCCGAAAAATCCTTTACTGTGAAAGGATCTGTATAAGAGCGGAAAAACTGTCTGATGAGTAAATCTGTAGGTACATTCATGTTTTAAAGATACTAACGAATATCGTCAGCTGTAATACTAAGTTTTGCAAGAAGCTCTTTTACCTGAGCTTCTGTAATGCCAGAAACCTTGACTGTAAGACGACGCTTACCTTCTTCCTTTAGTTCACGAGTAACAAGAGAAACAAGATTTCCGTTCAACTGAGCGATGGAATCCACCAGTTTTGCAACAACACCTGGTTTGTCATCCAGTGTAAGAATAAAGCGAACCCCTTTATCATGAGCGCCGAACATATCTGTAAACAGTTCAAACAGGTCACTTTCTGTAAGGATTCCAACAAGAAGTTCCCCCGACATGATTGGAACACATCCAACATTGTTGTCTACCATTACCTTTGCGGCATTTTCAACGACTTCCGTATCAGGAACAGTAACAACATTCTTTGTCATTACCTTTTCTACAGTAATCTTTGAAAGCAGATAACCGATTTCAAACATATCGAGAGTTGTGGCATCTGAAGGAGTTGCTTTTGCAAGGTCCTTCTTTGTGATGATTCCAACAAGTCTGTTGTTTTTATCAAGAACAGGAAGCTTTGAAATATTCTTTTTAGTCATCAAAGCTTTTGCATCTGTAACCGAGCTGTCTGGTGAAATAGTGATTGGATTTTTTGACATTACGTTCTTTACTAACATATTAATGCCTCCTTTAAAGGTTCTAAGCTTAGCAGCAACCCCATTATACCACGGAATTTCACCAAACAATGAAAATAAACTTTAACCGCCCAAATATGCGGCTTTAACGGAATCATCTTTAAGAAGCTCTTCCGCTTTGCCAGACTTGATGATGGCGCCTGTTTCTAGAACATAAGCTCTGTCTGCAATGGAAAGAGCCTTCATGGCGTTCTGTTCTACCAGAAGGATTGTTGTGCCGTCTGCGTTAATCTTCTTGATGATTTCAAAAATTTCGTCAACAAGGATTGGAGCAAGCCCCATTGAAGGTTCATCCAGCAAAAGAAGACGAGGCTTGCTCATAAGAGCACGTCCCATAGCCAGCATCTGCTGTTCACCGCCAGACAAAGTTCCGGCAGCCTGCTTTACGCGTTCCTTAAGACGTGGAAAAAGGCTGAAAACATGTGCCAGATCCTTCTGAATCTGTTCCTTGTCCTTTCTAAGATATGCGCCAAGCTCAAGATTTTCCAGAACAGAAAGATTGGCAAAAACACGGCGTCCTTCCGGAACCTGGATAAGGTTTCTTGCAACGATCTTGTCGGCACTAAGATTTGTGATATCTTCACCTTCAAACAGAATTGAGCCGCTCTGTTTTTTGATAATATTAGAGATTGAATGAAGGGTTGTTGTCTTACCGGCACCGTTTGAACCGATGAGGGTGATGATTTCCCCCTGCTCTACATCAAATGTAATGCCGCGAAGAGCCTTGATTGCCCCGTAGCTTACACAAAGATCTTTTACTTCAAGCATTTTACTCATTTAGTTGTCCCCCAGATAAGCTTTTACTACATCAGGATTAGCTCTGATTTCTGCAGGGCTGCCGCTGGCAATGATACGACCGTAGTTCAAAACCATAATGCGTTCACAGATTCCCATAACCAGCTTCATGTCGTGCTCAATAAGAAGAATTGTAAGGTTAAATTCCTTACGGATGAAAGCAATCATTTCCATCAATTCCTGAGTTTCCTGAGGGTTCATGCCGGCAGCAGGTTCATCAAGAAGGAGAAGCTTTGGATTACAAGCCAAAGCGCGGACAATTTCCAGCTTGCGCTGTTCACCATATGGAAGATTCTTTGCAAGCTCGTGCGCCTTGTTTTCAATATGGAAAAGTTCAAGAAGCTTCATAACCTTTTCTGTCATGATTTCTTCATCACGGCGGAAACGTGGTGTGCGGAACAAAACGTCAACCGGATTAGAAATGCGTGAGTTGTGAAGCGCAATACGAACGTTGTCCATTACTGTAAGATTTCCAAAAAGGCGGATGTTCTGGAATGTTCGGGCAATACCAAGCCTGTTAAGCTGGGCAGGACCAAAACTGTTGATTACATGAACCTTTTCTCCTTTATCCCAGTAAGAAATCTGACCGCTTGTTGGAGTGTAAATACCGGAAACCATGTTGAACATTGTTGTTTTTCCGGCACCGTTTGGACCAATAAGACCGATCAGTTCACCTTCATATAAATCAAAGGAAGCGCTGCTGATGGCACACAAACCACCAAAAACAATCTGAACATCGCTGGCCTGCAAAACCAATTTCTTGTCTGACATTAGCGAACCTCCTTTTCATCGCGACGGAAGCGTGGCAGTCTAATCTTCTTACAGCCACCGTTCTTAAACCATTCAATGGTACCAATAAAGCTGAATTCCTTTGTACCCAAAAGTCCCTGAGGTCTAAAGAGCATTACGAAAATCAGAACAACAGGATAGAACAAAAGACGATAGTTCTGAAGGAAGCGCAAACCTTCCTGCAAATAAGTAAGAACGTAAGCTGCAAGAACAGAACCAGTCATAGAACCCATACCGCCAAGAACTACGAAAATAAGGTAGTCAATTGACTTAGTAAAGGCAGCCTGTTCAGGCTTGATGAATCCTACATACATAACGTAAAGAGCACCGCCGATACCTGCAACAAATGAAGCAATTACAAAGCCTGTCATCTTGTACTGAAAAACCGGAATACCACAGCTTTTTGCAGCAATTTCGTCTTCGCGAACTGCAAGAATTGCCCGGCCAAAGCTGGAACGGATAAAGTTCTGAACAAGAACCACAATCAGTACAAGAACCGAAGTAATCACAAGAACTGCCATTGTTGGATCAAGAGTAAGAACTGTTGGGAAAGACTTACCGTTTGGACCACCAGTCCACTGCTTAAGGTTTACAAGAACAACGCGGATGATTTCGCCAAAGGCAAGAGTTACGATGGCAAGGTAGTCACCTTCCAGCTTAAGAGTCGGAAATCCGATAAGGAAACCAAAGAAAGCTGTTATCAAACCTGCGCCAATTACTGCCAAAGGAAGTGGAAGATTAGCGTTTGTGTTCAAAAGAATTGTAGCGTAAGCACCAAGTGCCATAAATCCGGCCTGTCCAAGACTAAGCTGACCTGTAATTCCCGAAATAAGATTTACACTGATAGCCATGATTGCGTATACACCAGCAAGACTGAAGATACCAGAAACGTATGCATCCATTACACCAACTGCAGTAAGCAAAGTTGGAAGACCAATAACAACTGCGGCAATGCCGGCAAGAATCAAAGTGTTTTTTGCAAAAGTATTTTTCATTCTGCCGCCCCTTATACCTTAACAGTAGTCTTTTTACCAAAAAGACCAGCAGGTTTTACAAGAAGAATTACAATCAGGATGATGTAAGAAATAGCATCTGCGTACTGGCTGCTCAAATAACCCTTTGTAAGAGTTTCTGCAATTCCAAGAATAACACCACCTGCCATGGCACCAGGAATTGAACCAATACCACCAAGAACCGCTGCAACAAAGGCCTTAAGCCCAGGAATGTAACCCATGTTTGGATCAACCTGAGGATAGGCAGTAGCGTAAAGAACACCACCTGCACCAGCAAGAATTGAACCGATTACAAATGTGATTGCGATGATTCTGTTTACGTTGATACCCATCAAAGCCGAAGCCTGAAGATCGTAAGAAACAGCCTGCATTGCCTTACCAGTCTTTGTCTTGTTTACGATGAAATTCAGAATAAGCATAAGCACTGCAGAAGAAATGATAACGATCAGCTGAAGATTTGAAATAGAAAGAAGTCCAACAGTAAAGTTCTTTGTTTCCATTGTAGGATACTGACGTGGATCTGGACCAACAAACGGAAGAACACGCATAAGGTTCTGAAGAATAAGTTCAACTGCGATGGCTGTAATCAAAGAATTAAGACGAGGAGCCTGACGCAAAGGACGGTAAGCAAAACGTTCAATCAGAATTGCAAGCAAAGAACACAAAACCATTGCCGCAATAAATGCGCCTGCCATACCAGGAACTGTTGCACCCAGAGCCAGCAGCACAAAATATCCCGCATACGCACCCATCATCATAACATCGCCATGAGCAAAGTTGATGAGCTTAACGATACCATAAACCATTGTGTAGCCAAGAGCGATCAGCGCGTAGATGCTTCCCAGCGACAAACCATTAATAAGCTGTTGAATAAAAATAGAACCGGAATTCACAAGGTTCCTCCAGCAATATAAAAAACTTCACCTTTGATTTTATTGTAGGAAAAAAATTGTGTAAACACGAATTCTTCTATATAAAGAATCTTTAATTAAAAAAAAAGCAGACAGCTTCCTGGAGGCAGAAACTGTCTGCATAAGAATATCCGGTATGTCATCTTAGCGTCATACCGGGGCAAAGCGGTTTTAGCGGCCGATGCGGGCCTGAGGAGTTGTAATGTTGTCTACATCCCGCTTTTCTGCAGAAGTAGAAGCATCGTCTTCACATTCTTCGCCAGCTACATCTACCATACAAGGATCCCAAGGTGCACAGTCCATTAACGAACCGCCCCCTGTTGTAAGCTGACGGATTCCGATTCCGTGAGATTCAATATATGCCTTATCAATTCCCAAAGTTGAAAGTGGAATTGTGTACCAGTAGCTCATATCAAGGTCAGAAGTTGGAATTTCTGTATATTCTTCAGAAGCCATCAAAATTTCGCCATCCTGTTCAGAAGTGCTTCTGTTGTCTTTTGGAGTAGATTCAAAATAAAGCTTTGTACTTACAGCACAGTTTCGCTTGTACTTAATGTCAACGCCAGAATTGCCGGCAACAGAACCTCTGTTTACATTAAGACAATATTCTGCATCGTAGCTGAAATATCCTGTATCAGTTACATGGAAGAAACCTGGAGTTCCTACACCAACAAAAGCACCTGTTTCTTCAAATGTTCCGTATTTAGAAGAATGATACAAAAGCCAGTCCATTCCATCAGAATCTGTAAATCTTACACCACCAGTTGCTCCACCCCAGATAACAGAAGATGCATCAAGGAAGGGTCCGTTTGCAGGTTTAGAAGCCTTACCAGTATTCAATGCAAGTCCAAGAGGAATGTCGCGGTTATTCCACCATGCGTTATCGCTGGAAGCATAATCGTGCCACATAAAGCCAACACCACCAGTCATTCGGTCAACAGGATTTACAAGTTCTGCCATGATATAAAGATTTGTGTCATCGTAAGCAGCATACAGAGCATAAACGTCATAGTTTACTTCCTGAATACCACGCCATGAACGAGGATCATCATAAGCCGCACACTGTGCAATCTGTTCTGCGCTAGTCCAGTCAGACCAGCTTGAAATTGTTTTATATGAACCAAATCCGTTTTTGTTTGTCCAGTAATACTGACTTCCAGCCTGTTTTGTGTAAGAAACAGTCAAAGTATAAGTTGCAGATTTTCCGCCGTTTGTTACTTTGATTGTAAAGGCTTTGTCTGCACCGTCAGAGATTGTTGCAGAAGAAGGAGTTACAGTTACGCTTGCGCTTTCTGTATCATTAGCCACAGCAGCAACAGTTACGCTGATTGAATCTTCACTTCCCTTCAATTCCTTTGTGAAGGAAGTTCCGCTCAACGCACCAATCGAAGTTCCATTTACGCTTACGCTTTCCAAAGTAACATCACCTTCAACCTTTGCAAGACGAGTTACGTTCAATGTGTAATTCTGTGTATCGCCATTTTCTGCTGTTACAGTGATTGTAAATGCTTTTGCAACACCAGCAGTAAGTGATGTTTCTGTTGATGGAGAAACGCTTACTGTCGCTTTTGCAGATTCTGCTTCAGCTGTGATTGTTACAGAAGAAACCTTATAGGCAACTTCGTAAGAAGTAACGGCACCAATTGAAGTTCCGTTTACTTTGATATCCTTAAGATTTGTGTTGTCATCTGGAAGAACAGGAGTTGTTGGATCAGCATCGTAGAAGTTTGTGCCGTCGTACCAGAAAGTTTTTGTACAAACTGCATTTGTTCTTGTGTTATTGTCTTTATTCAAGATGAAAGAAATCTGTTTTCCAGTTGCATAATCGGAAACATCGTATTTATACCAGCCTGTTACATCATTCATTTCACCAGCAGGAACAGCTGTCATCTTTTCCTGAGTATTCCAGGTAAGTCCCTTAAGTTCACAAATGCTGGCACCTGCAGCTTCCCATACCCAGATTGAAGGAACAGAAGAAGACTTTACATAAATCACAACCTTGCTAGGATCAGTACCGATTGTGATTTCTTTGTTTTCTTCAGAAATTGTTACGTTCTGAACTTTTTTACCATCAGCAAAAACAGACCATGTACCAGGCAGAACGTTTTTAATCTGAACACTCTGACCGTCTTTCAAAGCAGTAACCGCTTCCGATGAAGGATCTGCAATCTGTACAGTCTTGCCTTCATATCCATAAACTTTTGCAGTTACTGTAACTGTAGATTTTACATAATTTGAAGAACTTTTTAATGAACCGGTAATATAGTCAGCAGCAATTTTAGCAGCGTCAATCAAACAAGCATGCTTTGTTACATCAATTGCAGACGAAAATTCACTTGCATCAATATCTTTAATTTCCTGAGATTTACAAAGTTCGTAATAAACTGCGCCAACTGCTGTAGTTCCCCAGTTTACCGCAACATTATTTTCCCCTGCTTTAACATCAGCCACGGCATACAATGTTGCACCAGTATTAGCTTTAACTTCAACAACACGACGGCCAACAGGAATTCCATCGACCGTAGCGCTAGCCTTTCCGTCAGAGGAAACATCAGTTGCTGTACCAGACACCGGTGCAATTTCAAATCCGAACACCTTTACAGAACTAATCTTCAATTCCGAAGTTTCAATTTTTCGATCATTATTTATAGAAGAAATAGTAATTGAACCGAACTCACCATCAGAAGATCGAGCGGAAATATCCGAACAACCAGCAAGAATGGAAATGCCCAAAGCAGCCATAACCATTACAAATACTTTTTTCATTGTGTCCTCCAACATTTTTACCTAATTCTATTTTAGCCCTGAACGACAAAATCAAAAGTTTTTTCCTTTTTTAACTCCTTTATCTAAGAAAACACTTATATAAAAAAAGGCTGTCCTCCCTTTTCCCACAGGAAGACAGCCTTAGAAATCTTATAAATTAATTATTTAGCAAGAACGAACACAGCGCTGAGAGCTGGAACTGTTACTGTACCTGTGTAAGAATTGCCAGTTACCAGATCCTTTCCGTTGGCACTGAATGATTTAGAACTCTTACTGTTGTTGAATGCAATATAAATTACTTCGCTACCATAGGTTTTCTTTACAACATAGAATTCTGTTGTAGAAGAAACTGTTTCTGAATCACCCTTCCACAATGCAGGATGAGCAGCTCTTGCACCCATAATGCTCTTATAGTAATCAATCAGATCTGCTTCCTTATCTGTAAAGCCGCTGATCTTACCGTTTGAACGGGCCATGTTGTCATTGTATGCACCAAGTGAACCCGCAACATCATAACCTTTTACAATAGCACCCCATTCATCGCCATAGTAAGTTGTGATTGGTCCAGAGTAACCTGCAAGAACAGCAAGCATAAGCTTGTGACGTGTAAAGTATTCTTCTGTTGTTGGATCAATACTGAACTTCCAGTTCAAAAGGTTTCCGTAACGAACTAAGTCATGGTTTGTAAAGAATAGGTTTGGATAATATCCTTCTGGATGTGTGTATCCCTTTTCTGTGTATGTTCCGTAAGTATATTCCATTGCAGCACCAAAGTCTGTAGCAGTATTTGTACCTTCTTCCCGTGCCATTGTCTGAACAAGCCGATAGCGTGATGGGAAGTCAAAACAAGACTGAAGACCATAACCTTCACCGTTTTCACCAGGAGCAACTGAACCACGCTGAATTGTAGCAGCATCACCGTTCCAGTGTTCACCAACTGTATAACCTAAAGTTCCCCATTCTTCACCAGCCTGAGCATTATCTGCTGCAGCTTCTGCAATTGCAGTACGGATTTCATACCAGTAGTTATGGTCGTTTGTGTAACTGTTATCACCAACAGTCTTATCTCCATTACCAACCTGATAACACTGGTCAAAACGCCATCCGTCAATCTTATATTCCTTAATCCAGTACTGGGCAACTTCCTTAAAGAATTCAAGACTGTCTGGATAAGCACAAGCCTTGTACTGACCGTTTTTACGGACAGCAGTTTTTCCTGTTGGACTTGCCTTTACACCGGCACCATTCCAGTGACCGAATACACCATCAAGAATTACATAGATGCCTTTATTGTGATAAGTTTCAACAAGTTCTGCAAATTTCTGATTTGTACCAAATTTTGGATCGATATTGAAATAGTCATAACAGAAGTAACCTGTTGAATTAAGATATTCGTTGTTTTCACCGCTTGATGAGTCAAAAATTGGAGTCATCCAGATTGCGTTTACACCAAGGTCAGCAATGTAATCTGCTGCATTGATGATTCCCTGAAGATCACCGCCAGTTATAGTTCTTGATGAAGAACCTGTGTAATAGTCATAAGTTGTGCTAGGACCGTAAGCATAGCTGTAACCGATTGAAGAATCACCATCCATAAAACTTGAAACCATTACCTGATAGATACGAAGTTCATTCCAGTCAGAAATAAGTGTAGGCTTATCAGCGATTTCAATTGAACCAGAAATGTTTACTGTTCCGGCTTCGTTTGTAATTGAACCGCTTACGCTTAAAGTTTTTGCAACAGTTGTAAAGTCAGCAACTTCAAAAATGTTGTCGCCGATTACAAGCTGTTTTGTAACACCACCAATTGTTACGCTGGCAGTAGTCAATTCGCAGTTTGAAGTTACGCTGATGTTGATTTTTCCGCCCAAAGCTGATTTTGAAGTCATTGTGTATGAAGGCTTTTTAGGAAGTTCTGGTTCTACAACTGAGATTTTGATTTCGCCGTCGCCGGAAGTTTTATCAAAGCTGCTGCCGTTAAAGACATAAAGACCTGGTTCTGAAATTTGAAGATTTCCTGTCTGTCCAGACCAGTCGCTTCCCCCATTAGGACGAAGAATAACCATAGCCGAAGTAACATTAAATGAATAGCTGTAATAGCCGTCGTTTTTTTCAAGTTCAAAGGTTTGTCGATTAATTGAGGAATCTGAAGTTTCCCATATGTAGATATATTTATAATTCTTACTTTCTGGAACTTTTACAACAATCTTATCAGTCACAGCTTCGCTTTTGCTCACATTAACCTTAGTTTCATATCCTGCAAAAACATTAACTGCTTCAGATTTAACAACATCGCCGTTTGCATCCAGAACCTGAACCTTCCAAGAACCTGGAGTACAAACAAGCTTTCTATCTGATACATTTCCGTCCACAACTTCAGAAGACAGGTCTGTAATACGAATCTTATAGCCGTCAACACCTGTAGAGGAAAGTATTACTGAACCATTTGTAAGTACATAAGAAGATGCAGATTTGAAATCAGGATAATCTTCTGCAATCTGCACTGCATCTACAAGTGCCGCGTGAACATCTGGCACACATCCATCAAAAACGCTTTTTTTTATAGAAGAAACATCTTTTTTCTGAGTCTTCAAAAGCTCCCAGTAAATATGCCCCAGCTTTGATTCTTCCCAATTGATTGTAACAAGGTTTTCACCAGGATTAATGTCTGTTACTGCATACAAAACAGCACCAGAAACATTCGACTGAACCTTTACAACACGATTAGTTCCAACAGGAATACGCTCAATTGTGGCACTGCCCTTTCCGCCAATAATAGCAACATTTTCTTTAACAATGTCGCTCATTCCATAACCAGAAACAGTCACTTCAGCAGTTGTAATTTCCGAGTTATCCACTGCTCTGTTCAACAATCTTTCCGAAGAATTTTCAGAAAAAACAATTGAACCATATTCTGTGCTAGAAGAGCTGCTAACCGAATTAGCACATCCAGAAAGAATAACAGCAAAAGCTGATAAAACAAAAAAAGACATAAATCGTTTTGTAAATTTCACTTTATTACCTCAAGAAACATTTTAGTTTTTAATGCAATAATTTCAAAATATATAACGATTTATGTCTTTTTCTCTTATTGTTTTCTTATTTTAGGAAAGGACTGTAGCCTGCAATCTTGCCTGTTACATCACATCCCTTAAGACTTGTGTTTACGTAAATGCGTGCGTTTCCAGAACCTGAACAGCCGCTAGTTGAGATTGTTCCGCCTTCTGAAATTGTCTTTGTATCACCAGTAACAACATCAACATAAGTACCAGCAGGAAGTCCTGTAAATTTTGCATTTCCGCTGATAGTTACAAGAACAAAGCTGTCTATTTCATCATCTGTATAACGGCGCTTGAAAGCCATAGAACCATCACAGCCAGTATTTGAATACTGACCTTTCTGCAAAGCAGGAATTGCACGACGGATTTTGTTCAAGTCACGCAGATGCTGTGGAAGTGGATTTGCAAGAGTTTCTGCCACTGCACCGCTGGCATTTGTATATTCGCCAAAATCTGTTGCTGTTACAGATCCTTCAATGTTATCACCGTAGTAAGCACGACCAGTATTTTCCAGAGGAGCAGAAGGACCTTTATCTGCATCTGCACCAGCCTTAAAGCGGATTTCTGAACCGTAGTACAAACAAGGAATTCCACGGAAAGTCCACATATAAGTCATGTTTTCTGCCCAGGCATTTGTGTCTCCAGGATAGCGGTTATCCATATTTGGACCGTAGTCGTGACTGTCTACATACACAACGTTCCATGTAGCATCGTTGTAGGTGTAATCCATTCCACGCATTCCGTAAGCCTGACTTGCATTGCTGAAATTCCAGTGCATTGGGAAGTCAATTACACCAAGTCCGCTGGCCTGTGAATAATCCGGTTTGTGATAATCGTTGCCATTTTTACCAGTTAAAGCATGGTTATTAGAAGAAGGTTGATTATCAGGTCCCATATTTTTTTCATATTCATATCCTTCGTGAACTGCCAGAGCATCATCAGCGCTGTATTCCTGGCGTTCTGCCCATGTATAGAAAGGTGCAGAAAGTGGAGCTACACCGTGATTCCATACTTCATTTACGCGGGCACAAACTTCACCGAACATATAGAAGTTTTCGCCACCAGCTTTCTTGAATGCAGGAATAAAATGACGGTTGAACATTACACGGCTAACGTGCTTAACAGTATCAATACGGAAAGCGTCAACACCCATTTCAATGTAACGTGTATATGCATCAATCAAATATTTCTGAACTGCTGCGTCTTCTGTGTTCAAGTCAATACAGTCTTCATGAATTGAACCAGACTGACAGGTTTCATCTTCCCAGTTGCCAAGGAATTTTGTGTGGAAATATTTAGGATCAAACAAAGCGTGGTCAGGCCACTGGAAGCCATAATATTTTCTTCCGTCGTTATTTGTTCCAATAACTTTACCCCAGTTAGTCAAATCAGGATTCCAGTAAAGCTCTGGTTTTTCTTTCTGCCACAAGTCTCCGTTGTACCAGCACTTACCGCTGTTTGGTTCTTCATCAAGACCGTTGTATGTAAAGTTTGGATTGTATTCATCGTAATAATTGATTGGATTTGGAGTTCCCCAGTATTCATTGTCACGGTCTCCCCAGTATTTTGGAACATACAGATCTTCAAGACCATAACGGCTGGAATGATTCAAAACGATATCTTGAATTACTTTAATACCCTTTTCGTGGCAGGCATTAATCAAATCCTGATAAGTTGCCCCGCTAGATTCCAGACGAGGATCAATCTTGTTCATGTTCCATGCGTGATAGCCGTGGAAGTCAAAATCAGAACGGTTCAAAACTGGTGGAGTAATCCATACAGCACTAAAGCCCATAGCCTTAATGTAATCCAGCTTTTCAATAAGACCTTTAAAGTCACCACGCCAAGGATGATCGTTATTTGCACGGTTTCCGCTTGCATCATCTGCACGGCACCAGCGGTTATTTGTGCTGTCACCATCGTAGAAACGGGCTGTCATCAAGAAGTAAATTGATTCTTCGCGGAAGTCGTTAGAAACCTTTGTCTTAACCTTTACAGTCTGACTTACTGCGTCTGACCACAAACCTTCGGCATCTTTTACTTTAAGTGTTACCGTACATTCAGAATCTTCAACAGCAGGGAACGAAATTGTACATTCCACAGAAGCTGCATCAGATTTGATTGTTGCACCGCCAGTTACAGACCACTGATAGCCGGTAACAGTTCCGTGTTTATCATAAGAAGAAGCAGCTGAATATACTGATTCTGCACTAGGGTCTACGCGACCAGCACCAGTAATAACAGCAACAGGAGGAACGTTTGCGTTATTTACAGTCAAATTAACTGAACCAATAGTTTCAGCAATATTTCCACCGGCATCGTAAACAGTACAAGTAAATTCGTATGTTCCGTTTTCTACATCCGTTGAATCCCATACAAACCTTTCATTTGCCATAGTTCCCGACAAAGAAATTGTTTTAACTGTTTTTTCGCCAACCTTGATTACAGCAGATTTCAAGGCCTTGTCGTCGCTGGCAGAAACTGAGAAAGTTACATTTCCAGAAACAGAACCAGATTTATCAGCGGTAAAAGAAATCAAAGCAGGCACAACTGAATCATTTGGATTGTATTCAGTCCAGTTTCCGTCCTTGTACCACCATTCACCGGCTTCACGAGACAAGTCACCAGTCTGTCCATTACCGTTAAAAATCAAATTACAAGAAGTCTTTTCAATTACAGCATCGTACCAGCCGTCACCGTCTGAATCTTCCATTGGTTTTCCAGGCCATGCACCAAATACTTTTTCAGTCTCTGAAACCCATGCATAAATATTTCTGTAGCCAGAAGAAGTTTCAATATGAACGATAATCCTGTCTTTTACAGCACTGCCAAATGTTCCAAGGTCTGTAACCTGTCCGCTTACAAATGTTGCATAAGTTTTCTGGGAAACCTTGTTGTCCTGAATCAAATAAACTGGCCAAGTACCAGGAGCAACATTTTCAACTTTGCCTTCACCTTCTCCAGCATTAACGATTTCAGAAACCGGGTCACCAATCTGAACAGTAAGGCCTTCAAGATTATTAACAAAAATTGCAGAAGCAGGGGCAAGGACATAGCTTCCTGCAGACTGCAAATCGTTTTTAACAAAATCTTCAGCAATTGCTTCAGTATTAATCAAAGCCCAGGATTTGTCTTCTTTAATGGCATTGTTAATCTGACCAATCTGATTTGATGTAATTTCTTCTATTTTACAACCCTTGGCAAAAAGCTTTTCAAAAACATTTCCCAAAGCGGTAGTTTTTTTATCAACAGTACAGCTGTTTGAGCCAGATTCAATATCAACTATATTTCTGACAATTGTTGTCCCAATTTTTGTCTTTTCAGCATCGTATGCATAAGCTGTTACAATACGATTTTTTCCAACAGGAATATTTTTTACAATTAGGTTTTCTGCTCTGGCATTTTCAAGATCAGAAAAATCTGAACTGATTTCACCTTTGATTCCATCACCTGTAACACTAACTTTAACAAAAGAAAGGTCGTCTTTATAAATGGCTCTCGAATCATTAACAACAGTCAAAGAACCATAACCAGAATCGCTTCCAGAACCAGAAACAGAATAACTACAGCCTGTAACGATTAAAGCCGCAGCCAAAACAATTGAACCTAAAAACTTTTTGAACATAAAAAAATACCCCGTACTCTAAATTATACGGGGTATTTTTTTTGAAATCAAAGACTCTTAATTTTTAGACTGAATCTCTTATTCAACTCTCATAATTACAATTATGAGTTACGAACTACACGGAAACCTGTACAAGAAGAATAATTTCCAGAGTTCATAGCTCCACGATAGTAAACAGTAAAACATTCATCACCGTAAGTTGTAAAACCGCCACCACGAACAACACGAACTGAACCTGTTGCAGGACCCTTAGGATTATTTACCTGTTCTGCTGTGGGTTTGAACCAGGAGCTGTAAGAACGTAAATTGAGCAATCACCTGCTACTTCAACAGAATGATTTTCTCCAGCTTCCCAGGAAAGGTTGCCAGAAGCAATTACACATTCAGCACCACAAGAATAGTCACCTGTGAGAGCCTTCCATTCAAAGTCAGAAGATGATGTAACATCAGCGTTTTCAAAATGTACTAACAAATGTTTTTATATGCAATATTTTCAAAAGATTGCAAAAATACCACAATAATTGCCTGATTTTGATATACAACTACACTTAAACAGCGAATTCGCTAAAAAATATAAAAAAAATGGTATGCTTTCACAAAGGAAAACATACCATTCAATCAACAATAATATTCTGTTATTTTTATCAACTAGAAAGTAACGCCACAGTTAGCAGGATTCTTTTCGCTAACAAGAATTGGAGCGCTTGTTGTACCACCTGCAAATGTAACTTTGCCACCACTTACAGTTGCAGAAGTTCCATCGTACCAGTTGTAAACTGTAGTTCCATCAGCGAACAATCCGCTTACATCAACAGAAGTTCCGCTAACGCTGATTGCAACTTTATTGTCACCAGCAGGACCGCTGTAAGAACGTTTTGTTGCAGTACCAGTTCCGGCACCTACAGCAGGATTGTACTTACGGAAGTTACCAACTTTACCCCAGTGTGCAACAAGGCCTGCCTTTGAACCAGCAATTTCATCCCAGTTCATGTCACCGCGTGTCAACATATCTGAGTCTCCACAACCTGTGTAAGCCTGTGGTCGGCTTGATTCATCACCATAGTAAATCTGGATTCCACCAGGAAGAAGTGTAAACATTGTTCCCACAGCAACTTGGTCACTTGTTCTACAAAGTTTTGTATCGTGACTTGAAAGATATGTAAGAACATTGTTACGGTTACCGTTATTATCGCTGTCTGCATTCTTGTTGATGTTGATGTATGAAGACCATGATGATTCACTTGGATAACTTGTTGAAACACCACTGCCCTGTGAACCATTAAAGCTGAAGTTAATCATGCTGTCGAATCCACCAGTTGTGTAGTAGTCTCCCTGACCGGCAGTTGAAGTCCAGCCAAAATGTTCACCAGTCATCCAGAAAGCTTCGTCCCAGTCAGCAGCACCAGTGTCTACACCGTTGTACAATTTTGACTTTGTAGAATCGTTACGCCATGCTTCAAGAGCGGCTGTACATGCTTTTTTAAGCTGTCCCCAGCGGAATGGTTCAACGTGTTTTGCAGTATCACAACGGAAGCCGTCAATACCAACTTCGCGAACCCATGCAGAAAGCCATGCAACCTGATAATCTGCAGGAGCAACACCCTTATCTGTACGGTAGTCACCTGTAAGCTCAAGCCAGTCAACATTAGAAACTGAAGGATTTCGGTAATCACCGATTTTGTTACCAGTTGTGTTACCTGTTCCGGCAACTGTACAAGGGTCGCTGGCTTTTTCCTGTCCCCATTTTGTAACAAGCACTGGAGCCATTCCTACGCTAGAAGTAAGTTCAGTTTTAACATCAGGCAAACCGCCACAAGATCCACCGTATTCAGTACCAGTTTCGTAACCAAAAGAACGAGCCCATGGTCCCCACCAGGTTGAATTCCAGTAAGAACCATCCCATTTTACAGTGTGATTTGCAAACCATTCAGTTTTTCCTGTCGAAGGATTCAACGCTTTTTCAAGCCAGCCGTCTGTGTGTTCTGTATAACCGTGTTTGTAAGTAATCATATCCTGAGTATTGTTATAACCAACGTGGTTCATAACAACGTCCATGATTACACGGATTCCTCTTGCATGACATGCATTTACGAATGTTCTAAGTTCTTCAACTGTACCCATATTCTGATCCATGCTAGACCAGTCAAGTGTGTAATATCCGTGGAATGCATAGTGTGGGAACGCACCGTTCTTTCCACCTACCCATCCGTGTGCCTGTTCGTAAGGAGCAGTAATCCAGATTGCGTTTACACCAAGCTTGTCAAAGTAGTCCATCTTAGCAGTAAGACCTGCAAGGTCACCACCGTGGAATGTAGCTACATCTTCATCACCGCTAAGCCCGTTCTGGCGGAAATATGAATGGTCATTCTTTGTGTCGCCGTTGTAGAAGCGGTCTGTAAGAACGAAGTATGCGTTTACGTTGTCCCATGTGAATGGGTCTTCCTTAAGAAGTTTTGTTGTGTATGTTGCAGAAGCAGTTGCTGTACCCTTTGAGTTTGTAAGAGTTGCGCTAACTGTAATTGTTACGCCTTCTGTAGTTGCAAAATCAGAAACTGGATAAGAATTTGCACCTTCTGCAAGAGTAAAGTTTTTACCATTAATTGTTACAGAGTTTGCTGTAATTTCATCGTAACCAAAGTTTGCTTCAATTTTGATAGAAGCAATTGTTCCGATTTCTTTTCCAGATGCTGGAGAAATCTTAAGTGTAGGTTTTACAGGTTCCGGTTTGATAGAAGGATCTGAATCATAGAACTTTTTCGCTTCCAGAGTTCCGCCGATTCCGGCAGCATCGTACCAGAAAGTACCTGTTTTATTTGTATTGATAGTAGTTCCATTACCGTTCAAAATAATGTCAATCTTATCAGTATTAGAATCTTCAAGTTTAGTTGTAATTACATACCAGTTTTCGTTACATCTGAGACCAGTAGCATTTGCCATCTGTTCTCCAGGATAAGATGCTCCATTTGTAATGTTGCTTACTTTAGAAGTCCATGCCCAGATTGTTGGAGCCCCGTCTGTTGAAGAAACGTAAATCTTTACGCCTGCTTTTTCAACAGCTGTAAGAGAAGCACTGGCATTTGTAGTTCCCTTTTCGTTTGTTGCGCTTGCAGTAACAGTAAAATTACCTGCAGAAGCAACGTCAGAAACATTGATTGTAAGAACATTGTTTGTAAAATCAGAATATGAATATGATTTTGAACCAGCTTTTACAGATGCAGCAGAAATTGTTCCGTTGCCGTCTGTAAGTGTTACTGTGATTTTACCTGTTGAAGAAACTTCGCCACTTGCAGGTGAAATTGTAACTGTTGGTTTTGAAATGATTGCCGGGTTTACAACGGTAAGGGTTACACCGGCAGTATCTGAAGAATCAATTTTTGTAAAACTTGAACCATTAAAACGATATGCACCAGCAGCTTTAATTGACAAGTTTCCAGTCTGTCCATTCCAATCATTTGCTGCTTTTGTAAGAATAACAGATGTGCTGGTTACAGGAACTTCAGCTACATAATCATCACCATTTCCTGTCATTATAACATGAACTTTTTCGTATGAAGCATTTCCATTACTCCAGACATACATATCAAGATAACCAAGAGATTTTGCAGAATAAACTACGATTTTGTCAGTAATTTCGCCGCCTTTCTTAGCAGTTACCTTTGTTTCAACACCTTCGCCAACAGCAATATCTTTTTCTGCAACTTTATTACCGTCTGCATCAAGTACCAGTACGCGGAAATTTCCTTCTACTACGTCAAAGCTTACTGTACTTCCAGAAAGATCTGCAGTCTTACTTGCAGCGTCTGTAACCTGCACTTTATAACCATTCAAGTCAGAGTGTGCAACAGTTACAGTACCAGTTGCCTTTTTATAAGAAGAAGCTGCACCCAAATCAGGATAATCAGCAGCAATTTTTTCTGCATCTACAAGACTTCCGTGAACATCAGGAATAGCAGAATTGATCACAGCCTTTTCTGAATCACCATAAGCAGCAATCTTTTCACCCTTCTGCATAAGGTTATAGAAAACAGCACCTTCAGCAGTAGAATCCCAGTTGATATCAACTTTATTTTCACCAGAAACAATGTCTGTAACTTTATAAAGAGTTACACTTTCAAGGTTAGAACAAACTTCGATTACACGATTTTTACCAACAGGAATTTTATTTACTGTAGCATTTGCTTTACCTTCAACGATGGCAACTTTTCCTTCTGCAGAAACAGGAGTCATATCAGAACCATAAACAGTAACAGTCGCTTCTGTAAGCTCATTATAATCCAATGAACGATTACTACCGTCTCCCAAAACAATATAGCCGTATTCGCCGTCGTAGCTGTCACCAGATGATGAAATATTGTTACAACCTGCAAAAAGCACTGCAGCAGTTGCAACAATTCCCAAAACTACATTTCTAAACTTTTTCATCTTTTCCTCTGATTTTAAATTAAAAAAACGGTGCAGGTCTGAAGTGCACCCCTGAACCGTTTATCGTATTATTCTAACTTAGAACTGGATTGTAAAGCCGCCTGTACCAGTTGTGCTCTGTGGAGCTGTTACTGTACAAGTTATAGAATTAGCCTTGCTTGATTTTCCGTTAGAAATTGTATTTGTAATTTCACACTTGTAGTTACCAGCAGCAGTTGCAGTGTAGCTTGATGATGTAGCACCAGAGATAGCAGCATCACCCTTGTACCACTGATATGTAAGTGTACCACCGTCAGTTACAGAAGCCTGGATAGAAAGAACTACCTTTCCGTTTACAAGTTCTGCTGTGGCATTAAGGTTTGTGTCGATTCTAGGAGTTACAGCGTTGATATCAGCCTTAACGTTGATTGTTGCAGTCTTAGAAGTTGCAGTCTTAACTTTTACTCCTGTAGCTTCGTTATTTGTTGCAGTAATTACAACATAGAATGTGTATGTGTTTGGAGAAAGAACACCTGGTTCATAAGCAGCACCTGTTGCGCCTGGAATTACCGCACCGTTCTTATACCACTGATATGTGAGTGTACCATTAAGAATGCTTGAACCATTTCCGTTAGCTGTTGCAGCAACTGAAAGTGGAGCTACTGTCGCATTATATTCATATTCAACCAAAGTTTCAGAAAGATCTTTTGTAATGCTTACTGCAGCAACATCCTTCAAGTTGTAATCACCAACTGCAACTGTTACTTCATTAGACTTAACTGTAGCAACTTTGTTTCCTGTTGCTTCAGAAGCAGTATTTGTTGCAACTACATAATATGTACCAACAGAAGCCTCAGATGTATTAAGTGTATAAGAAGCTGAAGTTGCACCAGAAACAGCAGTACCATCTTTGTACCACTGATAAGTAATTGTTCCTACAACAAGATTTGTTCCAGCAGTAGCTGTAGCAGATACAGTCCATGTTACTGTATCACCAATGCTATACTTGTCACCAGAAACAAGATTTGTATTAAATGCTGGAGTTGCAGCATTTGTCTTTTCAATGTCATCGTCAGAATCTGGCTGAACAGTTACTTTTACGGCACCGCCATCTCTTACATCAGAAAGATATACACACTTTGATTCATCTTCTGAAATATATACCTTACAGTCGTAACGATATTCCCCAACTGTTGTGATTGGAGGGTTATAGTTTTTTCTAGTTGCACCAGCGATATCAGCATCATTACATGTCCACTGATAGCAAATTGTTCCGTAAGCAGCAGAAGCTTCTACTTTAAGAGCGCTTCCTGTAGCATTGTCAATTTTAGAAACTGTTACAATCTGATCTTCCACTGACGACTTTTCAACATCAATTTCAGGAACAAGGTACAACTCACCTCTTCCTCCGCCACCTTCAGCGCTACAACCGATAAATGCCATAGACAATGCCAAGAGTCCTGCAGAGAACAGGCTAACCAACTTTTTCATATTATCCTCCAAACTTTTTACCATCCTGTGTTCGGTTTTCCCGTCCGAACACATTCTTTACCATTCTTTATACTTTAATTTTAAGGGCACTTACACGTTTCTTCTATTAAATACGTTTTTTGCACCCCATTTCTTATCGTTCTCTTATAATTATTTATATTACTTAAGATATGCGCCGTCTTCGCCAATTTTTCCTTCAACTTCGCAAGTAGAAGTTTTAAGAACGTAGATGCGCATGTTGTCCTGGCCAATTGAATCAGATGTAAGGCTTCCAGAACAAGAAACTGTCTTTCCAGTAATAACTTCAATGTATTCACCTGCTGGAACACCGCTGAATGTTGCCTTTCCGCCAATTGCTACAAGTGCAAAGCTGTCTACATTTTCATCTGTGTAGCGGCGCTTAAAGGCAATTGAACCAGAACATCCTTCTGTTGAGTACTGTCCCTTACGGAGGGCAGCAATAGAACGGCGAATCTTGTTCAAGCGAGTTACATGCTGAGCCAATGGATGACTTAAAGTTTCCTTAACTGTTCCGCTTGCTGTATATTCGCTGTAATCGCTGGCTGTAACTGTTCCTTCAAGATAATCTCCAAAGTAAGCACGACCAGATTTATCAAGACTTGTTCTTGTGTTTGCAGGGTCGATTGGAGCACCTGCCATGAACATAACTTCAGAACCGTAGTAAAGACATGGAATACCACGGAAAGAGAACATAAGGTTCATGTTGCGTGGCCATTCATCTGTTTTTGCATAACGCTGACCTTCTGGAGCATTATCTGGAGCGTAGTCATGGCTGTCTACGTAAACAACGTTCCATGTTGCATCATTAAAGTCTGGGTCGTTTGTATTTACAGCAGTCTGGAAAGCATCGTTTGCATTGCTGAATGCCCAGTGCATTGGGAAGTCAATCTGATCAAGGTGAGAACGCATAGACCAGTCTGGTGTATGATAATTGTTACCATTCAACAGGTGGTTCGCAATTCCATCTGCCCATGCAGGATGAGCAAAATCACTCTTGTATGTTGCAAAATGAGCAGAAGCAGTTGCACTATTTACAGTATGGTCTGTCTGGCTCCATGCAAAGTCTTTATTTTCTTTCCATGTGTAGAATGAAGGAGAAAGTGCAGGAACACCTTCGTTCCAGCGGCCACGGTAACGGGCACAAGTTTCACCAAAGATGTAGAAGTTTTCTCCGCCGGCTTCCATGAATGCAGGAATAAATTCTTTATTGAATGTGTAACGGCTGATGTGCTTAACAGTATCAATACGGAAAGCATCAACACCCATTTCAATATAATTTACATAACAGTTTTTAAGATAATTGAATACAACAGGATTTTCTGTGTTCAAGTCTACACAGTCACCTGCCATCTGACCCAACTGACAGTTTTCGCTGTTCCAGTCAATCATCTTTGCATGGTGATAGATAAAGTCTGTATCAATTGTATCTTCTTTCATAGCATTGATACGGGCTCCGTACTGAATTTCACCTTTTTCATTGTCGTAGTCAGATCCGCCTTTCATTGCAAGACCAGCCATAAGCTTGCTGTATTTGTCACCGTCTTCGGCAACCTTCATAAATGGACTGCGCTTTCCTCCTGCTGGTGTTGGAACGTCCTTATTTACATAAGGAACTGTATCCTTATCAAACATGTGGAAAATATTCTTTTCACCAAAGTTACCAGTATGATTCAATACGATATCCTGAATGACTTTTACACCCTTTGCATGACATTCATCAATGAAATCCTGATATGTATAACCAGTTGATTCATAACGTGGATCAACCTTACTGAAGTCATATGCATGGTATCCGTGATAGTCAATACCAGAAGCATTTTCTACAACAGGAGTAATCCAGATTGCGCTGAACCCAAGTGCCTTGATGTAATCAAGCTTCTGTGCAAGCCCCTTAAAGTCACCACGCCATGCGCAGTCACCTGCACCAAATGCAAGATATTCACCACCTTCGTCCCAACAGTATTCGTTGTTAGAAGTATCACCATCATAGAAACGAGTTGTCATTACAAAGTAAATTGATTCATCGCGGAAGTCACCAGAATCAGAAGCTTTATCTGCAACTGTCAAAGTTTTTTCTGCAGCAACTGACACAGCGCCTTCATCATCTGTAAGGACAAGAGTGATTGTGTAAACTGTATCTTTTGCAGCACTTTCTGGAGCTGTGATTGTAATTGTTTCTTTATTGAGAGCATCGTAAGTTGCACCGCCAGTAACTGTCCATTTGTAAGAAGCAATAGTACCACCGTTCTGATCATAAGAACCTGCACAGTTCAATGTTTTTGAAGCACCTGGGAAGATTCTTGAAGCGCCGTTAATAACAGCTACAGGAGGAAGATTTGCGTTCTGTGTTGTAATTGTAACAGGAGCAGAAGCTGCTGATTTATTGCCTGCTTCGTCCACAGCTTTACAAGTAAGAGTATATGAACCGTTCTTGATTGTAGAAGTATCAAATACATAAGTTCCCTCAGCCTCTTTACCCTTAAGGGCAACAGAAGCAACCTGTGTATCCCCAAGATAAATTGCAGCTTCTTTAAGGCCAAGATTATCTGTAGCCTTAACAGTAAATGTTACCTTTCCAGTAACTGTACCTGTTTTGTCAGCTGTGAAAGAAACAAGAACAGGAACAACTGCATCTTCAGGATTTGATTCGTACCACTTGTTGTTGTAATACCAGTATTCGCCGGCACCAGAAAGATTAAGGTCATTAGTCTGATTAACATTCCATCCCGAACCATCCTTAAAAAGAAGATTGATTTCTGTAAATGGAATTGTATATGTATACCAGCCGTTACCTTCATCGTTCATTGCATAATCTTTACCAGTTTCACCTGTTTTCCAATAATAAACATGATTCTGCTTTGCATGAACAACAATTGAATCTGTAAGAATTTCTGAATATGTAAGCTTTTCATCTACAGTAACTGCACCGCCTTCACATACGAGCTCACCATCAACAACAATCTTTGCCCCTTCAGAAAGTCCCCAATCAGAAAGATTTACTGTGGCAGACTTGTTTACAAAATCTTCAGAAGCAAGATAAACCGATTTATTTGAAGAAGTTACAGAAAGACTTCCTCCAACAACTTCCTGAGTTACGTTTACGATAACTGCACTACCTGAAAGAGAAACTTTCACCTTAGGAAGAACAGGTGCATCAGTAATAAGATCATCAGCAGAAAGAAGTTCAGGATCCTGACTTCCATGAATGAGATAAACACCCTTTGCACTGATTTTCATATCGCCTTCGTGATATTTTCCTTGGCTGGAATTTGTAACAAGCAAACTGATTTCTGAAATTCCATCAAAGTTGTAGTAATAATATTCAGTTTCAGAATCATCAGCTCTGTAACCAGATTTCATTTCTACACCTGGCCACTTTGTATTTGGATATTTTTCTTTATTATCACAATCAAAATAGTGAACCAATGGATATCCTTTATCAGCAGGAACCTGGATCTGAATACCGTCAAAATTATTCTTACCGAAAGAAACTGTTGCAGTCTCCTCTTCTCCAGCTTTTGCAATCTTTGTGTATTTTACAGCACCATCTTTAATTGCATAAACAACCCATGTACCTGGAGTAACCTCAAAATTAAGGTCTTGAGAATCAGAAGTAATAGTCTGAGGAACAGACATAGGATCGTTTAACTGGATTTCGAAACCGTTGCAGTTTTCTGTTTCAACCACAACCTTTGCAGCCTTAAGAACATAATTATCTGCAGATTTAAGTGATTTTGATTTATAATCAGCGGCAATTTCAGCTGTTTTAATCAACGAATAATGAACATTCTGTTTAACGCAAGCTTCGATTTCAGAAAGAGAAACATCAGCGAGCTTTACGTTCAGTTTTTTAAGTTCGAAAAGAACATTACCAGCAGCTGTAGTTGCTTTTGAAATATCAACAGAAACTGTTTCCCCTGCCTTAATCTCAACAACACCTCTCAAGATTACAGGTTCGATTTTTCCTTGATTTTCATCATAGGCATAAACAGTAACAACGCGATTTTTTCCAACAGGAATATTGTTTACAACAACACCTGTTGCCAAACCGTTACTTACATCAGCAAAATCAGAGGCAGGCTCTTCTCCAGGATTGATTCCGTCACCACTAACAATAACCTTTGCAAACTTTATTGCATTTACAGCTACGTTACGGGCTGCAGATCCTACAACGATAGAACCATATTCAGCATCAGAACCTTTGCTAGATTCTGAAATAAAATTACATCCAGAAAAAACGAATGTAACCAGCATAAGACCAAAACTTAAAACCTTCGAAAGAGTTTTAAAATTTTTCATCTTTGTCCTCCAACTTTTTGACTACTACTCCGTACATTCTATTGTACGTTTCTAAGCTGGAATTCACAAAATTTATCAAAAAATAACAGTATTCTCTTAGAAAACTCTTAGAAACATGAGGATTTGCGGGAAAAACTTGTACTTTTACAACCTAATAACAATTTGTTAGTACAAATCTATGTACTATTTTTTACTGAACTGACGAAAAACTGTCCTTGCTCTGTTTTTCCTGGTTCATTTCTGTAACATACATGATGAAGTAGTCTTCCAATGTCTTTTTAGGACCAGGAAGCTTCATGCGGTCACGGGAACGGGCATTGTCGCGGCGGACAGTATAAAGTGAGTAGAAATCTCGGTAATCAAGACCGGCATCGGCCTTAACGTGTTCACCAAGGAAGGACGAAACATCATCGCGGTTGATGGAAGCGATTCCTCTGTCACGAAGAATCTGCTTAAGGGTTGTGATCTGTTCTGTTGAGATACCAAACAGGAATTCTTCCATAGCCTGAGTAACTTCCGGAATAGGAAGCTTGTTCTTGATGAAAGAAATCCACTGCTCATCCATCTGCATACTCATCATGATGAGCTCAGAAGTTCCCATCATTGTACCAAAAGCTGGCGCAAGACGACGGCGGGCAGTCCATACCTGCTGAAGGACAGGAGCTACGGATTCGATGGACTGGTCGTTTCTGTGTTCCCACAAAAGCAAAAGGGAAAGACCCCAGCTGCGGCGGAAATCAAGAGGCAGAGTGGCATCGTTAATAAGGTCAATGTAAACGTCTTCCGCAAGAAGTGTAAACATCATTGTTACAGTTTCCAGCTGAAGAGCATTTGTAAGCTGTTTAGGCGCTTCGATCTGTTCGCTGATCTTAGACATTGAAGAGAAAGTATGAATCTTGGCAACCATATAGGCCTTACCAAGAATAGCTTTAGAAGGAAGCTGAAGTGTGGTGTCACCCTTTGTCTGGTGCTTGATAAGAGAGTCAATCAAAAGCTGGGGAGTACGTACACCACCAGGAAGGTCATGCCGTTCCAGCAAAGAAGGGAAACGGGCAACTGAGTCGGCAAGATGTTCAAGGTCTTTGATTCGTTCTTCGATAACAGCAAGGCGTTCAGGGGATTTTTCCTTAAGCAAAGGAAGGAACTGGTTGTAAAGCTCCTTCTCTTTTGGAGTAAGGATGACAATACCTTCATTCTGCTCAGCCTGAGCAACACCTTCCTGCTGGCTCGATTCTGAATCATAGAAATCGGAAATTGAGACTTCTGTAAAATTTTCGCGTAACATTTCTGTATCCGACATAGATACTTCCATTATATAACGCTTTCCGCAATTTTTAAATATAAATAACAATACTGTTAAAACCTTTTCACGCCGATAATAAAAATATGAAAAAGTTTATTCTGATTATTACAAGTTTGTTTACATTGATGGCAGGCTTTGCACAAAGCTCAAAAGTATCCAAGAACAGTCCTCTTCTCATCAAGCCAGAGGATATTCGTCTGGTTCCAGAAGAAAGCAACAGCTTTGGCGACGCACAGGGCTATCATCTTTACGTCAGAAAGCTGCCTAAAATGGAATCAATCATGCTGGTTGAAACCACAAAGGATCCTGAAGGAAAAAACGACAGTTACGCATACCGTGCATTGGAATACAACAAGATAAACGGTGACGAAATACGCTATTTGAACGGCAAAAAACTTGAATCAGAATATTCAAAATACAGCCTTATGGACTCAACTCCAGAAAAGGACGAACAGTTCGGCCAGGCTTTCCACATCTACATTCCTCATCAGATGGAATACGGCTACCCTTGGGCCAGAAACGGAAGGGTTACCATCGACCGGGGAACCTTCATCAACATCAGAGCTTTTTCAAAAAAATACGGCGACTACACCGGGGACTACTACGATAACGCCTACATGTTCGACCTTGGCCCAAAGGTTGTAATTCACCACGAAAAACCACAGCCAGAGCCTGCCCCAGAGCCGGTTCCTGTACTTACAGACGACTACAATCCTGTTGCCAGCGCAAAATTCGGCGAAATTTCAGATTTTCTGACTTACTCAAAAGGACCTGAAACAATCGTAGACGATATCATGGCGGCTTTAGACAACATCAATCCAAAGCGCAAAGTGGATGTTGTTTTTGCAATCGATGCTACAGGCAGCATGCAGGACGACGTAGATCAGCTTAGAAAAGAATGGGTTCCTAGACTTGTAGCAGCCCTTCACAATTTTGACGAAATCAGACTTGGACTTTTGCTTTACCGGGACTACCCAGACAACTTCCGCTACAAGAGTCTTCCTGTTCGCTTTTACGACTTTACCTCCGACATAAAAACCTTTGAAAGAAATCTTAATGGTTTCACAATCAAAGGCAACGAAGGCGGTGACATTCCTGAAGCGGTTTACGAAGCCCTTTACGGTTCCCTTGAATTCTACAACTGGAATCCAGACGCTCAGAAAAAAATCATCCTGATTGGAGATGCGGAACCTCATCCAACTCCAAGAGGAACAAAAAAATACACAAAAGAGCTGGTAATGAAGCTTGCAGCCGAGAAAGAAATTCAAATTGATGCTATAATTACTCCAGACGAAAAAAGTAAACGAGGCAGATAAGAAATGAAAAAAGTTGTTGTTTTTTTAGCCGATGGATTTGAAGAAGTAGAAGCTTTTACTCCGATCGATTACCTTAGACGCACAAATCAAGTTCAGCTTTACACAGTAGCGATTCCAAGTCCTACAATGAATAATCCTTACCATGCCATTTCCAGCCACAAGATTCCAGTGGTTGCAGACCTTAGACTGGAAGAAATGCTGACTATGTTCAAACTTGAATTACCAGATATGATTTTCTGCCCGGGAGGAATGCCTGGTTCTTCTCATCTTGCTGCAGAAAAAAGACTTATGGACTTTATTAAGAAATGCTTTGCGGCAGGTAAATACGTTTCTGCAATCTGTGCAGCTCCAGCTGTTGTACTTGCAAAGACTGGTGCTCTTAAAGGTAAAAAATGGACCTGCTATCCAGATATGGAAAAGAATGTGGTTCAGTATTGCGGCGAAGAAGCTGATCCAGAAAAAGTGCTAGCCGGAAGCCAGCATGTGACAGACGCACCTTTTGTAACAGACGGCACAGTAATCACAAGCCGTGGCGCCGGATGCGCAGAACAGTTCGCAATGGAACTGGTTAGACTTTTGTGCGGCGAAGAAATGGCTAAAAAGATTCATGACGCAACTGTTCAGAGATAAGCGCTGACTATTCTAGAAGCGGTTCAAAAGTCATTCCGTACTTGATAAAAAAAAAGTCATTCCGTACTTGTTACGGAATGACTTTTTTTCATCCTACCAACTAGCGGGCAAGAATCTTCTTCAATTCAGGAGTTTCTGCGATTTCTTTAACCAAAGCAGCTTCGCGAGCCTTGTTTACGTACTTCTTGTCCTGGAAAGAATACTTGAAGTTTGTGTGAACATCGTATGTTCCCTTCATCAGGGCAAAAGCATCTTCTGTCATAACAAGTTCTTCGTCTGTTGGGATTACAAAGATCTTTGTCTTAGACTTTTTAGAACTGATAAGTGTTTCAGCATTTGAAGTGTTAGACAAAGCGTTCTTCTTTTCGTCCATCTGGATACCCATGATTTCAAGGCCTTCTGTAGCCATTGCACGGATCTTTGGTGAATGTTCACCTACACCAGCTGTGAAAACAACAGCGTCTACACGACCAAGAGCTGCGGCATAAGAACCGATTGTCTTCTTGATGCGGTATGCTTCCATAGCCTGACCAAGCTTACAAAGTTCATCACCTTCCTGAACACCTTTTTCGATGTCGCGGCGGTCTGTGTATTTTCCTGTGATACCAAGAAGACCAGACTTTTTGTTCAAAGCCTTGTCCATTTCATCTGCAGACATACCAGTCTTGCGCATGATGTAGAATGGAAGAGCTGGGTCAAGGTCACCAGAACGAGTACCCATTACGAGACCTTCAAGAGGAGTGATACCCATTGTTGTATCGTAGCAGACACCATTTTTAACGGCACAACAAGAAGCACCGTTACCAATATGACAGATGATAAGGTTTGTATCTTTTGGATCCTTACCAAGCAAAGCAGCAGCGCGCTTAGCTGTGTAAAGGAATGAAGTTCCGTGGAAACCGTACTTGCGGGCAGCATACTTTGTGTACCATTCACGAGGAATAGCGTACATGAAAGAATAATCTGGCATTGTCTGGTGCCAGGCTGTATCCATTACTGCAGCGTGTGGAACATTTGGAAGAACCTTCTGAGCAGCTTCAATACCCATGATGTTAGCAGGCATGTGAAGTGGACCAAGGTCGATTACAGAACGGAATGTATCAAGAACTTCTGGAGTTACAAGTACAGACTTTGTGAATTTATCACCACCATGAAGTACGCGGTGACCAACAGCGCCAATAACGCTCATATCAGAAATAACACCAACTTCTTTATCAGTGATTTCTTTAAGAATCAATTCAATTGCTTCTTTGTGAGTAGGACAAGGGCTTTCAAATTCAGTCTTGTTTCCTTTAGCCTTGTGAGTAATACATGAACCTGTATCACCAATGCGCTCAACAACACCGCTAGCCATAACTTCTTTGTTGTCCCAGTCATAAACCTGATATTTTGCAGATGAAGATCCGCAGTTAAGTGTTAAGATTACCATTATTTGCCTTCTTCTTAAAAAATATTAACTAATTATAAACCTTTAAATAAAAAGGGGAAAGTCTTCCCCTCGTCACAACCGGCCAAAGCCGTTTGTTCCTACCCCTTCTGCGGGCTCAAACGCCGCCCGCAACGCCTGCTAGCAGAATTCTCTAACCAGCATGCAGGCTCCTTCTACCATGGCTTCGTGTTCCTGTGGGGCAATGCGGGCATAAAGTGAATCAGGGTCATCTCCCGGCATAACAGGCACCTTTTTCTGAATAAGGATTTTTCCGCCGTCACATTCACCGTTTACAAGATGAATTGTACAGCCGCTTTCCTTTTCACCGGCAGCAAGAACCGCTTCGTGAACATGATGTCCCCACATTCCTACCCCACCAAACTTTGGAAGAAGCGCCGGATGAAGGTTGACGATCTTATTTGCATATTTATCGATGATTTTTCCGGCAAGAACTGTAAGCCATCCTGCCTGAACGATTCCGCAAACTTCATACTGATTACAGATTTCAAGAACCTTGTCACTTACAGCTGTACGTTTTTCATCACGAGTAGCTGCCTTTGCAACTTCTGCCCCCATAACCGCATAAGGACTTGTAATCGCTGTCGGAATGCTGGCCTTAGCCGCTCTTTCCAGCGCAAACGCATCCTTGTGGTCACTGATCACCACAGCAATCTCATAAGGACAATCAGCATGAGCCTGCTGATAATCAATCAAAGCCTGAAGGTTTGTACCACCACCGGATACTAAAACTGCTATTTTTTTTGCCATAAAAACTTCCTTTTTTTTTAGCCACAGATAGGACACAGATTAGACACAGATTTTATTAATGATTCTTTTTACTTCTATTCTTGGTGTTCCGAAGTTGATTAATAAACCAACTTCCTTCTTTGTAGCTGTAAGATAGTTCAACAATTGAGCCTGATGAACTTCTATAAGTTTTGAAGAAGATTTCAACTCTACAACAACTTTGTTTTCTACAAACAAGTCTGCAAAATATTCTCCAACAATTTTACCTTTATAAGTCACTTCCAGTTGCTTTTGAGATTCAACCTGAAGTCCCTGAAGTTCAAGTTCAACTTTCAAAGCATTTTCATATACTTTTTCAAGAAAACCTGAACCAAGAGTATTCATAACAGTATAAGAAGCTCCGATTATCTTCTCTGTTATTTCGTTTATTTCCAAACTCTATCCCCGTTAAATAAAAAAGCCACAGTATCGTTCACAGCTAGAATCTGAGTCCCATCCGTGTCCCATCTGTGGCTATTTTTAAGAACTAGTCTTCGAAAAGTACTCTTTCTTTCTGAGTTTCTGCTTTGCCTTCGGCGTATACTACGCGGCCGATTTTGTAGGCTTTCATGTCTTTGCAGTCGTCGCGGTGATATTTTGGAGCGTTCTTGTTGAACATTTCAAGAATATCGTCTGCGTCCTTTGCCTTAACTGCAAGAACCATACCAATACCCATGTTGAAAGTATTGTAGATTGAATCAAGGTCAGCACCGCGCTTAATCAATTCGCCGAATACTGGTGGGATGTCCCATGAATCGCGCTTGATAACTGAAATAAGCTGCTTTTTGCCTTCCTTTGCTTTTGGATACATACGTGGAATATTTTCGTAGAATCCACCACCAGTTACATGAACCATACCGTGGATAGATTTCTTGTATTTCTTAAGAACTTCCATTACAGGCTTAACGTAGATACGAGTTGGTGTAAGGAGAAGTTCACCGATAGTTGTTTCTTTTCCGTCTACAGTTACTTTTTCGTTAAGGTCTGTTACAAGCTTACGAACAAGGCTGAATCCGTTTGAGTGAACACCTGTTGAAGAAAGACCGATAAGAACGTCTCCTTCTTCGATATTTTCACCAGTGATCATGTCGTTCTTTTCGCCAACACCAACACCAAAACCTGCAAGGTCATATTTACCAATGTCGTAGAAACCTGGCATTTCTGCTGTTTCACCACCGAGCAATGCACAACCAGTCATTACACAACCGTCAGCAATACCCTTTACGAGGTCAGCAGCAACATCTGCTTCAAGTTTTCCACAAGCTACATAGTCAAGGAAGAAAGAAGTCTGAACACCACAACAAAGAATGTCGTTTACGCTCATGGCAACACAGTCAATACCTACTGTATCGTACTTTTTCATCTGGAAAGCGATGTCAAGTTTTGTACCTACACCATCAGTTCCACTTACCATTACAGGGTGCTTGTATCCCTTAGGGATTTCGAACATTCCGGCAAAGCTGCCGAGCCCTGTCAAAAGACCAGGAATTGCAGTACGTTTTGCATGTTCCTTGTACTTGTCTACAGCGCGATAACCTTCTTCTACATCAACACCAGATTCTTTGTAAGATGCCATTTTTGACTCCTGATTTAGGACCATTCCGACCCCGAATTGTTCTTAGAGTATAGTGAATTATCTATTCTTGTGGAATAGATAATAGCGTGCTAATCCGCGGAACACCTGTCATAAGCCTCTTTAAGAGCCCTGTCAAAAGTTTTCAGAGGAATATCATTTCGCAATGCCAGTTCAAGATAAGAAGCATCATAATATGTAAGACCAAAATCCTTTGCATAACGCATAATTCTCTGACGAACCTCAAGATTCATAATTGAATCCGTATAAATCGGAAGCTCAGAAAGCAACTCATTCATTTCCATCAGCTGAATTTCAGAAATATCTGCCACATCACCATTCTTTTTTAGCTTTGATTTGTTCAACAAAATGTTTCCAATTTCATACCAAAAAAGCTGCGGAACGTAAATCTGTCCATTTTTTTCAAGAATTCCTGAAATGTATTCACAGGCTTCTGCTGATTCGTTTTGGCATGAACCAGACAAAATGGCACCGGCAATAAAAGAAGCATCCATTACTTCAACAGGAAGCTCCTTCACCTGATTACCCTCTGCATCAAGGACTATTCTATTTTCTGCCATAGTCTCTCCATTCCAGAATCTGCTCAACTGAAACAGACTCAGAATTTTTAGAAACCTTCGCACCAATCTTACAAAGCTTTTCCCATATTTTTACAGAATCATTCTTATAGACAATCTTTGGACTGGCAATTTCAGCAATATCCTTGCCATTTCGAGTTATGATAACACTGGCCCCAGCTTCAACTGTTCTAAGAAGTTCCGCAAAATGAGTTTTTGCGTCAAAAGACCCTACAGAAAAACAATTTTCAGCCCTTTTATTCATACTGATTGCCATAAGCAGCCTCCGGCAATAAGAGTAAGACCAAAAACTTAAAAAGTCAACCAGTTTATAGACTAGTTTATATTAAAAAACATCAGATAAAAAAAATGGCCGCCAAACAATCCCTGTCTGACGGCACTGATAAAAGAAATTCTTTTATAAAGAAAAATTAAATCTTATGTCCCTGAACTTCACCTGGCATACTCATTGGGTATTCGCCAGTGAAACATCCTTTACAGAAACCATACTGCTCTGGGTTGCAGCTGCGCAAAGCGTCGAACATGCCGTCTACAGAAATGAATGCCAGTGAGTCAGCACCAATTTCCTTGCGGATTTCTTCAACATCATGTGTAGAAGAAATAAGTTCTGCCTTTGTTGGTGTGTCGATTCCAAGGTGACAAGGGAACTTTACAGGTGAAGAGCTTACGCGGAAGTGAACTTCCTTTGCTCCGGCACGGCGAAGGATCTGAACCAGGCGGCGGCTTGTTGTACCGCGAACGATTGAGTCATCGATTACAATAACACGCTTACCGTTCAAGTCGCTTTTAAGGGCATTCAACTTTACGAAAACCATGTTTTCCCGGGCCTGCTGAGTTGGAGCGATGAAAGTACGACCGATGTACTTGTTCTTTACAACGCCCATTGCATAAGGGATGCCAGATTCACGGCTGTAACCGATGGCAGCACCAAGACCTGAGTCTGGAACACCAACAACAACGTCAGCTTCTACAGGAGATTCCTTTGCAAGCTGAGCACCCATTCTGTAGCGGGCTTCCTGAACAGGAATGTCGTCGATGATTGAATCCGGACGAGCAAAATATACGTATTCAAAGATACAAGTGCGCTTTGAAGTCTTTTCTCCAAAGTCAAAAGAAAGCACACCGTCTTTATTGATGATTACGATTTCACCAGGACGAATGTCGCGAACAAAAGTTGCGTTCATTGCGTCAATGGCACAAGATTCAGAAGCAAGAACCCAGCCGCCTTCAATCTGTCCCAGACAAAGTGGACGGATACCGTTAGGGTCACGGGCACCGATCAAAGCATCTTTTGTCATTACACAAAGAGCAAAAGAACCCTTGATCATCTGAATTGTATCTGTAAGGGCACGTTCAAGGCCCTTTTTATAACCGCGGGCAATAAGTTTTACGATAACTTCTGTGTCGCTGGAAGAACCAAATGTGGCACCAGTTTCTTCAAACATTTCGCGAAGCTGTTCGTAGTTTACAAGCTGACCGTTGTGAGCAACCGCAACAGAACCAAGCTTAGAGGAAATAAGCATTGGCTGAGCGTTTTCTACAGTCTTTGAACCGGCTGTAGCATAGCGAACATGACCGATAGCAAGGTTACCCTGAAGTTCCTGAAGATGTTCCAGCTTGAAAACATCAGAAACAAGTCCCATTGCCTTGTGGATCTTTACTTCTTCACCGTCAGAAACACAGATACCTGCACTTTCCTGACCACGGTGCTGAAGTGAATAAAGTCCGTAGTAGCTCATTGTTGCTGCATTCATTGATGCAGACTTTGCTTTGTTGTCTGTAGGGTTAAGATATACGCCAACAACACCACATTCATCGTGAAGCTTGTCGTCGCTTTCTGTATACAAGAATTCGTTTTCCATAAGATTACCGCCAGTAAAGGGATTTTAGAGTGTTACTCCAGCTGCAACACCGGCAGCTGCATCATCAGCCAACTTCTTGCGGAAAGCAACAAGTTTTTCTTTAAGTTCTGGATATTTGATTGAAAGAATCTGACATGCCAGGTAAGCAGCATTTTTTGCGTTACCGATTCCAACTGTAGCAACTGGAATCTGTGGTGGCATCTGTACAATAGAAAGAAGTGCATCCATTCCACCAAGTCCGTTTGAACCTGTAGAGATGCATTCAAGTGGAACTCCAATAACTGGAAGTGTTGTGATACCGGCAATTACGCCAGGAAGAGCGGCAGCAAGACCTGCACCAGCGATAATAACTTCAAAGCCTTCTTCTTCACACTGTTTAACAGTCTTGTGCAAAAGTTCACCTGCGCGGTGAGCAGAAATAATAAATGCTTTGTATTCAACGCCGAATTCTTTAAGAACATCAGCAGCCTTGCTCATTTTTTCTGTGTCTGATTTTGAGCCAAAGAAAATTGCAACCTTCATGGAAATCCCCTTGCTGCTGCAAATTATGTAACCCCTTACACGCAGCAGCGATGAGGAAATTTATCATTTTATTTCACCCTTTTCAATCAGATGAATCATAGCATCAGCAATTGCAGGGTCAAATTGAGTGCCGCGACCCTTTTTAAGTTCACTTAAAATGACATCCTGTTGCAACCTCAATCTGTAGGCACGGTCTGTCGCCATGGCATCGTAGCTGTCTGCAACACAAATGATTCTTGCTTCGATTGGAATATCTTCCCCGGAAAGACCGGCCATGTAGCCCTTTCCGTCATAACGTTCATGATGGAAAAGTGCCGCATCACTTACTCCGTCGATACCCTTAAAGTCCTTTGTAATGTCAGCCCCGTAAGTTGTATGACGCTTCATCTCCGACCATTCTTCATCCGTCAGTTTTTCCGGCTTACAGAGAATTTCTCGTGGAATCATTACCTTTCCAAGGTCGTGAAGCATTCCCAGGTAGTAAATACGCTTCTGGAAATCGCTGTCATACCCCAATTCTTTTGCAATCAGCTTGGAATACAGGGCAACGTGAGTAGAATGCATTTTTGTGTATTCATCCCGGGTATCAATAAAGCTGGCACAAAGCTTTACAAGATCCGAAATCTTATGGTCAGACATTTCTTCCTGCTTTTTGATAAGGAAAAACAGGATTACAACCACAACAAGTGCAACAAGGGAAACAGCAAGCAGCACCGCAAAAAACACAAAGACTGCACTTTTGTTGAATGCTGTTACAAAATTACAGCTGAGCTCAAAATGACTTTTTTCCAGAAGCTTTGGAGTATACAGAACAAACCCAACCTTTACGTTGTTTCCGGTCAAGACTGTAAGATTCATAGCCTCCAGCGAAGGACTGATTGTGATTACGTTTTCTTTATGATTGAAGATTCCGTTCCAGCTGCTGTCAATTCTGGCCCCTTCCGGAACATTCATCTTTAAAGACCAGTTCTTAAGCTGATCAGGTGAATTATTTTCAATATAGATGTCATACTGAGAACCCCATGCATCTTCAGATTCCCAACAGTTCTTTACGCCGTCACTTCTTACAGGAATTTCAAAATAAACTGTAGCAGTCTGAGATTCATCCTTTGATTCTATGGCTGTATCAAAAGTAAAATTGTGTACGATACTGTTTCTGATCTGTATTACAACATTAGTGGCAATCAAGCCTGCAGCCGAAGCAAAAACCACCGCCATTACCACAAAAATCCATTTTCTAACTTTTTTTCTTAAACTTTGCTCAAAACTCTTTCTTACATTACTCATTGGAAGCTCCAATAAACTCTTCAGAAAAAATTATATTACAGATTACAGATTTTTAAACTTTTTTAACTCTTCTTCAGTAAGATTTCTGAACTGACCTGGCTCCAGCCCTTCCAGTGACAGTGGCCCCATTCCCACACGGGTAAGCTGTTCTACAAAGTTCCCTGCTCCCTGAACCATGCGCCTTACCTGATGAAACTGTCCTTCCTGCACCCGTATAAGGCACTGGTCTGGGGAAACAAAATCTATCTCTGCCGGAAGAGCCCTGGCCGCAGAAGCCTTCTTGTCTGCCGGCATCACAACACCCGCCCTGAAAAGATTTTTGTATTCAGATTGCATTTCTTCGGTAACAGGTTCCCGTAAAACTGCCAGATAGGTCTTAGTCACCTTAAATTCCGGAGAAACTAAAAGATGAGAAAAACTGCCGTTGGTTGTAACCACAAGAAGACCGCCGGTTTCACAATCCAAACGTCCTGCAGTGTGCAGCGAACCTGAAAGAGCAGGCACATGAACTTTTTCCAGAAGCTGATACACAACCCTGTGCCGGTCACTTACAGCAGAACACACGTACCCCACCGGCTTGTTCAGCACCAGATAAACATGCTGCACCTTTTCCAAAAGCTTTCCGTCCACGGAAATGTCATCCTTGGCCACATCCACCGCAAAATCGTGCTGCTCCACCACCTTTCCGTTTACAGACACCCTACCCTGCTTAAAAAGAGTTCGGGCCCCCCGAGAGGAACAGATTTTTTGATCAACAAGCACCTTGCAAATTGGTTCCGGAAACATGTTTTTAATATAGTAGATTTTCAACTTATTTAGAATGCTGTAAAATAGACCCATGGCTAATTTTGACGAAAACACAGTTTATGTACTCGATTCTTACGGTTTGATTTTCCGCTGCTACTTTGCGTTCATCAACCGCCCCCTTACAAACTCAAAAGGCGAAAACATCAGCGCCCTTTTTGGATTTTTCAGAAACTTACACAGCATTTTGCAACACTATAAACCCGGCTACATTTTTGCGGCAATGGATTCCAAGACAAAGACTTTCCGCCACGAAATGTATCCAGAATACAAGGCAACCCGCAACAAAACTCCGGACGACCTTCACGCCCAGATTCCATGGATCTGCGAAATTCTAGAAGCTTTAGGCATTCCAGTCCTTCAGTGCGACGGTTACGAAGCCGACGACATCATTGCCACAGTTGCCAGAAAGTGCGAAGAAACAGGCCGCACCTGCCGCATTCTTTCCGGGGACAAGGACCTTATGCAGCTGGTTACAGAAAACACTCAGATCCTTAAGCCAGACGCAGCCGCTACATGGAAAGTTACCGGCGTTGAAGGCGTAGAAATGGAATGGGGAGTAAAACCTGCCCAGCTTCTGGACCTGCTTTCGCTTTACGGAGACACCGCCGACAACATTCCTGGAGTTCACGGTGTTGGTGTAAAAACCGCCAGCAAACTTCTGACCGACTACGGCAACCTGGACGGAATCTACGCCCACATCGACGAAATCAAAGGCGCCATGCAGAAAAAACTCATCGAAGGAAAAGACAACGCTTACTTTAGCCAGAAACTTGTTCGCCTTTGCTCAGAAGTTCCTTGCCCAGAAATCGAAAAAGCCTGCCAGACCGCCTCTGTGTTCAACTACAAAGCAGCCGCAGACCTTCTTGAAAAATACGGAGCCTATCAGGCCGCAAAACAGTACGCTGAACTTGAGGGATATAATAATGACAAATCAATAATTAATAATTCTTCTTTGACTGCTGACAGTTCTACTAAAGCTGATAACGGTTCCAAGACCGACAATTATTCATTATTCATTGATAATTATTCATTAAATGACACACCAGTAGTACAGAACAAAGGCAACTACACCGCAATCACAGATTCTGCCAGCCTGAAAGCTTTTGTGGACAAGGCCATTGCCAGCGGCACCCTTGCTTTTGACTGTGAAACCGACAGCCTGGACACTTTGAACACAAAGATTCTTGGATTCAGCCTTTGCTACGAAAAAGGAACAGCGGTTTATGTTCCATTGGCACAGGAAGAAAGCCTTTTTGACAGCGATAAAATCTCCAAGGACGAAGCCTTTGCAGAACTTAAGCGCATTTTCCAGGCCGAAAACCTTACAGTTGTAATGCACAACGGAAAGTTCGACCTTAAAGTGCTGGCTTCCAACGGCCTTTTTGAAAATCAAATCGCCTACAACTGCCGCCTTGCAGACACAATGATCCTTGCCTGGCTTATGAACTCTGACCGCATGGGAAAGAACGCCTACAGCCTGGAAGGACTTTCAGAACGGTACCTTCGCCTTAAGGGAGTTGAGTTCAGCGAAATCGTAGGCAAAGGCCAGACTTTTGCAGACGTTCCACTTGAACAGGCAGTTCCATACGCCGCCGAAGATGCCGACTTTACATTCCAGCTGTGGTGCAAGCTCCAAGAAGTGTCTGTCCTAAGCGAGAACGATGCCTCAGACAACTCACGTCATTGCGAGGGCGAAGCCCGTGGCAACCTCACTTCCCTTTTCAACATGGAAATGACCCTGCTTCCACTTCTTGCAAACATGGAACTTACCGGCATTCACCTGGATTCAGAAGCATTGAACAAATACAATGTGGAACTTACCCACGGAATTGAAGACGCAGAAAACGCCATCTACAAGGAAGTTGGCCACCAGTTCAACATCGCTTCTCCAAAGCAGCTTCAGGTTGTGCTTTTCGAAGAACGCCAGCTTAAACCTGGCAAAAAGACAAAGACCGGTTATTCAACAGACACTTCCGTACTGGAAGAACTTGCCCTTTACGATGTTGTTCCAAAGATGATCCTTGAATACCGTGAAATGGCAAAACTTCAGTCAACTTATGTTGAAACTCTTCCAAACCTTGCAGACAAGAACGGAAGAATCCATACAGATTTTGTACAGACAGGAACTGCCACAGGCCGTCTTTCCTGCCGTGAACCAAACCTTCAGAACATTCCGGTTCGCAGCGACGCTGGCCGCAGAATCCGCAGCGCATTTACAGCCCCAGAAGGTAAGGTGCTTATTTCTGCCGATTACGCCCAGATCGAACTAGTAGTTCTTGCTCACCTTAGCGGCGACAAGAACATGTGCAGAGCCTTTATCGAAGGCACCGACGTTCACAAGGCAACCGCAGCCCTTATTTACGGCGTTGCCCCAGAAGCAGTCACACCAGAAATGCGCCGCACAGCAAAGACAATCAACTTTGGAGTAATCTACGGCATGAGCGCCTTCCGCCTTGCCCAGGACCTTGGAATCAGCCGCACACAGGCAGCCCAGTTCATTGAAAATTACGACAGATTGTATTCGGACATTACCCGCTTTAAGGCAGAAACAATCGCCAGTGCGGAAGAAACTGGCTGCATCACAACAATTATGGGACGCCGCCGCCCAATCATGAACATCACAAGCCGCAACAAGGTAGAAAAAGCCGCCGCAGAACGAATCGCCATCAACTCGCCGGTTCAGGGGTCTGCCGCCGACATCGTAAAAAAAGCCATGCTGGACGTAAGCGCCGCCCTCAAAGAAAAGAACAATGGCGCCCGCCTTTTGCTTCAGGTACACGATGAACTTATCCTTGAATGTCCAGAAGACCAGGCAACAGTTCAGGAAACAATCGCCCTGATTAAAGAAAAAATGGAAAATGCCGTAAAACTAAACGTTCCATTGCGGGTAAGCATTGAATCCGGAAAAAGCTGGGGAGAATTCCACTAAACAATATAATTAATAATGAATAATTACTAATTAATAGTTAGTAGTTGTTTTACGGAGAGAATTTATGAAAAATGAGAATATTATTAGGGATAAATCTAAAGAGTTCGCTATACGAATAATTAAATTCTATAAATATCTTAATGATGAAAGAAAAGAATTTGATATTGCCAGACAGATTCTTCGTAGCGGAACCAGTGTTGGAGCAAATATTCGTGAAAGTGAATATGCTCAAAGCAAAGCTGATTTTATACATAAATTGAGTATTTCTGTAAAAGAAGCAAATGAAACTGCTTACTGGCTGGAAATTCTCATTGAAAGCGGCTTAATTGAAAAACAGCAGGTTGATTCTTTATACGAACTGAACGTTGAATTGATCAAATTGCTAACTTCGATTATTAAGAGTTCAAAAGGAATTAAAGCGTGACCCCAAATTATTCATTATCAATCAAAAATTATTCAATAATCTGCGTTACCGGAAAAATGGCCGCTGGAAAAAACTACATCTGTTCTCAATTTGAAAAGGAAGGCTGGCTCTGTCTTGATGCGGACAAACAGGTTCACAAAGCAATCCAAATGGCTACTCCACTTATCCTTACTTCGTTTGCAAAGGATGCGGAAGAAAAAGGCATCTGTCTTACAAATCCAGACGGAACCTTGAATCGCCGGGCTTTGGGGGCACTGATCTTTTCGGATCCGGAACTTTTACGCCGACAGGAAAACCTGGTCTACCCATATTTAATAGAAGAAACAAAACAGTTCATCGCGGAACATCCTGGACAGAAAATCATTCTGAACGCTACAGTGCTCTACAAGGTTCCGGAACTTCTGGACCTTTGCGAAAAGATCGTTTTTGTCACAGCACCTTTCCTTACAAGACTTAGCCGGGCCCGCAAAAGAGACCATCTTCCATACAGACAGATCCTCAGCCGCTTCTGGGCACAGCGAAATCTTCTGAAAGAATACAAAAAATCAGGTAAACCAATAGAAATCAAAAAAAATTACTAAACTCTTTTCACCAGATTCCGATTAAATAGTAAGGGTCGGGAACACCAGACCGCAAAGGAATGCGATATGGAACAGAAAAGAACATTATGGATTATTGCAGCAGTAGGAGTTTTTCTCCTTGTTGTATTAGGTGCAGCTCTTATGCTTTACGCACCAGCCGCAAAACCAGCTCAGTCTGTAGCAAGTTCAAGGGGAATGGACAACGGTACAGCTTCTAACGGATGGATTTCACTTGCACCATCAGCACCATCACAGGGCAAACCATACGATTACGATGCAAATGAAGATGCCTACAACTTTGAAGGTGAAGCTTCAGAAACAATGGGCACAGAATTCCGTACAGACGAAGTAAACATCTATGCAGAAACTGCTAACGTTTACTCAGAAACAACAAACATGAACGGTTTGGGTAAGAATCCTCAGACTGTAATCAATACAACTACAATTGATTTGAACGGTTCTTCAACACCAAGCGTTGCAATTAAATCAGAACCAGTTCCACCTGCAGCAGTTACAAAACCTGCAGAAAAGGCAGTTGCAAAAGCTCCTGCTCAGGTAAAACCTGTAGAAACAAAAGCAGTTGCAAAAGCTCCTGCAAAAACAGTTACACAGAAGGCAACTCCTGTAAAACAGACTGTCACAGCTAAGACAACTTCTACAGCTCAGTCAAAGCCAGCAATCACACAGTACTGGATCCAGGTAACAGCTCTTACAAGCCGTAAATCTGCAGATGCTGCCCGTGAAGTTCTTGGACAGAACCAGATCACAGCTGACGTATTCACTTACACAGACGCAAAGAACCAGTTGTTCTACCGTGTTCGTGTTGGTCCTTACACAACAAAATCAGAAGCAGAATACTGGCGCACAAAGATTGCCAAGATCGACAACTTCAAGAGCACAGCAAGCTACGTTACTTCAACAAAAGTAGAATAATTCTAAAAAAAATACATAAAAAATTGCAGAAAATGCATTTCCCAGACATTAACTATGTATGAGGAAATGCATTTTTTATTTAACGATTATATTCTGCAATTTTGCCTTCGGGGAAACTGCCATAAGCTACGGACTTCCTTCCCTGACCGCAGAAACTAAAACTCCGGGGCTAAACCTTCGCCTTGCCTGGAAGCTGCCTTCCACAGAAATTGCTACAGTTCCTGAATGGAATCCGCCGGCCTGGGGGGTAAGTCTGAACACAAAAGACTTTTCTCCGGCGCCATTCATCTTTAAGGCGGGACAAGTTTCCCTCTCTGGACCAATTTCCAAGTTGAAGACACCAACAATCTCTTCAACCGCCAGCCCCTTCACCTCAACTGTGGCCTCTGTTTCGACACCAAACGTTGCCATGCCCTCAGCCTCTTCCTGGCAAAAACCCATAGCCCTTTCTGCCACCTTTGACTATTGCTCCGGCAAACAGCTGCTCCGTCGCCTGAACCTTACCCACTACGTAAACACCGATGGGCTTGAAGCATTTTCCTTTATGACAAAAATCCACCTTGCAAAAAAACTGGACCTTTCCCTGTCTGGAGCAACTGGATTTTTTGCTACAGAAAATACCTCCACCAGCTGGTTTTCTTCAACAGAACTGTTTACCTCTTACGTCCAGATACCGGCAGTCCTTCAACTAAGTATTTCTTCTCCCTACTTCAAGACCAGAGAAACCCTTTGTGCATTCAAAAGTTTTGACCAGGAAAATTACTACACTTTTTCTACGGAAAACACCTTCTCCTTAGGAGACTTTAACTTGAATCTTGCGGCTTTTTCAGCTTCGTCTGCATACATATTTACAGCCTCTTCTTCTCAACTTAAAACCTTGTTTCAATTTAAGATCAATCCACAATATTCTTTTTATCTGCCATATCATCTGTGCAGAATTCGCTACGGCAATACTTTTTTTCTGGAAGAAAAGCTTACTTCCGAAGGACCAGAAACCATTCTTAAAATTGCCCAGGGATTAGAAGTAAAAACCAAGAAAAGCTGTGAAACCTTCACTTTTTCTGTAACAGACCTTCATCTAGGAAATTCACTTTACGCACTTAGAACAAATTATAATCCCCGTCCCACCCATGAAATTTGGGAAGAAGCATCTTATACAGCAACTGCTAAGTTTTCCAGTCAATTTAAGAGTCAAAAAAATGCTACAGTTTCTATAACCTTGAATCCGGACAGTGGAAAGATCTCCTGCAAAACCAGCGGCAAAATCCAATTCCCTACACATTTTCCAAAATACTTGAACATTTCCTCATCATTAGTAACAAAAAATTTGCAGTTTACAAGTTTTTCTTTTTCTGCAGGGACTGGCTTCATATTAAAAACAAAAGCCGTCACGATAAACGCAACGGCTTCATTATCATTCAACCTTAAGAATTAACTATTCACGGTTCCAGTTACCACGACCTGGATAGTATGACCACAAACCACGGTTATCCTTATTCGCCCCAACAGAGCCAACTGTAAGAGGATAATCCACAGAAGAATAAAGATCAGTTTCTTTTTCTGGCAAACCAGGATTTGCACAAATAAGCGCTCTTACATAGTAAGGTGATACCATAACGTTATATGCATTAGATTCAAAATCTTCACATTTTGTAGAAGTAACGTTTCCTGAATCATCATGGAAAAGTCTGAAAATTCCACATTTTGTTCCATTGCTGGATTCAGTTGTACGGTTATAACCTGTTCCTAAGAGGATAGAATCCTTTGTAACTGCCAAACTGATGATTGGAGCAGGGATATCGTTGCTTATAGATTTAAGTTTTTCAGGTTTTACAACCTCTACTTTCCAATCTTTTACAGTAATACCGTCTTCGTCTTTTTCTACAACAAGAGACTTAAGGCCAAGAAGATATGCCTGAAAAGCATTCATAGATTCATAATCAGAATCTCCTGGTATAGAATCTGTCTCTAAACTCTTTTTAAATGACTGATCCTTAAGAACATTAACTGTTACAGTATCATAATCTTCGGCCTTAAACCAACAGAAGTTTCTACCATTTGACTGGTATGCACCACCGTCACTAAAGTAAACGTATTCGCTACTGCTTCCAGTGCCGTCATTAGTTTCGGCATTCAATGTATTCAAAAAGTGATAGTCAGAATTAAAATAAACAGCAGAAAGTGTGTATCGGTTCAATTCTTTATTTGAAAGACCAGTTACAGTTTCATTTCCATCAGAATCAACTTCACATTTTTTTAAAGCTGAAAGACCTTCCATAGAATCGCCTTTAAGCTCATAAATGCTCCAGTTTCTGTTCTCTACATTATTTTCAACTGGAGCTCCACCGCCAATACGCAAATAAGCCTTACGATGATCAGCATTATATGAGTTTGTTCCAAAAAGATGAATGCTGGCATCCATTCTGAAATTGTCTTCATCAAGTCCTTTCAAGTATTTTTTGATTTCTTCATTAAGAGCGTTAGCCTTTTCCCAACCTGAACTAAAATCAAGACTTTCACCATCAGCTGCCAATACAGGCTTTGCATAATAAATCATGATTTCGCCTGGCTGATTGCGGTTATGTTCATCAATGTACACTGTTCTAAAGCCCATCAAATATACAGTATCTGCATCTGCAACAACCTTAGAGAAATGAAGCCCTTTGAACTTTGTGTCGTCATATACATATTTCAAAGATCCTGGAAGTCCATTACCAGAAACTTTATTCCATGCTCCATGTTTATGAGCATTAGCATCTTTGTAATAAACCAAGCCATTTGTAGTAAAAAGGAATTCTTTCCCACCTACATTAAAACGGGCAATATTGCTTACAAATCCGTTGATTGTTCCTTCTTCAAGCTCGACCTCATTTCTGATGGACTGATAGATAGCGTCATAACATCCTGTAAAGCAAAGTACCGCAGCTGCAACAAATGCACCAATTAAAAACTTCTTCATAAATCCATCCTCAATCCTAGAAGTGATAACGAGCAGAAACTGCCGCCTGCATAAACATACCATAATCTGAATCAGCGTTTTCTGTTGTTGTATACCATTCTGGCATATACAAGAACTGACCGCTTAGCCCAGCAGACCAACCTTCTGTAATTCGGAAGAAAGCACCTGTCTCCAACTTTGCAACAAAACCTGGGAAATACTTTTTATTAGCACAAGTCTGGAATGCAAAACCAATAGTTGTTGTGATTGGAAATTCAAACTTCCATACACAAGGCTGAAACATTGCCCCGAAAGTGATCGGAACAAAAGTAAGAACGTTGCTTCCCAAAGTTGGATTGTAACCAGCCATAAGTTCACCACCAAGACCAAACCAGCTGTTCAAAAAGCGGTAGTAACCAATCTGGGCAGCGCCACCAACATAAAGCTTATCACCAAAGTTCAATGGAAAGTTTCCCATGATTCCTATCTTAAGGAACTGGTCGCCTTTTCCGTTTGTTGCATAGAAATCATCATGGCGAACAATATTTTCTTCAGTATTCTGATTTTCTTCTTCGTTGGTATTTTCTTCAGACTGAGCAAAAATCGGCATAGAAAGTGCAAGAAGCACGCCGAAAAGGGAAATAATACGTTTCATTTTTCCTCACGATTTTTTATAATGTAGCAGTAATTTTACAGTTTTTATTGTCTTTATACAATTAAAACAACAAATAGATAGGAAGGTAACAGATGAGCGCAACAATCATTGACGGAAAAGCAATCGCCGCACAGGTTCGCGGAGAAGTAGCAGAGAAAGTTTCAGCACTTAAGGCAAAGGGAGTCACTCCTTGTCTTGCAGTAATCCTTGTTGGAGAAAACCCAGCCAGCGTTTCTTATGTTACAGGCAAACAGAAGGCCCTTGCCGAGGTTGGAATGGCAGACCGCAGCCTTCATCTTCCAGAAAGCACAACAGAAGAAGAACTTCTTAAGATCATCGACGACCTGAACAAAGACACAACAGTTCACGGAATCCTTGTACAGCTTCCACTTCCAAAGCACATCAACGAAGAAAAAGTTCTTCTTGCAATTGACCCGGAAAAAGACGTAGACGGCTTCCACCCAATGAACGTAGGAAACCTTGTTATCGGTAAAAAAGCATTCCTTCCATGTACACCACACGGAATCATCGTTCTTCTTGAAAAAATGGGAATCGAAACAAGCGGAAAACACGCCGTAGTAATCGGCCGCTCAAACATCGTAGGTAAGCCAGTTTCACTTTTGCTCGCCCGCAAAGAAACAAACTGTACAGTAACAATCTGCCACACAGGTACAAAAAACATGGCAGAAATGACAAAACAGGCAGACATCCTTATTGCCGCAACAGGCCGCCCACACACAGTAACAAAAGACATGGTTAAGCCAGGTGCAGTTGTAATCGACGTAGGCGTAAACCGCATCCCAGACGACACTAAAAAGTCAGGCTTCCGCCTTGTTGGTGACTGTGACTACGCAGACCTTCTTGATACTGCCAGTGCCATTACACCAGTTCCAGGAGGAGTTGGTCCTATGACGATTGCGATGCTTATGTTTAACACGTTAGAAAGTGCAGAAAACAGATTGTAAGAATTTGGTAAGCTTCTGAACGAAGCTTGCTATTTTATCAAGCCATTTCAGACGCTCCGCACTGCTCGCCTCTGAAATGAGCGTCTCAGCTTCTGAACGAAGCCTTCTATTTTATCAAGCCATTTAAAATGCCGAGCTAGCACCATTTACACGTTTTCGGCTATCTTAAAGCCTTGTCTATGTCGTTTTGAGGGTTTGTTTTAACCCCTCAATCAACTCATCACTCTTCTTAAACGACTCACTCAACAAATCAAGCAATTCCGCAGTCGTATGAGTAACTTCCTCTTCCTTCACAAACGGATTCTTAATATCAAGATTAAATCCATTTCCTTTTAAAGTATCAATTCCAACTTTCCAAGCCTGTTCATTTTCAGAACGATTGCCCCACCAGGCCTTCAAAGAATCAAATTCACTTTTCTGAATAGGTTTAGTTTTGGAATAAGATTTCTGACCTTCCGGTAGCTTATGTTCCCAATACCATATTTCGCGAGTCTGTTCACCCTTAGTAAAGAACAAAAGGTTTGTAGCAACAGAAGCATAAGGCTGGAAAACCGAATTAGGCAGACGAACAATAGTGTGAACATTGCACTGTTCCAGAAATTCCTGGCGGATTCTCTGCTTAACACCATCCCCAGTCAAAGAACCATCAGGAAGAACAATTGCAGCACGACCACCCATCTTCAAATAACGGATCATCAAAAGCAAGAACAAATCGGCACTTTCAGTAGTGCGGAACTGAGCAGGATAATTAGTTTCAACACCATCACTAACGCTGGCACCAAAAGGAGGATTTGCTAAGATAACATCAACTCTGTCTTTTTCAACAATGCTGGTATATTCACGGTTCAAACTGTCGCCGTTCATAACATTTGGAACTTCAATATCGTGAAGAATCAAATTAGTAACGCAGAGCATAAAAGGAAGCGGCTTCAATTCCTGACCACGGATAGTTTCTTCCAGCACTTTCAAATCTTCAACAGAATGAACATCCTTGGAACGGATATTTTCAATAGCACTGGTCAAAAATCCACCAGTACCACAGGCAGGATCCAGAACCTTTTCACCAAGCCGAGGATTAATAATCTCAGTCATAATTTCAGTAACCGCACGAGGAGTATAAAATTCCCCATAGTTACCCGCACTCTGCAGATCACGCAAAAGCCCTTCGTAAATATC
>JAZLGB010000023.1:0-30728 GCA_045616085.1 Treponema sp.
ACCTGCAAGTGTTTTTGCCATCCTCTGTCTTCCTTCCCGCTACATTTTCTCGAGAAGTCTATTGTGTTGCCATTCATTTTCCCTCAACTATTCGTTATACTAGTTATATGATCAACAGCATCAAAGGCACAATCACTGGAAAGTTTCCAAAGCAGCTGCTTCTCGAAAACAACGGAATCGAATGGGACATCATCGTTCCTGATTCCTGCCTTAACGAATTTCCTGCCCTTGGAAGCGAAGCTAAGGCCTACACTTATCTAAACCATTACGAAAACGGCATGGACCTTTACGGTTTTGCCACTATGGAAGAACGAAACCTTTTCCTGGACCTTTTAAAGGTTGATGGAGTTGGACCAAAGGCCGCTGTAAAAATCATGAGCAGCGTTTCCCTCAAAGAACTTGTTTCTGTTCTTGAGTCCGGTGAAGTTGGACTTCTGGAAAAAATTCCGGGAGTTGGAAAAAAGACTGCAGCCAAGATGATGCTTGCTCTTAAGGGAAAACTTACAATCCCAGAAACAGAAACTATCCGCGTTCCAAAAAACAGTGCCTACTCTGTTGTCATCACTTCTCTTTGCGACATGGGATACGACCGCCAGATGGCAGAAAAGACTGTTTCACAGATCGTTGCAGAGCTTTCAAAAGATCCTTCTTTTGCAGAAAAATCTCAGACTGAAAAAGAAGATTCTGTATTCAAAAAAGCACTTATGGAGATGGCCAGATGAGTTCAGAAAAAATGAATATTCAAGACGACCAGTTCCTTCACATAGTACGCTCTGACCAGAGCCTTGCAGGCTTTGACGACGATTCAGAAAAGGGCGTAAATCTTCGTCCACAGCTTCTGAACGAATTTATCGGTCAGGCAAAAGTGCGTGAAAACCTGGACGTTTTCATCAACGCCGCAAAAGAACGCCACGAACCATTGGACCATCTTTTTTTGATCGGTCCTCCAGGCCTTGGAAAAACCACTCTCGCTCAGATTACAGCCCGAGAACTGGGTGCAGACTTTAAGATCACCTCTGCCCCTGCCCTTGAAAAACCAAAGGACCTTGTAGGAATTCTTTCAACAATCACAGAAGGCACAGTTTTCTTCATCGACGAAATCCATCGTCTTAAACATACAATCGAAGAAATGCTTTACATTGCCATGGAAGACTACGAACTGGACTGGGTAATCGGTCAGGGAGCCGCAGCCAGAACCGTCCGCATCCCGATCCCTCGGTTCACCCTGGTTGGAGCCACCACAAAGGCCGGTTCTGTCGCAAGTCCTCTTAGAAGCCGCTTTGGAATCATCCAGCGCTTTGAGTATTACACAAAAGAAGAACTTGCAGATGTAATCAACAGATCCGCAAAGCTTTTGGGAATCAAAGTTGACCAGGACGCCGCCCTTTTGATGGGACAGTGCAGCCGTGGAACTCCTCGTGTTGCAAACCGGGTTCTTCGCCGAATGCGGGACTACGCCGCCGCAATGCAGAAAGATTCAATCACCCTGGGAGTTGTAAAAGCCGGCCTTAACAAGCTGGAAATCGACGAGCTGGGACTTGAACACATAGACCGTGAAATCCTTCGTACAATCATAACAAACTTTAGCGGAGGACCAGTTGGTGCCGAAACCCTGGCCATTTCCATCGGAGAAAGCCAGGATACTCTGGAAGACTACTACGAACCATTCCTGATTCAATGCGGTCTTATGCAACGCACCCCAAGAGGCCGTGTAGTAACCGAAAAAGCCTACCAGCACCTGGGATTAGAATACGGAAAAACAAACACCGAACAGAACACTCTGTTCTAAAAAGAGACTGAATATGTTACTGACAGATTTTAATTTTAATTTACCAGAAGAACTTATCGCCCAGCATCCAAGCGGAATCCGCGGACAGGACAAGCTGATGCTTTTGAACCGCCAGACAGGCGCCGTTGAACACCACGCAATGGCAGATCTTCCAGACCTGATCCTTCCAGGAACCCTTATGATTTTCAACAACTCAAAGGTTCGCCGTGCCCGCTGCTACGGAATCAAGGAAACAACAGGCCGCGAACAGGAATTCATGTTCCTGAACCAGATTGACCGCGACGGCCAGGTTTGGAACACAATGGTAAAAGGCGCAAAAAAACAGAAACCTGGTATGCGCTACAAGTTCCCAGACGGATCAATCGGAACCATCATCGATCATCCGGGCAATGCAGGCACAGAATTCCGCGCCATGCACTTTGACTTTCTAGTTACAGAAGAATGGTTCGAACGTAACGGACACATCCCTCTCCCTCCATACATCAAACGCGGCGACACAGAAGAAGATTCTGAACGCTACCAGAATGTTTACGCAAAAGAAACAGGAAGCTCAGCCTGCCCAACCGCCGGTCTTCATTTTACAGAAGAAATGCTTGCCCGCCTTACAGAAAAAGGCATCGAACGGGAATTCGTAACTCTCCACGTAGGACTTGGAACCTTCCTTCCAGTTCGTGAAGAAAACATCGAAGACCACAAAATGCACGAAGAAGTTTTCACAGTGCCACAGACAACTGCCGACAAAATCAACCAGGCAAAAAAGGAAGGCCGCCCAATCCTCGCAGTAGGAACAACCAGCGTCCGCACCCTTGAATCAGCCACAGGCGACGACGGCATCGTAAAAGCCGGCACATCCAGCACCCACATCTTTATGTACCCGGGCTACAAGTTCAAGTGCGTAGACCAGATGTTCACAAACTTCCACACCCCGGAAAGCACCCTCATCATGCTGGTCAGCGCCTTCGCCGGCCGCGAAAACATCCTGAGCGCCTACAACCAGGCCGTAGAGAATAAATACAGATTCTTCTCCTACGGCGACGCAATGTTCATACGCTAGTTTCCTATCTGGCCACCCCGGCAGCTGCCGCTGCCGTCGGGCTTTCCAGGGCTCCGGCTATTCGCCTCGGTATTTTTCCTTCACTTCGTTCCGTAAAAATACGCGCTCCGCGCCCCTTCCAATCCCTGGTGGGTTAAAAAACACCAAAAACCGTTATATTCAAACCTTACCCAGAATAAATTCATCTGTTTTCAAAAATTTACGGACTAAATGTTGTATAAAAAAAGAAATCCGTAAAATTTCACCCAAAAACAAGACCTTTTCAAAAAATCAAAAACTTTTTTCCAAAAATTACAGATTCATCCTTCAAAAAAATAGTTTTAATCCGTAATTATTTCAAAAAAAACTCCCTAACGCAAAAAAATTACGGACTTTTTTCACCATAAAAAAAATAGTCCGTAAAATTCGAAAAACAGATGAATAATAAAGTCCAATCCCCAGTACAAAACCCGATATTCAGGGTAAATAATATTTGTCTGTAAAAATCTCACCAATCTGTGGATACAGAAAATCACATTGACGTATTATGCAAATGACAAATCCCTCCTGCCAGGGCATCTGCCGCGTGGTCTGGCTGAGGCCGTACTTCAAGATTAAGCAGCAGCTGGACGTATTTTTCAACCAGCTCTTTGTCCGCAGAAGCAGTCCCAGTGACTGCTTTTTTTATTTGATTTGGCTTATATTCGGAAAGAGGAATCACGTTCTGGGCAAGACAAAGAGTCACAACTCCTTTTGCCTCAGCAACAGAGATGGCGCTTGTAACATTCTTTGCAAAGAACAAAGCTTCCATACAGGCTTCAGTTGGCTTGAACTCATCGATAACAGCCTGCAACCTTGAATAGATTGTCAAAAGCCGTTCCCCGTGACTCATATCGGCATTAGTTTCAATAACTCCGTAGCTTACCATTCTGTACTTGCCGTTCAAAAAATCGATTACCCCAAAGCCTGTATTTGCAAGCCCAGGATCGATCCCCAAAACACGGCGCACCTTCCCCTTTTTAGAAACACTGGTAGAACCAGGAAGATTAGAATATTCGGAATTATTGTTTGTCATGGGAGTAGTATAGCATATTTAAAAATAGAATGGAGTTAAAAAAAAGAAGGGAATCTGTACGTGTAATATGGACAAAAAAAGCACTTCTTTCGAAGTTAAAAAAAAGAAGGGAATCTGTACGATTCCCTTCGATATAGGCGGCCGACGTCATTGCTGCGCCAGCTCGCAATGACTAGGCCTCAGGATTGAAGTCGTCTGGGTATTCAGCTGTGTGGTATACGTTCTGAACATCATCGTTGTCTTCAAGACGATCGATCATCTTCTGAACCTTAGCAGCTGTTTCAGCGTCTACTGCTGTGTAAGCATCTGGAACCATTCCTACGTCTGCAGAAAGTGTTTCAAATCCCTTGTTCTGGAGTGCTTCTGCTACTGCAGAGAATGCATCAGGAGTAGTTGTTACTGTGATGATTCCGTCTTCGTTTACGATATCATCAGCACCAGCTTCAAGAGCTACTTCCATAACTTCATCTTCATTTACCTTTTCAGCATCAAGTTCGATTGTACCCTTTCTCTGGAACATACGAGATACAGAACCTGTTGTACCAAGGTTTCCGCCTGACTTAGAGAAAATGTTCTTAACGTCAGCAGCTGCACGGTTCTTGTTATCAGAAAGAACTTCAACCATTACAGCAACTCCACCTGGAGCGTATCCTTCGTAAAGGAATTCTTCGTAAGCTGCGCCGCCGTCTTCACCTGTACCCTTTTTGATAGCACGTTCAATGTTATCTTTAGGCATGTTAGCTGCACGAGCCTTGATGATTACTGTACGAAGACGTGGGTTAGATTCTGGATCACCTCCACCCATTCTTGCAGCAATAGAAATTTCCTTAATGAATTTTGTAAAAAGCTTACCGCGTTTTGCATCAGCGATACCTTTTGCATGTTTAATGGTTGCCCATTTACTATGTCCTGACATGGAGGATCTCCTTTAAAAATAGATTACGATATTAGTGTTGTTTATTTTACATAATTTCTGCAATTAGTGTCAATCAACGGAACCTTCAGTTTTATGCAATAAAGTGAACCAGATTGGCCCGCACTTTTCTTTCTGATCAGGAAGAATATGGAATCCAAGCTCCGTTCGTTCCGGCTGCGGTACCACATCCATCTTGCAGAAAGAAGAAAAATCTTCCTTTATTGAAGGCATTTCGTCCTTAAACGCAAGCTCCACATCATCAAACTTTTTAAAAAGCCGTGCCACAACCTGATCATTTTCCGCAGGACACAGTGCACAGGTTGAATACAAAAGATATCCTCCTGGAACCAAAAGCCGCCAGGCACAGGAAAGCAAAGCCCACTGTTCCATAGCCAAAGTCTTTATCCGGTTTGGCGACCACTCTTCAAGATATTTTTCATCGGCAAGAACGTGTCGTTCGCTGGAACAAGGAGCGTCCAGCAAAATGCGGTCATAAACTTCAGTCTGAGTAGTGCACCATTTGGCCGCATCGCTGCAGGAAATCTTTATTCTGCCCCGCACTTCTTCTGTAAGACAGGTGTCGCAAACCTGAACAAGACGCTGTTTTCTGGCAGCACTACGCTCGTTGCTAACCAGTTCCGCTTCTTCCGGCATTCTTGTCGCAATTACCAGAGTCTTTCCCCCTGGAGCCGCACACATGTCCAGAAACTTTTCGCCACCTTCCACAGGAAGCTGCATCGCCGCAAAAACACTGGCCGGATCAAGATAATATTTTTCTGTCCCACCGCCATTCCATTCAGCGTATACAGTTTCGCCCCCCAGAGCCTCTTTTAAAACAGGCCATCTGGAACCAAAAATGTCAGCGTAATACTGTTCAAAGCCTTCTGCGCCCTTAAGCTTTCCGCCAGAGCTCACAGCCGATTTATTCTTCTTTCCCATACAACTCCAGACTAATCAAGATATTCCAGATACAGGTCAATATTTTCCTGCCTTGCCTTCTTAAATTCCTTCATTCTTTCCGGAATAGAAAGCTCCACAGCCCCGGAATGAACTTCCATCATACCATCATCATTTTTTTCTACGGAAAGCACACCTTTCTTTATCTTATAGTTAAGAATCTTTCTGCAGGAAGCCTTAATCTTTTCCCTAAATGCCGCATCCTCATAAGCCTTTTGAACAAGAACCTTTGCAGGTCCCGCAAAACGTTTTTCACTGATCATGATGCAGTCAACACCGGCTTCCACCGCTTTTACTGCAGCAACCTCTGGAGGATAACCGTTGTTTGCAAGAGCCCCCATGAAAATGTCATCAGAAAAAACTATACCGTCAAACTCTCCCTTTGATTTAAGGCTGGAAATCCATTTTTCAGAAAAACATGCCGGTACACCCGCATCAAGACAGCTGGTTCTGGCATGACTCATCAAAACAGCTGAAGGTCTGCATCTTAAAACCTGATAAAAAGGCTTAACCAGAGCTTCCAGCGCATCCATTGGCAGCTTGATTTCAGGAAGTCCTGTGTGAGGATCAGTATTTGTATTTCCAGGAAAATGCTTTACGACAGCAGCAATTCCAGTATTTTCATAAGCATTTACACAGGCTGTTCCATACGAACGAACCTTCCAGGCATCACCAAAGCTTCGACCATCCAAAAACTTCTCGTTTTCAGGAGTTTTAACTTCAATAACCGGAGCAATATTCATATCAAATCCCAAAGCCTTCATCTGCCTGGCCTGAGTCTTGTAATATCTGTAAGTCTGTCCTACATCAAGATTTGAAGAGATTCTTTCACAGGAAGGAAGAGGTCCCGCAACATACTTAAGACGATTTACAAAACCGCCTTCCTGATCCACTGCAAGAAATGGTGTGACAAGATTGTTTTTCTGACAATAACGGCGAATCGAATCCGTAAAGCCCATAATTTCTTCCGGAGTATTCGCAAGATTATAAGAAAAAAACAGGTAACCCCCAGGAAGCATAGCCTTGCCCCCGGACTTTCCCTCAATAGCTCCCATTTTTTCAACAGGAACAAAAGTCTTGTCCCCCTCAAGGTTTTCGATAAAAAGCTGACAGACCTGTTCTTCAAGAGTCATATTGTTCAGGACCGCTTCAACCAGAGCAGCCTGAGAATTTTCGTATTCTCTAAGTGACTTGCAGTATTCCGTAGCATTTTTCCTTAATTTACGTTCTTTTTTATCTGTAAGTGAATCATCAATCCTTCCACCACAGGAAACAACCAGAGAACAAACTGCAAGAATAAACAAACTTTTCTTCATATATAAACAATACACTTTTTGCGTCGTCTTTACAATTTCACACCACCGACATAGAATACCAATATGAAACATATTACAGAACTTACAGTCAGACCTTACGAATGTGACTCTTACAACCACGTAAACAATGCAGTTTATCTGAACTATCTTGAACATGCCCGCATGGATTTTTTGCAGGCCGCTAATTTTGACTACAAGGGAATCGTAAAGGCAGGATTCTATCTTTACGTAACCCACGTTGATATTTACTACAAGGGATCAGCTTTCCTTTACGACAAGCTTTTCATCGAAACTTACCCAACAAAGCTCAAGCACGTTATGGGCGAATTCCATCAGATAATCCGCAAGGAAGATGGAACTGTCTGTGCAGAAGCAACAGTAACATGGGCAAGCGTAACTCACGAAGGCCGACCTTCAAAAATTCCTGAAGAATTTATGGTAGATGCCCTCAAACCAGACGCTGAATAACAAAAGGAAAATCATGACTAAAAAACGAAAGATAATACTGGGCTCCGTTGCAGCAGCAGTGATTGTAGTCTTCTCCGCAGTTATTTACGGAACAGCCCTTTACATGGTGGATTACGGACTTTCCCCTGTAAGCAGTGAAAAAATCGCAGGCTTTCAGAAGGATGATTCCCACTGGCTTAACAACAAATCAACAGTAATCGAAACCACAAGTTTTGACGGACTTAACCTTAAGGCGTACCTTGTAAAAGCTCCCGAAGCCACTCACAGATACGGACTTTTCATGCACGGTTACCGGGACACTCCCTTCAAAATGGCCGATTATGCCCTGCATTTCTATGATAAAGGCTGGAATGTAGTACTTCCAGGTCAGAGAGGCCATGGCTGGTCAGACGGCAACCACATCGACATGGGCGTTTATGCCAGAAAAGATGTTCATACCTGGATCGGAGAAATCCTTAAAATGGATCCAGAAGCAGAAATCATGCTTTACGGAGTTTCCATGGGTGCCGCAACAGTAATGAACTCCACAGGGCTACCTCTTCCAGGAAACGTAAAATGCTGTGTTGAAGACTGCGGATATTCTTCTGTCTGGGGACAGTTCACTTACAGACTCAAGGAAGAATTTCACCTTCCTTCATTCCCTGTCCTGAACCTGGCAAGCCGATTATGTAAAAAGAACTACGGATTTTCTTTCAAGGATATCGCTCCAGAAAAGGAAATACATAACTGCAAGATTCCAGTGATTTTCATCCACGGAGATGCAGACGATTACGTACCTTTCTACATGCAGGACAAAGTGTTCAATGCAGCCATCTGTGAAAAAGAAAAGGTTGTGATTCCTGGCGCCCCTCACGCAAAATCAATCTACACCGATCCAGAGCTTTACTGGTCAACAGTAGACAGATTCGTAGCAAAATACATCAAATAAATATAAAATGTTAAATGAAAAAGCCACAGATACAGATCTGTGGCTTTTTTGTTATTTAAGCAAAGCTTCTACCTTAGCGGCAGCTTCATTCAGATAATCGTTATTAATTCCTTCTACATCACCTGCATCAATTGCGGCAGAAGTTGATTCTTCCATTGGAATCTTTGCAAGAACAGGAAGATTAAAGCTTTCAGCAATCTTTTCGATATTGCTCTTACCAAACACAGTAATCGGCTTACCGCAATCCGGACACTTTACATAGCTCATGTTTTCTACAAGTCCAAGGATTGGAATATTCATCATGTTAGCCATCTTAACAGCCTTTTCTACAATTACGCGAACCAGCTGCTGTGGTGAACTTACGATTATGATTCCATCAACAGGAAGACTCTGGAAAACTGTAAGAGGAACATCCCCTGTTCCAGGAGGCATATCAACGAACATAAAATCAACATCCTTCCAGTTTACGTCTGTCCAGAACTGCTTTACTGCACCTGCAATAACAGGACCACGCCAGATTACAGGATCATTTTCGTTTTCAAGCAAAAAATTCATACTCATAAGCTGAATGCCAGAATCAGTCTTTACAGGATTAAGAGACTGTCCGTCACCTTCAGCACGGTTAATTCCAACACCAAAGCTTTCAGGAATTGAAGGACCTGTAATATCAGCATCAAGAATGGCAGTTTTAAAGCCATCACGATTTACCTTACATGCCAGAAGGCTTGTTACAAGGGACTTACCAACCCCTCCCTTTCCAGAAACAATACCAATAACTTTTTTTACTGAACTTCCTTCCCGAAGTTTTTCATGCAAATCACGTTTTTCACAAGATTTACCACAAGAACCACAGTTGTGTGAACATTCTTCAGACATATCTGCCCCCAAAATCTATTTCCTAAAATCCAGTTATTCTACTGTTTTCCGGCCCTCTTTGCACAGATATGTTCACCCTTAAAGTTAAAATAATCAGTTTCTTTCTTTTTGACTGGTGATGTAAGGCGGGTAATCAGCTTTTCCACTTCCTTTTCCTTAAGAAGCTTAGATCCAATAAAATATTCCTTCATGACCTGGCAAAGGTTGTCTGCCTGAACAGGATCTTTCCCCAGCATCTTACCAATTGAGTACTGAAGGAATTTACGGTTACGGTATTCTCCGATTCCACAGTTATTAGTACCTTCATAATCCATTGCAATCTCATCCCAGGAAGCTCCGCAAAGCGCCGCAAAAATTGCACTGGTAACCCCAGTTCTGTCACTTCCAAGTCTGCAATGAATGTAATAAGGACCTGCATGATCAATAATGAATCTGGAGATTTTCTGCAGCGTGTTAAAAAATTCAAAACAGTCAGAATGAAAATAAACCAGATCATAATCAATGTTGACGCAGAGGCGGTTGTTTTTCTTTTCAATATCTTCCATCTGCTTTGGCATTGTTTCCCCAGCCATTTCCTGGGCAAACTCGTAGCCGCTCAAAGTAATATCAGTCTTTACACCGTATATTTCCATGGCCTCCTGAACCAGACGAAGGCGGTCTGTTTCTGTGTCCATATATCCGCGGGATTTTTTGTAAGGATGATAACCTCTCAAAAGACACTTTGTGCCAGGTACAATTCTGACGTTGGAAATTTCAGCGCGGCAGGCAGGACAGTCAAGATCAAAATCTTCCAGCTTCTTAAAGACGCAGGCCTCCTTATTCAACTTGTCTGCGGCTTCAAAATCTTCATCAGAGAGCAAAACCAATTTATTAGTAAGAAAGACATTTCTTGCCCCTTCCTTTTCCCCCAGAAGATGGCAAGAATTGTCCGAAAGTCCAAAAAATTTAAATTCAGGGAAACCGGAATTCCCCGGAACGTTGATAACCTGCAAAGGCTTTTTAAGAAGAAAAACCTCCTTTCCTTTTTCAACGCTTTTTTTCAGAAGCCATGAAGAATCCCCTGTCTTAAGCCAGCCATTAAAAGTTCCTGATACATAAACTGATTCAAAATCCTGAAGGTCCGGATAATTATCCCTGAAACAATAAAATTCAAGATCATTTCCCTCAATTCTGTAACCACACTTTTTGCTGTCAAGTTCCATCTATGGCTCCATTTTTATAATTTTCTATAATTATACCACGTTTTTAAAAACTGACATTTTTTTTTATTTTTTTTCACTTTTTTTGAATTTTGCTATTGACCTTTTTTTTACAACTCTATATTATCTTAAACATCAACAACACGCGGGTGTAGCGAAGCTGGTTATCGCGCTGGCCTGTCACGCCGGAGATCACGGGTTCGAGCCCCGTCACTCGCGCTAAAACCTTCAAACGAAAGTTTGAAGGTTTTTTATTTTAACACGGGCAATAGCGCAGCTGGTAGCGCACAACGTTCGGGACGTTGGGGTCCCGGGTTCAAATCTCGGTTGCCCGAAAAAAAAATAAAAAAAAAGGCTGTCCAACAGGTATTCCGGAGCATTTCAAAATATGATCCGGAATAAAAACCTGTATCGGACAGCCCTTTTTCTTTTAACTACCGTTCTAAATTATGCCTGAAGTGCAGTTACTGCAACTGTATCGATGATTTCGTCAACATTACAACCGCGGCTAAGATCGTTCAAAGGTTTTGCGAATCCCTGACATACAGGACCGATTGCCTTCCAGCCACCCATACGAGCAGCAATCTTATAACCGATGTTACCAGCATTGATGTTAGGGAAAATGAATACGTTTGCGTGACCTGCAACCGGAGAATCCGGAGCCTTGATTTCCCCTACCTCCGGAGCGATAGCTGCATCAAACTGAAGTTCTCCTTCGATTGCAAGGGCCGGAGCCTTTTCGCGAGCCATAATTGTTGCGCGGCGAACCTTTCCAACTGTATCTCCATCCTTAGGATCTGCACCAGAACCCAAAGTAGAGAACGAAAGCATAGCAACCTTTGGATCAATACCACCGATTACTTTTGCTGTTTCTGCAGAAGCGATTGCGATATCTGCAAGCTGTTCTTCTGTCGGATTAATATTGATGGCACAGTCACCGTAAACTGCGATACCTTCTTTAAGATATTTGTTACCCTGTTCTGGAGCTACCATGATGAAACATGAAGAAACTGTACTGCATCCAGGAGCTGTTTTAATAACCTGAAGACCTGGACGAAGAGTATTGGCAGTTGAGTGACAGGCACCAGAAACGAAACCGTCAGCATCTCCAGCCTTAAGGATCAGAGCACCGTACATAGTGTAGTCGATAAGACAGGCAGCTTTTGCAGCAGCAACGTCAGCATATTCCGGAAGACCTGTCTTCTTGTTCAGCTTGCCTTCACGTGCCTTATAAAGAATTTCTGCATATTTATCAGCATAAGCATCTGTCATTGGATCAACAATCTGAACACCAGTCATATCAAAACCAAATTTCTTGATTTCAGCTTCATTTCCAAGAAGGATGATCTTTGCGATTCCTTCCTTTACGATGATTGAAGCAGCTTCTACAACACGCTTGTCTTCACCTTCGCATAGTACGATTGTTTTTCCGGCAGCCTTTGCCTTTGCCCTAAGTTCTTTTACAAAATCCATAAATTTCCTCAATAAAAATAATTTCGCTCTATCGAGTGGACTTTCAGAATACCACCATAAAATCATATTTACAATAATACATGTCCATCTTTCTTCAATATGAAGTTTATCATCTAGACATCTTATCTTTTTTTCATATATAATTAGACTTACGTTTACATGTATTTCGTGTTTTACTAAACACTAGGAGGATAGTTGGCATACCAAGACAACAAAAACAACAACAAAGGACCAAGAATCAATGAAATGATTCGTGTTCGCGAGATTCGTCTTATCGATGATGAGGGCAACCAGAAGGGCATTGTTCCTACTATTGAAGCTCTCAAAATGGCTAAGGAAAGTGATCTTGATCTTGTTGAGGTGAGTCCTAATGCTAACCCACCAGTTTGTAAGATACTTGATTATGGTAAGTACAGATTCGAACAGGAAAAAAAGCTCCGTGAATCCAAGAAGAATCAGAAAGTACTTAAGTTGAAAGAAATCCGTATGCAGCCAAAAATTGGACCTGGAGATCTTGATACTAAAGCCAAGCATGTACAGGAATTCCTTGACGAGGGCGATAAGGTAAAGGTTACAATCCGTTTCCGCGGACGTGAGCTTGCCCACACAGAACTCGGCTATGACGTCCTGAATGAAGTGTTAAAACGGCTTACTTCAGCGTATGTTGTGGAAAAACAGCCAGCAATGGATGGAAAAACAATGTCCATGACAATCAGTGCAAAAGCCAAATAAAAACTATTGAGGTAAATGAAATGCCTAAGATGAAGACTAAGAAGTCTGCTGCTAAACGTTACTCGTTGACTGGCACAGGCAAAGTTAAGTACAAGAAACAGAACCTTCGTCATATTTTGACAAAGCGTTCACCAAAACGTAAGAGACAGCTTCGTGAAACAGGAATCCTTGCAGAAGCTGACGCAAAGAAAATCCGTAAGCAGATGTTGCCATACGGTTAATGGAGAATAGAATATGTCAAGAGCAATAGACGGAACAAAAAGAAAGAATCGCCGTGTTAAGATTTTGAAGCTCGCTAAGGGTTTCATCGGTGACAGAAAGTCAAATTACAAACCTGCTAAAGATGCTGTAGTTAAGGCTCTTAACCACGCATACGTAGATCGCCGTGACCGCAAAGGCAACTTCCGCGCTTTGTGGATCGCTCGTATCAACGCTGCAGTACGTGATGAAGGTCTCTCTTACTCACGTTTCATCGATGGACTTACAAAAGCTGGTATTACAATCAACCGCAAGGCTCTTTCTAATATGGCTATCGAAGATCCAGTAGCATTCAAGGCAGTTGTAGAAGCTGCTAAGAAAGCATTGAACGCTTAAGCTAAAAGGAACTTCGTATGATTTCACTCGATCAGGTTTTGCTTCTTGAACAGAAGGTAGAAAGTGCTGTTGCTAAAATTGCACAGCTGCAAGCTGAAAACGATGCTCTGCGCAGCAGATGTTCAGAGCTCACAAATGCGCTTTCAAGCAAGTCGGAGCAGCTTTCTTCTTTTGAATCAGATCAGAACAAGATCGAGAATGGAATCCTTAAGGCACTTGATCGGCTTAACTCAATCGAGAATTCGGTTTTGAGAGCAGCCGGTCAGGTTCCTCCTTCTTCTCAGGCTGCACAGCCTGCTTTCCAGGGAAATCCCCAGACTAATCCAAACACATTTCAGAACACAGTAAGACAGCCTGTTCAGGCTCCTGCTAGACCAGCTCCTGCACAGCCAGCGGCTCCAGTTCAGAGACAGCCTCAGCCTGCCCCTGTTCAGCAGCCAATCATCAACGCTTCAGAAATGACTCAGAACTCAGCTGTAAATCCAGGTACTCCAGATGAATCTTCTATGCCAGGCTTCTTTGACCTTGACCAGTCACCTTCACAGCCAGCTCAGAATGATGCCGCTCCAGATAACGGACAGTTTGATATTTTCTAAACTATGGCAACAGGTTCACTTCAGATTGACATTTTAGGTACATCATTTTCAATCAAAGCAAACGAAGATACTGCATACCTTGAACAGATTCTTGGTTATTACAAGAAAATCGTAAATCAAATCGAAAAAGACAGTCACTTGGATGATCCATTAAAGATTTCTATCCTTGCGGGAATCACTTTAAGCGACGAACTATATAAAGCAAAGGGCCGCAACATAAAGTTCCAGCAAGCTCTCGAAAAAGACTCCACAGACATCGAAGCTGAACGCATCACAAAGTCACTTATCGAAAAAATCGACAAGGTTTTGAAATAATGGCACTCACTGTTTACATTGATGCGGACAACTGCCCTAACCTGGTTCTTAATTACACCAACAATTATTGTAAAAATCACGACATTCCCCTTGTTCTTGTAGCAAACCATCAGGTTTCAATTCCAGATGGAAAGTTTGTAATGGAAGTGGTTTCAAAGGAAAAGGACTCTGCCGACGACTTTATTGTTTCTAAGGTTCAGAGAAATGATCTTGTAATCACAAAAGACATTCTTCTTGCAGCCAGACTTGTTGAAATGCAGATTAAAGTCATCAACGACAGAGGCACAGCCTTTGACAAGTACAACATCAGGGATCGTCTTGCTGACAGAGACTTTGATTTTCAGCTGGCCCAGCTTGGCTTAGGCGGAAAAAAGGGATCTTCTTATAACGAAAAACAGCTGGCGAAGTTTACCAGCTGTTTTGAAAATGCTATTCAGTATCTTGGAAATTCATAAGGATTCGTTCAACACGTTCACGAACCTTCATAAAAGCAAGTACAACTTCTGGATCAAACTGTGATCCGGAGCTGTTCAAGATTTCATTAAAGGCATCGTCCAAAGACCAGGCTTCCTTATAACAGCGTCTGTGTGACAAAGCATCAAAAACATCCGCTACGGCAACAATTCTTGCACACAAAGGAATTTCTGTTCCCTTAAGAGGTTTTGATTCCTGAATAGGATCTCCAATTGGGAAATCAACATATCCCCCATCAGAATAAATCTTTCCAGGATAACCAGCTTCACCCCCATCCCAACGTTCATGGTGACAAAGAGCAACTTCACGTGCCATCTTATCTACATCTGTGTCAGAATCAACCGGTTCAAAGAACTGTGCACCGATACAAGTATGACCTTTCATGATGGCACGTTCTTCATCGTTAAAACGAGCAGGCTTTTTAAGTACGATATCAGAAATACCAATTTTTCCAATATCATGGAACTTAGCGGCAATCTTAAGATTATCTCGATAACGATGCTGTTCTTCTTCTGGAACATTCTGTTCAAATGCCCAGCGGTCATAGATTTCAAGGGCAATGCTGGAAACTCGTTCAACATGAAGGAATGTTTCTTTTGGATCACGGAATTCCGCAGCCTTCAAAAGCTTACGATGGTTTTCTTTAGTAAGATTAGCGTGCTGCAAAGCACGAACAGAAGCCAATGCAAAATGACGAAGAAACCGCTTGTCATCATCGTCAAAGCTGATAACCTTTCCGTTATCATCCAGCTTATTAATGATCTGAAGAACTCCAAGCAGGGTTCCGTTGTTCATAATAAGCGGCAAAGTAAAAATCGACTTTGTTCTATACTGAGTTGTAAGGTCTGTCTGTTTATTAAACTTATATGGTTCTGTTTCAGAAATATCGTAAGCGTCATCAATTACAAGAGGAACTTTTTTAGCAGCTACATAACCTGCAATGGAACTTGTGTTTATTGGAAAAGAGAAGAAAAGATATGGAAGCTTTTCTCCGGCAGGAAGTTCTCTTAACTGAGTATCATTCTGAGCATATTTGATTTTAAGATTATTATTATCTACGATATAGATTGAACCTGCATCAGCATTAACAATCTTTCTAGATTCTGTAAGAATACGTTCAAGAAGGACATCAACGTCCTGGATTTCATCCAGTTTCTCTTCAAGATCAACTACGTATGCCAATTTCTCTTCTGTCTTACTTTCTGTACTCATAGCCTTTCTATTATGATTGGAAAGTGTCAAAAATTCAACACTTTTATGTATCATAACCCTATGTTATAATTAGAAATAGATGAACTACAAAAAGTCCTTTATCGGCTTAATCCTTATCTCATTCTGGATTTTGCTTTCCTCATGTGCAACCTCCTCTCCAAAACAAACAGATAAAAAGGATTCCATAACCCTGCTGTTTGCCGGGGATATTATGGCCCATAAACCAAACTTCAACATGAAGGATTATTCAAAAATCTGGACTGACGTTAAACCCTTGGTTTCCAGCTGCGACCTTTCATTCGCAAACATCGAAGCACCTGTTTACGACGACCTGCCCTTTTCACCATTTCCGAACTTCAACATGAACTCAAGCTACCCACAGGAAGCCATCAACGCAGGATTCAATGTTTTTTCCCTAATCAACAACCACACAAACGATCAGGGACTTGAAGGAATGAATGCTACTCGGCTCTGGAGTGAAAAGCTTGAAGCTGAGACTAAAAATTCCCTGCGACCTGTTTATTTTTGTGGGCTGAACGAAAAACCTAATTCACCTATTTCATTCAAAGTGATTCAGAAAGGTAACTGGAAGATTCTGTTTGTAGCCGTTACAGAAATACTTAATCGACCTGACTACCGTTCCTATATGAATTATGTTGTTGCCAGCCGTCAGAACTGGAAGGAATTCACAGACTATCTGGTTCAGCTTAGAAACGAAAATCCCTGCGACATTATGGTGCTTTCAATCCACACTGATGAACCGGAATACGTACTTCCTGTATCTGAACGCCGCAAGCAGTACTACCACGACCTTACTTCAAAATGCGTAGATGTTGTATGGACAAATCATCCTCATATTGTAAGGGAACGGGAAATTATTGGAGACAGTCAGTCAAATCAACTAAAAAAATTGATCATTTATGGAAATGGAAACGTAATTTCCGGACAACGCTGGGAACCTGATTTTGAAAATCCTTCTAACCCAAGAGATGACACCGGCGACGGTTACCTTATGAAGGTTACCTTTGAAAAAAGCAGACAGTCACCTTCTCCATACATTCAGGAAACAGAAACTCACTTTATTACTACCTATATAAACACAGCATGGGAATTTGTGATAAAGTATCTTGATGATAATTTTATTGCGTACTTAAAGGAATCAGGACGCAACACCTGGGCAAAATATATTCAGGCCCGAAAAGAAATAACAGAAAGAATAAAGGAAACCACAATATGGGAATAGACTATAAATCACTGCCAGTTTACGAGCAGAAGGACAGAATCCTTGAAGCCCTCAAGGAAAATCAGGTAATCGTTGTTCAAAGTCCAACCGGTTCAGGAAAGACAACTCAGCTGCCAGTCATTCTTCACGAGGCAGGTTACGATGCAACAGGAATGATTGCGGTAACACAGCCACGTCGTATTGCAGCGCTCAGTGTAAGTGAATTCATTGCAAAACAGCTGGGAACAACTTACCCAGGTCTTGTTGGCTACAAAATGCGTTTTGAAGACAAGACCGACGCTTCTACAAAAATCAAAATCATGACCGATGGTATTCTTCTTCAGGAAATGAAGCTGGATCCATGGCTTTCAAGATATTCTGTTATCATGGTTGATGAAGCCCACGAACGAAGCCTTAACATCGACTTTGTACTGGGACTGCTTAAGCGCGTCCTGGAACAGCGCAGCGACTTTAAGGTAATCGTCAGCTCTGCCACAATGAATGCAGAAGCCTTCAGCAAATACTTTGGAAATTGTCCTATCGTAACTATCGAAACGCAGACATTCCCAGTTACAATGGTATACGATCCTCCTGCAATTGCTGCCAGCACCATCAATGAAACTGCCAGCGCAGCATTGCTTCAGAAAATCTGTTCCACAGTTGACAGAGTTCTGGATAACGGTGATGAAGGTGGAATTCTTATCTTCCTCCCTGGAGAAAAAATCATCAAGGACTGTATGCAGCTTCTGGACCATTCACGTTTTGCCCATAAGCTTCACACACTGCCTCTTTATGGACGTCTTTCAAAAGAAGATCAGGAACGGGTTTTCTTACCAGCTCCCGCAGGCAAAAAGAAAGTTATTATTTCTACAAACATTGCAGAAACTTCTGTAACAATCGCAGACATTACCACAGTAATTGACTCTGGTCTTGCCAAGTTGAATTTTTACAATCCACATACCTTCACTTCCAGCCTTATTGAAACACAGGTTTCAAAGGCCAGCTGCAATCAGCGAAGAGGTCGTGCTGGACGCACCCAGCCAGGAACCTGTTATCGTCTTTATCCTAGAAAGGATTTTGACACTCGTCCAATGTACACCACAGAAGAAATCTTCCGTACAGACCTTAGCGAAGTTGTTCTTCAGATGGCTGACCTTTGTATCACAGATTTTGCAGGCTTTGACTTTATTTCGCCACCAGGCGTAGAAGGTATCTGGGGCGCCGTAGACACTTTGAACATGCTGGGAGCCCTTTCTCCAGACCACACTCTTTCGTCTATCGGTAAAATGATGGTTGAGTTCCCTCTGGAACCTCGCATCAGCCGCATCCTTGTTGAATCAATCATGCGCTACCCAGACGTCCTTGAAGAAGCTCTTATCGCAGCCAGCTTCCTTAGCGCAAACAGCCCATTCGTTCTTCCTCCTGGAGAAGAAATGGAAGCCCGCCGTGCCCACCACGCCTTCAGGGACATGCAGGGAGACTTTGTAAGCTACCTTCGACTTTTTGATGCCTGGATCAAGTGTGATGACAACGAGAAAAAAGAACACTTCTGTAAAAAGAATTACCTCGATGAACGGGTTATGCGTGAAATCGAAAATATCGACATGCAGCTCAAGGATATCATCTACCACATGCAGATTCCTGTAGTTGGCGGTGGTGACAAGGCGCATTACCTTGCATGTATCGCAGCTGGAATGATTCAGTTTGTATGTGTACGCAAAAAGCGTGACTGCTACCAGAGTTCTACAGCCGACAACATTTTCATTCATCCCGGCAGCGTTATGTTCAAGCAGGATCCAATGTTCATCGTTGCAGGTGAAATCGTACGCACCAGCAGAATGTATGCCATGAGCGTTTCACCTCTTACAAAGAACATTCTTGCCATGGTTGATCCTACCCTTCAGGATAAACTGGAACACAACAAGAGCAGGAAATCTCTTTCCGATCAGGCTGACGACTACGACCAGCACATCTCTAAAAAACAGCGGGAACGGGAAGGTAAAAAAGACGAAAAGAAAAAGGACGAAAACACAATGTCCTTTGGAAACGTTCAGTTCAAAATCAAGCTGGTTAAGGGTAAAAAACAGGTTCAGCTTCCATTTGAAGAATTCAACAGAGCGGCCCTGGAAGAACAGGATAAAGAAAAAATCCGTGCAATGGGCGGAATTAAATGCAAGGTTGTATTCAGCGATGGATTTACTTTGCTGGAAGATGAAAAACTCAGCACAGCAATCAAGCTTGCAAAGCTTACACCTCTTAAACCAATTTCAGAAAAAGCATGGAACCGTAAGCTCAATGTAAATATTGAGGAAGAAAACGGACCTGCACAGATTGCAGATGCCATTGAAAATATCATGAAAGTTGCTGTGGCAAAACAGAAGAGCCGTGAATACGGATTTATCTGTCTGTTTACCGACGGAAACGGCACTTTCTGGAACAAAGTAAGCCGTGGTTATTCCACAGCCGTAAACGAAAGTCTTGCAACTCTGGAAACTCTTGTTGAACTGGAAGACAGGTTCTCCGATGAACAGAAACAGAAGATCAACAAGGTTTACGGAATGCTTAACGAACTTACAAAATAGAATTATTTTGCATCAACAGTTGAATCAGATGCCGGCTTTGGAGCCTCAACATGCTTTATGGCCGGCTCTGGCTTTTTAACCGGCTCTTTCTCTTTTTCATCCTCTTCTTCCATCCCCAGAAGCTTACGGGCTCGCTTGCGGTTTGTACTGTTTCTTGTCTTGTCTTCTGCAAGCTCTTTTACAGAGGCAACTGCTGTTTCATAACGACCAGCCTTATACATATCAAGACCTAAAGCCGCTGTCTGAGCATCTTTTGACTGAATGTACATTGCACTTACTTCTGCAAAGGCCGGTTTTGTATATTTACTCATTGCCTTGCCAAGCCCGTAACGCAGAGGTTTTCGCTTGTCATCGTTTACAACAGATTTTGCAAGTTCGGCAATATCATCGATTCCCATCTTAAGGTCACTTTTAAGAATAGCTTCCGCCGCCATAAGACGAGTTGAGTCAGGCGTTTTCTTCTCTTTTAACTGGGCAACAAGGAATTCATTACCTTTTTTTGTATCCATTGCTGCGATTACAGGATAACATTCCTTCTTTACAGCATTTTCATTGTCGTTTTTTGCACGATAAATAAGAAAATCAACTGCTTCATTAAGTTGCATTTCCTTTGCAGACTTGATTGACTGAAGTCTTACCTTTACGTGTTCATCACGGATCCCCTGAACGATTGTGTTTCGGGCTTTTTCTGATTTTGGAAAGTTCTGCAGTCCCTTGATGCAGTATTCACGCATGTTAGGATCCCCTTTCTGATACATATCAACAAGAACAGGAATAGCTTCATCTTTTTTCATGTTACCAATGGCTTCTGCCGCATACATTCGAACGAAAGAGTTTTCATCCTCATCCTGGGCAATCTCTACAACTTCATCAAAGGTTTCAACGGCACAAATATGACCAAGAGTACGCATCAAAGCCTGTCGCTGTGGAGTTTCCAGATCATCACGCTTCAGATATTTAGCAAGATACCTGGCCTCTTTAACACCGCCAGTTTTGCCGATGGCAGAAAGAGATCCGTTAAAATACTTTTCCTCTTCACTATCCAGAAGCTTAATCAGCGCAGGGGCCGCAGCCTTTGAATGAACGTCCGAAACATAAGTCATGCACTGCTGAACAAGACTGTTTGGTGTATCAAAAGGATCATCAAGGATTTCAACAGCAAAATCTTCAAGACAAGGATCTTCAAGATTTGCAAAATAGCCTAAAATCTTTTCCTTAACATTATTACTTACAGTAGTCTGAAAAAGATCGTAAAGAGCATCTGAATAGCGGGGATCTTCTGCTTCTACAATCTTGTCAACAATTCCATTGATTTCTGTTGGAGTTCCATAAGTAAGGGTTGTTGTATATTCTTCGTATTCAGAATTATCAGCATCCTTTTTACGAGCGGCCTCATCCTTTTCTGAATCAGCCTTTTTCGGACGTTTTGCAGCAGGAATATCTATCAAGAGAGAATTTATGTCATCCCCGTATTCCTCATCAGCGCTAACGACCTTAGCTTCAGAATCACCTTCACCTTCTGTAAAAACAGATGTAAGGGCCTCACCAAAAGCTTCAACTGTTTCAGTAATATCTTCCACCGTCTCTTCAATTGCTGCCTCAACTTCCGGCTCATCAGATATTACGGAAGAATCTGCGTAGATTGAATTAAGCCACACAAAAGATGCTGTGACTGCAACAAACAAAATTTTCTTCATTACTGAATCTCTCCTCTTTTGTAGCGGTCAAGGAAATTCTTCTTGTATTCTTCAAAACGGTCATTATCGATAGCTGAACGTATTTCTTCCATCATGTTATACAGGAAGTAAAGGTTGTGGTAAGAAGAAAGCATTGAACTCAGGATTTCCTGTTCCTTAAAAAGATGACGAAGGTATGCACGGGAATATGTGCGGCAAACCTTACATTTACATTCCGGATCCAAAGGCTTAAAGTCATGCTCATAACGCTTCTGTTTAATTGAAAGCTGACCATCGTGAGTAAAATAAGCACCATTGCGGGCATTACGGGTTGGAAGTACGCAGTCAAACATATCAACACCGTTTGAAACTGCCTCCAGAATGTATTCCGGAGTACCAATTCCCATAACGTAAACCGGTTTTTCTTCCGGAAGATACTGCATTGTGTACTTAAGGAAGTCTGCAAAAACAGGAGCCGGTTCCCCAACCGAAAGTCCTCCGATGGCAATACCTGGAGTATCCAGCTGAGTTACAAATTCCGCTGACTGCCTGCGCAAATCCTCAAAGAAGTTTCCCTGAACGATTGGGAAAAGAATTCCCTTGTAACCTTCTTCGGACTGAGCTTTTTCCCATTCAGCCTTAGCCCTCTCTGCCCACTTTGAAGTGATGTTCAAGGCCTGGATCGCCTCTTTCTTTTCTACGCCGTAACCGGAACAAACGTCCAGCTGCATCTGAATATCAGAATTAAACTTAACCTGAGTCTGAACAACATTTTCAGGAGTAAAAAGATGATAGCTTCCGTCAAGATGCGACTGAAATTTAACGCCCTCAGGATTGATTTTTCTTAATGACGAAAGACTGAATACCTGGAATCCGCCGGAATCAGTAAGGAAGTTTCCTTTATACTGAGAAAAACCGTGCAGCCCGCCAGCTTCCTTAATCAAATCCGGACCAGGACGTAGGAAAAGATGATATGTATTTGCAAGAATGATTTCAAATCCGATTTCTTCAATATCATCCTTTGAGATAGCCTTAACGGTGGCACAAGTACCAACCGGCATAAAAACTGGAGTTCGAACAGTTCCATGAGGAAGTTCCATCAAACCATTTCGGGCTCTTCCATCAGCGCTTTTATGCAAAATATTAAAAATTTTCTGAGACATATTTTACTCCAGTAAACAGTTATATTTATGTGCGGGCGTACTTCAAAAGAAGCACACTTATAATCGTAAAGAAGAATACAGGGAACCAGGCTCCCATAAAAGGCGAAGCATAGCCCCACTTTGCAAGGGTCATAGTAAGCATCATCAAGACGTAGAACAGAACAGCGGCTGTAACAGAAAGAGAAAGACTTATGAGCAGAACGTTCTTACGGGATTTTCCTGAAATACCAATTGAAAGGAATACAACCAGGAAAACGATGAACGGAAATGCAAATTTCTTGTAATATTCTGAAAGCTCTTCATGGTAAGGCAAACCAACTCTTTTAAGATGATCGATATAAATCTTGGCCTGCTGAGCATCAACTTCCGGAATGGAAATAACATTGTTCTGGAAAACGGAATAGTCTTCCGTAAGCCTTTCCAGAATTCCAGAATTTACATTCTCCACAACGGATAGTTTTCTGTCCACAAAGTCATACTCAAGAGGATTTCGCAGGCGCCATTTTGACTCCCCTTCATCCCATTGCGCACTGTCTGCGTGAATGATTGCCTGAAGCGATTTGTCATCATTTCTGCAAATAAGGTAAAGATCCGAAAGTCGCTTCTGGCTGTTTTCGTAATAGCGGGCCTTATAGATGATCCGGCCGTTATCAGAAATAACCACGATATTATTTTTATTGAGGGACTTTTCCTTTTTCAAAAGTTCATTCTGCAGGGTGACTTTCTTTGAATAAGTCGGAACAACGAGAAAGTTTTCAAATGCAAAAAGTCCAAAGCTCATCAAGAAAGCAAATACCAGCAGAGGATAAGTAAAGTGAATCAGAGAAACTCCGGAACTAAAAACCGCAGTAAGCTCGTTGTTGGCGTAAAGATCACTCAGAGTATAGGCAACCGCAAACAGAATCCCCAGAGGAATTGCATACCACATTGTTTTTGGCAGATAAAGCAGCATAACTGTCAAAACCTGCTGTGCATTGGCTTCATTCTGGAGATAATTTGTAAGATTCATAAGAAGATCAACCAGATTCAATACAAGAGAAAAGAATCCAAGAGAACCGAGAAAAATCGGAATGAATCTTCTAAAAAGATAAAGATGAAGCTTCATTATTTTAGCCTCAACCGGACATACAATAGAATACCTATAACGCCAATCAAAACGTCAGGCAACCACATGGCAAGCATGGCATCAATTCCAATACGAAGACTGAACATCTGCCCAAGAATCATCATGGCCCAGTAAAGAACTGAAATTACCAGTCCAAAAATAAGACAGATGGTCTGCCCGTTGTGCTTACCGAAAATCAACGCCAGAGGCATGGCCAGCAGCGCAAAGAAGATAGATCCAAAAGGAGAACTGAACTTTTTGTGCCACTCCATCCTGTACTGATTCATCTGACGCTTGCTGTAACCATCCATTGCCTTAAGACGACGGATATGTCGGGAAAGATCGTATGAAGTCATTTCGCGAGGCGCAATCCGAGTGTTTGTGTCGATGATCTGACTGTCCAGGATGTTCAATGTAGTTGATGAAGAATCCAGTACCTCAAAATTGCGGCGGTTCTTTGTATCAAGATTAGTTACCACAGCATCATTCATATTCAACTGAAGCAAAACCCCTTCCCGCTTGGCAGAAAGCATTTCCGAGTTTCCTGCCACAATGATCTTCTGACTATCTCTTGAAGAATCATCAAAGAAAATCAGATCGGAAATCTTTTCATCCTGAACATCTCCGATTACGATGATGGATTTGTTCAGGAATTTGATGGAATTAGGTTCCAGCTCAACCCCAGGATTCGAGGCAACAATCTCTCGCCTAAGCTTGTTGAACTTGATGTTACCCGTAGGCAAAAGATAATCATTCACAAAGAAAGAAAGCAGCGAAATGATAAATCCCAGAATCAAAACAGGAATCATCACAACTGCATAACTTTGTCCCGAGGCACGGAAAATAAGAATCTCGTTGTCGCTCATGATACGACCAAGACACATCAAAAAGCCAACCAGGGTAGCAAAAGGCGCAGACTGAGAAATAACAACAGGAAGAGAATAAAGCATAAGACGCATGGCATCATACATTGGAACATGCTTTTTAAGAAGTTCTTCAAAATACAGAAGAATCTGATTGCAGAAGAAAATCATAAAAAAGAAGAGAAAAGAAACTCCAAAGTACAAAAGCAATTCCTTGCAAACATAGCGCACAATTACAAAGCGTTTAAGCTCGCCCTTGTGCAGGTACTTTCGCTGAAACCAGTCGATTTTATCACAAACAAGCTCCACGTAAGGCTTTATCTTTTTACGATAAAAAGACATTACGTACAGCTTACAGATGCGGTACCAGCGGTTCAGTTTTTCAAGGATTACGTCCAGAAAATCCAGCATTTACTAGGCTTTTACTCCTGTAGAACCAAATCCGCCAGCTCCACGTTCAGTTTCATCAAGCTTTTCAACAGGAACATAAACCCCCTGTGTTACAGGAGCAACAATCAGCTGAGCGATACGGTCACCGTTAGAAATAGTAAAATCTTCTTCACCAAGGTTGATGAGGATAACCATAAGCTCACCCCGGTAATCGCTGTCGATAGTACCAGGAGTGTTCAAAACAGTAATTCCGTTTTTTGCAGCCAAACCAGATCTTGGGCGAACCTGAATTTCATATCCTTCTGGAATAGCAAAAAACAGTCCAGTTGGAATGATTGCACGAGTTCCCTTTTTAATCACAACAGGCTTTTCAATGAAAGCACAAACATCAGCGCCAGCAGCACCACTAGTTTTATAAACAGGAACGGAAACTCCATCCTTTGCAATGCATTTAATCTCTACAGTATTCATTCTTCTATAATAGCAGAACAACGGCGATATGTCTTTATTCTGAATATCAAAAGTGCTATCATCAAAAGAAAGAGGACTAAAATGATTTCACAGAACTTAAAAGATTTGATTGCAAAGCTGCCGCTAAAGTATTCAGCAGTTGCCATAAAACTATGCTTTGAAAAACCAGACTGCCCAGAGTTTGACGGTAAAAAAAGTGCCTTCTGTACTTATGTGAATTACGCCCAGACAACAGGAAAAAAGTTCTATATTTCAAAAGACCAGGATGAATGTTACGGAAAGCTTGCCATGGGCATGATCGGAAAGCCTCCTGTAACAGCCAGCGGTCAGGCAGGTTATGATTTTGGCTGCTACTCTTCTCCTGCAGCCTGCAGAAATCTTTACCAGAATCTGCCAATCATCGAGCCACACACTGTAAATTACGTTGAATTTTCTCCAGTAGCCCTCTGCGATTTCGACCCGGATCTTATAATGTTCGTAGCAGACCTTCCTGCCGCCGACATCATCATGCGTGCCACAAGCTGGATTTCCGGAGACCTGTGGGAAAGCAAATCCTCTCCAGTTTTAAGCTGCGCCTGGATGTACGCATATCCGATTATTTCAGGAAAAGTAAACCATATCACAACAGGTTTTTATCACGGATTAAAAAGACGCAAGCTGTATCCGGAAGGTCTCAGAATGATTTCTGTTCCTTTCCAGAAGCTGCCGGAGTTTGAAAAGGCTCTGGGAGAAATGGACTGGACTCTGATCGCCTTTAGAGATGACGACGAAAGTAGAGCTGATCTTGCCAGAAGAATCAATCACTGGCAAGAAATGGCCGCCTCATACGGCGGAACAGTTGATCTTAAAGACGAACGTTAACCCGCGCCTCCGTTATTACGAACGACGCGCGCAAACCTATTGTTCTTTTCCCCTCGGATAATCCTCTCCAAACCACGCCGCAATAATCCCATAAGGCGACTTTGGAGTAATCAGAGAAACAACCACCATAACAACAGTAGAAATAAGGGTAGCCATAACAACCGCGTTCATTCCTAAACTGATTGGCAAAATTCCGTTGTTAATCAGAAGATACAAAGCAATTCCACTTACAATACCAGCGCAGGCACCATATTCATTTGCCCTTTTCCAGTACAATCCAAGAAGAACAGTATGGAAGAAAGCTACTGTCATACCACCCGTAGCATAAGTAATTAAAGAAGCAAGCAATGCAGGCGGATTACATGCAAACACAAAAATTACCAGAGCAATCACAACAGTGCATACAGTATTGAACAGCTTTAACCGCTTTTCGTCAGCATCTGGAGAAATCAGGCTTACATACAGATCCTTAACGATAGTACCTGCCAGAGAAACGATCATACCGCCCACAGAAGACTGAACCGCAGAACAGACACCTGCAAGCACAAGTCCCGCCGCCCAGGCCGGCATACATTTTACCGCCAGCATCGGAATCCCAAGGTCCGGAGTTGGAAGAGAACCTTCAGGAAAATTGTATTTAACCGCAAAACAAAGTCCGTTCAACCCAAGCATCCAGATTGCAAAAACCACAGTTCCAATCTTAATGGAATCGTGCAAAGTCTTTGTGTCCTTGTAAGTCAACGCAGACATAGTTACATGAGGCATCGTAAAGGTTGTAAGCCCCCACAAGATAGAAAAACTGAAAACAGTTGCAAGAGCTTTGCTCAAAAGCATGGCTCCATCAGGACTGAACCACCCGGGATTAGATTCCAGCAAAGCATTGATAGTTCCAGTGTAGCCAAGCCCAGTACTTCTTACACCCATAATAAAAAGAATAAGAACACTTACGGTCATAACAACACCCTGAATCACCATGGCTGTTGCAACCCCTTTGATTCCCCCGGTAAGTGCCGCAATGATTACAAGAACAGTAAAAATGGCAAGACCAAGTCTGTAATCCTGGCCAGTCAAAATCTGAAAGATACGACCACCACCGGTCATAGTTGAAACCGCAAAAGCTCCCAGAAAGAAGAGAATAACAAGACTGGTAAGAATGCTGAAAGCTTTAGAATTGTTGTAACGATGCTTAAAAAGTTCAACAAAAGTATGAGCATTGATACGGCGGGCAACAATACCAATTCTTTTACCCAGCAGACCAAGCACCATAAAATTTGAAGTCATAGACCAGAAACAGCAAACCATCCAGATGGCACCAAATTTATAAGTAAATCCAGGCACACCCATAAAAACACCGGCTCCTGCAACCCCTGCACTTACCATCATTGCAGTCATCAGTTTACCACCAGTTCTTCCACCAGTGTAATATTTAGAAAGATAGTCCCCTTTTCCGTTTTTCATGGAACTTTTTGACCAGATTCCATAAACCAGCAGCAGCAAAGTATAAGCCGCAAATACAGAAGTAATGATGATTCTAGAAGATGTTGAAATATCCATTATTCAGCCTCACCATCCTGCCCATTTGGGGACAAATCCATATCTTTATATAAATAGGTACAGATCAATTCAACAGAAACAACCATACCTAGAAGCAGACAAATTAAAACAAAAATCCACAATGGAAAACCAAGAAATTTAGGATAATCAGCCGAATGACGACCTAATGTAAACAGATTCAGAATCATAAGAGCTGCATAAATTATGTAAGTTCCCATGGTGATAAAAAATTCTTTAGTAGTTCTTTTGATGCGAGGATCTTCTTTTATCTGATCAAAAGAATAATCCCTGCTATTTGGATTGATATTGTTTTCCAAAATATATTTCTCCACAAAAAGACCCCGCCAAAAAATTGACGAGGTCCTTATAACTTCACTAAAAGCAAATTTACAGTTCTAACTATTTATTAAAACCTTCAGTAGTCTCGCTTCGCGAGCCTATCAAGTTTTGCTCCGCAAAACTTGCACACTTATTTAGCAAGACCTTCTGCTACTGCTCATGCAACTGCACAAGCCGCAACCTGCGGTTGCTTAATCAGTTTCCCGGCAAGCCGGAAAACTGACCTACGGTTGTCCAGTTGCAACGCTTTTTACCAGGTTTAATTTATTTGTTAAAACCTTCAGCTACTGATACTGCACATGCAACTGTACAACCTACCATTGGGTTGTTACCCATTCCCATGAATCCCATCATTTCAACGTGAGCTGGAACTGATGAAGAACCTGCGAACTGAGCGTCTGAGTGCATACGACCAAGAGTATCAGTAAAACCGTAAGAAGCTGGACCTGCAGCCATGTTATATGGGTGGAATGTACGACCAGTACCACCACCAGAAGCTACAGAGAAGTACTTCTTACCTTCAAGAAGACGTTCCTTCTTGTATGTACCAGCAACAGGGTGCTGGAAACGAGTTGGGTTTGTAGAGTTACCAGTGATAGAAACATCAACACCTTCGTGCCACATGATTGCTACACCTTCACGTACATCGTCTGCACCGTAACATTTTACGCAGAGACGTTTTGGATCGTTTCCGTATGGGATTTCCTGAACAACTGTCAAAGCCTTGTCTGTACCCTGACCGTTGAAGTAGTCAAACTTAGTCTGAACGTATGTAAATCCGTTGATACGAGAGATGATCTGAGCAGCATCTTTACCAAGACCGTTCAAGATAACACGAAGCTTGTTCTTACGAACGTTGTTAGCCTTAGCAGCGATTTTGATAGCACCTTCAGCAGCAGCGAAAGATTCGTGTCCTGCCAAGAATGCGAAACACTGTGTTTCTTCAGAAAGAAGACGAGCACCAAGATTTCCGTGTCCGAGACCAACCTTACGGTCATCAGCTACAGAACCTGGCAAACAGAATGCCTGAAGTCCCTTACCAATGTTAGCAGCAGCTGTAGAAGCTGTTTTGTCACCAGTCTTTTCTGCTTCTTTGATAGCAATAGCTGAACCCAATACATAAGCCCATTTTGCATCTTCGAAACAAATCTGCTGTGTTTCCTGACATGTCATATATGGATCAAAACCGTGATCCTGGCAGAGCTTACGGCAAGCCTGCAATCCTTCTTCGCCTTCAGCGAATCCGTATTCCTTAAGAGCCTTGTTAACCTGTGGAATACGTCCAGCGTAATCTTCAAATAATGTAGCCATTTCTATATTCCTCCAGTCCTATTCTTTACGTGGGTCGATAAGTTTTACCATACCCTGATCAGCTGTTACACGACCATAGTGTGTACGAGCACCTTCGATAGCTTCGTTAGCAGGTTTTCCAGCCTTCAAAGCATCCATCAATTTACCAAAGTTGATACAGTTGTAACCGATGATCTGACCATCTTTATCGATAGCACAAGTTTCAACGTAACCTTCTGTCATTTCAAGGTAACGTGGACCAGTCTTGCGAGTAGCAAACATAGTACCAACCTGTGAACGGAGGTTCTTACCAAGGTCTTCCAAAGAAGCACCAACTTTAAGACCACCTTCAGAGTAAGCAGACTGAGTACGACCGTAAACGATCTGCATAAAGAGTTCGCGCATAGCTGTGTTGATAGCATCGCAAACAAGGTCAGTGTTGAGAGCTTCAAGAAGTGTCTTTCCGATAAGGATTTCAGAAGCCATAGCTGCTGAGTGTGTCATACCAGAACAACCGATTGTTTCTACGAGTGCTTCTTCAATGATACCGTCCTTAACGTTCAAAGAGAGCTTACATGCACCCTGCTGTGGAGCACACCAACCGATACCGTGTGTGAAACCAGAAACATCTTCAATTTTCTTAACCTGAACCCATTTTCCTTCTTCAGGAATTGGAGCAGGACCATGATATGCGCCCTTAGCCAAAGGACACATGTGTTCTACTTCTGCTGTGTAGACCATAGTTTACCTCGAAAAAAATCTAATTTTGCTGAAAAATTCAACATTCGTTTCTATTATAACATTTTAGGGCCTTGAATTCAATTCATTGCCTAAATGCTTCAGCCCTTCTTTACGGCGATGAGGGTAAGGTCATCGTACTGAGGATCTTCCTTTACGCCGCACCAGTAGATGTGTGAAGGATCGTTTTCAATGTCTTCACGGTCGCTGCAGAATGCAGGATACTGTACAAAGTGCTGTCTCAGGAAGTTGTCGATGTTTTTGTCAACCTTGACCCTGTCGCTGTGGATTACATTGCCCGGTTTGTAGAGGCGGAAAACCTTTTCAACGGAAACAAGTGCAAGTATTGCGTCGTCTGCAGTTCCGTCACAGGTAGAAAAGTCAAAGTCAAAGTCTGACTGGTGTGAAGGTGCGTGGAACTTGTGCAGTTTGAATTTTCTTCTTGCGTAAACTGATTCGATGATTTCGGTTACGCGTTCAGGAGACATTTCCTCGTTGTCTTCTCCGCACTTGTGGTTTTC
>JAZLGB010000024.1:0-10105 GCA_045616085.1 Treponema sp.
TTCTGTAATGATATCGGAAGACAACATTTTGGAATTGCTTCCTGTAATGTAAAGGTCAACATTCTTTAATTTCATCAAGCCGATGACTGTATCTACAAATGAGATTTTGGAATCTGAATCTGGTACAAATGGATTTTGAATATCTTCGACTTTCTGAATTTCGTCCAGGAAAACATAATAGAAAACCGATGGATCTTTTGTCAGTTCGCGGATATATTTGTCCAGTTCAATAGGATTGCGATATTTTGCGTTTGCAGTTTCATCCAAAGCAAGTTCAATAATCTGGGAATCTTGAACTCCAATAGAATTCAGATATTCATGATAGATGTTGAAAAGCAGATAAGATTTCCCACAACGGCGATTCCCTGTGATTATTTTTATGAGACCATTCTGTTTTTTTGAAATCAGCTTTGATAAATATCTGGGACGTGCTATCATTTCTTTTCGAATATTTTGCGTAAATACGCAATTTTTCCGATTTTCCAGCCGGATGTTTCGGGCCAACGTTTGAGACCCGTCCCCTACTCGCTAAAAATTACTTCCGTTCCATCCCCAGTTACTGGTTCCAAAATATGCTACATACACCGCATCGACTGGAATCCCTAACTGAGCATTCAGAATCTCGCAAACTTTTGTTGTCATCTTATCGCTCTGGCCAGCGTCGATATTTCCAAGAGCTTTTACTTCTACAAATGCACCCTTATCCATCTTCTTGCCGCCGAAATACAAATCCTGATTATGTGCAAGGCCACTAGTGGCCGTTGTTCAATAGCAAACCGTTAAGAAAATTGCGAAAGCAATTTTTAGGTTTACTTACTCTGATTAATCATAAGATAGCTTTCTGGTTTTCCCATAATGCTGATGGCTTTTCCAAGTTCAGCTTTCAGAATATGTGTAAGGCTGCTGGCAGCCGGTGTTCAATAGCAAACCGTTAAGAAAATTGCGAACAGCAATTTTTAGGTTTACTTACTATTTTCTTTCTGTTGTGAGACTAACTGAAGTCTCTACTTTAATCATTGGCATTTTATTTCTCCTTTCGATTTCTTTTTCATATTATCCCCTTACAAATTCTACACATTCATCTTTCATGTAGATTTTTTTCACAGACCAACCAAACTCCAGCAATTCCTTTTTATATGTCAAAAACGAATGGTAGATTGGAACTCCGACAATCTGTTCTATTTCTTCGTAAAACAGCATCTTTCCTACTGTCTTTTTACTTCCAACAAACTAAAAAGTAGAGATTTATTTTTGCGGGTTAAAAAATTCCTAACGTCTTACCTCCAGCCCCATATACATCTTTCGCCTTACATCCTGATCAATCGTTCCAAAAATCTGTTCAAAATAATCAGACCAAGTGTATCTGTGCCATTTTCCCCAGGCATCGATGTACCCCGCATCAGACAGTCTGCCTGCGAAATAAACCCCACCAATCTTGGCCGCCTCATACTGAGAATTATAATGCTTCTTAGAAAACAGTTCCTGGGCAAAAATAATATGAACCGTAAGATCCTGATTTGAGACCGAAGTTGCCCAGCAGGTAAAACCAATCACCTTTTCAGTACCATCAATATTGGTTTCAGTGCCAAAAAGATTCAGCGAAAGCTTGTAGTACATCAGATCATCATATCTAAAGGCATAAAGCTGATTGTCCAATTTAAGGTAATAATCATCATAAATGATCACCTCATGGAGTTTTCCAATGCTATCCTTGGCAAAAAACTTTTTAAGATACCCTTTCTCCGCCTCAACTTTAGCCGCCACTGCCACAGCCTGCTCTTCCGAAAGTTCATAGTGAACGGAATAATCAGGATTCAAGAGATTTTGAAAAGTTGTACAAGAACTAAAAACAAACAAAGCCGCAAACAGGCAAAACATCTTTTTCATTTCATCCCCCTAAAATCTCACGGACTGATTTTCAATAAGATTCTAAGAGGATTCCACAGATATGACATTAAACTAACAGTTAAAAAAATTACTCATTCCCCGAAGCGATCCAAGTCTGATCATCCCCGTGGTAGTAAATGATTTCAGGAATATTTTTGCCGCAACAAGGGCATTTGTCGTCCGAAAAATTGATCTGGCTGTAGCAAAAAGGACAGAAAGCAACGTCATCCCTGTCGCTCAAAACAGCAAAAGTCTTATTTCCTGTTATCTTAAAGATAAAACCTTCTCTAGTATCAACAATTTCCATTACATAACCTCCAGCCGTCTTTTCAGTTCAATCAACCTATCCTTCAATTTACGAACTTCATCCAAACTCGACATGATTTTGCTGGCCATAAAAGCATCAACAAAAACCCCGTCAAAAAGAAAATCAGCAAACGAAAGGAATCCCCCCATCTGCATCCGATAGTCCTCTGGCATGGAAAGGCTTCCCAATTCCCGACTCAACTGCTGAAGAAGATAATTTACTTCCTCCATAGTGTTTCCGGCCTTGTTCAGCTTGTAGTGTTTGATCATATCAACAATCATCCCACCGCCAAGCACGTCCAAAAAACTCCAGTTACGGGCACTCTTGAACTGACGTTCAGCATCTTCCACCAAAGGAATGAGTCTATCTATTGTATTTATTGCATTTGAAACTTGTGGCGACATATTACTTAATCCTTTGCTATATTCTACAGGAAAAAAGTGAAAAAAAATTATTTTTTTTCACTTTTTTCTTGCAATAATTCTGATGTGTGGTATAAAGGAGTTGTGAGACGGACGGGTTGTCAATTCGTATACGCCGCACAACTTATACTACGAGGCAGGAGCCACTCATTACGACGCATCCCCTCATACAGCCGGCGATCTCACGCCGGTTTTTTTTTGCCCTTTTTCATTTTGACCCTCACCTTGCAATTCAATAGAATACTAAAAATGCATATCCTTTTGTTTTCAACAGTATCTGTTCTTCTTTTTTACATGGCACTCGGATTCATTCTGGTAAAAACAGAAAAAGCATCTGTTTCACATGCAAAAACTCTTTCAGTAATTCTGGTTTACGTTCTTGGTCCAGCAATGATCATAAACTCTTTCCTGCAGCTTGAATTCAGCCGGGAAGGTTTCAAAAAAATCGGAATCTATTTCATTGTTTCGCTGGTCGTTCAGCTGCTTTTCTTCTTTCTGATTTTCCTTGTAGTAGGCCGAAAATACGAAGATTCCAAATACAGAATCCTTTCCGTAGGCTCAGTTCTCGGCAATGTAGGCTATCTTGGCATGCCAGTCATTTCCAGCATTTTCCCAAATGAACCAATCGTATTATGCTACAGCTCAATCAACGTAATGACCATGAACCTGATCGTGTTTACAGTAGGCACATACCTTATCACAAACGACAAAAAGTTCATCTCAATTAAAAGTGCCATCTTGAATCCAACAACCCTTTCTCTTTTTGTTGCCATTCCACTTTTTATCGCCAATGTTCATCTGCCAAAAACATTCCTCAGCCCAATCGAACTGCTTTCCCGCATGAGTACCCCATTCTGCATGTTCATCCTTGGAATGCGTCTTGCAAAATCAGAAATCAAAAAGCTTTTTACAAGAGGATTTGTATACGCAACCTGCGGATTGAAATTGATTGTGTTCCCAATACTGGCAGCCTTATTCGTAAAGTTGCTCCCATTCGACGACAACATTCTTAAAACAACAATCGTAGTGCTTGCCATGGCCCCTTCCGGCGCAATCATCGAATCATTGGCCGAACTCCACGAATGTCAGCAGGAACTGGCAGCAAACGTAGTCCTGCTCACAACCATTCTTTGCGTGATCACAATCCCATTGATGAGCCTTATCTGCCTCGGTGTACTATAAAGAGTTATCAAACAGCCTCTTCATCCTGTGAACAACTTCGTTGGTATCCCCTTCCTTTACAACATAATCATACTGGGAAGGGATTGTTCCAAAACTGACAGTCTTTTCAATCTTCATGCGGCGCTTCAAAAGCTCGATCATGTTTTCCTTTTTAACCGCTTTATTGTAAATCTTCAGATAACTGTAACCCGGAAAATCCTTTGAAGGGTATTTCAAAGTCTTATAATTTTCCAAAAGCCCGGCATTTTCCAGCAAACCGTAGATTTCTTCAATCTTTCCAGTTGGATAAAAAAGCATGTAGTACACAACCGGTTCATCCTGAAGCACCGGCCGGTTGATGTAATTTCTGTAAGGTGACTTTCTGAGCTGCTTAACGAAAAGCTTCTGAGTTTCATCAAAAGGATTCTGTTCCGACTTGTTGTAGAAGATCAAAAGAGTGTCGTCTATCACAACATTGGCAAAATAAATCACCTGATTTTCTTCCAGAAATCTTTTAACCGGAATGGAATCCGCCGGCTCCAGCTCAACTTTTTCCAGGTACCGTTTTTCATTTGTGTCGTACAAAACCGCGCCGCCCATGGCAATCACAGGAATCTTCAGCTTGATTTCCTTCATCGGCTCAATGATGCTGGCAGGAGGACGCAATGTACAGAGAGTAAAATTCAGTCCTTCGTCCAACATTCGGTTCAGTTCAACCTTGCAGTAGTCGTTCAAATGATATTCTTCATCCAAAAGAGTGTCGTCCAGCCCGGAAATGAACAGAATGTCCTTGTGCTTTTTTCTAGGAAGATGAAACAGATTAACCGCAACCCCGATCACAATACCGATCATGGTGTCAAAAAAACGGTTAAAAGTAAAAAAATAAGGATTTGCGTCTGCTCCGTGGATTACCACAATACTCAAAAACACAACGCAGGAAAAATATGAAGCCTGTTTCTTTTTGATGACTACAGTCACATACAGAATGTACACAATGCTCACAGAAGTAAGCACCGCCCCAATTCCGTACATCAAAAAATCGCTTAGCAAAAGACTGTTCCTGAAATACCCAAGCAAAAGCAGCACCGCCAGCCCAAAAATCGCCCCAACAAAGGTTCCCACAATTCGCTGAGCCGCATTTTTCTTTGTTGTCGAAATATAAGACTGAATGCACCAAAGGGCCGAAAGCTGACTGTAGAACACAATGCCCTCTTCCCCGCGAAAATAGTTAACCAGGTAGCACAAAAACACAGCCACCGCCGATTTGATGATCCGTAACCCGATTTTTGGAACTGACTTCATCTTTTTTCCTTACATTTCCACCAGCTTGAACACCGCTGTATTGGCATAAGTCAAAGGTTCGTTATGCATAAAGAAAATCTTGGAGTCCAAAGGCGCATAAAGAGTTTCCATTATTTCGCCATCGTAGCAGTTGATGATGTTTGCAAGAGGAGTTCCTTCAGAAACAGTGTCCCCGGCCTTCACCAAAGGTTCAAAAATCCCAGACTTTGCAGTCTGAACCGTAACCATGTCGGTGTCCACAACCACCTTCGATTGATGATGGAAAGACTCCTGATATTTCACAAAACCCTTTGCGTTGCAGAATCTCATTACCGAAAGCACAATCTGACCGGCACTCTTTGGATCAACACAACTTGTAGTAGTAGAGTAAAGACTGTAAGCCTTTGTATCCCAGACCTGCCAGTTGTAGTTCAATGTGGCAGTATCGTAAGGACGAACAGTTCGCTTTACAACATAAGGAAGCCCAAAAAGCTCAGCTGTTTCCACATCCGAAAAACCTTCGTCCATAAAACGAACATGAGGCATAAAATTCCCCGGCATATAGAACGAAGTAAACTGAATTCCATACTGATAATCCTTTATGGCCTTAAAAACCCCGTCCGCAATACGCTGGGTAGTTTCCCCAAGATTGTAGCCAGGAAACATTCGGTTAATGTCTGTATTGTCGATAGGCCAGAACCGCTTATGAATGTTCATTGAATAAGGATTACAAGACGGAATAATAAGAATCTTGTGACCTTCCAGAATGCGTCCTTCTTCTTCCAGCTGCTTAAATTTCTTAACAAGATTTGAACAGCAGAAAAGCTGCTGAACTTCATTACCACGCATAGAACCCACGATACAAAGGGACTTTTCCCCTTCTCCAAATTCATAGCCGGTAACTCTAAGATTGTCCCTGTAAAGACCTTTTATTTCGTAAATAATCTTCTTTTTCATACAAGCACCTCTTCACGCAAAAGTCTGCCCAAAAGGGAACCTTCGTCTACAATTGGATAATCGCGAATTGTAAAAAGGATTCCGTTCACAGGACTAACCACATCATCCAGCACCTTCCCCGAAAGAGGATCAATAATCTGACCAATCAGGTCACCTTTTTTTAGCTTCTGCCAGTGCTTTACACAAGGAACAAAAAGTCCCCCGGTAGAAGCGTTCAGAAACTGCACATCGTTTGGATTTTTAGAAATGATAGGTTTTCTAGGCTCCTTTGTTTCGCCGTTCCAGATTCCCATTTCCCGCATCAAATTCAGGATTCCGTCCACAAGCTGGTCGCCGTACTCTTTTGTAATTCGCATTCCCACACCCATTTCCACAACAAGACAAGGTGTTCCTGTGCTGTTCAAACTGTAGGCAAAAGTAGCTTCAAGAACAGTGCTTGCTCCGTGAACCCAGATAAAGTCCACGTTAGTTTTTTCAGCCAAAGGCACAAGTTCTTTTTCATTTAATTCATTAATACGAATCTGAGGAATTTCTGTAAGGTAGATGTTGCTGGCGTGAATGTCGATTACAGCATCAGAACCAGAAACATCCTTAATTATTTCCGCAGCCAAATATTCAGTCATGTTTCCTTCTATGTTTCCAGGAAAAAGACGGTTCATATCAAGGTCAAAGGCAGGAATTCCACGTTCAATGGAATCAATTCCCAAAGGATTCATGGCAGGGTAAATGTCCACGATACCCTTAAGGCAGTCAAAATTTTCGTTGATTCTACGCTGAAGTTCATAGCACACATACTGGCCTTCCAGTTCATCCCCGTGAATGCCAGTTACAATGCTGATTCTCTTCATGTTCTTAGTTCTAACAGCAGGCTCAATGCGGTTCCGTTTGATTTCCAAAGTTTCATCAACTGGAAGAGCAACCTTTGCAATTGTCTTAATCATATTTTTTCCTATTGTTCGTTTATAGTCTTTACAAATACAGTCTGAGTCTGGTCCGCGCCGCCGCACAGAATTCCCCGGTCCACCTGACAGTCGTTGTAATCCCGGCCAACCGCAAGAATCACATAGTCGTCGTCGCAAAGTTTGTTGCGGGTAGGATCATATCCATACCAACGGCCAGGAATCTGAATCGCCCTTTTTGTGTGAATCACAGGATCCGGCATAAAAACTTCAACCCAGGCATGAGTTGAACCTTCCCCTTCAGAAGTTCCGCAGACATAACGGGCAGGAACTCCAGCGATTCTGCTCAAACTACAAAAAATGTGGGCATAATCCTGGCACACCCCTTTTCCAAGCTCAAAAGCTTCTCTTGCAGAAGTAGAAACAGAAGTCACACCAGGTTCGTAAACCAAAACATGATTTACCGCGTCCATCAGCTTGGAAGCAAACCGACGCACATTTTCCCTAGACACACTGGCCGTGCGAACAGACTCTTCCATATCGGTGCCTTCAAAAGTCTTGTACAAAAACCTTTTCATGGCATCTGACGCGTAAGTCAAAGAAGTTGAATACTTGTATAGCAGAAGACAGTTTTCCCGTGATCCATTTTCGCTGTTTACCTGAACAGTAGCTGTGGCCCTAAACCCAAATTTGGTGTGAGGTTCCTTGATCAAACCTCTATAAGACACATTTCCAAATACATCCCGGCTTGTAAGCACAGAAGCATCCGGCGTAATTTCCAGTTTTCTTGCAGTAACAGTCTGACATCCTCTGGAAACAGGAACACAGCGAAGCACAAAATAATGGTTTGTGGCAGGAACACTAAAATCCAACATCATTGTGTAATCAATTTCTAGAGTTTTCATTGTTATCTTCCTACAAAAAATGAATCCACAAGATTTACAAGAACTTCCTTATCCACGTTGTCCTGAACCGAAGTATCTTCATTCAGCTCACCACAAATTTTACTGATTGTGAATTTGTCCACCTCAATGTCGATGTAAGGCAAAACCTGAGAAAGCTTGCGGCATTCAAAAGAAACCCGCTGAGGATTAATCTCCAGACGCAAAAAGTAATCAAGCCGTTCAACCCCGTGACCGCACAGGATGATGTTCCGAATGTTTCTGTCGATGATCGAATCATTAACAGTTCCGTAAAAAGCCATGATGTAATCAATAACCTTCTGGAACATAAGCATAGGAGTTGTACTGAATTCCGCATCCATCATTGTGCGCTGAGCCATTTCAACATAAGCAACAGCTTCGCTTCCGATAGTATCTCTAAGCATGATGGCATTGTCGTAAGCCCGAATAATGCTGCAGATAATTGAGCTGGCGTAATCCTTGTCAAAAGCATATCTGTGGCAAAAATCCCCAAGATCGCTAAAACCGTTGTAAATATCCAGCTTTGTACAATAAGCAGCATAATCAAAATCGCTGTCCAACTGAGAATCATAAACAATCATAAAGTTCTTCAAAGTAGAAAGAACTCGTTCTGTGTAGCGGCCAAGCCAGTAAAGGCAGTCCACCTGTTTCAATGTTAATGGTGTTGTTACTTCGCTAAAATCCATGTGTCTTTAAATCCTCCACCTTGAGATGAATTAACTACAAAACTTGCAGGGTTTCTTGAAAATCTAGTCAAACCGCTTGGCCAAACCTGGCAGATCTTTCCCGAAAGAACATACACACGCAGGTCCGCCTTACGTTCCACAGTTTCGCCGCCTTCCATAATCGGCATATCCTTAAAGTCAATGATTTCCTGAGCAATCCAGCGTCTAGGCTGAGTCTTAATCAGGTCAATCATTTCCGAAAGCTTTTCTGAAGAAAGGTCCCTACAAAAAAGAACTCCATAACCGCCCGCTTCCGCAACATCCTTAATTACAAGATTCTTGATGTTAGCAAGCACATATTTCTGATCCTCTTCATAAAAAGGAAGATAAGTAGGCGCATTGTGAAGAATAGGCTCTTCGTTCAGGTAGTATTTGATCATTTTTGGCACAAAGTAGTAGATACCCTTGTCGTCTGCCACACCGTTTCCAGGGGCATTAAGCAAAGCAACGTTTCCGGCCTTGTAAGCCTCCATGATTCCAGGAATACCAATCAAAGATTCAGGAACAAAAGTCAGCGGATCAAGATATTCATCGCTGACACGGCGATAGATTGCACCAACCCGTTTCTTTCCACCAAGTGTCTTACAGTAGCAGATGTCGTTTTCAACAAAAAGGTCCCCTGGCTGAGCAAGCACCGAATGAGTCTGTTCAGCAAGATAAGCATGTTCAAAATAAGCAGCATTGAATCGCCCAGGAGTAAACACTACATTGATGCCACCAACATTCATATCATCAAGAACATCCTTCAAAAGAAGCCCATAGTTGCGGTTTTCAACAACCTTGTTGGCGGTAAAAGTTTCAGGAGAACAGCTACGGCTCAACCCACGAGCAATCAGCGGATAAGAAGCCCCACTAGGAATACGAAGATTGTCTTCCAGAATGTACCATTCCCCAGTCTTAGCCTGAACCAAATCGATCCCAGAAATGTGACTATAAATTCCATGAGGAGGAATAATCCCTTCACACTGAGCCAAATATCCAGAAGAAGAAAAAACAAATTCTTCCGGAACAACCCCGTCTGCAATAATCTGCTTTTTAGAATAAATATCCTGAAGAAAAAGATTCAGAGCAGTCACACGCTGAACAAGCCCTTTATCCAGTTCCTCCCAATCAGAATGAGAAATAATTCTAGGAATAGGATCAAAAGGAAACAATCTTTCGTTAAAAGTTCCGTTTTTATAGATTCCAAATTTCACACCATAACGAGCAAGTTGTTCATTAATAAGTTCTGCGTTTTTGATAAGGTTTTCCATAGAAAGCCTCCTTTCCGCCAATGCGATTAAAATAAAAAAAGGCGACAAAACCACCCAAGTGATTTCATCGCCTTTGATAGACACATATTAATAGTAAAAACTTATCTAAACAATTCTTTTATTTGTGCAAATTTCACAAATGATTACAAATATTTTTGTACCTTTTGCACATCCCAAAAAGACCGTTAAAACAAAAAAAAAGCCTGGCAGCTACCTACTTTCCCACCCCGAAAGGCAGTATCATCGGCGTTAGTGAGCTTGACTTCCGTGTTCGGTATGGGAACGGGTAT
>JAZLGB010000025.1:0-29147 GCA_045616085.1 Treponema sp.
CAAGAATTAATTGAATATCTGGAATGGTACAATGAAAAAAGAATTAAGGTTAAATTAAAAGGACTGACCCCTTTACAATTCAGGAATCAGTCCTTAAAATCAGCCTAGTTAAAGTGTCCAATAATTGGGGTGCACTTCACGAGCTCCTTTTTTTGTTATTGATTGGATTGTTTATTTAGCAAGATTTGCCTTCAACCATGCTTTGAACTGTTCGTAATCATTTTCCATTGGAATAGCCTGATCTGGAAGAGCCATAACAGCCTGCAATGTTTCTGGGATTGCTGGTTCACGACCTGTTGCTTTTGCAACAATGGAACCAAACTTAGCAGGATGAGCAGTTTCAAGTATGATACCAACAGCATTCTTGTTGATAACTTCATCGGCCCATTCAGGAAGGTTAGGAGTAAGTCCTGGTTTAGAGATATCTCCCTTAACACCGTTCTTAAGAGCTTCAAAACCACCGTTGCGGATGTCGTCCCATGCTTTCCAACCGATAGCTCCATGAGGATCGATTGTGTAACCTGTACGAGTGTTACAATCAGTGATAGAAGCCATAATTCCATCATTATCAAGCCAGTAAGAACCAAACATCTTGCGTACATCTTCAAGAGAGTACATAGCCTTGATTCTTTCGTAGTTTGAAGGAGCACCAACATCCATTGCGTTAGCGAAAGTTTCTACAGATGGACGGGCATTGTAATCACCAGTTGCAATCCAGTCTGGAATAGTCTTGTTTGTATTTGTAGCTGCTACAAAACCTGTAATTGGAGCACCCATTTCCTTTGCGATAAGACCTGATGTAAGGTTACCGAAGTTTCCAGATGGTACTACACAAACGATAGATGCGTTATCAAGTTTTGTATCAAGTGGTGCACGGTTCTTAACTACAAGTGAAGAGTACATGTAGTAGAAGCTCTGTGGCAAAAGACGTGAAATGTTGATTGAGTTAGCAGATGAAAGGCGGAATTCCTTGCGGAGGTCGGCATCTGTGAAAGCAGTCTTTACAAGCTTCTGACAGTCATCGAAAGTTCCCTTAACTTTAAGAGCACGAACGTTGCCAGTAAATGTAGAAAGCTGTTTTTCCTGGATTTTAGAAATCTTTCCTTCTGGATAAAGGATAGTAACATCAAGACCTGGAACGTTGTGGAAAGCTGAACCTACAGCCGAACCTGTATCACCAGATGTTGCTACGAGGATGTGAAGTGTTCCATTTTCTGAACGGTTGAAATATGACATTACACGAGCCATGAAACGAGCACCAAAATCCTTGAATGCACATGTTGGACCGTGGAAAAGTTCAAGTACGTAGGCAGAGTTGTCTACTGGTACAGTTTTTGGAGTAAAAGGATAAGCGTCCTGAATGATTTCCATCAAATCTTCATCTGGGATTTCGCCCTCAACGTAAGGTTTTGCCATGTTGAAAGCAACATCTCTGAATGATGGTTCAGGATTTTTGTTGATAAAAGATGGATCAAGTTTTGGGAAACTTGTAGGAATGTACAATCCGCCAGTTGCTGGATTCATTCCGCTCATAACAGCTGTTCTAAAGTCTGTTGAAACGCTGCTGTCTCTTGTGTCTGTATATTTCATTTCAAAATCCTTACATGCCGTAGATGATTGCATCGGCAGCTTTTTCAGCTAAAGCCTTGCGACACTTCTGTTCGGCACTCCATTTATTTTTATCTGTTGTTGATTCTTCAAAACTAGTTGTGTAGAGCACAGAACCGTTTTTCATATCAACACATGTAATTTCCGCAATGAGCTTAACTGTTGCAGAACCTTCTTCTTCAACTGCTGGTTCAGCGTATTTGAAAGAACCTACAACGAGGAAGTTGTAAGCATTACCAACGATATTGTGGTTTGCTTTGTAAAGGTCTGAAATTGGTTTGTTGAAATAAGATGTATCGCTAACAGGAGAGTTTCCAACGCTTACGCCTGAGTTACGAAGACTCTGGAGCATTGTGAAATTGTTTGTTGTTGGCTTTCCATTTTCATTGAAGTCGTATACATAAAGGATTCCATAAGGATATGTAACATAGCTGGATTTAACAACATAAGGAGCTTTTACAGCAACGTCATAAGCTGCCTTTACGATCATAGAGTTCGAGCTTACTGGAGTTGGGTAGAAAGTTACTTCATCTTTTACCGCGAAAGCTGGTGTTTCTGGCTTGAATGTAACTTTTCCTTCTTCATTTGTCTTAAGCTGAATTGTGTTGTATGAAATTGAATCGTTTGAACGACCACATGGATAAGAAGCTGTGATGCTAAGATCTGCTGCTGGTCCATTGTCAGTTGTTACTGTGATTGTATATTCGCCATTGAAAGGTGTTTTTGAGTAAGTCTGTTTAGGATATGAATTAACCTTGATTTCAAGAGTGCTAAGAAGAGCTTTGAACTGCTTTTCCTGCTGGTTTGAAGTATTCTGAACAGAAATTGGTTTTGGTTCTTTTTTTACCTTTTCTCCAGCAGGAGCTTCTGTTACTTCGATTGAAGATGTATTTGTATTTTCTGCAGCTTTAGTAGTAGCACATGATGCAAGAACTGCAATTCCGGCTGAAAGAATAATAGCGCTTGTAACTTTTGATTTAATCATAATCTGGCCCACCGAGGTGGAATCCTCCCGAATAATTTTTTTACAATTACCTTGTTATTATAGAGAAAAACAACATTCTTCTCAATAAATTACAATATTTTTTTAATTTTTTGGAGAAATAATAAAAGCTGGTAAAAAAATTATTTTACGATTCTTTCAACTCTTTTTGAAACTGCAGTCATCACTTCGTAAGAGATTGTTCCTGTCATTCTGGCCAGATCGTCGGCATCATAAAGGGCGCCCTGGTCTTTTGGTCCAAAAAGGATGGCCTTGTCCCAGCGTTTTACATCTGGATTGTTCAAGCCGATATCAACCATGCACTGGTCCATGCAGATTCGTCCTACAACAGGATATTCTTTTCCGTTGATTGAAACTTTAAGCCCCGGAGCGTTTCGGCGCAAAAGTCCGTCTGCATAGCCAACAGGAAGGACTGCAATGTCTGTCTCTTTCTGGCAAGTCCAAGTGCGGCCGTAAGAAACTGAGCGTCCTGGTGTAAAGCGGCGGATTGCGGCAACCGCTGTCTCAAACTGCATTACAGGCTTAAGGTTAAGCTTGATTCCTTTTGATTCAAGATATGCTTTTGAAACTTCATCAGCGTAGTAACCGTAAAGGATGATTCCTGGGCGAATCATGTCCAGCTGATATTCTGGCATGGCGATTCCCGCTGCGCTGGCTGCACAGGTACGGATTCCAGGTTCAATTCCGCAAGCCTTTACGCTTTCTGTTGCAAGCTTGAAGGCCTGGAACTGTTTTTCTGTATATGCTTTGTTGTCTTCTGTAATGCTGTCGCTGACAGCAAAATGTGTGATCATTCCAGCCAGCTTAAGATTTCTTGATGCGCTGATTGTCTTTGCAAGGTTAGCTGCTTCTTCTGGTAGACAGCCGATGCGGCCCATTCCTGTGTCTACAGCAAGAAAAACAGGATGATTCTTTACGCCACATTCTCCACAAGCCATATCAAGCTCTGAAATGATTTCTTCGTCAAAAACAAGAGGTGTGATTTTATTTTCAACAAGTTCAGCAAATTCTTCAGGACAGCATGGAGAAAGCAAGAGAAGGTCAGTCTTGATTCCAGCCTGACGGAGCTCAATTCCTTCATCCACAGTTGCGATTGCAAGGTAGGAAGCTCCAAGTTCTGTTGCAATTTTTGCAGAATTTACGGCGTCATTTCCGTAACCGTTGGCTTTTACGGCGCAGCAGAATTTTACTCCCGGTTTAAGATTCTTTTTGATTTCATTTATGTTGTTTCTAAGATTGTCTGAATAAATAATTGCTTTTGTACAGCGCATTTTTTTTACATACAAAGGGGCGCCTGCCCCTCGCTCCAAACTTCGTTTTCCGCTGCCCCCTCTAACGGTGGTTGCACCCCCGTAACGCCCCCGCTATTGTTCCAAAAGCTGCTTTACTTCTGAAACAAGGTAAAAGGATCCGGTTATCAATATAATATCGGAATCTTTCAGGGTGTTATTTACACTATGAAAGGCGTTTTTTAAATCTTTTTCAACTAGGGCTGGAATTCCATTTTTTTCTGCCACTTCAAAGCTTTTTTCTGCATCGCAGTGTCGTACTGTTTCTGGCTGGGTAAAGGTTATGGAAACAAACTGGTTCTTAAAAAGAGGCACGATATCCTGAATTTCCTTGTCACCTGCAATTGCAAAGAGCAGGTGATACTTTCGGTCTGGAAAAACAGCTTTAAGAGTCTGAATTGTGTTTGAGATGCTCTTTACTGTATGTGCTCCGTCCAGGACTGTTGTGCCTAGGATTTCGAAACGGCCTGGAAGATATGCCTTAGAAAGGCCTGCTTGAATCTGCTGGTCTGTGATTTCTGGAAGTGCAGTTTTTATGGCAAGGGCTGCAACGGCGGCATTCTGGGCCTGAACCTGACCTGGAAGCTTTAATGCAGTCTGGATTTTAGTTTCTCCAAGAGAAAAAGAAACCTGCATGATGCCCTGGTTATTGTATGTGTATTCAAGATTTTTAAGCTGGTCTTTTACAAAAAAGCATTCTGAGTTGGTTTCGGCGCATTTTTTCTGGAAAACCTGGTCTGCGTCGGGATAATTCTGCAATGCGATGACGGCAGGTGTGTTTTGCTTTATGATTCCGGCTTTTTCTGTGGCAATCTTTTCGATTGTGTCACCCAGGAATTCTGTGTGCTCCTTTTCGATAGGCATAAGAACGCTGACAAGAGGTTTAACGATGTTTGTGGAATCAAGTCGGCCTCCAAGACCAACTTCGTATATGACGTACTGGCAGCCGGCGTTTTTGTAACAAAGGAAGGCAAAAAGAGTAACCAGTTCAAACCAGGTCAATGGACGTTCTGCAGGAAGTTCTGCCAGAGGAATCGAGTCGATCAGGGAAGTAAGCTGGTCTGCAGACTTTTCGTATACTTCGTCTGAAAAAAATCCTGTAGCAGAGGTGATTCTTTCGCGGAAGTCTGTGATGTGTGGTGACGAGTAAATGCCGCATTTGAATCCTGCTTCGCTTATGATGCTTGCCAGCATGGCGGAACAGCTTCCTTTACCTTTTGAGCCTGCGACGTGAATACATTTGATCTGGTCCTGAGGATTTCCAAGCTTTTCGGCAAGGAATTTCATGGATTCAAGCCAGAAAATGTTCTTTGTCTGAGTTTTTTCAAAGTTCAGATAGTTATCAAGCCAGGTCTGGAATGCGGATAAAGTCATGGGGGTAGTATAATGAATTTAACCACGAAAGACACTAAAGACACGAAAAAAACTGGGAGAAATGTTCTTTATGAAAATACTTCCAGTCAGAAAGAGGTTTACAAAACCGCTAGCTAGCGTCGCTACATGCACAGATCGGCAAGGAAACTATCTTTGATAGTGTTTAAATAATTATGTTCAAGTGTGGTTAAAAATTATATACTTATTCGTATATGAAAAAAATTGTACTCTTGATTTCGGTGGTGTGTTTGGTTGCGGGGTGTGGTCGGCCGGGTAAAAGTTCCAGGGCGGTGGGGCTTCCTAATCCTGTTAGGGAATGTTCGGCTCAGGAGATTTTGGAAAAGACAGGGTTCAAGTTCAATGTTCCACAGGATGCTGATGACGTTCATTATTCTGTGATTGCAGGAACTTTGGCTCAGATGAATTTTGTTTGGAGCGGCTGTGACTGTATCGCTCGTGCAAAGGCTACTGGAAGCGTGGAACTGGAAGACATTTCTGGCTACTACTACAACTGGGAAAAGATTACGGAAGAAACTGTGGGCTGGTGTAAGGCTCAGGCTAAATATCTGACAACTGAAAAGGGGAACGTGATTGCAGTCTGTAACTGGATTGATGTGGTTCCTGGGGTTGTTTATTCCTTCAGCATGGATATTCCTGGACTTGGACCTGGAGACATAGACGACATCAGAAGACTTTGCCTGAAGCTTTCAAACGAAACCTGGATTCCTCTTCAGGGTGATGTGGAATAAAGCTGAAAAATCGGATATATTTTTTTTATAAGGAATTAATTATGGCAGAAACAATTAACAGCGCTACTTATGAAGCAGCGCTTGCTACAAGTAAAAAAATTGAAGAAGACATCGTAAAAAATCCACAGAAATATAGAGTTTTGACAGGTGACCGTCCAACAGGACGCCTTCACATCGGTCATTATTTTGGTTCATTGCAGAACCGTGTTCGTCTTTCAAAGCTTGGCGTTCCAACAATGATTCTTATCGCCGACTATCAGGTTTTGACAGACCACGACGCATATCAGGAAATCAGCCAGAACACAAAACAGCTGGTAATCGATTATCTTGCAGCCGGCATTGAACCAAGCGACAACGTAATCATCTATCCACATTCATACATTCCGGAAGCAAACCAGCTTATGGTTCCATTCCTTACATTAATTTCTAATGCGGAATTGAGCCGAAATCCAACTGTAAAAGAAGAAATTGCAGCAGCCGGAATTACAAACGTAAATGCCGGAATGTACACATATCCAGTTCATCAGGCTGTTGATATTCTTTTCTGTAAGGGAACAGTTGTTCCTGCTGGAAAAGATCAGCTTCCTCATATTGAAATGGCCCGTACAATCGCAAACCGTTTTAACAAGAAGTTCTGTAAGGACCGTGAACCGGTTTTCCCGCTTCCTAATGTTTTGCTTTCAAAAACTCCAAGCATCATGGGATTGGATGGAACTCAGAAAATGTCTAAGAGCCGTGGTAATGCAATCATGCTTTCTGCAACAGAAGATGAAACAGCTAAGCTTATCAAGAAGGCAAAGACTGACGGTGAACGCCTTATTACCTGGGATCCTGTAAACCGTCCAGAAGTTGCAAACCTTTTGCAGTTGATTTCTTTGTGTACAAAGGAAACTCCAGAAGCAGTTGCAGCCCGCATCGGTGAAGGTGGCGGCGGTATGCTTAAGAACGAGCTTACAATGGCTTTGAACGAAGAACTTCGTCCGTTGCGCGAAAAACGTGCTCAGCTTGAAAAAGATCCGGAATACATCCGCAAAGTGCTGCTGGACGGCGTAGAAAAAGCCCGCGCCATGGCAGACCAGACCTTGCGTGAAGTACGTGAAGTTATGAACATGCAGATTTAATCAAAGCGAGCAGTGGCGCAGCTTTGATTAAATCTAATAAGGGAAAACTAGGAGCCGAAGGCGAGTAGTTTTCTAACTTTTTCAAACTTTTAAATATGAAAAAAGAAGATTTCAGGTTTTTAATCGACGCAAAAAAGGAATGGGAATTTACCTACGAAGGTCTGGTATATCAGATTTCTTATGGCGTTGACTCTAAAGGTTCCTACATCGCCTTTGGACGGTTGTACGAACCGGTTCGTTATTATTCTTATGTTGAATTGATGAACGAAGCCAGAATCAACAATTCCTATTTTCGGGAAATATTAGAGGTTCTCTAAAAGTTTTAGGGCGTTTTCATAAAAGACAGGTTCCAGGATTTCCGGGAACCTGTTTTTTATTTCTTCCAGGTCCTTTACAAGCTGGATTGGATTTTCTCTTCCGCCAAAAATCACTTCGCAAAAGCCCATTTCTCTGTGCTGGTTTGCAGCTTCGTTAAAGGTCTGTTGAAGATATTTAACGGATTCCAGAGCATAAAGTTCTTTCTGCTGCTGTTCAGTCAGGATAGGGAATTTAATGTCCAGCACATATTTCATTTCCGGGTTTGGAATGTTTTCCTGCAATGCGCTTTCCATCAGCATCTGAACCAAAGTCTTTCCTGCGCTGGCAGCAATGGTCTGAGTCAAACCCGAAAGCCTTGGGTTAATTTCGATGACATACCATTTTTCGTGGTGGAACACCAGATCAACCTGAGCGATTCCTTTGAGCTTTAGGCTTTCTGCAAGGGCTGTAAGCTGTTCCTTTAATTCCTGAATTTTATATTTTTCATCTGTAACAGGTCCAAGCTTTACGGACTGTTTTGGACTTGTGATTCCGTATTGGTTTGTTGAAAAAAGGAATGGTGGAAAAACCGTGTAGTGTCCGGGAGTTCCATGGATTTCTGTTCCAAACTGCGGTCCGTCCAGGAATTCTTCCACAAGTCGATCCCCGGAGTTCTTTTTTGAAAGAAGAAAAGCTTTTGTCTGGTTGAAGGTTTTGCTTACGTCCATTCCGTAGGAGCTGAGTCCAAGAGTGTCTTTTATGACTACAGGGAATTTCAGTTTTGAAATCTGATTGAAAACGTGTTCCTTGTAGGCGTTGTTTTTTACCATTGTTTTTCCCCGTTCGCTCCAAAAAAGCTGGTGGTGCACGTAAACGGATGGGGCAACGTTCTTTCCGTTCTGAACAAGCAGATCCCTGGTTCTGCGTTTGTCAAAACAGTCCATGCAGACTTCTGCGCTGTGGCTGATCGTGTTGATACCATCTTTTGAAAGCAGTTCTGCTATTTCTGCATCCTGAACAGGAAGCCAGTCAAAAGGGGTTACCCAGAAGGTGGCGGGAATTGCCAGGTCAGGGGAAAGCTCTTTTATTTCTGCGGCAAGTTCCTGGGCTGTAGTTCCAGTTAGAATTTTGTAGGAAATTTTGTCTGATTTTTCAATGTTTCCATCTTTGTCAAAATCTACAAGAAACATTCCAGGAAGCTGAGTTGTTATGATTATGTCTAAATTTGGATTCTTTTGTGCTAATTGTGTTAAATTTTCTGCACACTTTGGTAAAGAGTTTATATGAACTAAGCTTGAGTCAAAGAAATTTGTGTTTGTGCTATAGATTACGACTTTCATAAAGGTTCTTTGCAATGTTCAAAAGAGTTTCTTTTGTGTTCTGGGCTGGATCGTCCAGAACGGTTTCAAAAAGTTCGTTCAGAATTTGGCCAAGGATTTTTCCTGCTGGGATTCCATTCTGCATAAGATCCTTTCCGTTTACAGCCAAAGATTTAAGGTCCAGGGCTGTTTTCTGGGCTTCTTCTTTGTGGATTCGTTCTTTGAATTCCAGCAAAAGGGCAACCGTTGAAGTGTCATGCATGCGGACTGGAACATTGTGCATTCCGTAAATGTCTGCCAGGCGAAGGTCAAAAAGGTCTTCAACATTTTCATACTTCACCTTAACAAGGAAACGGCGAACAGCGGCATCTGTCCAGTTAGGTTCATAGTTGAACATGTGATTTTCAACAAGATGACATACTGATTCGATTTCAGCGTTGCTGAACTTAAGGCGGGTCATAAGGCTTTTTGTGATTTCCGCAGAATATCGTTCGTGGCTGTAGAAAGTGTTTGTGTCACCGGCATCTGTGTGTACCACTTTCTTTGACTTTGGTTTTCCAATGTCGTGAAAAAGGGCTGCCAGTCTTACCAAAGGTTTTTCTTTTGGAGCACCGTCGCAGGCGTAAAGCAAATGGTCCATTACGTCAAACTCATGGAAGCCCCGGAAATCTCCCTGGATGCAGCCACGGCACACATCAAATTCTGGCATGAAAAGATGCATTATGCCGCTTTCCTCCATGATCTTAAGGCCGTAAGAAGGCTTTTCCGCTTTCAACAGCTTCATAAGTTCATCTCTGAATCGTTCTACGGAAATGCCTTTTGTTACGTTCAGAATCTTTGGATCGCTGATTGCCTTGAAGGTTTCCTTTTCGATTTCAAATCCCAGCTGGGCAGAAAAACGAACAGCCCGAACCGGACGCAGCCCGTCTTCAGAAAAACGTTCGTATGGATTTCCTACAGTGCGGATGATCTTCTTTTTGATGTCTGTCTGACCGTCAAATGGGTCCACAAGACTTCCGTCTTTGATGGAAACAGCGATTGCGTTCATCGTAAAGTCGCGGCGGCTAAGGTCTTCTTCAATGTTTCCAGTGTATTCAACCTTGTCTGGGTGACGGCCGTCGGAATAATCAGATTCAGTTCGGAAAGTTGTAACTTCAATTTCTTCCTTCATGAAGTGAACGGTGACAGTCCCGTGGGCAATTCCAGTTGGAATGACCTTGTGAAAGATCTGCATTACCTGTTCAGGAGTTGCATTTGTTGTAAGGTCCCAGTCAGATGGCTCTTTTCCCATAAGGGCGTCACGAACGGCACCGCCTACAAGGTAAGCCTTAAAGCCGTTTTCTTCGAAAATAGAGTTCATCTTCTGTAAAACTAAAGGAATCTTTATACTGTGCATGTTATACTTTTCCGGAGGAAATTATACTTTGCAAAATAATCAAAAGTCCATACACATTGTAATTTTTACAGGAGGGCTTTATCCCCAGCCTGAAAAAACTGTCTCTTACTGGAAAAATCCAATGCACAGCCAGCCTGATTATGTGATTGCTGCGGATTCTGGACTTGAAGCATGCCTTGATTATAAGAATTATTTTTCTGAGCTGTATGATTTTGAACCTGACTCCATACTGGGAGATTTTGACAGCATAAAGGATAAATCCCTTCTGGAAAGTTTTTCTGATTTAGTGGAACAGTTTCCCTGTGACAAAGACTTTACCGATACAGAGCTGGCAGTTAGCCGTGCCTTTGAATATGCTTCTGAGCAGCGTGGGACGCCTTTTATTACGTTGATCGGCGGAGATGGAGGGCGACTGGACCACCTTCTGAACAATTTTTATTCCTTTGGCGAAAAGCTTCATCCTGATGTGTGGTTGTGCAAAGAGCAGTCCGTTTATTCATTAAAAAAGCAGCCTTATTTTCTTACCGTAAAAAATCCCTCTGACAGCATATCTTTTGCAAACGTTCTTGGAATTTCAGGAAAGATAAAATCCGTCGGCCTTGAATGGGAAAGCGATCTCTTCAGAAAAAGTCCTTTTCAAAGCGTAAGTAACCGTGTAAAAAAGTGTTTTTTTGATGAAAACAGACCTGTCGAGATTATACCAAAAGCTTTGGGATATATACTCCTGGGGCCTTTGGACATGAATGTTTTTACAGACCGGTAGAAATGATCGAAATGACTCTGAACAGGATAAGAAAAGCGGTTCCGTATAGTCCTGATATGACGATTAATACCAGATGAATGGAATGGTAAAGGCGAGCATCCTTTCTAAGAACCAGGCAGAGAATTGATTCCACGGTTCCCATCAAACTGAAAAGGATTTCTCCAACGGCGGTGATGGCACAGGCATTGAGAATGATTTTCTGGGAAGAATCTAGGAACTGCTGGTAATTTCCAATCAGGTAAAAGCAAATAAGACCTGTCATCAGCAAGAAAAGAAAAAGAATCATTCGACGAGTAAGCATAAAAAGAAGAGGAAGGGTAAGTTTTTCAGAATGCTCTTGTCTTGTGTTTCTCATAAACCAAAGATATACTAAATTGACAAGTTTTTTACAGTCAAGAGGAAATATGAAAAAGTTTTTTAAGAGTCTTTTGACCTGTTTTATTATTCTGGTTCTCTTTGCAGGCGCTGTTTTTTTTATCGGGTGGACTCAGATCCGTGTTTCTCCAAACAAGATTGGTGTATTAAAATCTAAGACCAGTGGTGTTTTAAAAGAACCTGTTTACTCTGGAAAATTTTCCTGGCACTGGCAGTTTTTGCTTCCTACAAATGTTGACTTTCAGACTTATGAATTAAAGCCATATTCGGTTCCTGTTAAGGTTTCCGGTGTGCTTCCTTCCGGGGATGTTTATAGTTCTTATACAGACGACAAGATTGATTTTAACTACAACTTTGATTTCAATTTTAATGCCACTGTAAAGCCGGAAGCCATTGTTGCTCTTGCTGCTGATTTCTATATTTCTGACCAGGATTCACTTGAACGATATGTTAAGGAAGCCTGTGACAGCGCGGCAAAAATGATCGCTTCGGAAATCGTAAAGAAAGCAGAAAAAGATGTTAGCTACTATCCGGAAACACTTTCGAATGATGAAATTCTTGCATTGGTAGACCTTAAAAAGGTTTCTCCAAATGTGGAATTCAATAACGTGAACCTTATTTCCGTGACTTTCCCGGATTTTGCATTGTATAACAAGGCAAGAGAAGTTTATCTTAAACAGCTCCCAGATGTGACTGCATCCAAGAACGTAAAGCCTGCCGCTCCACAGGAAGAACAGGCTTCTGAATTTCTTGGAAGATTGAAGCAGTTGCTTGAAAACGAAAACAATTAGGAAAAAAGATGAAAAGATTATATGGAATCCGTGGTGCAGCCTGCGCTGAAAATACAAAAGAATCAATTTCAGTATCAACTGTAAAAATGTGTTCGGAAATTTTCGCACTTAACAATGTTAAGGCTGAAGATATTGTTTCAATTCATTTTACCCTTACAAAGGATCTTGATGAAGCAAACCCATGTGCTGTTCTTCGTCGTGACTACAAGGGAATTGATGTTTCAAAGGCAGCTTTGTTCTGCAGCCAGGAAGCATATATCAAAGGCGGCCTTGAAAAGGTTGTTCGCGTGCTTCTTACTGTATATCTCGAAGAAGGTTCAGAAGTCCAGAACGTTTATGTAAACGGTGCTGAATGCCTTCGTCCTGATTTTGTAAAGAAATAAGGAGTCTTATGAGAATCTGGCTTGTAAGCATGGAATGTGCCGGTATTTCAGAAGCCGGCGGTGTAAAAGATGTAGCTTATGCTCTCTGTAAAGGCTTTGCGGGCTTAGATAACGATGTGACTCTTTTCATACCAGCCTTTGGTTGTACAAGTTATAAGAACATTACAGACTTAAAAGAAGATTTCATCAAGAACGTGGCAATTGATCTGTGCTGTAAAGATGAAATCATTTCATATTCTTCCGGAAAAATTGCAGGAACTGGTGCAAAGGTCGTTTTCATTAATCATCCATCTTTTGCTAATAAACTCGGTGTTTATGTTTATACTGAAGCTGAGGAAAGGGCAAATCCAGCTCATGTAAAGGCGACAGGTCATGATGACATGCTGTTCCTCGATGCACTTTTTTCAAAAGCTGTTGCTGAATATGTTCGTCACGTAGAAAATTCCGAAACTCCAGATATCATACATTGTCATGATGCCTCAACTTCTGTTTTGCCTTGTTATGTGAAGAATCTTCAGACTCAGGGATTTTTTGATAAGACAAAGTGTGTGGTTACCATTCATAATGCAGGTCCTGCCTATCATCATGATTTTTCTGACGTTGACCAAGCGAGATGGTATACAGGATTTGACAAGTATTTCCTTGAGACCTGCAAAAACGGTAATCGTGTTGAACCATATCTTTTGGGAGCAACAAATGCCAGTCTTACAACTGTTTCAACTTTCTATGCAGAAGAACTTGTAAGTCTTGAAAACGATGCCATGACTGATGGTCTTTCTCTTGCGTTTTATGACAGGGGCATAAAAATTGAAGGTATCACAAACGGAATTGATTACGATTCCTATTGTCCTTTGGATCCAGAAATCAGTCTGCTTCCTTATGCCATGAACCCAAGAGAAGGGGATTTTGAAGGTAAACAGAAGAATCGCAATTATATGCTTAAACTTTGTGAAAAGGATTTCTGCGATGAGGACCCTTACACAAAGGGGATAAAACGTTTTGGTTTCATAGAACCTGCTGAAAACAGACCTGTATATTTTGTATATCATGGACGAATTGTATGGCAGAAAGGCTTGCCAGTTTTGCTGGATGCTTTGGATTCAATCCTGAAGATGATGCCTGGAGCCAGATTTATCATTGGTGGACAGGGTAGTCCTGAAATTGAAAATCAGCTGGAACGAATTGCGGAGCTTCATGCCGGAAAGGTTGTGTTCTTCAAGGGGTATAACAGCGGGCTTTCCAGACTGATTGCCGCTTCTGGAGACTTCATCATTCTTCCAAGTTTATTTGAACCTTGTGGTCTGGAAGACTTCATTGCTCAGATTTATGGAACTCTTCCGATTGCCCATGCTACTGGTGGACTCAAAAAAATCATTGATGGCGAAACCGGATATCTCTATAACGATAACTCTGTTGAAAGCTTGATTGATGCAGTCTTGAGAGCTACAGCCGCTTTTTATCGTGGAGAGGAATATCATTCAGGTATTGTGAAATGGACTGCTGAGTTCATTCATAACGTTTATTCCTGGGATTTTGTAATTGAATCAAAATATTTAAAATTTTTCAAAAAAAGCCTTTTAAGTACTTGATTAATTTTTTTGTATTTTATATATTATACACACGTTCAACGACGTAACGCTGCCTTAGCTCAGCTGGTAGAGCACGTGATTTGTAATCTCGGGGTCGTGGGTCCAAATCCTACAGGCAGCTCTATTCGGGAAGTTGGCACAGTGGGACTGCGGGAGACTGTAAATCTCTTGGGCAACCGGATGGGGTTCGATTCCCTGACTTCCCAAAAGCGCTAGATTTAATTCTAGCGCTTTTTTTTTGCTTATTTGACAAAGCTACTTTGAAATATTAAATTAGTTTTATATCACTAGGATGGGAGATTATTTTGAAGGTTCGTTTTTGGGGCGTTCGAGGCTCTATTCCAACACCTGTAACACCACAGCAGATTCAGAACAAGATTTCTGCTGTAATTCAGCGTATCACTGCAAAAGATATCGAATCTCCTGATGCCAAAGAAAAATTCATTTCAAATCTTCCTGACTGGCTTTATGGTACTGTTGGGGGAAATTCTGCGTGCGTCGAGCTTAAAGGTTCTGACAAAACTGAGGTTATCCTGGATGCCGGTTCAGGTCTTCGGGTTTGTGGAAGTAATGGCGTGAAACCTTCTGATAATCATTACAACATTTTCTTTTCACATTTTCATTGGGATCATATTCAAGGGCTTCCTTTTTTTGAACCAATTTTTAAGCCTGATACTGTCATAGATTTTTATTCTGGTTTTTCTTCCTATGAAAGCTATCTTAGAGGTCAGCAGAACCAGCCATTTTTCCCTGTTTCTTTTGATTCTTTTACAAAACAGGTCTCTTTTCATACTGTAGACCAGGCCAAGGCTGAAAAGGTTGGTTGTTTTAAGGTAAATTGCTGCAAGATGTCTCATCCGGGAGACAGTTTTGCTTATTCGTTTGAAGAGAATGGCAAAAAGTTTGTTTACGCAACTGATGTTGAACTGTCTCAGGATGATTTTACTTCAACTCCTGAACATGAAGCTGTTTTTAGAAACGCAGACGTGATCGTTTTGGATTCTCAGTATACTGTTGAAGAAGCTTATAAGAAAGAAAAGTGGGGCCATTCGGCTTTCTGTTATGCCATAGATTTTGCGGTTCATTGGGGAATAAAACGAATGTATATGTTTCATCATGAACCTAACTATGATGACAAGAAACTTAATTCCATGCTTCAGTCTGCCAGATGGTATGCAAAGTTTGTCTGCCATTCTGAGATAAAAGTTTATATTGCCATGGAAAATCAGGAGTTTGAAGTATAAATGAAGTTTGATTCAAAAAAGATTTGTAAATATGCTCTTGTTGCTGCAGCCGTGATTTTTGTTTTAGGTATGATTTTTCTTGTTGCAGAATCTCGTCCTGCCTCAAATGAAGCAAACGCTTTTTCTCAGAGATTTGAAGTTCCAGCGGGAGCGTCTACAAAGAAAATCGCAAAGGATCTTAAAAGCAATAAATTGATCAAGAACAGCGGAGTTTTCTACCTTTGTGTCAGAGTTCCTGCTGTAAAAAAAATCCTTACAGGAAATTCCAACAGATTTCAGCTTAAGAGTGGTGTTTATCAGATTCGTAGCGACATGACTCTTTCTCAGATTTTTGACGTGCTTTCTTCTGGATTGCAGGAATACATCCGTATTTCTATTCCTGAAGGTCTTACAATTTCTAAGATTGGTGCAAGACTTGAAGAAGCAGGTGTTTGTTCTGCGGCTGAATTCAAGGCTGCGGCAAATGACGCTGATTTAATCTGGAAGTATGAGATTCCTGCCCATAATCTGGAAGGGTTCCTTTTTCCAGACACTTACTTTTTTACTCCAAAAATGTCAGGAAGAGCTGTCTGTACTCTTATGGTAGACAACTTTTTTTCTAAAATTAACGAAATCCCTGGTATGTCTGGCCTTTCTAAAAAGGAACTTTTCTATAACGTTACTCTTGCGTCTATCATTGAACGTGAATATAGAATTGACGAAGAAGCTCCTCTTATCGCCAGTGTTTTCAAGAATCGTCTTGCTCATAACATCGGTCTTTATTCTTGCGCAACTGTGGAATATATCATCACAGAAATTCAGGGATTGCCTCATCCCGATAAGATTACTTACAAGGATCTGGCAATTGATAATCCTTACAATACTTATAAATGGGCTGGCCTTACACCGGGTCCGATCTCAAATCCTGGAAAAGTTGCTTTGAATGCGGCTGTAAATTCAGCCAAAACAAATTACTATTTCTTCCGTCTTGTAGATGCAGAAGCTGGACGCCATGTTTTCACAAAAGATTTCTCTACACATATCAGTGAGGGATACACTTCTAGTACAAAAAGATCTGGGAAATAGCCATGGCAGGATATATTTCTCAGGAAACAATTGATGCAGTAAACAATACAACTGACATCGTTACTGTAATCAGTGAATATACAAAGCTTACTGCAAAGGGAAACGATTATTGGGGATGCTGTCCTTTTCATGGGGAAAAGACAGCTTCTTTCCATGTTGATCCTGATAAAAAGTTTTACCATTGTTTTGGATGTGGTGCAGGTGGCAATGTAATCAAATTCATAATGGAACAGGAAAAGCTTGGTTTTGGAGAATCTGTTGAACTTCTTGCTAAGAAATTCAACATCGCCATTAAGTATCAGGCCGGTTACGAAAATAAACCTGACCCAAAGATCAAGCTTATTGAACAGTACATTGATCTTTATGAACGTACTGCCAGCATGTTTCATTATTTTCTTCTGGAAACAGAACAGGGTAAAGGAGCTCTCAAATACATTACAGACCGTGGTCTTTCCCTGGATACGATTAAAAAATTCAAGCTTGGATATTCTCCATCTGACAGAAAATGGCTGAAAGGTTTTCTTGTAAAGAAGAATTTCAGTTCAGAGTTTTTAAAGGATTCTGGGCTTTTCAGTAAGAATTATCCTGACATCTCATTCTTTGTGAACAGAATGATGTTTCCGATTTTTAACAGAAACGGCCAAGTTGTTGCTTTTGGCGGCCGTCAGCTGGACAACGATCCTAACTCCGCAAAGTACATGAACTCCGGCGAAATGCTCCAGTATCATAAGGGAGAAACCCTTTATGCCTTTAACTTTGCAAAGAAAGCCATTAAGGAAAATAAAAAGGTTATCTTCTGTGAAGGCTATATGGACTGTATCGCATATCATCAGTGTGGAATTGAATATGCGGTCGCTCCTCTTGGAACGGCGCTTACAGAGGATCAGATCAAGATCATCAGACCTTTTGTAGATGAGGTTCTTCTTTCCTTTGATGCCGACGGAGCAGGACAGAAGGCTACCATGCGTGCCATCCTCATGCTTAGAAAGGCAAACATTACAACAAAAGTCATTCGCATTGAAGGTGGAAAAGATCCTGCTGAATTAATGGCTAATTTTGGTAAAGAAATATTGACGAAGTCCATTGCAAATGCTATTTTGGATAGCGACTTTTTATTGTCTAAACTAGGGAAAGAGTATCCTATTGATACGCCTGAGGGAAAAACAAAGGCTTCTCTTGCTTTTTTTCCTTATCTGGATGCCCTTCAGTCAGATATATTTAAAGAGTCATGTCTGGAACAACTGTGCCAGGCGTTCAACTTAAAGCCGGAGGCGGTGAAGAGAGATTATAATAATCGTGATCAAGCTAGAGAACGACTAAATTCCCGGCAGACGCAATCAACTAACATACAGCAGAAGCTTAAAGGCAATGCTGAACTCAGAAGCCTTTTGGCTTTTATTGCAGATCTTGAGAAATACAAATCAGTCAGAAATCAGCTTAGTTACGAAGACTTTGAAGATCCTTCAGCCAAAAAGCTTTATGAGATTTTAGAGACTTGTTTTAATGAGAATTCATTATCCTTTACAAGTATTCTGAATCATTGTAATGATCAAAGCTTGTCAACATTCGTTACAGAGGCTAGTTCGTTGGGTGAATTTAGCGAAAACAAGGACAATGCGATCAATGATTCACTTGCCGCGTTAAAGAGTAAGAGTCTTGAACGTCAGCGGGATAAACTTATGGAACAGATCCGTGGGTTTGTCTGTACAACTGCCGACGATCAGATTGAGTTCCAGAAGCTCCTTTCTAAAAAAATGGAATTAGATAAAAAACTAAAAGCTTTATTACATTAAAAAAAGGTGAATAAATGGATCAGGAATTAAATCCTTCTGTTCAGAAAGTTCTGGATTATGCAAAAGGTAAGTCTGGAATTACGTATGATGAAATCGCTGTTCTTGTTGGACAGGATTTTGTTAATTCTCCGGAAATGGAACAGGTTCTTCAGCTGTTGGCAAAACAGAATGTTGAAATCGTTGAGTCTGGTTTGGATCTTGATGATGAAGATGAAGACGATGTTTCTGTTGAAGCAGATGAAGATGACGATGTAATAGATGATGATGGCAGCGAAGCCGATGATGATGGCTCTGATGACAGATCTCGTCTTGTAAACAGTGACAAAGAATCAAATGTTGATGATCCTATCAGACTTTATCTTCGTGAAATTGGTAAAGAAAATCTTCTTACAGCAGAACAGGAAGTAATTCTTTCTAAAAAAATGGAAGATGGAAACAACATCATCAAGGATGTTGTAATCAATTCTGGTATCATGATTCCTGAATTCTTTACAGTCGCTGTAAAAGCTTTCACAAGAATCGATCAGCATGAACCTGGAAAAGCTCGTAAAGAAATCAACGAAGAAATGGCAGAAAAGCGCCGTCTTAAGAGCTGCTATGGTGAATACATCAAGCCTGTTCTACAGGAAATGAAGCAGTACATGCAGATTAAGGAACAGCTTTTCAAGACAGAACAGTCTAGCCGTATCTTCAATGATCCTCAGCTTGTGGAACTTCGTGCTAAGATTCAGCCTCAGCTTCAGAAAATTGAAATTCAGACTGAAGAACTTGATAAGTTCACACAGAAATTCCTTGATGCTACAAATAAAATCGAAGAATACCGTCAGAAACAGGAAAAAAAGATGAAGGAACTTCGTATTTCTAATACAAGTGAACTTCGTGCTCTTGGTCGTCGTATTTCTATCCGTTCAGAATCTGCAAAGATCGAAGCTGAACTTAATATGACAACAGATGATATCCGCGATATCTATACACAGATTCAGAAAATTGACCGTAAACTCAGTCGTATCGAATACGATTTTGAAAACACAATTGATGAAGTTCTTGAAAAGGCAAAGGAAATCAAACGCGGTAGCCGCATGATGGAACAGGCTAAAAACCGTCTTATCAACGCAAACCTTCGTTTGGTTGTATCTATTGCTAAGAAATATACAAACCGTGGTCTTCAGTTCTTTGACCTTGTTCAGGAAGGAAACATCGGTTTGATCAAAGCTGTAGAAAAGTTTGAATACCGCAAGGGATTTAAGTTCTCTACATACGCTACCTGGTGGATTCGTCAGGCAATCACACGTTCAATTTCTGACCAGGCCCGCACAATCCGTGTTCCTGTTCACATGATTGAACAGATCAACAAGGTTGTTCGTGAAAGCCGTCAGCTTTTGCAGAAGCTTGGTCGTGAACCAACTGATGAAGAAATCGCACAGCAGCTTGGCTGGCCAGTAGCCCGCGTAAAGCAGGTTAAGAATGTTGCCCGCGAACCAATTTCTTTGGAAACACCAATCGGTGAAGAGGAAGACTCATCATTGGGAGACTTCATCGAAGACAAGGAAGTTGAAAATCCAGCAACACAGACTTCTTACAAGTTGTTACAGGAACAGCTTCGTCAGGTTCTTAACACACTTCCAGCTCGTGAACAGGAAGTTCTTAAGATGCGTTTCGGTCTTGATGATGGTTATTCACTTACATTGGAAGAGGTTGGTCTTTACTTCAATGTAACCCGTGAACGAATCCGTCAGATTGAGGCAAAGGCTTTGAGAAGACTTCGTCACCCACGTCGTGCAAACGGTTTGCGTGACTACATCGAGACCTAATTAAGTATCTCTGTTATATCAAATATGTCTAAATGTAGACATATTTGACATTTTTTTATATATTTAGAAATTACATCAGATTATAAGGAAACCATAATGGTAACAACAGAAATTTTTGACAGATTAAAGAGCCTTCAGGTTATTCTTGGTCGTAAGTACGAACTTGAAACAAAAATCGATGAAGCTCCTAAACAGTTGAGTTCTCAGGATGAACTTCTTGCACGTATGAAGAAGGAATACATCGAAAAGAACAAGGAATATGAAGCTGTAAAGGAAAAAGTTAATCAGTTACATGGTGAACTTGATGAAGCTGTAAAACTTCGTGAAGAAGGTGAAAAGAATATGGATAATATTACTACTCACCGTGAATACGAAGCTCTTGATAAGCAGATTTCTGAAGCTTCTGCAAAAGAAGCTGATGTTCGTAAGGAACTCCAGAAAGAAGAAAAGACTTTTGCTGAATTGAACGATATCCTCAAGACAACAGAAGCAATGATTAATTCTCAGGAAACAGATCTTAACTCAAGCAAACAGGCTCTTAACAGCCAGCTTGATTCATATAAAGCAGAACTTGCTGACCTTAAGAAACAGGAAGAAGAAATTACTCCTGGTATGGATCAGGAAATTCTCTTTAAGTTTGAACGTATCATTCAGCGCAATGCAGAAGGTATTGTTGCCGTAAAGAAGGGTGTTTGTACTGGTTGTCACATGATTTTGCCAGGTCAGTTCGCTAACGAAGTTCGTGTTGGTGAAAGCATCCTCTTCTGTCCATACTGTTCAAGAATCTTGTTCTACGAAGAATCAGACGAAGGAGATCAGGAAACATACTTCAACGATGCAGGTTCTCTTGCAGACCTTGATGATGATTTCGAAGACGAATTCGAAGATGAAGATTCAATGTCTGAATACGATGATTCTATTGGTGCTGATGATGATCGTCTTATCGATGATGAAGATGATGATCTGGATGATCCATCTGAAGAAGACGCTGAAGAGTAAATAATACAGACGGAAAATAATCGCGTCCCTTGGCCTGATGATAGGTTTAAGGGATGAGGAAAGTCCGGGCTCCACCGGAAAAAATGCCGGATAATAACCGGGCATTCTGTGGTAGATGCATAATTTCTTGCACACCCCCAGAGTGACAGATAGTGCAGCAGAAAATAAACCGCCCGCAAGGGTAAGGGTGAAATGGCGGTGTAAGAGACCACCGTGCAAATGGTAACATTTGCAGCAATGTAAACCTCATTTGGAGCAAGGCCGCGCAGAAGTTTGGGTTCCGGACTTATACTTCGGGTAGGCTGCTAAAGTCATTCGGTAACGGATGATTCGGATAGATGGTTATGTTATGAAAATAATGACAGAACCCGGCTTATTGTTCCGTCTGTTTTTTTTATTGAAAAAAGTAAGGCTATGAGAGAGAACAACGTAATTCGAAGAAAAAGCAATCTTGTAAGAAATCTGATTATTTCCTTTGTAAGTCTCGTTGGAATTTTCCTGGTTTTATTTTTTTCAATAAGATTTTACCGTAAGGTAAATGCTAATAGTCCTACCAGAAAGGCTGTAACTACTGCCTGGAATTCTTATGACTATCAGAAAGTTTATGAATTGTGTCATAAGGTTCTTGAAGAAAATCCATTTAATAATTTTGCCCTTACTTATCAGGGGTATGCTGAATTTTACCTTGCTGTTTCTCAGCTGGAAAATTCTTCTGCGCAGGTTTATCTTGATGACTGCATCAACTGTTTAAGAGTTGCTCTTCTGGAAGCAAATAAAAAGCTTAAGCCTCAGCTTATGTATGTTCTTGGAAAGGCTTATTTCTATAAAAATACTGTTTCTTCATATTATTATTCAGATCTTGCTGTAAAATATCTTAACCAGGCTAAGAGAGCCGGCTATAAGGCAGATGATATTGCCGAATATCTTGGACTCAGCTATGCGGCTCTTGGCATGACAATGGACAGTATTTCAGCCTTTTCAGAGGCTTTACTTATCCGGGAATCTGATTCTCTGTTGCTTTCAATTGCAGAACAGTATTTTAAGGCAAATCAGACTGCTGCCGCAAAGCAGTATCTTTTTAGAGTAATCAATGACTGTAAAGATGAAGCTCTTGTCTTGAAGGGGATGAACCTTCTGGGCTCAATATATATTACAGAAGAAAAGTATGAAGAAGCTAAAATTGAATTCGAAAACATTTTGAAAAAAAATAAGAATTCGGGTGACGCTTACTACGGTCTTGGTGTAATATATGAAAAGCAGGGTGATCTTGTAAAAGCCCGGTCAGAGTGGCGTAAAGCCTTACGTGTTCAGGTAAATCATAATGGTGCGCTGACAAAAATGGCTGATTACAACTAAATTAATAATTGTAAAAATCCGCGGGAGGATTTATGGGATTTTTTGATAGATTTTCAACTGATATTGGTATTGATCTTGGTACTTGTAACACATTGATTTACGTTCGTGGTAAAGGAATCGTAATTGATGAACCATCTGTAGTTGCAGTTGAAAAAGGTACTAAACGTATTCTTGCTGTAGGTTCTGAAGCAAAAAACATGCTTGAACGTACTCCAAGCAACATTATTGCGATTCGTCCATTGGCTGACGGTGTTATTGCTGATATTGATAGCACTGAACGCATGATTAAATATTTTATCCAGAAGATTACTCCAAAACATCAGATTTTCAAGTCACTTCGTATGAAGATTGGTATTCCTTCTTGTGTAACAGATGTTGAACGCCGTGCTGTTATCGAAGCCGCACTTAAAGCTGGTGCAAAGGAAGTTGAAGTAATTGAAGAATCAAAAGCTGCCGCAATTGGTGCTAAGATTCCTATCTTTGAACCTGCTGGTCACATGGTTTGTGATATTGGTGGTGGTACAGCTGAAATTTCTGTAATTTCGCTTGGTGGTATGGTTGTAACAAGCTCAATCCGCGTTGGTGGTGATAAATTCAATGAAGCTCTTGTTAAGCACGTTAAGAGCGTTCATAACCTTATTATTTCTTTGCAGGCTGCTGAACGTCTTAAGATTCAGATTGGTAATGCTTCTCCAGACAAGACTATCGAAAAGATGGAATTGAAGGGAACTGATGCTATTACTGGTCTTCCACGTCGTCTTGAAATCGACAGCGTTGAAGTGCGTGAAGCTTTGAAAGAGCCTGTAAAGCAGATTGTTGAAGAAATTAAGAGCGTAATCAGTCAGACACCTCCAGAATTGGCTTCTGATATTATTGACCGTGGTATCGTAATGACTGGTGGTGGATCTATGCTTAAGGGACTTCCTAAGCTTATTTCTAAAGAAACTGGTGTTCCTGTAATTCTTGTTGAAAATCCACTTGAATGTGTTGCTCTTGGTGCTGGTGAAGCATTTGAATTGTTCAGAGACATGTCTTCTGACCGTTCTGTATACGACAGTCTTAACGATTAAAATATGGCTTCTAAAAACAAGTTTTCTTTTCAGCTTCCAGAATTACTGCTTGTTGTTCTTGTTCTGATTTCAGGAGTTTTTCTTGCATTCAGTTCTGGAAGTTTCGTACTCAATTTTAAGGCAATTGGTTTTACTGTAATCTCATCTGTTGAACGAGGAGTTCATTCTGTATCTACTGGTGTACGTGATACATTTTGTGCTGTAAGTGAACTTGGTAAGCTTCGTAAGGATTATGAAGAGCTTTCCCGCAAGCTGGAAAACTACGAGCTTATGCGTCGCAACAATGCTGAAATCAGAAAAGAAAATGAACGTCTTCTTGAACAGTTGAATTTTACAACTTCCCTTGAAGAAAAGAATTATCCTGCACAGATCATTTCCAGAGATGTTGATAACGTTTATGCGTCTCTTACAATTAACAAGGGCAGTGTAGCCGGCATTAAGAAGAACATGCCTGTCATTGCTTATCAGAATGGTAATACAGGACTTGTTGGAAAAGTTGTTCAGGTTGGCGCTTTTACTAGCCAGGTTATGCCTGTCTATAATCTTAACTGTATTGTTTCCGCTCGTATTCAGAATTCCCGTGACCTTGGACTAGTTTCTGGAAATGGTAAAGAAGAACTTCCTCTTTCTATGAAATATATTCGTAAGAGGGTTCTTGATGATCTTCATTTTGGTGATGTGATTGTTACTTCTGGTGAAAACAGCAATTACATGAGAGATCTTCCTGTTGGAACAATTTCCAAGATTTCGGTTATCGATTACAACTCATCTTTGGATATTGAAATTACTCCAATCATTGATTTTTCTAGACTGGAAAATGTGGTTGTTGTTAATATGCGTGAAATCAATGACGCAAGGAACTAAGAATGATTAAGAGTTTTGTTACAGGTTTTCTTATTTTATTCGCACTTGCGCTTGCTGAATCTGCAATTCTTTCAAATATTTCTTTTTTGCCTGCAATTCCAGACCTTATGCTTCTTGCTGCAGTTTATTTTTCGATTGTAAAAGGAAGAACTTACGGAGTTATTCTTGGTTTTGTAGGTGGAATGATTCTTGATTACATTACAGGTTGTCCTTTTGGATTAAACTGCTTGTTAAGAACATTGATTGGATATAGTGCAGGTTTCCTTTGTGAAACAATCAATTACAAGGGCGTTGTTATGCCAATGTTGATTGGATTGTGTGCCACAATTGTTAAAGTTCTGTTCACTTGGATTATTTCTCTGTTCTATCCAAACTACGTTATCAATTATTCTGTATTTTCTTTTGTGTTCATGTTTGAATTGATTTTAAACGTAATTCTTACACCGTTGATGTTCAAGCTTTACAGCTGTTTTGATAAATCTCTTATGGTTAGTTCTGGAGATAAGATTTAATGGCTGTTTTTCGTAATACCAGACATGCTCGAGATACTTCCATAGATAAGAATACCCGCATTTTGATTCTTGCGGGTCTTATTGTTGTGATGACTGTAATCTATATTTACAGACTTTTTTCACTTCAGGTTATTCAGGGTAACGAATATCGTTCTCAGTCAAAGACAATTTCCAGTCAGGTTAATACTATTCCTGCTCAGCGTGGAGAAATCTTTGACCGAAATGCCACACTTCCGATGGTAATCAATTCCGAATCTTTTGCCGTTGAATTGACTCCTGGTGAAATTCCTTCTGGTCATTACGATACTGTTGCTACAAAACTTGCTGCTCTTCTTGGAATTTCCAAGTTCGATGTAGATAGAAAAGTTCCTAAGACTTCACGTCGTTCATATACTACATTTCAGATTCGTTCAAATGTTCCTTTTTCTGTTATTTCAAACATCGCAGAAAATAAGACAGATTTGCCTGGAGTTTCCTGGGTATCTAAACCAATCAGAAACTATGTAGAAACTGGATCTTTGTCTCATGTTGTTGGTTACGTTGGTGATATTACTCGTGAAGAAATGAACGTAATGTATAACCAGGGATATACTCGAAACAGTATTGTAGGTAAGACTGGGATCGAACGACAGTATGACGCTTTGCTTCAGGGAGTTCCTGGACGTGAAAGCAGAACTGTCGATGTTCGTGGTCGTATCATTTCTGATAAGCCGATTGTTGAACCTCCTAAAATGGGAAAGAATCTTGTTTTGACAATTGATTCTGAGATCCAGACACTGGCGGAAAAAACCTTGGGAAGTCGTGTAGGGGCGGCCGTTGTTCTTAAGCCTGCAACCGGCGAAATCCTTGCCATGGTATCTTATCCTTATTTTGATCCTAATCAGTTCAATACAGATGATGCCAGTGACTACTATCAGACTCTTATTGAAGATACAAAAAATCAGCCTTTGGTAAATCGTGTTGTAAATGCGGTTTATCCTCCTGCTTCAACTTTTAAGATTATCATGAGTACTGCCATGCTGCAGGAAAATGCTTTTCCTTCTGCCAAGAAAATTGACTGTAAGGGTGTAATGGATTACGGTAACCGAAAGTTCCATTGTCACGTACATGAACCAGGGCATGGTTGGCTGGACATGAAGAATGGGCTTGCTCAGTCTTGTGACGTTTATTATTGGACTGTTGGTCGTGATCATCTTGGTATCAGCAAGATTGCAAGCTATGCCAAAGAATTCGGATTTGGTGCCAGCGCACAGTTAGATTTGCCTTCTCAGCAGAACGGTTTCGTTCCTACTGCAGAGTGGAAGGAACGTCGATATCATGAAAAATGGCTTGGTGGTGATACAATGTCTGCTTCGATTGGACAGGGGTATCTCCTTGCCACACCATTGCAGGTTGCAAATATGGCCGCAATGGTTGCCAATGAAGGTGTGATTTATAAACCTCATCTTTTAAAAGAAGTTCGTGATCCTGTTACAAACGAAGTCATCAGAGAAGTTAAATCTGAGGTGCTCTTTAAATCTGATGTTGCTCCAGAAGTCTGGAAAGAAGTTCAGGAAGCAATGCGTTATACGATTTCCGATGGTACACCACAGTATCCGATGAACAACAAGATTGTACAGGCTGCTGGTAAGACAGGTACTGCGGAAGTTGCTCCATATAAGACCAGCTGGCATTCCTGGATGGTTGCTTATGCTCCTTACGATGGACCAAAAGAAGATCAGGTAGTTGTTGCCTGTATTGTTGAAGCCTGCAACCCTTGGGAATGGTGGTCTCCTTATGCAACAAACATCATCCTTCAGGGAATTTTTGGCCATCAAACTTATGAAGAGGCTATTAAGGCTCTTGGATTCTCTTATCTGTTTAAGAACAGAACTGCAAGACAGGAATAGGATAGGGTAATGAAAGAAAGAATTATAGAAACATTTGATTTTATTCTCTTATTTAGTGTTCTTATTCTTGTAGGACTAGGGGTTGCATTTATTTATTCTTCTGGAATCAATTCATCTGGAGTCCTTGTAACTAACGAATATATTAAGCAGATAATCTGGTGTGCAATTGGTTTGGTTTTCATGATTTTCTTTGCTTTTTATGATTACCGAAGAATTGAACGATATGCTCATTATTTTTATTTTGCACTTTTGTTTGTTCTTGTTTATACAAGAATTTTTGGTCGTTACGTAAATGGTGCTCGCAGTTGGATTGGAATCGGTGATTTTGGTGTTCAGCCTTCTGAATTTGGTAAAATTTTTTACACTTTGATGTTGGCAAAATATCTTGCTTCGTCAGTTAATGAAAACCAGTTGAAGCGTCTGTTTGTGGCCTGTCTTATTTTTATGGGACCTGTTGGCTTGATTTTGATTCAGCCGGACTTAGGTACTTCTATTGTATATATTCCTATTTTCTTTTTGATGTGTTTTGTTGCCGGTATTCCAATCAGATACATTATGTTTTTATTTGGTACTGGTGCATCGATGATTCTGTTTACAATTCTTCCTGTTTGGAATGAATATATCATGCATAATTCTGTAGTCTTTATTGCGGCTTTAACTAATTTCAAGCTTAAGGCTATCCTTATATTAGCTACATCTTCAATCTGTCTTCTATCTGTAATTTTCAGGCGTTATTTCCATTTGCCTCATTATTTTTTCTGGATTGGTTATGGATTTGCTATTGTTGCCATCGGCCTTATCTGTTCATCCTTTGCAGGAAAAGTTCTTAAGGATTATCAGATCAAGCGTCTGATTGTATTCATGAATCCAAATGTTGATCCTCTGGGGGCTGGTTGGAATATCATTCAGTCTAAGATTGCCATTGGTTCCGGCGGTCTGTTTGGACGTTCGTTCCTTCATGGTACACAGAGCCATTATCGATTCCTTCCAGAGCAGTCAACTGACTTTATTTTCAGTATCTTGTCTGAAGAGCTTGGTTTTGCCGGTGGTATCATTGTTTACGTACTTTATCTTGCCATCATGTTGCGAACTTTGATTATTGTTCGTAACTCCTCAAACCGTTTTGGTATGTATATTGCCGCAGGATTTCTTGGCATGTATATGATTCACTTCTTTATTAATGTAGGAATGGTTATGGGTATCATGCCAATTACAGGTATTCCTTTGCTGTTCCTTTCTTATGGTGGATCTTCGCTTTTGACTGCAATGACCTCTATCGGGCTTTTGATGAGCATCAATTATCGTAAGTATGATTTTGCGTAAAGGGTGAAAAAGAGAGAATTTTTTTTATAAAGTACGATATATAACTTTCTATAATGTGTATTCTGTCTACCAATATACAGTTGTTTATACAAGATTTTGATGTATGGTAAGCGTCAATTTTTTGCCCTATCAGGCCAAGGGCGAAAAATTGGAATTTTTTTTCGGGTTTTCAACCTTACTATGTAAGGTTGAAAACAAAATGGATAAATAGTTAAATCCGCTGCACTTTAATTTTTTATACAACATTTAAAACATAATTCTGATTTTTTTGCACTACTTTTTGGCGACCTTTATTAACGAAAGAATTGAATATTGTCGATTATAAGAATATATATTATATTAATAACAGGTCACTAAAAGGAGGCAGAACTTATGCATAAACAGAGCGTACGCATGATTATTTTCAAAGGTTCAGAAGGAAAGAAAGCCATGACACAGATTCTTTCTGCAAAGCCTGTAAAAAACAAGTTTTCCTCAACAGTCAAACAGCGTTCAGAAGAATTTGCGAAAAATTTTATCATCCAGTTCAAATCTCCTGTTTCGACTGAGACAAAATAATGGAAAGTCCTTTCTATGTTGAATTGCTGTCTTCTTCCCTGAATTCCTATGAACTTAAAAAATTCAGGGTTCAGCATGATGAAACTCAGCTTACAAATTATCTCTGCAAAATTGCAAAAAAACACCAGAAAGAAAACCTCAACAAAATATATCTTGTAAGACAGCGGACTAGCGATTCTCTTGTAGCGTGGTTTGCATTAAAAGCTGCTACATTGCCTTACAATGATAAAGACGAAGTTTTTCTAACTCCTGCAATTGAAATGACACATTTTGCGGTTGACGAACGTTACAAAGCTATATCCGATGATGAAAATTCCATGAAAACCGGTGAATTCATATTCTGGAATCATATTCTTGAAACTGTAAAAGAGGCCACTCAGAAAATTGCCTGCAAGGACTTGTTTATTTTTGCCATTGACACACCTAAACTTGTAAACTATTACAAGACCAGGCTCTGCTTCAGGGAATTGGAAAACATCGAAGACAAGAACTTTTTTGAATATGCAGAACCAGACTACGATGACGGCTGCAAATTCATGTTTTTCCCTCTAAGCTGATTACTTCTTTTTCTCTATTTTTATTGCCGATTTTTCAATTATTTACATA
>JAZLGB010000026.1:0-16568 GCA_045616085.1 Treponema sp.
CCTTTGTAGACTTTCTGCACCTATATGCCTCTCTTTATGTTCTTTTACAATTTTTAATTTAAACTCTTCTGAGTATTTGGACATAAAAAATGCACCTCCTAAAATTGGACTTTATTTGTCCAACTTTAGGGGTGCACTTCAACGAAGTGCCGTTTTTTTTATCCCCGACCATAATCGGGGAGTGCAGTCTAATCTTAGAACTTAGCAGCCTTGATTTCTTTTACAGTGTAATCGTAGCTGTAGTCACCAATCTTGAACTTGAGGTTTTCGCCAGCCTTAGCATCCATGATAGCGTTTCCAAATGGAGCCATGTAAGAAATGATTCCATTGTCTGGATCTGATTCCCATGGACCAAGAACTGTGAATGTTTCGTCCTTGTTTTCTTTGTTGTTGTGCAATGTAACGCATGTACCGAAAGAAACAAGTGCAGTTGTGATTGTTGTAGGGTCAAAGATAACAGCGCGGTTAAGTTCAGCTGTAAGTTTAGCAGCCTGAGTGTTAAGCCAGTGCTGGTGATCCTTAGCAGCATGGTATTCAGCGTTTTCTTTCAAGTCTCCCTTAGCACGAGCTTCATCAATTTCGATGGCGTTTTTAGGGATCTGAACAGTCTGAATGTCTTCAAGCTGAGCTTTCTTTTCTTCAAGTTTGGCAACTGTAACAAGCATACCCTTTGGAGTATCAGCTTTTTCTTCTGTGATGTTGAATTTAAAGTCTGGGTATTTTTCGAGGATCTTGTTGCGAAGACTCTGCTTGTATGAAGGATCGATGTCTTCGATATCGTTGATAAGTGTGTACATACGTTTAACTGTATCTTCGTCGTTAGCGAACATGTAGTTAAGCAATGTGTCATTATCGAACAAGAGACCTGTTGCATTCTTATTGATCTTTTTGTTTTCTGTTGAGTTAACGTGGTTGTTGATTTCACGGAATGTGAGCTGGATCAACTGAACCAAAGTAATCAACTGTTTTTCGTATGTGATACCACAAGTCTTGAACCATTCTTCTTCCTGGCATTCCTTGAAGAAGTAGAGTACAGCGTTGCGGTAGTCTTTGCAGTTTTCAAATGCAGCGACAGCAAGCTTCTGAACCTTTTCTGAGTTTCCAGAGTTGATCAAAGTCTTGAGCATGTCTCCAGAAAGTACAGTTGGGAACAAACGGATGTATTCATCAGCCCAGTTTGGAAGCATCTTGATGTTCATAAGGAAGTCATGGCGCAAAGATGTGTTCTTTGTGTCCTTAAGAAGGAGATACATTTCACGTGGGTCTTCGATTCTTTCGTAGATTGCCTGGAATGTACATTTTGTTGGGTTAGAAAGCTGCTTCTGTGCAGCAGTAACATTCTGTACAACCAGGTAAGATGCAACGATCTGTTCGTTGATCTTAGGGAATCCGTCCTGAGAATCCAAAGTCTTAACGTAACCTGCGAAGTAGTTGAACATTTCTGCAAACAAATCGCTTGTCTTGTCAGTTTCTTCTTTATCGAGGTACTTCATGAGGATATCGATACGAGAAAGGAAGTTCTTCTGTGCCTTGAATTCGTTAGAAAGCTTTTCTTCTGCGCTGATTTCATGGTCACGAACAGTGTACATAGAGATGTCGTTTGGATTTACACCAAATGAAGCATCTGAATCAAGAATACGCTTTGCAGCAGAGTTCCAAGAAGTCCATTCAGAAACTGTAAGTACAGAAGGAACAAGTTCTGCCTTTACGCGCTTGAAGTCACAGTTGTTGTCAAAGCTCTTGATGATAGTCTTGAGAGCCCAAGTCTTGTCTTCCTTAACTTTTTTAGCAAGTTCTTCGCGAGTTTTTGTAGCTTTAAGAACCCAGATATGGTTGCGTGAAAGTGGTGTAAGAGCGCTTACAGCCATCTTCAAAGTCATTTCTTTGATTCCGCCCTTTTTACCAAAGTTGATTGTGAGCTTGTCACCTTCAACCTTACGGATGATACCTACACCCCATGCGCGGTGGAATACGAAGCTCTTTGCATCGAAAGAGATGTGCTTTTCGAAGTCATTGATAGCTTCGAATACGTTACGGAAGTTCTGAGAAAGGTTAGAAGCCTTGATGTATTCATCAAGGTGTGAGTGACCGGCATATTTTCCTTTGTAGCAGTCAACGATTTCGCGGCGTGCCCAGATGTCTGTCTGATCAATTGAAAGAATTTCTTTTACGAGACTGATAGCAACGTCCCATTTAGCTGCATCGTTAGCAGCGTTGTCTTTGTACCAGTTATAGAGTTCCTGGAGAAGAATGGCAGTTTTGTCTTCACCGAGAGTTTTAGCAATCTTACGCTTAACCAACTGGAAGAAGTCGATTTCTTCTGGAATAAGCTGAACAAGTTTTGTCCACAATTCTTTGATTGCGTTGTTGTTTCCTGAATTTACATAGCGGAGAACAGCTTTTTTGTAGTATTCGATAGCTGTTTCTGTGTCGCCTGCAGCTTCGTAGTGTTCACCAAGAGCCTTAGCAAGGTCTGCTTCTTCAAAGTCGAGCTTTACGATCTGTGTGTAAAGATCCCAAACCTTTTCATCGTTTGCAGCACGGTAATATTCAGCAAGAGTGCGGAGTGCGAACTTGTTGTTTGGATCATCATCAAGAATGCTTGTACAAAGATATTCTACAACTGATTCCTTGTGATTGTTCTGGAAGATGTCTACCAAAGTTACAAGTGAAGAGTCATCTAATGTACCCTTCTGAAGTGAGATCATTCCAGAGATGTAAAGAGCGATGATGCTGTCTTTTGAGTGAGACAACTGTTCGTCACAGATTTCCTTCAATTCGTCTGTGCAATTTTCATCACGTGCTTTTTCGATGATGCCTGCAAGTTCTACAAGCTTTTCTTTTGAGTAGTTACTCATAGTTGCGCGTGTAAATGTCTCTTCTCTGAGCATTTCCTGAACGGATTTAATAAGTTCTGCCATAAAAACCCCTTTGTTTTATATAAACTCTTTGCCCTAAACCGGTTACCGAACGTACATCTTGTGTATGTCAGCATCCAGAATTTTTATTTTTAATAAGACTTCCGTAATTGTCTGGCTGTCGTTGATTTTCTGACAGTAGTCGATTAACCAGAAGTACTTGTTGATCAGGCGTGGAATCAGCAATTCTGATGCGCGGGAAGGGTCTTTGTACTCCGTTTCCATGGCATAGATTTCCTGTTTTAGCTTTCCAACTTCCTGAGGTCTCATTGCTCGCTTTATGGTGAATACTCCCCAAAGGACTCCGTAAACCGGAACCCAAGCGTTCAGAGCCTCGCCTGAAAAACCTTTTTCCTCAGTCTTTTCGATAAGACATCGGATTAACTGTGAATCAAGAAATTCAAGATCCACTTTTTTTGAATCTATAAAAAATGCCTCTCTGAACAAAACCTTGGCGGATTTGTCGTCTCCGCAAAGCGCATAGCAGTCAGCCAGATCCGCAAGAACTGCGGCCTGTCCTCCATGCAATGAGTTTGCTTCTGAAAGACACATTTTTGCGTTGTCGAATTCTCCCAGCTTCTTATAGCAGAGACCTGTTTTTCTAAGCACGTCCGCTTTTTGTACAGGATTCTTTTCGTCGCAAAGACGATTGAAATTCTGCAAAGCCAGGTTGAAAATTCCCCGGCAGCAGGCAAAAACTGCTGGCTGATGGACGAATTTTTCGTTTTTAAGTCCGTAAAGATAATCTTTCCAGTCGGCCAGAAGGGCTTCCCCTCTTTCCATTGGACTTTCCAGAACAAGAATTCTGCTCAGGTGATCAATCCAATGGTTGCAGCATGTGGCTGTAAAAACCAGTTCGGGACTGTTCCAGTTACGTTCAAAGGCTTTAAGAATAATCTTGTTTGCTTCTACTGGGTTACCAGCTTCAAGAAAAGAAAAGGCATCCTTAAGTTCTTTGTCTGTTAGAATATCCATACGCGGTAAGATTTATTATATCAGTTTGATGTATTTAGTCAAGGAAAATATGAATTTTGTTAAAAATGGGATAAAGTTTATACAGTCAAATCGAATATCTGTCAATAGGTTATATGAAAAGTTTTTTTAAAATTTTGTTTTAGCACGTTATTTTTCTATATATTGGAATTTCATTTTATTGTCAGAATGGTATGTGTATGATAATATTGAAAGATAATGAAAGATAAAATGCTTGCGCCATCTTTGCTTAGTGCAGACCTGGCTGATTTGAAAAACGCTGTAAAAATTGTTGAGGACAACGGTGGTACTGTTGTTCATATTGATGTAATGGATGGTCGTTTTGTTCCACAGATTTCCTACGGGCAGCCTGTAGTTCAGAGCCTTAGACCATATACAAAGCTTCCTTTCGATGTTCATCTTATGGTTGAACATCCGGAAGATCAGGTGGAGTCCTTTGCCGCCGCAGGTGCTGACTGGATCACTTTCCATCACGAGGCCTGCATCCATTCTCATCGTCTTATCCAGCGCATCCATGACCTTGGAAAAAAAGCTGGTATCTCAATTGTTCCTTCCACACCTGTAAGTGCGATCAAGGAACTTTTGGAATATGTTGACCTTGTTCTTGTCATGACTGTAAACCCTGGTTTTGGCGGACAGAAGCTCATTCCTTCTTGTGTTAAGAAGATTTCTGAACTTGTTGAGCTTCGCGAAAAACTTGGATTGAACTATATGGTTTCTGTTGATGGTGGCGTAAATGCTGAAACAATCGGGACTGTTGCCGATGCCGGTGCAGATGTGATCGTTTCTGGATCTGCCTTCTTCAGCGGAAAATTAAAGTGGGAGAAATAATCAATGAAAATTAAAAAGATTTTAGCGGCTGGATTAATCTGTTCTTGTCTTTGTCCTCTTATGCCTGCTTTTTCTCAGAGTGGAGAAGCGGCTGTTGCTTCCAGTGCTTTTGTTCAGGGAGCAAAAGCCTTTGGTGCTGGAGAATGGATGTCTTCAATCTTTTTACTTAGAAAAGCCGCTTCCTATTCAGAAAACAACAATGCGGAAACCTGGTACATGCTGATCACTGCAGAAATGTATGCCGGTGAATACAAGAACGCTTTTCAGGACTGCGAATCTTATCTTGTTAATTTTTCTGACAGCCCTTACGTGTCTTATGTTCTTTATCATAAGGGAAGAGCTCTTTTCTGTATGGGAGAATACGAAAAAGCCGTAATGGGACTCAGTGATTTCTGCCATCAGTATCCTGATCACGAAATGTATCCTTCTGCCTTGTATTGGATTGCAGAATCATTCTTTGGGTCTTACAACTATGATGAAGCAAAACAGCTTTATATGGCTGTTGTAAACGATTATCCAGATGATGCAAAGGCGATGGCCGCCCAGTACAGAATCGATACGATTTCTCAGTCTAGCCGTGAAGAAAAACTTCTTTATCTTCTTAAGGAAACAGGAGAAGAATATCTTGCTGCAAAAGAAGAGTATGAACGTCAGCTTAAATATTCCGGAGCTGAAAGTGCTGCGGAAGCTCGTCGTCGCATTCTTGATCTTCAGAAAAAGAACGGTGATCTTGAACGGGAAATTCAGGACTATCAGCATGAAATCTCTGAGCTTAAGACAAAGCTTGAAATCGAAATCGGTAAAAATGACGAAATCAAGCGTCAGAATGACAGTATGATCGATGACCTTAAGAGAAAGGCTTCCCTTACAGAAGATCTTCTTAGAAATAAAGCTACAGGAGAAGCAAAATGATTAAAATGAATGGTCGTAAACTGATTTCGGCATTGCTGGCCGGAATGTTTGCATTGGTTTGTGTTTCTCCTGTTTTTGCGAAACGTGCAAAGAATGATGATGTGAATAATGCCGCTCTCATGAAGCTTTCAGAAGAAACAGAGGGTCAGAAGTCAACTAAGCCTAAAAAGACAAAGAAGCCGGTGCCAGAAGAAGTAGCTGACCAGGCTGAAGAAAAGAATGTAAAAAAACAGAAGTCAGAAAAGGTTAAGGTTGTTGATTCTGTTCCTGACGAAGGTGTTTTTCAGGCAAAAACTATCGAAAATACAGTAGGACGTATTAAATATCTTATGAAGGGAACTGTAGGTAGTTTCCAGTTATATGCCCTGGGTGAAAATGGTTCACAGACTCCATTGCTGGCAGGTTATGATGAATTCACTTCATCTTTTATGTCATTACGGGTTGGTAAAAAAGAGTATAAGTTAACTGATAACATCGGTATTGTTATTGGTGCTAGACAGAACGAACTGGGTGCACAACTTGTTTACATTGTGCCAGAAGTAGCTAGAATTTTCATTAAGTTTGAAAAGGTTGACGGTGGCAAGGATGTTAAATCGGAAATAATCAAAGTAACTTCCGTTGTATACAATAAAGGAAAGAATACTCAGACTTATGCCTTGAAATCTGTTCTTGATACAGTCCTCGGTGAACAGTTTGGACCTCATTTTGCTAGTGGGGAAGAAATTGCTATCAATAATGAACGTCAGTACAGAAGATTTGATAAAGTGAAATGGATCATATCAAGAAATTCCAGGGCAGGACTTCAGTTTTTGTTTAACGGTGGTGATATAACTGCTCCAGAGGTAGTTTCTTTGAGTAATAAGGATTTTCTTGCTTTAAGGGACTGGGTTCCTGCAATAACAGTTTCTAGAACCTTTGATTCTGTTCTTTCTTACCAGAATTCTGCTTTGTGTATAAACTGGCCTACAGTAGCTTTGGAGCCAGAAGGAAGCGCATCCTTTGTTTACTATCTTGCAGTATCAACTGATGGACAACCATGTGATGGTCAGAAATTCATCGAAAACATGAGTAAAAAACACAAGCTTGGATCTGTGAAAGAATCATATTCGATTAAAGAATTTGAAGACGGAATTATGCAGATTTCTGATTTGTATGCAAAGGGAAAGTATCAAGACGCACATCAGATTGTATTGGAAATGTGGAAAAATCCTGATAACAGAAATGAAAGGCTGGCATCTCTTCGTGTAATGGTAGAAGAGAAACTTGGTCTCGAAATTGATGACGAAGTGTATGAATTAAGAAATTCTAGAAATCAGCACAAGCCAAGTGCTGAAAAGGAGACTGGTGTAGAAATTTCAAAAAAAGAAATTTCCGAGGATCAGTTGGATTTGAACTATGTTCAGTCCCTTTTGGATAGAATCAGTGAACTTGAAAAATCTGATGAGGTTGACCGAAACGAAATCTACAAGTTAAACGCAGAACTTGATGCGATTCTTGAAAAGTTGAGGAAGCAGTAATGGCTCGTGACGTTCTTGATGTAGCTGAAAAGCTGATGAAGAGACGTCAGTTTGACAGAGCCCTAAAGCTTCTGGATGGACGTTCTGAAATCTACGACGGCAATTTTGAATATTACCTTTTGTACGCCATTTCCTGTCTTTATGTTGGTGATACAGGGGCGGCGTCATCTTATTTTCAGAAAGCCAGAAAAATTCGTCTTACAGATACAAATCTGTTGTTAGGACAGGCGGCGCTTTTTCTTCGCCGTGGAGATACAGACCGTGCATTGCAGTATTATCTTGAGATCATAGACTATGATCCTCAGAATAAGATTGCTCATGATGCAATGGAATTCATTCGCACAAAGGGTGATTACACAACTATCTGTAAGTGGGTTGATACTGGCGATATTGAACAGTTTTATCCACCGTTGGGTGTAAATCCTTATAAGGTTGCTGGATTTGTTATGCCTGTCCTTGCCTGTCTGTTGGGAGCTCTTATCGTAATAAAGGCAATGCCTTACACAAGGCCTGAAGCTGGCAAGCGCGCGGATCTTAGTGCTCTGGTGCTTTCAGTTACAGAGCGTAAGAACATTCAGGAAACGGATCTTGCCAGCGGCTCTTTTGCGTACATTCTTTCTTCAGGTCAGATCAATGACAGCTACGAAAAGGCTCTCTCGCATTTTCAGCAGTACAGAGATAACTTGGCTCAGGTGGAAATCAACAGAATCTTGAATTCCAATGCTTCTGTTGCAGTTAAGCAGAAGGCTAATTTCTTGATGACTTATCTTGAAGCTCCTTCTTTTGATACTGTTAAAGATGTTCCTGCATATTCTGCAGTTGAAAAAGAGCCGGCCCTTTTCCTGGATTGCTGGGTTTCCTGGTCTGGAAGAATTTCCAACGTTGATCAGGGTGATAACTATTACAACTGTGATCTTCTGGTCGGTTATGAAACTATGGAAAAAGTTGAAGGAATCGTTCCTTTGAAGTTCTCTGTACCACCAGTAATTGAGACAGAAAAGCCTGTTAAAGTTCTTGCGAAGATTATTTCTGTTGATGGAAAGCTTGCTTTGCAGGGAAAATCTGTCTATCAGAGTGTAAAAAATTAATTTTTCTTAAAAAAAATAATTTTTTTTTGTGCAATTTTGCAGAAATTCAACAAAAACGCCTATATATTAATTGGGAGGCATTTGGAGGCGAAATGGCAGAAGCTGTTAAAGACATGTCAGAAAAACTTAAGGCACTTGAAGCTGCCAGACTGCAGATTGAAAAGCAGTATGGTCAGAATTCTTTGATGAGACTTGGTGCACAGAATAATGCAGAAGGTATTGAATCTATTCCTTCTGGTTCGATTTTACTTGATGAAGCTCTTGGTATCGGAGGATATCCAAAGGGACGTATCATCGAAATGTATGGACCTGAATCTTCAGGTAAGACAACCCTTGCTTTGCACGCAATTGCGGAAGCTCAGAGAAAGGGTGGTATTGCTGCGTTTGTTGATGCGGAACACGCACTTGATCCTGTTTATGCTAAAAATCTTGGTGTTGATATCGATAATCTTTGGGTCAGCCAGCCAGATTGTGGAGAACAGGCTCTTGAGATTACAGAAAATTTGGTTCGCTCTGGAGCGGTAGATATTATCGTTATCGACTCTGTTGCGGCTCTTACACCTCAGAAAGAAATCGAAGGTGAAATGGGTGACTCTGTAATGGGCTTGCAGGCTCGTTTGATGAGTCAGGCGTTGCGTAAGCTTACAGCCATTGTTGGTAAGAGTAAGTGTATCGTGATTTTCATTAACCAGATTCGTATGAAGATCGGTGTTATGTTCGGTAATCCTGAAACAACAACTGGTGGTAATGCGCTTAAATTCTATTCTTCTGTAAGACTTGAAATTCGTCGTGTTGAAACAATTGACGGTAAGGGTGACGAAGAGGCTATCGGTAACCGTGTAAGAGTTAAGGTAGTTAAGAATAAGGTTGCGCCTCCATTCAGAAAGGTTGAACTTGATATTTATTTTGGTAAGGGTATTAACAAGCATGCAAGTTTGTTAGATTGTGCTGTTAAACATGGGCTTATCGACAAGAAAGGCGCTTGGTATACTAAGGGTGATATTAAAGTTGGACAGGGCCACGAAAATGCCGTAGCTTTTGTTGAACAGAACCCAGATTTTGCAGCTGATATTGAAAAGCAGATTCGCGCTATGGTTTTTGAAAATCAGGGAAAATCAGAAGATGTTTCTTCTGCAGAAGGAGCTGTTGCAGCAGTTTCTGAAGCCCAGGATGGAGAAAACTAATTGATACCTGTATTACTTGGTCTTGGATCTAATTCTACATACTGTGGAAAGCAGCCTGTTGAACTGCTGGCCTGTGCCTGCAGGGAATTAAAAAAAGTTCTGTCTTCTCCAGTGTTCTCCCGTATTTATGAATCCAAGGCCATGTATGTGGAAAATCAGGAAAATTTTTACAATATGGTCGTGAAAGGATTTGTGGAAGATTCCGCGGATCCTTTCTGGCTTTTAAATGAAATCCATAAAATAGAAAATCAATTTGGACGGAATCGCAGTAAGGAAATACGTTTTGGGCCCCGTCCTTTGGATATAGATATAGAAGAATTTGGCGAAGTTTCCATGAATGTGGAGCCGGAACTGATTCTTCCACATCCACGCATTCAAGAAAGACAATTTGTTTTGATTCCAGCACTTGAGATTTTAAACGAAAATGCCGATGAAATAATGAGGGAAAAGTTTCAGAATTATCTGGAGCAGCTTCCTGATCAGGGTGTCTATTTGTGCTCTGATAAAACACAAGGGCTTTTCAGGAGTAATCTTGAATCCTAGATGTGGTGGTTCATTATGGTAACAAGTCAGGTAAAATCAAACGTAGCGACAGCTGTAGAGGAAGACGAAGCAGAAAGCGCAAAGCGTAAATTTATCGCCGGAGAATTTGAAGGTCCGCTGGATTTGCTCTGGTATTTGATTCATAAAAGTGAAATCAACATTTATGACATTCCAATTGCCAATATTACAGAACAGTATCTTGAATATCTTGATTACGCCACACAGACAGACCTTGGAGATTTAAGCGAATTCTATAAGTGGGCTGCAATGCTTTTGAACATGAAGAGCAAGATGCTTTTGCCAGTGGAAATCAACTATGATGACGAGGAAGTTGAAGATCCTCGTGATGAACTTGTAGAAAAGCTTATTGAATACCAGAAGTTTAAGAAGCTTTCTGAACTTATGGAACAGAAAGAAGATAATTCAGACTGGAATTACGAACGATCTAAGATTCAGCGTGTTCTTCCTTTTGAGGAAAGCGACAATGAATGGAAAGAGGTTGATACCTGGGAACTTTTGCAGCAGATGCAGAAGCTTTTCAAGACAATGGTTAGTCGTTATTCCAACGAAAAGATTCTTAACATGTACGAAGAGATTTCTGTTAACGAGAAAATCACTTTGATGAACGAGCTTTTCGAGAAAAACAATGAATGTATGTTTACAGATCTGATTACCAGAGAAGGTAATGAAATGGACATCATTTGTGCATTCATGGCCATCCTTGAGGCTGTAAAATTCCGTATGATCACAATCATGCAGAACAGACTTTTTGGGGACATCAAGATCTGCAAGCGTTTGGATTCAAATCAAAGCTTCGAAAACTTTGAAATTACTATCGACAGGATTGACAGTTCTGTCGAATCAGATTCGGAAGAGAATAAAGAATAAAAATCTCTATATAATTGGTTGGATAAAATGGAACTTGAAAAAGAGACTGCTCTTGTAGAAACAGTTTTGTTTCTCGAAAGTGAGCCTGTAACAGAAAAACAGATTTCCAATGTAGCACAGCTTTCTGAAGAAGTTGTCGCTCATTGTATTGAAAATCTTAACGAAAAATATAAAGCAGATTGTTCAGGAATTGAGCTTGCAAAAATCACTGGCGGTTGGTGTATCGTGCCAAAAGGTGAATTCTGGTCAGTGCTTTCTGAAAGATATGGTTCAAAAAACAGCGGACGTCTTTCTAAGTCTGCTTTGGAAACTCTTTCAATTATTGCCTATAAACAGCCTATCACTCGTTCTGAGATTGAACAGATTCGTGGTGTAGGGGTAGACAATATGATCCGCCTTCTTGTTGAAAGAAATTTCATTAAGGAAGTTGGTCGTAGTGATGCTCCTGGTAAACCAATTCAATTTGGAACAACAAAAGAGTTCTTGAAATTCTTCCATTTGAATAGTATTTCTGAACTCCCTCAGCTTGATGAAAACGAAGAACAGAGGTTCGAACTTGCCCGCTAACGAAACAAAAGAAGAAATCAGATTACAGGTTTTTCTCGCTCATTCTGGAGTTGCCAGCCGCCGTGCCTGCGAGAAAATTATTACAGATGGTCGTGTAACAGTTAATGGACAGACTGTAACTGAAATGGGAACAAAGGTTACCGCAAAGGATGAAATCTGTGTAGACGGAAAAAAAGTCACACCGGAAGAAACCAAGCGTTATGTTCTATTAAATAAGCCTGCTGGTTATGTATGTTCTCTTGCAGATGAAAAGGACCGTCCTGTTGCGGCTGATCTTTTGAAGGAACAGTATTCTGAACGGCTTTACAATGTTGGCCGTCTGGATATGTTCAGTACAGGACTTATCATTTTTACAAATGATGGAAATTTTGCCGCTAAACTTTCTCATCCTTCTGCAGAAATCGAAAAGGAATATGTGGTTGAATCAAGCATGCCTTTGCCACGAACCTTGTGTGAGGAATTCGAAAAAGGAATCCGTGTTGATGGAGTTTTCTATAAATGTAAATCAGCACAGGAATTAAATGCACGTAAAATCAAAATTGTACTTATCGAAGGAAAAAACCGTGAAATCCGAAACGTATTTGCGTCTAAGGAAATCGGAATCAAAAAGCTTACCCGTGTAAGAATTGGAAATATAGAAATGAACGGATTAAAGGCCGGAGAATTCAGGGAACTTACTGAAAAGGAAGTTGCCGGACTTTTAAAGCTTTGCCGATCAGATAATTAGGAGATCTAAATGATTATTGCTATGGACGGACCTGCCGGAACAGGAAAAAGTACTATTGCTTCAATTATCGCTAAGAAGTTGAACATTACTTACTTGAACAGCGGAAGTTTTTACCGCGCACTTACACTTGCATTGCTGGATGCAGGAATTGATCTTACAAATGAAGCAGCTGTTGTTGATTTCTGTAAAAAGCAGAGTCTGGACTACAATAAGTCTCGTCTTGTTTTGAACGGTACAGATGTTGAAGATCATCTTCACGATGACCGCGTGTCAAAAAATGTTGCACAGATTTCAGCCATCGTTCCAATTCGTCATCTTGTAAATGACAGAATGCAGGAAATTACAAAGAGTCTTGATATCGTTTGTGAAGGACGTGATATGACAACTGTAGTATTCCCACAGGCTGAACACAAGTTCTATCTTGATGCTTCCCTTGATGTACAGGCTCAGCGCCGTTTTGACCAGGGAGTAAGCAACATGTCTCTTGAAGAAATCAAGGAAGCTATCCGTAAGCGTGACGAAATCGATCGCAACAAGGCTGAAGGTGCATTAAAACGTGCACCAGATGCTACTTATGTAGACACCTCAAACTTGACCATAGATATGGTTTGTGAAATAATATTAAGTAATATCAAAAAAACAAGGGTTTAATATGGAAGAAATGGAAGTGGAAAAGGAAGAAGCTCAGAATTCCAAGAGCGCAATCCAGACACAATTAGAAGAGTCTCTGAAGAACATCAGCAATCCAGAAGAAGGACAGATCGTAGAAGGTGAAGTAATTTCAGTTTCTGAAGATTTCGTTTTCCTCGATGTTGGTTGTAAGTCAGAGGGTAGACTCCCTGTACAGGAATTCACTGGCGATTTGCCAAAAGTAGGGGACAAAGTTCAGGTATTCTTGGCTAAGGTATTCGGACGCAACGGTCCAGAGATTTCAAAAGCCAGAGCAGATTCAAAGCGCATGTGGAAGGATGTTTCACAGGCATTCAAAGACAAGGTTGCAGTTGCTGGTACAATTACAAAGATTGTAAAGGGCGGATACGAAGTAAACCTTGGCGGCGATATTCGTGCATTCTTGCCAATCAGCCAGTCTGACAGTCAGAAGGTAGAAAAACCTGAATCTTTGATTGGTCTTAAATCAAAGTTCTATATCGAAAGACTTTACTCAGAAAGCAAAGCAAATGTGGTTGTAAACCGCAGAAAATATCTTGAAGAAGAAATCGATACTAAGCGCGATGCATTCTTCGAAAACGTTAAGATCGGTGACTCTGTAAAGGGTACAGTTAAGAGCTTCACAAGCTTTGGCGCTTTCATCGATCTTGGTGGCTTCGATGGTCTCCTTCATATCAATGATATGTCTTGGGGTCACGTTGCTCGTCCAAAGGATTTCGTAAAGAAGGGTCAGGAAATCGAACTTAAGGTTATCCGCCTTGATGCAGCAGAAAAGAGAATCAACCTTTCTCTTAAGCACTTTGCAGAAGATCCATGGATTCACTTTGAAGAAAGATATCATGTAGAAGACAAGGTAAAGGGTAAGGTTACAAAACTTACTGACTTTGGCGCTTTCATCGAATTGGAAGAAGGTATCGAAGGTCTTGTTCACATCAGTGAATTCTCTTGGACTAAGAAAATCAACAAGCCATCTGACATGGTAAATGTTGGTGACGAAGTTGAAGCAATGATCCTTGGTTATGATATCCAGGCTGGTCGTGTTTCTCTTGGTATCAAGCAGGTTACTGCTAATCCATGGGATACAATTGCTGAAAAATATCCAGAAGGCACAAAGGTAAAGGGTAAGGTTGTAAAGATCACTAATGCCGGCGCTTTCGTTCAGCTTGAAGAAGGTATCGATGGATTCCTCCACGCTGATGATATTTCTTGGACAAAGAAAGTTAAGCACCCAGGTTCTGAACTTACTCAGGATCAGGAAATCGAAGTTGTTATCACAGAATGTGATGTTGAAAACCACCGCATTAAGGTTGGTATCAAGCAGCTTACAGATAATCCATGGGTACAGTTTGCAAACGAATACCAGCAGGGGTCAACACTCGAAGGTGAAGTAACTTCTATCACTGACTTTGGTGTATTCGTAAAGGCTCCTAACGGAATCGAAGGTCTTGTAAACAAGGCTAACCTCTGTGAAGACCGCGAAACTCCTTATGAAGAAGCTGTTAAGAAGTACAACGTAGGTGACAAAATCAATGTATTTGTTGTTGAAGTAAATACAGAAAAAGAAAAGGTTGCCTTCTCTGTACGCGAATTCAAGAAGAAGCAGCAGCGTGATGAAATTTCACAGTACATGTCATCTGCAGGAAATGATGATGACGGTGCTTACACACTTGGCGACATCTTGAACAACAAGAAAGACTAATTACTAAAATAAATTAGGTTTTCATATAAACGCATTGCAGTCTTTTAGGGTGCAATGCGTTTTGTTTGAATTAGAGAAAAGTATATGAATGAAACACTGGTGGCATTCAGTCCAGTTACAAAAGATTTAATAGAGATTGTAAAAAAAACAGCCGTTACCAATTCACCTGTTTTGTTTTGTGGTGAAGCAGGTTCTGGCCGAAAAACTTTTGCAAATTTTTCTTATCAGGTTGGAAACAAGACTGATAGATCATTCTATTATTTTGATTGTAAAAAAGCTGGTGAATACGATTTAAAAAACGTTATCGCTACATGCGGAACAATTTTCTTCGATTCGATCGAATATCTGGATAAGACTGATCAGGAAACTCTTCTTGCAGCAATCCAGTCTAAGGTTGATGTAAAGATTCTTGCTTCTACTTCAGAAGATTTAAACCAGCTGGTGCAGAACGGTTCATTCCTTGAAGATCTCTTCTTCAGACTTAATGTTTTTCCTGTCCGAATTCCACCTTTAAGAACTCGAACAGAAGACATTGTTCCAATTGCAGAATTTTTCATTCACAAATATTCTGCCGCTTACTGTAAAAACATTTCTGGTCTTTCGGATAATTCGAAAGAAGCTCTTATGAGTTATTCCTGGCCAGGAAATCTTAATGAACTAGATTGTGTGATTGAACGAGCTGTTCTTTTGTCAAAGGATGGACTTATTCCTGTAGAAAATCTTTTCGTTTCTGCAGTACACAATGATTCTTCTGATGAAGTTGATATGGATTTGGAAGATAAAACACTTAAGAATGCTATCAATGTTTTTAAGCGAAATTATGTGATTAAAATTTTGGATGAATGTGGATGGAATCAGACAAAAGCTGGTAAAGTTCTCGGAATTCAGAGAACTTATGTTTCCAGATTGATGAATGAATTGCACATTCGTGAAAAATAGGGAGAAAAAAGATGGAAGCAAATTTCGAAAGAGAATCTGCTGGTGACAAACTTGCAAAAGTATTTCAGACATACAAAGTTGTATTTGTAGGTTTGCTTGTTGCATTTGTTGCATTTATCGTTGTGTTTGGAGTTGCTAACGTTGCATCTTCAAAGGCTGCTGGAAAAGATTTGGCAGTTATTGATTCAATCGAATATGTAATGACTAATGGTTCTGCTAACCTTAAGGCAGAAGAACTTGAAACAAGAAGAACTAATGCTCTTAATGACCTTTCTAAGTTCAATGGGAAGGGTGGTATTGTTGGTGTTCGTGCTAACATGCTTACAGCTGAAATCAAATTCATCCAGAAGGATTTTGAAGCTGCTGCTGATTTCTGGAACAAAGCTGCAGGAAAAAAGAACAAGGCTTATACAGCTCCATTGTGTTACTTTAACGCTGCTGCTGCTTACGAAGAATTGAACAACCTTGATAAGGCTGCTGCTTCTTACGAAAAAGCTGTTTCTTACAAAGATTTCGATCAGATCGCACATGCAAAATTCAGCCTTGGCCGTGTTTGCGAAGCTAAGGGTGACAAGGCTCGTGCTCTTGAAGTTTACTCTGATTTGTGTGCTGCTACTCCAGATGATTCTTGGGCTCAGCTTGCTAAATCAAGACTTCTTGCACTTGAACTTGCAGATAAAGAATAATTTTAGTTAATTATATTCAGGGAGGCAGAATATGAAAAAAATGTCAATTTTTGTTGGTGTTGTTTTTCTGTTCTGCCTTTTTGTATTTAACAGTTGTGGTTTGGATGTTTACTATGTTTTGGAAGCACCGTATATCACTTATAATATAATGCAGGTTAATTCCGGTAACTATACAGACAGTACTGCTTACGATACCTCTTGTTTTGATTTTTCAACAAATGATTCTGGACAGTCTGTGAGTGGTGCGTTTAAATATTTGGGAACTGGTATTTATTACAGAATTTATAACAACTATTCCACAATGAACAGTCATATTTCCACATTGAGTTCGCTTGGAAATTCAACAAATGCTTCTGCTGCAGCGGCAAAAATGATTGATTACAAGTATAAGCCTCTGGGATTGGCTG
>JAZLGB010000027.1:0-6498 GCA_045616085.1 Treponema sp.
ATCATTGCCGGTACTGCACGCAGTATGGGTGTAGAGGTGGAGCAGTAATATGAAACATGGAAAGAAATATAACGCAGCTGCTGCAAAGTATGATCTTTCAAAGAAATATGATGTAGCTTCAGCTTGTAAAATGGTTCAGGACATGAAGTTTGCTAAGTTTGATGAAACTGTAGAAGCTCATGTATCAGTTCGTCTTGATAAAAACCAGACAGTTCGCGACACTTTGGTATTCCCAAATCAGTTCCGCGGCGAAAAGAAAGTTCTTGTATTCTGTAAAGATGACAAAGTTCAGGAAGCATTGGATGCTGGTGCAGCTTATGCTGGTTCTGATGAATACATCGAAAAAGTAAAGGGTGGATGGCTCGAATTTGACGTTTGTGTTGCTACACCTGATATGATGAAAGATGTAGGTCGTCTTGGTATGGTTCTTGGTCGTAAAGGTCTTATGCCTAACCCAAAAACTGGTACTGTAACACCAAACGTTGCACAGGCAGTTGCAGAACTTAAAAAAGGTCGTACAGAATATCGTGCTGACAAAGGTGGTATCGTTCACATTGCTGTAGGTAAATGTTCAATGGATGCAGACAAAATCGTTGCAAACATTAACACTCTCGTAACAGAAATCGGACGTAAAAAGCCAGCTGGTGCAGCTGCAGGATTTATCCAGTCTGTATCTATCAGTTCATCTATGGGCCCAGGTGTTTGGGTTGATGTTAAGGAAGGCGAATAATGGCAGTAAGAGCAAAGAAAATTCAGCCAGCTAAGGCTGAAGCAATTGAAAATGCAAAAAAGACATTTGCTGATTACAGCGACTTCATTTTCGCTGACTATCGCGGTCTTACAGTAGAGCAGATTACTGCTCTTCGTGATAAACTTCGTGAAAAGAATGCTGTTCTTAAAGTTGTAAAAAACAACTTTGCACGTATCGCTTTTGAAGATATGAAAGTAGAAAATGTTGCTGACTATCTCAAAGGTCCTACTGTAATTGCAATGGCAAAAGAAGATTCTAACGAAGTTGCTAAAGTTCTTTTTGACTTTGCAAAAGATGCTCCAGCTCTCACAGTAAAAGGTGGTAGCATTGCAAATGAAATCTATGATCAGGCTAAAATCGAAGCTTACTCAAAGGTTCCAGGAAAGAATACTCTTATCGCTATGCTTATGTCTGCTATGAACGGTCCAGTTCAGAAACTCGCAGCTACATTACAGGCATATGCTGATAAAAAAGCAGAAGAAGGTGCTAACTAATTCTGCGTCTTAAAAAGACTTATTTTTGATAGAACAATCAACTGTTCTATTTTATAAGTGAGCAAACTGGTAAATCTGGGGCGCTCAACACAGGTCAGGCTTCATAACTGTCGACTGTCCTGTGAAAATAACGGTAAGTACTCAGTTGAGGAAAAACCCGTATCCACAGAAGTGGAAAATTAAATATTTATTGTAAGGAAGACAATATGGCAGTTACAAAAGAAGAAATTCTCGACACAATCGCAGCTATGTCAGTTCTCGAAGTATCAGAACTCGTAAAAGCAATGGAAGAAAAATTTGGTGTTACAGCAGCAGTAGCAGTTGCAGCAGGTCCTGCAGCAGGTGCAGCTCCAGCAGCTGAAGAACAGACAGAATCCACAGTTACACTCGAATCATTCGATGCAGCTAAAAAGATCCCTGTTATCAAAGCAGTTCGTGAAATCACAGGTCTCGGCCTTGGTGAAGCAAAAGCTTTGGTTGAAGGAGCACCAAAGACTCTTAAAGAAGGCGTAAGCAAAGCTGACGCTGACGAAATGATCAAGAAGGTAGAAGAAGCTGGTGGTAAAGCTTCAAAGAAATAATTAGTTTCTTGATTTTTTAGAAACTTAAACAAACATTAGGGGATGCCTGAAGAGCAATTTTTCGGGTATCTCCTTTTGTCGTATTATGTACGTTTTAAAATTTTCCGTTAATGCGGGGAGAATCAGTATTTTCTGTGCTGTGCAGAGTTTCTAGCATGTAGCAGAAGGTTTACTGAACATAAACATAAGGGGAAACTGAATGTTCGCAAAAACTCGAACAATCAACCGTCAGTACATCGGTAAGGATATCCAGAACTTCATGGATGTGCCAAACCTTATCGCAATCCAGACATCATCTTACGAAGACTTTCTTCAGGCTGACAAATTAAAGAACAATGAAGAAGTGTTGAACCAGGGACTTCAGGAAGTATTTAGCTCTACATTCCCAATTGAAAGTCCAAATGGCGACATGGCTCTGGAATATGAATTTTATGAATTGGACTGGGAAAACATTAAATTCTCAGAAATTCAGTGTAAACAGAAGGGTTTAACATACTCTGTACCACTTAAAGCTAGAATCAGCTTGAATTTCCTTAACACAGGTGCAATCCTCCAGAAAGATATCTACATGGGCGATATTCCACTCATGACAGACAGAGGTACATTTGTTATCAATGGTGCAGAACGCGTTGTTGTATCACAGATTCACCGTTCACCAGGTGTAATTTTCTGTCACGACAAAGGTGTATATTCAAGCCGTATCATTCCATACCGCGGTTCTTGGCTTGAATTTGAAATTGACCAGAAAAAAGAACTCATTTTCGCAAAAATTGACCGCAAGAAGAAGATTCTCGGTACTGTTTTCTTAAGAGCTCTTGGTTATTCAACTCGTGAAGAAATCATTCGTTGTTTCTATGACACAGAAGTTATTGAAGTAAAAACTGATAACGAAGGAAAAGAATCATTAGTAGATAAAGTACTTGCAGATGCAATCATCATTAAAGATGAAAATGGAGAAGATACACGCCTCTTTAATGCAGGTACAAGACTTCATCCACATGATGTAGACGAACTTGTTGCTAACAATATCGAAAACATCAGCGTTATCCGCTTTGATACTCGCAATGGAAGCGACGACAAAAATAATTCTCTTGATTCTCAGATGATTATCAACTGTTTTGAAAGAGAAGAAATCAAATATGTAAAAGAAGGTTCTCTCGATAACGAGCCAACTAAAGAAGATTGTCTTACAGCTGTATATGCAATCCTTCAGCCAGGCGAACCAATGACTGTTGATCAGGCAGAAAAAGATTTGAACTCATTGTTCTTCTCTGAACGCCGCTATGATCTTGGTCGTGTAGGTCGTTATAAGTTGAACAAAAAATTCGATTACTCAGATGATGTAAAAGATTTTACTCTCATCAAAGACGATATTATCAACACAATGAAATATCTCATCAAAGTATATGTTGGTGATGAACAGGTAGATGATATTGATCACTTGGGTAACCGTCGTATCCGTTCTGTAGGTGAATTGATGACAATTCAGTTGAAGTCAGCTTTCGCAAGAATGGAACGCATTGCTAAAGAAAGAATGAGCTTGAAAGAAACTGATACAATGAAACCACAGGATTTGATTTCTATCAAACCTATCGTTGCATCAATCAAAGAATTCTTTGGTTCTTCACAGCTCTCACAGTTCATGGATCAGGTAAACCCTCTTGCTGAACTTACTCATAAACGTCGTTTGAACGCTCTTGGTCCTGGTGGTCTTTCTCGTGACCGTGCTGGATTCGAAGTTCGAGACGTACATTATTCTCACTATGGACGCATGTGTCCTATTGAAACTCCTGAAGGTCCAAACATTGGTCTTATCGTATCATTGGCTATGTTCACTCGTATCAATGATTACGGATTCCTTGAAGCTCCATTCCGCAAGGTAGTTGATGGAAAGGTAACAGATCAGGTTGACTGGCTTTCTGCTATGGACGAAGACAAATACTTCGTAGGTCAGATTGTCGAAGGTATTAAGGAAGACGGTGCTTTCCCAACAGAAACTATTCCTTGTCGTAAACACGGTGATTATACTCAGCGTTCTCCAAAAGATGTTCAGTATATCGACGTTTGTCCACGCCAGATTATTTCTGTTTCTGCATCTTTGATTCCATTCCTTGAACACGACGATGCTAACCGTGCTTTGATGGGTTGTAACATGCAGCGTCAGGCAGTTCCACTTTTGTTCCCAGAACCACCACATGTTGGAACAGGTATGGAAAAGAAGTGTGCTTATGATTCAGGTGTTCTTATTAAGGCTAAACGCGCTGGTGAAGTTTGCTTCGTTGCAAGTGATTGTGTAAAAGTAAAGGTTGACGGTACAAACGAAATCGACGAATACACATTGCTTAAATATCAGAGAACTAACCAGGATACTTGTTATCATCAGCGTCCTACTGTTGAAGTTGGTGAAAAGGTTAAAGAAGGTTCTGTACTTGCAGACGGACCTGCAACATTCAATGGTGAACTTGCACTTGGTAGAAACCTCTTGGTAGGATTCGTACCTTGGAATGGTTATAACTACGAAGATGCCGTACTTATCTCTCAGCGTGTAGTTCGCGAAGATATGTATACATCTATTCATATTAAAGAGTACTCAATCGAAATCCGTGAAACAAAATTAGGACCAGAAAAGATTACTCGTGATATTCCAAATACTTCAGAAAAAGCTCTTGCAAACCTTGATAATGACGGTATTATCCGCATTGGTTCTAAAGTTCGCTCTGGTGATATTCTTGTTGGTAAGGTTACTCCTAAATCAGAAACAGATACAACTCCAGAATTCAAACTTTTGAACTCAATCTTCGGTGAAAAAGCTAAAGAAGTTCGCGATTCTTCTCTCCATGTTCCACACGGAATTGAAGGTATCGTAATTGATATTCAGCAGCTCAGCCGTTTGAACGGTGATGATTTGAACCCAGGTGTTGATAAGGTTGTAAAAGTTCTTATTGCTAACAAGCGTAAGCTTCGTGAAGGTGATAAGATGGCTGGTCGTCACGGAAATAAGGGTGTTGTTTCTCGTATTCTCCCAATTGAAGACATGCCATACCTTGAAGACGGTACTCCTCTCGATGTTTGTTTGAACCCTCTTGGTGTACCTTCTCGAATGAACATTGGTCAGATCCTTGAATCAGAACTTGGTATTGCAGGTAAATACTTGAACCAGTTCTTCGAATTGCCAACATTCCAGTCTCCTTCACAGGAAATGATTGCTGATAAACTTGAAGAAGCAGGTCTTCCAAGAAGTTGTAAACAGATTGTACATAGTGGACAGACAGGTGAACCTTTTGTAAACCCAATTTTCGTTGGTGTTATTTACTACCTCAAACTCCACCACCTTGTTGATGATAAGATGCACGCTCGTTCTACAGGACCTTACTCACTTGTTACACAGCAGCCACTTGGTGGTAAAGCTCAGTTCGGTGGTCAGCGTCTTGGTGAAATGGAAGTATGGGCTCTCGAAGCTTATGGTGCTGCTAATACTCTCCAGGAAATGATGACAATCAAATCTGATGATATGAATGGTCGTTCTAAGATTTACGAATCTATCGTAAAAGGTGATCCATCATCTCCAATCGGAATCCCTGAATCATTCAATGTATTGGTACAGGAACTTCGTGGTTTGGCTCTTGATTTCACTATCTATGATGCTAAGGGTAAACAGATTGCTCTTACAGAAAGAGATCAGGAATTGATTGAAAAGAATGCTTCCGGTTTTGATAAGGAGGACACAAATGCGTGATGTACAGGATTTTGACAGCTTAAAAATTAAACTGGCTTCTCCAGAAACTATTAAATCATGGTCTTATGGTGAAGTTAAAAAGCCTGAAACAATTAACTATAGAACACTTCGTCCAGAGAAAGATGGTTTGTTCTGTGAAAGAATTTTCGGTACAACAAAAGAATGGGAATGTTACTGTGGTAAATTCAAATCAATCCGTTATAAGGGTGTAATTTGTGATCGCTGTGGTGTTGAAGTTACTCATTTCAAAGTTCGCCGTGAAAGAACTGGACATATTGAACTTGCTGCTCCTGTAAGCCATATCTGGTACTATCGTTCTGTACCAAGCCGTATGGGTCTCCTTTTGGATCTTCAGGTTGCTGCTCTTCGTTCAGTTTTGTACTACGAAAAATATATCGTTATTGATCCGGGTGATACTGATCTGAAAGCAAAACAGCTCTTGTCAGAAGAAGAATATCAGACAGCTTTCGAGCACTATGGTAACGCCTTCTCTGCTGATATGGGTGCTGAAGCTATTAAAACAATGCTTGATCGTCTTGATCTTGATGAATTGGCTTCAGAACTTCGTTCAAAAATGATCGAAAAAGGTGCAAAATCAGATAAGAGATTGCTCCGTCGTATTGAAATTGTAGAAAACTTCCGTGCATCTGGAAACAAAGTTTCTTGGATGATTTTGGATGTAATTCCAGTAATTCCTCCAGAGTTGCGCCCTATGGTTCAGCTTGATGGTGGTCGTTTCGCTACATCTGACTTGAACGATTTGTATCGTCGTGTTATTAACCGTAACAATCGTCTTAAGAGACTTCAGCAACTTTCTGCTCCAGACATCATTATTCGTAACGAAAAACGTATGCTTCAGGAAGCAGTTGATGCATTGTTCGATAACACAAAACGTAAACGCGCTGTAAAAGGTGCTTCTAACCGTCCACTTAAATC
>JAZLGB010000028.1:0-57539 GCA_045616085.1 Treponema sp.
CAGGAATACACCAGAGAAAATTACTGTTGAAGTGAAGATAAAACTACAAACAATTGCTTTAGCTCAGAAACAATTTCTGGAAGCGGCCTAACTTTATATTTTGTCAGGATTGGAATTTACACCAAATTTTGGACTTGACCAAATTTATTGCAAAATTTCAAAGCGTTCTGGGAAAAACTACGAATAAAAATCGGGTTTTGCCTTTCTTATTCGTAGGAAAACTGCAAAATTCAAAAATCTAAGCACCAATTTTTCCTAAAACCTACGAATAAAAAAACACTTTCTGTACTTTTATCCGCCGTTTCACCAGTTTCATCCAGTTTGATACACAAAAACGCCCTCCCCAACCCCCACTTTCCACCAAAACTCCACCAGGACAAAAAAAATCCGTCGCTTTTACACGACGGACTTGAGCAGCCGTTGAAAAGCCGAGCTGGCGCAGGGTTTTCAACGCTTTGATCAAATAAAAACTTCGTTCAGAAGTTCTCCATATTTCTACTGAAGAATAGCTCCCTTATCAGGTTTAAATCTGCTTCGCAGATTTAACTCGAGTTTCGCTTTGCTCGCAAGAGCTCGCATTTTCGCTTCGCGAAAAACAGCAAAACTCGCACTCATTTCTACTGTAAAATTGCGCCTTTATCAGCGCTACTTACTAACTTTGCGTAGCGGGCAAGGTAACCAGTCTTAACCTTAGGTTCTGGAGCAACCCATTTAGCTTTGCGGGCAGCTAATTCTTCGTCGCTTACATCAAGATGGATCTTGTAGTTGTTGATATCAAGAGTAATCATATCGCCTTCTTCTACCAAAGCGATTGGACCGCCAACAGCAGCTTCTGGAGAACAGTGACCAAGAGAAGCACCACGAGTAGCACCACTAAAACGTCCGTCTGTAATCAAGGCAACCTGCTTATCAAGCCCCTGACCTGCAAGAGCGGCAGTTACAGCAAGCATTTCGCGCATACCAGGACCACCCTTTGGACCTTCGTAACGAATAACTACAACGTCACCAGCCTTGATCTGAGCCTTCTGAACAGCTTCCATTGCTTCTGATTCGTCGTTGAATACGCGGGCTGGACCTGTGTGGAGCATAAGTTCCTTAGCACAGGCAGAGCGTTTTACAACTGTACCGTTTGGAGCAAGGTTTCCGAAAAGAATTGCGATTCCGCCGTTATCGCTGAAAGGATTTTCGATTGGGCGGAGGATTTCTGGATTGCGGTTCTTAACACCAGCGATGTTTTCTGCGATTGTTTTACCAGTAGCAGTAATAAGGCTTGTGTTAATAAGATTTTTCTTTGCAAGTTCTGCAAGAACAGCCTGAACACCACCAGCATCGTCAAGTTCGCACATGAATGTGTGACCTGCAGGAGCAAGGTGACAGAGGTTTGGAGTTCTATTTGAAATTTCGTTTACTTCGTGAAGATCGATTTCGATTCCAGCTTCGTGTGCAATAGCAGGAAGGTGGAGCATTGTGTTAGAAGAACAGCCAAGAGCCATATCAGCAGCAAGACCGTTGCGGAAGTTTTCTGCAGTCATCATCTGGCGTGCAGTGATTCCCTTCTTGTAAAGGTTCATAACAGCCATACCAGCGTGTTTTGCAAGAGCAATGCGTTCCCCAGTTACTGCAGGGATTGTTCCGTTTCCTGGAAGACCAAGACCAAGAACTTCTGTAAGACAGTTCATTGAGTTAGCTGTAAACATACCAGAGCAGGCACCACAACCAGGGCAAGCACGGTGTTCCATTTCCTTAAGCTGAGCTTCAGTTACCTTACCAACAGCAAGACCACCAACAGCTTCGAACATATCAGTCAAGGAAAGGTTCTTTCCAGAATATGGATTTGAAGGATCGTTACCGGCAAGGTGACCAGGCATCATTGGACCACCAGAAACAAATACAGTTGGAAGGTCAAGGCGAGCTGCAGCCATCAACATACCAGGAACGATTTTGTCACAGTTAGGAATCATAACAAGAGCGTCAAACTGGTGAGCCTTAGCAACACATTCAACTGAGTCTGCAATAAGTTCACGAGTAACCAGAGAATATTTCATACCTTCGTGCCCCATTGCGATACCGTCACAAACACCGATAGCTGGAAATTCGATTGGAGTTCCGCCAGCCATGCGAACGCCGGCCTTTACAGCTTCAGCGATGCGGTCAAGCTCAATGTGTCCTGGAATAAGTTCGTTTTTAGCACAGATAATACCAACCATTGGCTGGTTCAATTCTTCATCAGTGTATCCTGATGCGTAATAAAGTGAACGATGTGGTGCACGAGCTGTGCCCTTACATGCGTTGTCTGACTTTTTTGTACAGCAAGCCATATATACCTCTTTTAGGAAAAATTACAAATTAAGTGAATTAAATATACTTTTTTATAGAAGAAAACTCAATGTTTAAAGCCATTGTAATATATTCGGGCGCCATCCCTTGCAAAACCGAAAAAAAAAATTTCAGACAGGGGTGTTCCGGGGTTCCGCTACGCTCAGCCTCCTCGTCGCTCCGCTCCTGCGGTGGCCGCTTCGCGCCCCTCCATACCCGGGCGCACCTCTTTTAGCTTAAAAGAGGCATCTTCCACCAGCAAAATCATCTGTTTTACCTTAAAACAACTTCAGTCTTTCCAAAACCACCATTTTCTGGGGCGGCAAAATGGAAATCCAGAACTGTCGGACAGTTTGAAAGATAATCCTGAACACTCTGGCGCAAAACGCCGTTTCCGTTACCGTGAATTACACTGAAGTTTTTAAGTCCACTTAAGACACAAAGATCTATCTGGCGTTCCAGAGCTTTAAGGGCTTCTTCTGCGTGAAGACCAAGCAGACGCAATTCGTAGGCCGGCTTGTTGTCCTTGGAATCTCCTGCCAGATCGATTGTATATGTTGGAGTACGCATTTTTGGCGAGGAAACAAGGGTAAGGTCCTTCTGCTTCATAGTCATCTTAATTGAACCGAACTGAACTTCCCACTGGCCCTTTCCCCGACTCTGAGTAATCGTTCCCTGCTGTTTACCCTTTCCTGCCACAACGGAAGCCCCAACCGCAAATTCCAGCACCTCAAGAGTCACCTCTTTTTTGGTACCGTTAACTTTTTCTGTTCCAACACTTGGAGCGTGACTTTCCGCATTTTTAAGGGCGTCCTTCAGCTTGGTCTTTTTCTTTGTAGACTTGTGGCTCACCCTGTTCTTTTCTTTTTTACGAAGCTCTTCCATGCGCTCTTCCAACTCTTCTTCTTCTTTTGCAAGCTGGGCTTCCCGCTGTTTTACTTCGTCTGTAAGTTCGCTGATGAAGTTCTTTACCCCAAGAGTCTTTTCCCGGGTAAGTTCCCCTTCCTTGATCATGCGAACAAGGTTTTCCAGCTTTTTGCGGCTTTCTTCAAGAAAAGCCTGACTTTCCCGCTGAATGCCAGCCTTAAGTTCAAGTTCCTTTTCCCGCAAACTAACAGCTTTTTCTTCGTTTCTGAACTGGCGTTCTTCCAGATCCGCTTCACGGCTTTCCAATGACTGTTGCATGGAATCCAATTCCGTATGCTTTTCTGTAAGACCACGGATCAAAGCTGAAACGCCTGTCTTTTCTGTGGCAATGTATTTTCTTGCCTTGTGAACGATGTCGTGTGGAAGCCCCGAACGTTTTGCAATGTCCAGAGCGTGACTTTCCCCGGGAACTCCCATCAAAAGACGGTAAGTTGGGCTTAAAGTTTCATCGCTGAATTCAACGCTGGCATTGATACATTCCTGATGAGTGTAACCGTAATTCTTGATTACTCCCTGGTGAGTTGTGATAAGAACAAAGGCCTTCTTTTCAATAAGACGGTCCAGAACTGCCATTGAAATTGCAGCTCCTTCCTGAGGATCTGTTCCCGAACCAAGTTCGTCCAGCAAAACAAGGGAATCTTCGTTTACGTTGCGCACCGCTCTGGCAATGTTCTTCATGTGACCGCTGAAGGTGGAAAGGCTTTCGTCCATGCTCTGCTCGTCACCAATGTCGGCGAACACATTTGAAAATACAGGAAGCCGAGTGCCTTCTGCCGCAGGGACCGGGAACCCAGTCTGATTCAGCATGGCAAAAAGTGCGATGGTTTTTAATGTGACAGTCTTACCGCCGGTGTTAGGTCCTGTTATTATCAGAACCCGCTTACCCTCAAGGAAACGCACGTCAATTGGAACAGCTTTTTCACCAAGCAAAGGATGTCGGGCCTGAACAAGAGCCAGCGGAGCGTCCTTACTGAATGTTGCATACACACAGTTGTTGGCTTTTCCCCAACTGGCAGCTGCACGGGTAATGTCCAGATTTTCAACTATCTTAAGAGCTTCCTTCAATTCTTCTGTATAAGGCATAAGCTTTGCGGCAAGTTCGATCAAAATCTTTCGGATTTCTGCCTGAAGCTCAAATTCTGCTTCCACCAGTTCGTTGCTGGCCATAACCGCTTCATCCGGCTCAATATAAACAGTAAGACCGGACTGACTTACCTCGTGGATGATACCAGGCACGCTGTTTCTGCGGTTTGACTTTACTGCAAGCACCTGACGGCCACCACGCAAAACAGGAACTGTGGATTCAAGAATGTCTGCGTATTTTGAGTTAGAGGTAAAGCCCTGCATCACCCCTTTGATCTTTGCATTAAGGTTTGCGATTCTGGCACGGATTTCCCTAAGCTGAGGAAGATCCCGCATTTCGCCGTCGTTTGTGATTACACGGAAAATTTCTTCCCGCACAAAAGTGATTTCCGGAATGGTACGGACAAGATCTGCAAGGTTTTTAAGACCCAGCTCTACCTCTGCGGAAAGAACTGCCTGCTTTACCTTTTCGGCGCAGTTACAGAAGCAGCCCAGATCGTAGATGGACTGCAAAGGCAAGGAAATGCCTTCCACCTTAAGAGCCTTGATGATATTAAAAACAGGATTCCAGCCAGACAAAGCAGGAGCCCGGGTTGTGCTAAGATACTTTGCCCATTCCCGGCCCAGGTCCTTGGCTTTTTCGATTTCTTCAGTTTTTGAAAGAGGCTCCATTCGCCCCATAATGAACCGTGATTCTTCCGAAACACAATACCCCGCCACATCATCCCTGATGCGGTAATAATCCAATTCTGTAAGAGTTTTTTTATCCACTTCTAGTCTTCCCAGGTACCGTTCTTGATCTGATCGCGGATTCTGTACCAGCTTTCGTAACGCTTTTCTGTAATCTCTCCGCTTTCTACGGCTGCCTTGATGGCACAACCTGGTTCGTGAGTATGGGTACAATCCAGACCGAACTTACACTGCCCGATCAATGGCTTGAATTCCCGGAAATAAAGATGAAGGTCGTCGGCTTCAATACCATTAAGCATAAAGCGACGGATACCAGGAGTATCAATAATAGAAGCAACTTCCCCCTGAATGCCGCCAGTATAGGCAGTATTAAGCTGAAGTCTGTTCAAAGTACCCTTTGTTGTTGTATGGCTACCACGGCCGTATTTCTTGGAAAGACTGCCTGTCTTAAGAACACAAGTGTCATCCAGAACATTTACAAGACTTGATTTACCAACCCCAGACTGTCCAACAAAAGCGCTCAAATGGTCACGGAGCAGCTCCATGAACTCAGAAATACCTTCCCCAGTCTTTGCAGAAATACGCATAACCTTGTAACCCAGGTCTTCCCAGATTCTAAGCTGTTCTTCTGCATCAGGATTGTTTTCAATAAGGTCGTATTTGTTGCACACAACCACAGGATTAAGCCCCAGCATTTCTGCCTGAGCCAATTCCCGGTCAATAAAACGAGGTCTGAAAGGAGGTTCATCTGGTGTAGTTACCAGAATCATATAGTCAACGTTTGCAGCCAGAAGCTGAGGACAGCGGCCCTTTACGTTCCAGCGAACAAATTCATTCTTTCTTGGAACAAGAGCCACAACCTGACCCTTTTCTTCGTCCATTTCGTCAGGTTCGATTTCTACAACATCGCCTGGAGCCAGAGGATTGTAGTATTCTTTATCAGATTTTAAAACTTTGCCCTTAATTGAGCAGGACCGGACAACACCATCGTCGCATTCAACTTCGAACACATTGTTGGTGCCGGCAAGTACAGTACCATTCATATAGTATAATTATGAATGAGAATAATCGTTTTAGCAAGTTAAGACGACCAACATAAACAGATTCCGAAACCAGTTCGGAATGACGGCAGTAACCAATATTCCCCCAAACCCAAATTTGTTGTAACCTAAAGCCATGAACGAAGTAATCATCTACACAGACGGAGGCTGCTCCGGAAATCCAGGTCCCGGCGGATGGGGCGTGGTAGTAATCTGGAACGGACAGGCCCGGCAGCTTTCTGGCGGTGAACACGAAACAACCAACAACCGCATGGAACTTACAGCCGCAATCAATGCGCTTTCCGTTGTAAAAAATACACCTCAGTTTGCGGGGCTTCCTGTAACTGTAAACATCGACAGCCAGTACGTAAAAAACGGCATCACAGTCTGGATCAAAGGCTGGAAGGCAAAAGGCTGGAAAACCGCCGACAAAAAGCCTGTTAAAAACCAGGATCTGTGGGTTCAGCTGGACGCCCTTAATTCCGCATTGAACGTAAACTGGAACTGGGTAAAAGGTCACGCCGGAGTTGAATACAACGAAGTCTGCGATCAGCTCTGCCAGGAAGAAATCGCAAAACACAGATAATTTTTCCTGATTTTTTGCATTTTTTGAACTTTACGCGCGATATATGAAGTATGAGAAAGCTTTGTATAATCGCGCTGTTTTTTTTAACTTTGATGAGTCTTGTCCTTTTGACAAGCTGTACTGTCGCCAGACCGCCAGAGTATCAACTTGAACTTCCAGCCTGGCCGCCAGAGAACAATCCCTCCTGGCCTTCCCTGGACTGCTGGCTGGTTGAAGAAACCGCTTCGGAAGGCACCACAACCAGGATCATCCCTCCACAATCCCACCACACACTCATCCAGCTTAACCGTCAGGAACCTGTGGCAGTCTTAGTCTATCCAATCACAGAGGAACTGAGCTTTTTTAAGCCTGCTGGCTGCATTCTTCCATATAATATTGAACTTTCCTGGGAGCAGGGATTTTCCGCAGATACCTTGAAAAAGCTTTACGGAGCCTGCTCAGAAAATTCGACTTCCGCAACAAGAGACTTCGCATCCCGATTTAACTGGAGCAAGTTTTCACTGGCTTTAGATGACTACCAGCTTACACAGGAGCTCTACAATCCCTGGCTCCTGGATCAATACGCCATCATAAAATCCATACTTAAGGAAGAGTTTTCAAAAACCAGTCTTTCGCAAAAAAAATGTTCAGTTTCGGTCCTGCCTTATCCCCTTTTCTGCGACTACGTTCCACAAAACACTGAGGGCACAGGACAGTCTTTTGCCCTCAAGGAAACCGTTCTTTCCAAATTCATCACCTGCCAGTCTCCCAGAAATCTAATTACGGCAACAGTTGACGGTAAAGGAGGTTTATCCCTTGCGATAAATTCCGTACCGTTATAAACTTTTAAAAATTATGAAAAAGAGTTTTTCTACTATTTTATTGGCCACATCTTTCTGCAGTTTGTTCCTTATGTCCTGCGGAAAATCAAAAAAACAGGAAGCACCAGTCCAGCTGGTTCAGAACGTTCCTTCTCACACCTGGTATTACTTTGCAGACGGTAATTTCAAGCAGGTAGAAAAACCTTCCCTGGCACCGGAATCAATCTTTAAGCCTTGGACAGAAGCAGTAAGAATTTCTGCTGCCAGCTGCCAGTCCTCTTCAACCACAGAAGATGCTTCTTCCGTTCCTTCAACACCAAAAGGCTTTGCCATCGTAAACAGAGCCGGAGTTTTGGTCTTTGAAGACACCAGCGTAAACCTTTTCCGCGACATTGAATTCTTTACCAGAAATACTGCAGGAAATCTTGTGTTCTATAACAACACTCCCGTTTTTTCTGTGTTCAAGAATACATTCTTTAACGAAAACCTTTCCAAAAAGACTGCCATGCATCCGTTCCTGGTTCAGTTCAACACAGAACAGAACGTTTGCTACCCAATCATCAACATCGAAAATCTTGGACTTTCACAGACAAGTGAAATCACTGATTTTATTTGGGACGGCCAGTACTGGACCTGCAGCGTCAAGGATTCAGGAGACGAAAAAATTCAGTTCTCGTACCTTACTTTCCAGCCAAAGGAACCGCTTACACAGATTTATCCTACAACTGCATCCCAGTCCGTTTTTGTAAGAGAAACAAGCATGGATTCCTTCAGAAACATCCGTAAACCGGAGCTTTTTAACCGTGCACCAAAACGCGTAAAGGATCTCCTTTCTTCAATTCCTGAAAAACTGGATTACGCTGCCACAGTTTACACAGCCTCTGGCCACACACCAAGAAACTTCATCCATGGAACAAACTCAACAGACGATCCTGCCCTAAAGGTTTCTGTCATCCTGAACGAATCCTGGGCCGCAGCCCTCTTTAATGACGGAACACTTTTCCTGAACGGAGCACTTTACGACAAATACGTCCTTGACTCAGGAAAAAATATCGGCGTAAAGCTACCAAAACTGCCAGACGGTTTTGTTTATTCCGACTTCACCATTACGGGAACAACCCTTTATGCCGGCTGGGAAGAAACCTCTTTCTATCAGACTGCACGAAGCGGATTCCTTTCTGTTGATCTTAATCAGCTTTTATATAAAAAATTGTAAGGTTACTATGAAAAAGATTTTTGTTTTGCTTTTAGTTCTGTTGAATTCCATTTTCTGTTTTGCAGAACGCAAGGTTGATTTTGTAACAGGCTTTGCCCCAATGATCATCGTAAACACTGAAGATGCTACAAAGAGCGCTCCTTCTCCAGTTGTCTACCCAATCACCTTAGGATTGGTTTATCCACGAGACAGCTACATCAGTTTTCAGCCACAGCTTTCTTTCTATACAAACTACTATCTTTACACAGAAGCAGGTGCAGCCGCTCCAGCAGAAATCGAAAACCGCACAGCAACCGCCTTTAACTTCCTCCTGGATCTTCCAGTTGAATTCACTCTCAAACTCGCAGAACGTCACAACCTAGGACTTGGAGTTGGACCTTCTATTCTCGCTCGTTTTGGAGTTCTTTCCGCCGGAGTTGACAGTTCAGAACCAGGAGCTTCAGGAACAGCTTCCGATGACGTTTCAGAAATCAACAAATGGTTTTGGGACAATGCCCGATTCTTATACCTGCAGGGAAACGTTCACTACCTGTTCAAGTTTTCTGACATGATTCAGGCAGGCCCAGAGCTCAGACTTTATCTTCCATGTGGTTCTATTTTCACAGGAGATGGCCTAAACGCCACAATGATCGCTATTGGCATCAAGGCTAGATTCTAGCAACAGATTTTTCTTCAGATTTAGCAAAATTCTGCCGATATTAGACGTATGGCAGAGAATCTTGATTTTACAACACAACTAAAAGAAGCAGTAAAAGTAAAAGGCGAATGGTTCAACTCTCAGCAGTTGCCAAAAATGCTTGAGCATTATCGCCTTCTTCACACCTGCGTAAAAAATCTTTATGAAACTCTTGTAAAAAAGAGTCTTATTACTCCTGACCCTTACAAGCTGGAATCAAAGATTTCAGACATTTCTTGTCCGGAAGACAGTCCTTTTATCGAAAGCGAACGTTCTCTGGTAATCGGATCTCGTTTTTCTAATTATGAAAGCATGCTGGATTTTGTATGTACTTATGTAAAATTCTCTACCGACTCAATCAATATTCAGCGCATCAAAAAGCTTATGGACCTGAATAATGCATTCCAGTGGAGCAACATGACTTTGAACAACTCAAAGACTAACTCCCGCGGACTCGCCACTCTTATCCAGGAAGCCCGCCGTAATGCCCCTCAGATGACTTTAAGTCTTTTGAACGATTCCATCTCAAAAAGTTCACAGGCTATTGCAGATATTACTGCCATCCTTAAAGAAGTAATGACTTATCAGAGAGAAGCCTACAAGCTTCAGATCCGCATGGACGTTATCGGCCATCCAAAATTCGACAAGTCAAAGACCCAGGGAACACAGGCTGAAGAAATCGCCGAAATCAAGAAGAATTTTGCAGGAGTGATGGGAAAAACACCTTTCTACAGCGAACTCATTACAGAAATCGCAGCAGAGGACCTTGCTCCAAACCGCCAGAGCCTTCAGCAGAACACACTAAAGAGTCTTGAAATCGTTCAGACTGTTACAACAAAGAAAGTCGTTAAGGTTGATTATACCCAGACCTTGTACGATGCCCTTTTAACCCTTTCAGGTCTTACAGAAGTTTACTCAACTGTTGCAGAAAAGCTTCAGGATAATGTAAACGTTCTGGAAGGATCAAAAAACACCTTCTGGGAAAAGGTCAAGAAGGCATTCCGTATTGCCTTCAACATCAAGGAACCACCAATCGTTTACACTTTTGTAATCACAGATCCAAAAAAAGGCACAAAGAGCAACCGTCAGGTAGATATTCATACTTTCATCGCCTCAATTGTTCGCAAATCAGCAATGTACGCTCCTTTGATGAACAAAAACGGCGCTGAATTCAATAAGATTAAATCAAATCCACCAGAAAAGATTCTTGAGTTCCTTAACAAGAACCTTTCTGAAAATCAGGAAATCCTTACCCTTCTGGATGCCGGAGATGAATTCTTCAAGGTAAGTGTTCCAGCCCAGGACCGCTCAAAGATCAAGGGACTTAAAATGGATCTTATAACCATCAAGAATGTAATCGTAAAAGCAGTTCAGAAACGTTCCGAATATTGCAACTTCATGGAAGAGCAGGAACAGATGAAAAAACTTGGAATTACAGATGAAATGTAAAATCAATCTACTTAAAAAAATGGCTGCAGCAGCTTTATTGATGTCTGCAGCCTTACTTTTTGCTCAGGAAGATTCAGAAAATGCTGAGCTTCAGAAAAACTTTGTAATTATCGAAAACCGACACAATTACAATCTTGATCCCCACACCGCCAATTACTCTGCAGAAGCCCAGCTTTTGACAGGCCTTTACGAAGGACTTTTTACATACGACCCAATCACATTGGATCCAGTTTACGCCATGGCAAAATCCTATCGTATTTCCCGGGACAAAAAACGCTGGACCTTCATATTGCGGGACGACCTTAAGTATTCCGACGGAGTTGCCCTTCATGCAGAAGATGTACGTGCCAGCTGGCTTGCACTTTTGGCAAATCCTTATGCACCCTACTCTTCCCTTTTCGACATCGTTTCCGGCGCAGAAGCATACCGCACTGGAAAAGCAGGTCCTGATCAGGTTGGAATTTACGCTCCAGACGAAGTTACTCTTACAGTTCATCTGAACCAGCCAGCAGCTCATCTTCCAAAGCTTTTATGTATGCCAGCATTCAGCGTTCGCAGCCAGGACCTTTCATTGTTCACAGGTCCTTTTACAATCGCAGAACACAATCCAGACTTCATGATTCTTAAGCGAAACGAAAACTACTACGACCTTGAACACACAAAACTTGAACAGATTACCGTTCTGTTTTCAAATGACGAAAACGAAAACTGCTTTGCCTACAACACAGGAAAGGTTGACTGGCTTGCCAGCTCTTTCAATGAGAAAAAACTCCTTTCAAAGGATTCAATTCACCTTTGTGCAGAATTCGCATCCCAGTATTTCTTCTTCAAGTTCAAGGAAGATTCAATCTGGAATAATCTTGAAATAAGACAGGCTCTTATGGAAGCCGCTCCCTGGGAAAAACTTAGAGCAAATACTTACGTACAGGCAACTTCCCTTGTTTACGCTCTTAACGGTTATCCAAAGGTTGAAGGTTATGTTTTTACAGATCTTAACGAAGCAAAAATGATCATGAAATCAGCTCGCAAAAATCTTAAGCTGGCCGATGATGAACGCCTTAAGATCACTTTTGCAATTCCTGAAACTGAATATATGCAGAAACGGGCAGATATTCTTCGCGAAGCCTGGGAACCTTTAGGAATCGATCTTGAAACCGAACTGTACCCAGAGTTCGATTATTTGAATCACATTGAAGATTCAAAAGCAGACCTATTCAGCTACACTTGGATTGGAGATTTCGCAGATCCATTGGCATTCCTGGAGCTTTTCCGAGGAAACTCTACAATGAACGTTACAAATTGGAAAAACGAAAAGTTTGACAGCCTTCTGGATGAAGCAGCTCTTTACACAGACGAAAACCACAACAAGCTTTTGTCTCAGGCTGAACAGCTTCTTTTGGACGAAGCTGTTATCTTCCCTATTCAGCATCCAGTCAGCATCAACATCATCAACCTTAATGCGGTTGGAGGTTGGGCAATCAACGCTTTTGACATTCACCCATTAAAATATCTTTTTAAGCGAGAAACAAAAGACAACATTCCAAATATTGTAATGCTTACAAAATGATTAGATTTTAAAGAATAATTTTACCGTTGGATAAATCCTTCAATTTAGCGGCCAGTGAATCAAACTCACTGGCTGTAATTTTTCCAGACACTTTTATGTCCGCTCCAAACTCTTCCACCACATCTACAACTGGAAGAGCCGCAAACATCCTTTTTATGATCTGATAAGCTGTATAATCCGTAGAAAAAGAGAATTCCTTGCGCTCAACATATTCTTCAAAAGCCCCAGTTTCATCTGCAGCAGCAAGCACCTGTTTTGCACCATCACCATAAGCCTTTACAAGACCGCCGGTCCCCAGCAAAGTTCCGCCAAACCATCGGGTAACTGTAAGCACAACATTTGTGCATCCGTGACCCTTAAGAACATCCAAAGCCGGACGTCCTGCGGTTCCGCTTGGTTCACCGTCATCACTCATGCCCATCACTTCCCCACCAAGTCCAAGCACAAAGGCATGCACTACATGAGTTGAGTCGGCATATTTCGATTTCTGAGATTTTATGATGTTTCTGGCTTCCGACTGTTCCCTGCAGGGAATCAATTCAGAAAGAAAGCGGGAACCTTTTACAGTAAACTCCGCTTCCACATGAGACTTCAGAACTTTCACTATTTATCAACGTCCACAGTCTGAACTTCTTTTGCAACTACGCGAGTACCCTGGGCCTTAAGACCTTTTTCAAGGAAGTCCTGAGCCTTGAATTTTTCTTCCAGCACCTTAACCTTTGGCTTTTTAACATAGTTCAATGTGAAGTTAAAGCTCTTGCGTGTATCAACGTGCAGCACTTCCATTCCGTCCGGAGCAAAGAAATAGTCACGGTTCATGATGTAACCTTCTATCTTACAGCGCTTTACGTAAACAAACTGAGTTGCAGGATCCCGATAGATGATTGTAAACAGAACCTTTGAAAGAGATTCCTTGTCGGCAAAGCCTACGTAACGCATTTCTGGCCCAACAAACACCTTCTGAGGAGCTTCTGAAACAGACCAGATTCCACTCTTGCGGACATAAATTACGCGGTCATAAGGAGTTACCTTCATCACCTCTTCGCCGCCTGGAACCTGAGTTCCAAGATAACCAGATTCAGCATTGTATTTAAGAGGAGTATCACGCTTTGTAACAGACTTAACGTCAACTGTCTTGATGTTTGTAACTGTTGTGCGGCGTGCAATTGTCTTTGGATCCAGCTTCTTTTCAATTCCGTTAAGATAGTCGATGGCGTATTCCACAAGGTGTTTCAGCAGTTTGTTGATTTCTTTGATACGGCCGTTAATTTCCTCAACTTCCTTACGGTTCTTGTTGATGTCGTACAATGAGATACGGCGGATAGGAATCTTCAAAAGGTGATCAACATCCTCGTCTGTAACATCATGAAGGAGCTCTGCCTTGAATGGCTTAAAGCCGTCCTTAACAGCCTTAATTACAGCTTCTTCAGTTTTCATCGTTTCAATCTTCTTATAGATTCTTTCTTCAATGAAGATGCGTTCCAGAGTTCTAAGGTGAAGCTTTTCCATCAGCTTCTGCTTTTCGTATTCCAGCTCTTCCTTAAGTACCCGAACAAGCTGTTTTGCATGATACTGAATTACTTCTGTAACAGTCATCTGAACAGGCATGTTGTCCTTGATTACAAGAAGGTTACAGTAAACAGTCTTTTCACAGTCAGTAAAGGCATAAAGTGAATCCACAACGTCCTTTACGTAAACCCCTCTTGGAAGCTTGATTTCGATATTTACAGAATCGGCTGTAAAGTCGTTGATGCTGGCAATCTTAACCTTGCCGTTTTTTGCAGCCTTTTCAATTGATTCAATAAGTTTTTCTGTTGTACAACCATAAGGCAGTTCAGTAATGATGATTTTTTTCTCATCAGATGTATCCATCTTTGCACGAGTAACCAGCTTACCTAACCCGTCCTGATACTCAGAACAGTCGATAAGACCGCCAGTCTGGAAATCAGGGAACAGCTGGAACTTTTCACCGCGAAGACAGGCTTTTTCTGCTTCGATAACTTCGTGAACGTTGTGACTCATAATCTGAGTCGACATACCAACAGCAATACCTTCAGCACCAGTAATCAAAACGATAGGAAGCTTTGCCTGGAATACCACAGGCTCTTTTTTACGACCGTCGTAAGAATCAACATATTCTGTGATTGCAGGATTTGTAACAAGAATGTCTTTTGTAACCCCACGAATACGACATTCAATGTAACGGGGAGCCGCAGCAGTATGACCAGTGAAAATATTTCCGTAGTTACCCTGCTTGTCGATAAAAACTTCTGTATTCGCAAGATTTACAAGGGCTGTGTAGATAGAAGCATCACCATGAGGATGATATTTCATACAGTCACCTACAACTCCCGCAACCTTATGGAACTGTCCGTCATCTATCTGCAGCAAAGTATGAAGAATACGTCGCTGTACCGGTTTAAGACCGTCAATAAGTTCAGGAATCGCACGGTCACGAATAACGTAACTCGCGTACTGAATGAAATTCTGTTCAAAAAGATTCTTTACGTATGCCATTGTCCCCACCCAGGCAATTAATTTTTTTTAGTTTCCGGTTTCCATCAAGGAATTGATTGAAATATCCGGAGTAATCATTTCTCCGCCATGCTTTTTTCGAAGCTTATTAAGATAAATATCAAAATGGATGTGTTCCTGAATGATATTTACCATAAGGCGGTTATCTGTTTTCATGCCAAGAAAATCACCATCTTCTGCAGGCATTTCGATACTATAAAAATCTTCAACAAGTTTTTTATAAGTAACAAATTCTGTACCATTATTTGAACCTACCAGACAGGACTTGTTATCCACTACAATTTCAAATCGCTGCTCAGGAGCGGGTTCCAGTTCCAGATTGTTACTGTAAAACTCGATGTTTATTTTATGCAAATCAAGCTTTAACCAGCTGAACAGGATGATCCTGACCCCACGATCGCCGGCTGATTTAAGAACATCCACAAGAGGATCCAGCACCATTGATGTGCTGATCAGAATCTCTTTTTCTGCAGAATTGATCATAGCCTTTACTGAATCAACAAGATTCTGATGCCCGTGAATGTTCTGAAAAAGATTTACGGAATTTCTTTTTACAGAAATTGCCTCCAGCATGGATTTTGCTGACTCAGCATTTTTCTTATATTTTGAAAGGATTTTATCAATAAGTTCGGATGGTTCAACAACCGCATATTCGCTGGTTTCCCCAGGAATAGAAACGATTGCTCCCTTATCCAGAAGGTTTTCCAATGCCGCATAAACAGAAGAACGGGATGTTCCCAGAATTTTTGCAATCTGGTACCCGTTCATCTTATCTTCTGAAACCATAGTGCAGTACACCCTGGCCTCAGTGGGAGAAAAACCTAATTCAACAAGACTTTTTACAGTAAGAACATCCATGCTTTTTTACCGTTATAAAGTATAAAGGCAAAAAAACTATTCTTCAAGAATGTCAGATACAATAAGCTTCAATGGAGAAACTGTCGCATCAGAAGCCACAGAAATTTCAGCCTTAATGCTTTCGCTGTCCAAAGAAACTCCCAGGCAGTCAGCCATTGTTCTTGTATGTTCTGAAATTGAATAAAGATCATCCCCTTCACAGGCAATAAGAACATCTTTGTCTGCCATAAAGTTCTTAAGCTGTTCACGGAACTTGTCATTATCCATTCTTGTATCATTAAAGTAGTAGACACTTGTAAATTTATGAATCTTAGCAAGTCTCTGACAACAATTCTGAAGTTTTACAGAGAATTTCTTTCCAAGCTCTGTTTCTACAAGATTTTCAGCAAATACAAAAAGCATTCTTGTCTTTGCTCCTGACTGTGGAATATTCTGCTGCTCAACCTTGTTAGTTTCAAAACAAAGATTATTCATGAAAGCTTTATCTTCGTTTACTTCAGTCTGAACTGGAGCTGGAACATCATCTTCTCCACCTTCATCACTAACCATAGCTTCAATTCCGCCAAAGTCTTCTGACTGTTCCTGATCAACAAATTCTTCAGAAACTGTTTCGCCTGTTGGAATAGAAACTTCATCAGCACCATCTACTGGAGCAAATGGATCAGACATTGTTTCATCTTCAGAAGTTGAATCAAGCACTTTGTTTGCATTGATTTCTTCTTCACTTGCCATTGGAATATCGTTGATAGAGAATGTGTCTGTATTCTGACCCATAATTTCCTTCAACTTAGCTTCCATATCTTCTGGAGTCTCTTCAACTGTTTCATGAACTGTAACCTGAACAGGCTCCTCGTTTACAAATTTATCTTCTACAGGAGCTGAAGACGAAAGCATATCTGCAGCAATTTCATCATCACTTGCCTGTGGAATATCCATGATTGAGAATTCGCCCTCATCATACATCTTGTTCTGACCAAGAATTTCGGCAAGACGAGCATCCATTCCTTCTTCAGCAGCAGGTTCTTCTGCTACAGGCTGCTCTTCTGTGATACCCATTTCTTCTGCAGCAAAACCAACTGCTGGTTCATCTGCAACAGTATCTTCTCCCATTAAACTCTTTTCTGCATCACTCAAAAATACTGGTTCATCCATAGTCATATCTTCACTCTCATCAAAAGAAATAATTGAACTTTCTGTATCAGGATCCTTAAATCCCGGCAAACTGTCATCAGACAATTTTTCAAGTTCAATCTCTACAATTTCGCTGCTACCACTAAGTCTGTACAAAACACGGCTGTCATCATCTGTTCTGAACTTATAGTTTTCGTCACTGATTCTGATGTGACGCAGGTTAGGACAATCCTTAAGCCAGCCTTCTTCAAGCTCTTCCAGTTCTGCAGGAAGAACAAGAGTTTCAAGACTTGTACAATTTACAATGGCACCAGAGCAAATTTTAGTAACTGTATCAGGAATTACGAGAGTTTTAACTGATGTACAGGAATCAATTACACCCTCCGGCAAAATCTTAATACCGCCACGGAATGGAATTTCTGTCAAAGAAGAACATTCTGCAAAAAGCCCTTCCGGAAAATCATCTACTTCATCCGGCATTTCAATTTCTGTAAGTGATTTACATCCACAGAACATGAATGGAGAAAGTGTTTTAAGATTTGCAGGGAGGCGTACCGAAGTAAGTTCTGTACTGTTGCAGAACAAGCTGGCTCCTACTTCTGTTACAGAATCAGGCAGGCTGATCCTTGTGAGATTACAGCAGGAGAAAGCTTCTTCTCCAACAGCTGTTACCCCGTTAGGCACATTTCCTGTGAATTCTGTTGATTCTGAGTCAATTCCAACAACAGTCTTTAAATCTTCTGTATATACTAAGCCGTTTTTCTTTGTTGTAAGTTCTTCCATATAGACACTATTTTAAGACAGGAATGGCGTATTTGCAACTTTTAGAAGAACAAAATACGCCATATCTAAGAAATTATTTTAATGCTAATCCAGACTTGAATGCGTCCCCACAAACCTCTCCAAGACGGATGTATTTGTGATGCATGCTGTCGTAAGTGATGGGATCCAGCTTCTTTACGTCGATTTTTCCGTCATCCGAAAGCACAGATTCATCTGCACAAACGTTTACGATTTCTCCCAGAAGCCGGCAGGTTGGAGCATCATAGCTGATTACCTTACATTCCAGAGCCATTGGAAGCTGGTCACACAAAGGAGCATTTACCTTTGAACTCTTTGTAAATGTGAATCCGGATTTTTTGATCTTCTCTGAATCATCGTTGGCAGAAACTATTCCTGCAAAGTCACAGGCAACCATTGTAGATGCAGTTGCCATGCTGACTGTAAAATCGCTTCCAGCCTGAATGTTTTTTACAGTTTTATGTTCAGGACTAAGACAGATGTTGATCTGTGTATCATCCGCAATGCCACCCCAGGCAGCATTCATAATATCTGGGTTTCCATTTTCATCGTATGTTGAAATCATAAGCACAGGCATAGGATAAAGCATAGCCTTAGCGCCAAAATCTTTTCGCATAGTATTTCCTCCATTTCTGATTATAGCATAAACGTGATATACTGTGTGCATGAAAAAAATTGCTATTGTTACAGGTGCCTCCAGCGGCATGGGAAAAGATTTTGCGCTTCAGATTTCAGCTGATTACCAGTATCTGGGCATTGATGAAATCTGGCTGATTGCCAGAAGAGATGAACAGTTGAAGAATGTTGCTGAGTTGATAAAGCAGATTGCAGGAGCACCTGTGCCAAAGTGCCTTGCAATGGATATTGCCGGGATGAAAGGGTCCCTTCACTTCAAAGAAAAACTTGAAGAAGAAGCTAAAGCCGGAGAATTTGAAATCACAGTTCTTGTAAACAATGCCGGTTTTGGAACTTACGGACCATTCGAAGAAACTCCGGTTGAAAAAGAAATGGCAATGATTGAGCTGAACTGCACTACCCTAACAGGAATCGCAGGCTATTCACTTCCTTACATGAACGAAAATTCTTACATCATAAACACAGCCAGCATGGCCGCATTTGCTCCTTTGGGAAACTTTGCGGTTTACGGCGCTTCAAAAGCCTTTGCCTTAAGCTTTAGCCTGGCCCTTGCAGCAGAACTTAAGCCAAGAGGAATCCACGTTTGCGCATTGTGCCCTGGATCTGTAAGCACAGAATTTGCAAACGTTGCCAGTAACGGCGCCCGAAAAGAAGTTCTTCACGGTTTTTCTTCAGAAAAAACTGTCCGCCACTGCTTAAAGCGGGCTTTCAGCGGAAAAAGAACAGCAATCTTAAGATTCAAGTGGAAGTTCCAGGCCATCGGAAGCAAGTTTGCCGACGCCTACACCGTTGCAGACTTCACCTTCAAACATTCCAAGCGTCCTTACGACCACTCCAACGACCAATAACCAGTTGTTTACTGACAAAACTTAATTTTCTCACTAGAATACACCAAAGGACATGCAGGCTGCGCACAAGATGCTTGGGGTAGTCTCGAAGAAATCCGTTACGCTATTTCATAAAACGAAAGCTATAAAAAAAGACTTTGTTGCGTAGACAAAAAAGCACACAGGCGAAGCCCTTCCGCAGAGCCTGCTTACCTGCTAGCCCCACTCGAGGACAGCAGCAAGCCAGTGGGATTTTTTGTCGTGAGCAACAAATGCTGCCGTTTTATATTTTGAGGTCTAAATGAAAAACTATTTTTCAAGCAATGCATTGTTCACTGATTTCTACGAACTGACTATGGCTCAGGGTTACTGGAAAGAAGACATGAATCAGGAAGTTGTTTTTGACATGTTCTTCCGTAGAAATCCATTCAACGGCGGATTTTCCGTTCTTGCCGGTAACGAAACTCTTCTTGATGCGGTAACAGAATTCCGCTTTGGCGAAGATGATATCGAATTCCTTCGCAGCCAGAAGATTTTTGAAGAAGGATTCCTTGAATATCTTAAGGACTGGCACTTTACTGGTGACCTTTACACAATGGATGAAGGTACAGTAATTTTCCCACAGGAACCACTTGTTCGCATTCACGCAAACCTTATCGAAGCCCAGATTCTTGAAGGGCTCATCCTTAACATCGTAAACTTCCAGAGTCTGATCGCCACAAAGACAGCCAGAGTTTGGCTTGCTTCAAAAGGCGCTCCAATCATGGAATTCGGTCTTCGTCGTGCCCAGGGTCCAGATGGTGCCATGAGCGCAACTCGTGCTGCCTTTATCGGTGGTGCTTCCGGAACTTCCAACACACTGGCTGCAAAGCTTTACGGCATCCCTGCAATGGGTACAATGGCTCACTCATGGATCATGAGCCACTCTTCTGAACTTGAAGCTTTCCGCGAATACGCAAAGATCTATCCACAGAACGCAGTATTCCTTATCGATACATACGACACACTTAAATCAGGTATCAAAAACGCAATCATCGCTGGTGGCGAACTTGTAGCAAAGGGCTACAACTTTGGCGTTCGTCTTGATTCTGGAGACATCTCTTACCTTACAAGAGAAGTGCGCAAGGAATTGGACAAGGCTGGATTCCCACAGGCAAAAATCAGCGTTTCAAATGAACTTACAGAAGAAATCATTTCAACATTGGTTGCCAACGATGCTCCAATCAACAGCTGGGGAGTTGGTACACACATGGTAACTGGTGGAAACGAATCTTCTTTCACAGGTGTATACAAGCTTGCTGCCCGCCACGACAAGGCAACAGACCAGATGGTTCCAGCCATGAAGTTCAGCGACAACCCGGCAAAAACAACAAACCCTGGCATCAAGAACGTTTACCGCCTTTACGACGAAAACGGAATGGCTGCAGCCGACATTCTTGCCCTTGAAGACGAAGCTCTTGAAGCAGGCAAAGAATACCGCTTCTACCACCCAATGGTAGACTACCGTCAGTTCAGCTACAAGGCTGCAAAGGTTGAGCCACTTCTTAAGCTCCGTCTTAAAAACGGCGAACGCACTTCACCTCGCATCCCAGAAGCAGAACAGCTTCGCCTTGCCCGTGAAAACATGCAGAAGCAGCTTGCCAGCCTGGATTCAAGCTACAAACGCATCCTGAACCCACACATCTACAAAGTTTCTATTACAGAAGAACTTAAAGACCTTAAGATGGATTTTATTAATAAGAATATTAAATAGCTTTTGGAAAGCGGTGATCTGAATTGTTTAGGTCGCCGCTTTTTTTTAGGGGAAATGTGATCGGGTTCCTTGTTTTTTTTCAAATTTACCTACATAATTGACTATTTTTATATTTTTGTAGGTATTATTTTCAGAATTCGGCGCAGTTTTTTCCATCTTTTTGAAATTTTTACCTATACTTTCAACAATTTTTACAAATTAGTAGGTATATACAGAAACATACTGGACATTTTTCTCTCAAACAGGATAAACTTTACCTACAAAAATCAGTAAATTTCAAAAAGTATAGGTTATTTCACGAAAAATTCAAAAATGAAAAAACAACTCGAACTCATTCCACCAGAAAACTACACACAACAGCTAAAAATTCGAGCCTTCCAGCTGGAAAATACCATCAAAATGCTGGAAACTTCTCTTAAAAATGCACCACAGGGCACAATTCGCATTGCCGCAAAAGGAAAATCCCTGCAGTTTTATCATCTGACAGAAAAAGGTGACAAGAAAGGCAAATATCTTTCCAAAAAGGATCTTTCCCTGGCACAAAAAATCATCCAGGCCCACAACGACAAGCTTCAGCTAGCCGCTTTCCAGGAAGAATACACTGCTATCAAAAAGCTTATTTCTCTTCCTGAAAATTCTAAGTCATTCCGCCAGCTTTCTTCTCAAAACCAGTACCGCAAGGATTTAATTACTCCAGCAACAATTTCCGACAAAGATTATGCAAAAGAGTGGCTAAGAGTGCCTTACAAAGCAAAGTCATTTACCGAAGATTCGCCGGTTTTTACAACTTCCAACGGACTCAGGGTTCGCTCTAAATCAGAGATTATAATTGCAGAAACATTGTTGAACGCCGGAATTCCATTCCGCTACGAATACCCGGTGCCGGTACAAATTAACGATTCAATCGTGGATTTTCATCCAGACTTTTACTGTCTGAACCTGAGAACTCGCAAAGAATTTGTATGGGAGCATTTTGGCATGATGGACACTCCTGAATATGCGGATAACGCTGTTTCCAAAATGAACTCATACGCAAGAAACAATTATTTTCCAGGATTTAATCTTATCATAACTGAAGAAACTAAAAATCAGCCGCTTTCCACAAGACTTGTACAGAAAACTATAGAAACCTACCTTTTGTAGAAAGCTATGGCAGATATTCCAGATTCACATTTTTTAATGCGTTGAAAAGGCGCATCTTGTCTTTCATGTCGCCGTCGGTGATCATGGCGATCTTTTTGCGGGCGTCTTTGCGATCGCTGTTTTCCTGGTAGTCGCAGGTACAGGTGTAGCCGTAATAGCCCTGTTTTTTTGCGTGATCGATGATCATTTCTACCGGAGCGTAACACAAGGGACGCAGAATCGTAACCGGAAACTTGTCGTATTTAAGCCGAGGAATCATTGTGCTAAGGACACCTTTGTGCAATGCGTTCATCAATGCGGTTTCAAGAATGTCGTCCAGGTGATGGCCAAGGCAGACCTTATTGTAGCCGTTTTCTGCAGCGTAGAGGTTCAATTCAAGGCGGCGCTGGCTGGAACACCAGTAGCAGCTCATCTTGTGGCCTGGCTTAAGGCGGGCAAGAACGTCCACATCGATAACCTTAAAGTCAACGTTCCATTCCTTGAACTTGGCAAGTACGCCCTCTGGCAATGGAGTGGCAAAATCCGACTTGCAGTAAAGGGCTGTGAATGTAAAGCCCGGATTTGGACGACGCATTCGGTTGGCAAAATATTCGATCAGGGCGGTAGAATCCTTTCCGCCGCTGGCACCAATCAGAATTCTGTCTCCAGGTTCAATCATATTATAGTCAAAAATAGCTTTATCAATAAACGAATAAAGAAGATTCTTGTTCATTACTTCACCAAATATGTGCCACTGACAGATGCAACACATTCCATTTCTTTGTACGAAGCAGCGTTTTCCGCGTTCACTCCACCTGAAACAATGTACTTGCAGTCTGGATATGGGCCTGTAAGAGCCTTAAGATATTTTGTGCCGCCAAGAACTTCAACCGGGAACACTTTTACGATCCAGAGACCGAATCCCATTGCCTGCTCGATTTCGCCAGGAGTTGCAGTTCCCGGATAGACAGGCATGTTGTGGCCCACGCACCATTTTACTGTTTTTGGATTAAAGCCAGCGCTAAGCACAAACTGGGCACCGGATTTTTTTGCCCGTTTTGCAAGAGCTGGGCAGGTTACAGTTGCCGCTCCCACAAGCATTTCTGGAACTTCATCCCTAACGGCGCGAATGCATTCGTCTGTGCCGTCAAAGTTTTCTGTGTCACGATAAGCCAGTTCCATTGCACGAACACCTTTTTCGTAAAGTCGCTTTGCGATCACAACAGCCTCAGCGGGCAACGAAGTGCTGACAACGGCAATTTCGCCGGCTTCCATTATAAGTTCATCCATCAAAATCTGATTTTTCATATCTATTGTTCATCAATGAAAATACTACCAGTCAGAATGCGACTGACAAAACCGCACCTTTCGGTGCTACACATGCAGGTCGGCAAGGAATCTATCATTCCAACCTGCAAGTGTTTTTGCCATTCGCTTTCTTCCTTCCCGTATTTTCATAGCTCCTCGAAGATCAGTACGTTGGTTGTTCATCAAAAAAAAACAGCTACCAGTCAGCCGGGCACTGACAAAACCGCACCTTTCGGTGCTACATGCACAGGTCGGCATGGAATCTATCATTCCAACCTGTGGATGTTTTTGCCAGTACCCGTCTTCCTTCCCGCTGTTTTTTTTCAAGCATTTTCGACAGCAAAACACCCACCGCCATACATTTTTTTCGTGTACTTCGTGTCTTTCGTGGTTCCCCCCATCCTACCGCTGAATACGTCCGGTGCCATTCCCGTTCATCAACACTTCAACCTCGGATTTTGTTGCAAGGTTAAAGTCTCCCGGAATGGAATGCTTCAAACAGCTGGCGGCGGTGGCAAAGTCCAGGGCCTTGTTTTCACCGGCAGCGTCGTCGCTGAACTCGCTTAGGCCGTAGATCAAACCGGCTGCAAAGCTGTCACCGGCCCCAACCCGTTCCACTATGCTTTCGATGTCGTAGTGGGCGCTTTCGTAAAAGCCGTGCTTACCGCTTAAAACTGCAGACCAGCCGTTTCTGTCGGCACTGTAGCTATGACGCAATGTAACAGCCACCAGCTTTGCGTTAGGGAACTGCGCCTTAACGTCATCACAAAGGTGATGATAGCTTTCTGCAGGAGTTGTGTAATTCTTTAGCGGAATGCCAAGACAGTTCTGGATGTCTTCTTCGTTGGCAATCAGAACATCAGCCTTGCTGGCCAAAAGACGCATTACGTCGCTGGCTTTTTTTCCGTATTTCCAGAGTTTTTTCCTGTAATTCAAATCAAGGCTAACAGTACAGCCAGCCTTTTTAGCTTCTTCAACAGCCCGCAAAGCACATTCCATTGCAGGTTCGCTAACCGCCGGAGTAACCCCCGAAAGGTGGAACCATCCCCCGTCAGCAAAAAGAGCATTCCAGTCATATTCATCTGGCCCAGTTACCGCAAGACAGCTTCCGTCACGGTCATATATTACCTGACTTGGACGCTGACAGGCACCGTCTTCCAGAAAATAGATTCCAAGACGACCATTCTTTACAGGACCGCAAACTTCAACCCCGTGATACTGCAAGGCACCACGAGCTCCCCGGCCAATAGCGTTATCCGGCAAGGCAGTAATATATCTGGTATTTTTTCCAAAAATCGAAAGGCTTACAGCAACATTAGCTTCACTTCCACCAAAAACCGCTTCCAGGCTGGCATTCTGAAAGAATCTTTCCTTTCCACAAGGCTTCAGGCGAAGCATGATCTCACCAAACAGAACAAACTTTTTCATATCTTCAATTTTAACCTACAAACCTTTTTTAGCAAGTTTAGAATCAATCTTCTTGCGGTGTTCAGGATATTCAAAATAGTAATAGCCGTTGTCGTTCAAAAGACGATAAAACTCAACCGTACGTGTACCAGGAAGCAGTGCCTCACATTCATCCAGCAAAGCCGCCGCTCCAGCCTTGTCCCCGTCTTCAAAAAGACTCTGGCTCAAAAAAAGCTTAGCGTAAAACTTTTCCGCATCACTTTTGGCGCAAGCTTCCGCCTTTTTAAAAGCCTTCATGGCCTTTCCCTTACCGCCCCCGCTAACCGCCGGCGCATGAAAATACCACTGAGCCACATTCATCAGACAGAACACAAAATCCCCGTCCTGGTCCAACGCGTCATCATAGTACTTTTTTACAGTAAGCCCTTCATTCATGGCAGTAGAAAGCGAAAGATACTGAAGGGAACTGCACAAAATATCCCCGGCAGTCACATAAAGCCACTTGTTCAGCTTTTCCTTTTTGTGCGCCTTAAAATACGCCTTTACAGTTTCGTACTGATCAGTAATCAGCTTTTCAATCGCCTTGTCCTTCTGATCAATTTCGTAAAGGGCATTATATTTTTCCCATGTAAGAATGTTATTTACGCTTAAAAGAATGTCTCCGCTAAGCTTTTCTGCAACCTCTGGAGCATTCAACTTTTCCTTGTATTCATCACACAGCTCTGCCGCCTTGTTAAAATCCCTTTCAAGAGCAAGATGCCATCTAAAATCAGTAACTTCCTCCATCACCTGAACTTCAAAATCCGACATCTCCTGCCCGGCAAAAACCGCAGACCCAAACAAAAAACAAGCCACAAACAAAAGAATTTTCTTCATACCAAAATTATATAGAGTTTAAAGGGGGAAGTCTCCCCCTGGCTCCAAAAACGAGTCACTCCACAAATGTCAAAACAAGTTTTGCCATTTTCTCCGTTTTGTCGTTTTTTCCACCACCCCCTCTGCGTGGAACTCCCCGCAACGCCCCTAAAACACTTCGTTGTAACACATCATTATTTTCAATATAATAGTAGAACTTTATTACGAAAAAATTATTATTTTTTGTGGAGATATAAAATGTCGAAATATCCTTTCGAATCCATCGAACCAAAATGGCAGAAATTTTGGGATGAAAACAAAACATTCAAGGCAGTGGAAGATCCTAAATTCCCAGAAAACAAACGCATGTACGTTCTTGATATGTTCCCTTACCCATCAGCAGCCGGACTCCATGTAGGACATCCAGAAGGCTACACAGCAACAGATATTTACTGCCGCTACCTTCGCATGAACGGTTACAACGTTCTTCATCCAATGGGATACGACGCATTCGGTCTTCCAGCAGAAAACTATGCCATCAAGACTGGTACACACCCTAGAACAACAACAAACGCAAATATCGAACACTTCACACAGCAGATCAAGGCTCTTGGTTTCTCTTATGACTGGGACCGCTGCGTTTCTACTTGTGAACCAGAATATTACAAATGGACTCAGTGGATTTTCCTTCAGCTTTACAAGAAAGGTCTGGCATACGAAGCTCAGACTCCAATCAACTGGTGTCCTTCTTGTATGACAGGTCTTGCAAACGAAGAAGTAAAAGACGGAAAGTGTGACCGCTGTGGTGCAGAAGTTACACACAAAACAATCCGCCAGTGGATCCTTAAGATCACTGACTACGCTGACCGTTTGGATTCAGACCTTGAAGGCTTGGACTGGCCGGAATCAGTAAAGCTTATGCAGCACAACTGGATCGGAAAGTCTACAGGTGCAGAAGTAACATTCACAGTTGCAGACAAAGACGGAAAGGCAACAGACCAGACTCTTACAGTTTACACAACTCGCTGTGATACATTGTTCGGTGCAACTTACATGGTAGTAAGCCCTGAACACAAGATTGTTCCAACAATCACAACTGCAGAACAGAAATCAGCAGTAGAAGCATACATTGAACAGGCTGCTAAAAAATCTGACCTTGAACGCACAGACCTGAACAAAGACAAGACTGGTGTATTCTCAGGAAGCTACGCAATCAACCCAGTAAACGGAAAGCTTATTCCAATCTGGATTGCTGACTACGTATTGATTTCTTACGGTACAGGTGCAATCATGGCCGTTCCAGCTCACGATGACCGCGACTGGGAATTTGCTAAAAAGTTCAACCTTCCAATCATCGAAGTTCTTAAGAGCGAAGTAAACGTACAGGAAGAAGCCTGGACAAAAGACGGAATCCACGTAAATTCTGAATTCCTTGACGGCTTGAACAAAAAAGACGCCATCGCAAAAATGCTTGAATTCCTTGAAGAAAAGAAAATCGGCCGCAAGGCAATCAACTATAAGCTCCGCGACTGGGTATTCAGCCGTCAGCGCTACTGGGGTGAACCAATTCCTCTGGTACACTGTCCAGACTGTGGTACAGTTCCTGTTCCAGAAGAAGAACTTCCACTTAAGCTTCCAGAAGTAAAATCTTACCAGCCAACTGGTACAGGTGAATCACCACTGGCCGCAATCGACTCTTGGGTAAACTGTAAATGTCCTAAGTGTGGAAAAGATTCTAAGCGCGAAACAAACACAATGCCACAGTGGGGTGGATCATGCTGGTACTACCTCCGCTACCTTGACCCTAAAAACGAAAAGGCATTCTGTTCAAAAGAAGCAGAAAACTACTGGATGCCAGTTGACCTTTACATCGGTGGTGCAGAACACGCCGTTCTTCACCTTCTCTACGCTCGTTTCTGGCACAAAGTACTTTACGATTGCGGCGTAGTTACAACAAAAGAACCATTCCAGCGCCTTGTAAACCAGGGTATGATCACATCTTTCGCTTTCCAGCGCAAAAACAAGACTCTTGTTCCTGTTGATGAAGTTGAAACACGGGAAGATGGAAAGTCTTACGAAAAGGCAACTGGTGAACAGCTTGAACAGATCATCGCTAAGATGTCTAAGTCACTTAAGAACGTTGTAAATCCTGATGACGAAATCAAGGCTTACGGTGCAGACTCTGTTCGTATGTACGAAATGTTCATGGGACCACTTACAATGAGTAAGCCATGGTCAACACAGGGTATCGTTGGTATCCACCGCTTCCTTGAACGCGTTTGGGCTGTTAGCGAAAAGCCAATGGCAGACATCGACATCACAGGTAAGCTTGAAGACGAAAAGCTTATTTCTGCACGCAAGACTTTTGCTCAGACAATCAAAAAGGTTACTGAAGATACAGCAACTTTGAACTTTAACACTGCTATCAGCCAGATGATGATTTTCATCAACGAAATCTCTAAGCTTGATACAATCCCTACAGCAATGTGGTCAGACTTTGTTAAGGTACTTAGCCCATACGCTCCTCACCTTGGTGAAGAACTCTGGGAAAAACTTGGCAACAAGGACACAATCGCTTACGTTCAGTGGCCAACAGTTTCTGAAGACTTCTGCAAAGACGACGCAAAGACAATCGTTGTAATGGTAAACGGTAAGCTCCGTGCCAAGTTCCAGGCAGCACCAGGAACAGCAGACGACGAACTTAAGGCAATGGCTCAGAACAACGAAGATGCCAAGAAGTTCCTTGAAGGCAAAGAAATCGTTAAGTGCGTTGTTGTAAAAGACAAGCTTGTAAACTTTGTAATAAAATAGTAATTTATGAAAAAGGAGAAATATAAAAATGAAAAAACTTTTAGTTGCGGCAGCTGTTTTGCTTGCTAGTTCGTTTGCATTTGCAAACATGGAACTGGATCTTAATCTTTATGGTGATGTAGTTGATACATCTACATTGAAAGGTATTGATTCTTCTGTAGAATTCGACACTACACAGGGCTTTGCATTCGGTGTTGCACAAGACTTTAACTTCTACTTTGGCAGCCGTGCAAGTAAATTTGATGTAGGTCTTTGTATTTTCACAGGATGTGATTTCTTCACAGAAACCGAACTTTCAATGTCTGGTGCTAAATTAGAATTTGAAAATGCATTTGGTATGAACTACTTCCTTGGATTAGGACCTGTATTCCGTTATACATTCAGTGATCCATTCTCACTTTATGTTCGTCCAGGTCTTGGGTTTGATGTTCGTTTTATTAATGGTGATTTAGATAATTTTAAAAATTCTACTTTTGTTGGTTGTGATTTCATCTTCGATACAGACGTTGGTGGACGCTGGTGGTTCCTTAACAAAACAGGTATGCACATGGGTCTTGACTTTGGTATGAACTTTATGCTCGGTTCTGGTGCAGGTGCATTGACACTTGAATATGATGATGGAGTTGGCACAAGAGCTCATACAGATGACTACGATGAAAAAGATCGTTTCTCATACAAGATCTACGCAGGTTTGTGCTTTAACTTTGGTGACCGCGGTATTGACCGCTAACACAAAGCTTTGTTAAGCAAAAAAAACGCGCTTCGTATGAAGCGCGTTTTTTTTCGTGTATTTCGAGTTTTCCGTGGTTCCCTAATCTATTTAACTTCCGTTACAGAAGAAATAATATTGAACTGATCCTTAAATCCTGTTGCAAGAATCTGTCGGTCCACCTCATTGGAAATGGAAAGAAGATAAAGTGTTGTACCAAATTCTTCCCCATCGTTATGAGCAGCCATGATAACACCCATTGCGGCAGCATCAAGTGTAACCACATTAGACATATCAAGTACAACATTCTGCTTTTTAATAGATTCATAAACCTTAGTCTGCAGGTTTATGACTGTATAAGCATCCATATTTCCGCTCAATTCATAAAGAACGTAGTCTGTACCCTCTTTTGAAGTAATAGTTAACTGTTCCATTCTATTCCTCCTTTGGTTCTTCTACCGGCTGTTCATCAAAATCAGGAAGATCTTCTTCAACAACTTCATTCGCAATATCTTCTTCTTCTGGAATCGATTCCATGTTATCAACAGAATCTTCAATTGCCTTCATTGCGCTGGCAATTTCAACAGCACTCTGAGCTTTTTCCAAAGTCTTTGCAAGTTCTCTGCGATAAACTTCAGCATCAGCACGTTCTGAAGCTTCAGACTGAAGATACTTAAGGATAAGCACAGAAACGTCGTCTTCCATTTCGTGAGACATGAACTTAACCAGTTCATCATATTCAAACTGAGCCATACGGCTTGCAGGATACATTGCATTTGCAACCATAAGACGCTGAACACGATCTTTACCGAATTTTTCACCACGAAGAGAATGAGACTCAATCAAACCGTCTGTACAGGCAAGAACGATATCATTCTTGTTCAACTTAATCTGCTTTACAGAAATGAATGGAGTAATATCCTTTACGAATCCAAGAATATGACCTTCACCCTGAATTTCAATTACGTTGTTGTATGCTTCTGTATAGAGAAGAATCGCTGGAATACCACAGTTGATGTAGTACATTGTATCGTTTTCAAAGTTTACGATAGCAAACATTCCAGAAAAGATTGTTCCTTTCTGAAGATTATCACGAATAAAGCGGTTGATTTTTACAACAAGCTGCTTAAAGTCATGTGTTTCTGAAAGGTAAGCACGAATAATTGCCTTAAGGATGACCATGGACATAGAAGCCGCAATACCCTTACCGCTCAAGTCACCAACTACGAACATATGACGTGAATCTGTAAGACGAATCATATCTACGAATTCACCACCAATGTTGTGGGCTGGAACCATGATACATCCTGCATCCATTTTTGGATGTTCAAGAATATCAATGTTATCCTGAATAGAAGTAATGATCTGGCTGGACATACGAAGCTCACGGTTTACAGTACCGATGATTTCCTTGTTCGCAATGTTTCGCATGAAGTAACCGAATACGAAGAAGTAAGAATAAAGCTTTGTAAATACGTTATAGTCGTATTCCTTGTAATGATCCTGGTTCATCTTAAGACCCAAAGTGATCATACCGTGAATATCACGACCTTCATTCAAGATGAACAAAGCGTCAGAATCTGTTGTCTTAAAGAACTTAAGAAGGTTGTCCTTAATGTCTGCAAAATCATGCATAGATTCAACCTGAGAAAGAAGTACAACGTTTCTACCCTTTTCAAGAAGTTCTTCAAAAAGTCCTGTCTGATTTTCGATTTTATAAGCTTTTCCATTTGAAGTGTAAGCCACATCAAAAGTATCGTTACCGCCATTGATGTATACATTCATAGAAGAAGCTTCTGCATTTCTTTTAAAAATCCTGAACATATCGTCTGCAATAGCATCCATTTCACCATTGTAGTCGACTGTAGCAAGATCCTTTTCAAAAGCAACCGCATAGTCTGCTGAATGTCCGAAAGAAGATTTTGAAATCAACTTACTGATTGTCTGAATAATATAAAGAACGCCACCAGCTGCAATAAATCCGCTTACTACAAAAAGCCCCGGATAGTCCTTACGGAGTGGATAAAGTCCCATAAAGATAATGCCCATAACTACAGCAGGCAGAATGTAAGTGAACAAGCCCTTTACAATCAAAGACATTGTACCACGGCCAGAAGGAGCTGCAGAAAGTCTTGATCCCAAAGGAATAATTACCATCATGGCAACATAAGTATAATAATGAGCCAATGAATATACAGGATTTACAGCAATTGCAAGATTCAAGAGCCAGATTTCAACCCAGAAAGCAACAATTCCCAGGAAGTAAATATAACTCTTGTACTTATCAAGCTTAGAACCAACCGCTTCAGTACGGCACAACATAATCACGCTCATAAATCCAGGAAGCAGGAACTTAAAGATGAAATTGTATACAGTAAACCAAGTCCAAGGGAAATACTGACGAGCCTTTCCTACAAACAGGAAGTTGCTCTGAATTACAATACCCTTTTCTGCAGAAAGCTGAATCTGCTTAAAGTGTCCGAAAACAAGCCAGAAAACTACAATATACCAGATTGTCTTGTACACTGATGTAACAACGTTTGTATATTTCCAGGCATAATATGTATAACAGAAACCAATGTTTACCATCAGACAGCCTTCGAACACAAGACAAATCTTAAGGAGAATTGTCAAAAGCGAAGGAGTAATCGAATTATGGGCAAGCATAATGACAGAGAATACAGTTACGTTCAAAGTCAAAAGCAGAATATTCAAAATGATAGGATTTGTACCATCTTCACTGATTTTACTTGTCTTGTCGGTATAGATTGTTTCCAGACCAAAAAACAAAGCAAGTACGAAATTAAGAACAACAAATAAAGTCATATTAACCTACCTTCGCTACCATCATAGTAATATCATCATGAAGACGCTTATCGCCATTATATCGCATAATAAGATCAACGATATCTTCTACAAACTGCTGTGGCTGTTTAGAAGCACAGCTCTTAAGTGTCTGAATATATTCTTCTGTATCACCAAGCTCAACACCATTATCATCCATTACTTCCGAAACACCGTCGGTAGCAAGAAGAATTGTATCACCGCGGAACAAACGCTGTTCCTTTACAGTTACATCATCCATATCAATAATACCTACAAGAGAAGCATTAGATGTAAGTTCCTTGATGCGATAACCATCAGGAGCACGGCTAAGGATGATTGGATCCGACATTGAAGCATTGATATAAGTAATCTTCATTTCAACTGTATCAACGATTCCAAGGAACAATACGGTATATTTATCCTGCAGGTGCATGTTCTTAATGGCACGGTCAACAGACTGAATTACAGTAACAAGATCTTCCTTATTTTCAATAATCTTAACAGTATTCATTACAAGACCCATGATAAGAGCGGCAGGCAAACCTTTACCAGAAACGTCGCCCAGCATAAGAAGAGTCTTTGTACTGTCGATTGGAAGAATCGAATAATAGTCACCTGATACGTTTACCAGAGGACGATAATAAGTTGCAATCTTAAGCTTAGGAATATCAGGAATATTATGAGGCAAGAAGGAAACCTGTGTATCAGCAAGCTGTTCCCATTCCTTTGTAAGAGAAGAAATTTCAGAAAGATTTGAGATGATCTTTGTACGCTCAATGAAGCGGCGGAATTCTTCATGAAGCTTACCATAAATTTCTGTATCAAAAAGCCTTGTATATCTGTTGAATACAAAGAACTGCTTTTTCTGATAACAAAGGAAGAAACCACGTGACTGGCGGTATGATGAAACTACACCAAGGCGGTCTCCAAGATAGTAAAAACCATCATCCCAGTTAGCAGGGAAGTTGCTGTCCAGCTTATCACGAGTTTTATGAGTAGAAGAAAGTCTGTCAGGACTGTTGTACAAGACGTAATTCTTTTCACGGTCTACAAACAGAACAGAACAGTCTGCCTGCATTTCAAGAATGTCTGAAATCTGCTTGTAAAAGTCATCGAAGGAATAACAGAAACGGAGAGCTTCGATAAATTCAGTAAGAAAAGCTGTATATCCTTTTTCAAGACAATCTCTTCTAAGACGCTTGTCTGCATCATGTCGCAAGGCTGAACCTGCAACAAGGGATGTAAGGAATACAACGGCCGGAACACCTGCATAAAAGAATTTAGGTACATTTCGATTGTTATTATCAATTCCTACAAGAAGAATAGAAAAAATTACAGACAGAAAAAGTACCGCTGCATTGATTCCAAAAAATATGACACGTTTTTTAGTCTTATACATATCCACCTCATGTATGTCAAAATTTTGCCACTTATAATTATAACATACTATCGGCAGATATGGATAAAAACTAAAGTTTAGTTAGTTATATAAAATTTTATACGTTAAGATCTGCAATATTAATGAGCTTTGGATTCTTAGGAGCATTTTCCAGTTCAAGATACTTCTGCAAGAGATCTTTCTGAGCACCAGAAATGTGCTGTGGAATCTGCACAACAATCTTTACATAAAGATCGCCCTTTCTAGAAGAACCTGTCATTGGAACACCCTCGCCCTTAATGCGCAAAAGCTTGCCGTTGGCAGTTCCAGATGGAATCTTAAGGTCAATCTGTTTGCCGTCAAGAGCAGTAAGAGAGATTTCTGCGCCAAGAGTTGCCTGCGCGAATGTAACAGGAATAGCACAATAAAGATCCTGACCTTCTCTTTCAAATGTAGGATGACTCTGTACATGAAGAATAACAATCAAATCACCTGCTGGACCACCGTTCTGACCTGCATCACCCATTTTTGGAATAGCGATACGCTTTCCGTCATCAACACCAGCTGGAATTGTGAAAGAAATCTTCTTAGCCTTTTCAACAACACCATGACCTGAACAGTCACGACATGGTTTATCGATTTTTGTACCTGCACCATTACAGTCAGGACAAGTCTGCTGAACTGCAAAGAAGCCTGCATTACGGCGAACCTGGCCCATACCGTTACAGGTAGGACAAGTCTTACGGCTGGCACCATCGGCACAACCTGAACCCTTACAAGTTTCACAAGTTTCGTTATGCTTAAAATGAATTTCTGCTTTTGTACCAAGAACAGCATCTTTAAATGCAATGTTCAGGTCATAGCGCAAAGAAGCACCTTCTGCAGGGCCACTTCTTCTGCGGCTTCCACCACGGGAACCACCACCGCCAAAAATATTGTCAAAGATGTCGCCAAAACCGCCACCCATTCCACCGAAAAGGTCGCTGAAGTCATGGAACGCATGAGAATACTGGGCTCCGCCGCCGCCAGCACCCATACCGTCAACACCGGCAAAACCGTACTGATCATACAAAGGACGTTTTTCAGAATCAGAAAGAATTTCGTAAGCTTCTGTTGCTTCGCGGAACTTTTCTGCAGCTTCTTTGTCATCTGGATTGCGGTCTGGATGATATTTTACTGCAAGTTTACGATATGCCTTCTTAATTTCATCTTCTGTAGCCCCTTTCTGGAGCCCTAAAACTTCATAATAATCACGCTTTGCCATAATGGTCCCTAGTAAAAAAATGAATTACTAAAATATAATACTAAAAAACAACCCCTTTCACAATTGCAAAAGGGGTTTTTTGCGCTCTCGCGCCATGTTCATAAAATCATTGCTGACAATGATTTTATGTTCTATTTAGGCATTAATTTATTCCTGCGCAACTGCTCGGAATAAATTAATTCTCGTCGTGTACTTCAAAGTCTACATCGTCGGCTGTGCCTTTGTTGAACTTTGAAGAATCTGCAGAAGAACCTGCACCAGCGTCAGCACCTGCGGCACCTGCATCTGGTCCTGGCTGAGCACCAGCAGCACCCTGCTGTTTGTACATTTCTTCAGCCATCTTGTAAGATGCCTGCTTCAATGCTTCTGTCTTAGCCTTGATTTCTTCTGTGTTGTTGCTTTCAAGAGCCTTCTTGAGTTCTGCAACAGCATCTTCGATCTTCTGCTTGTCAGCGTCAGAAATCTTGTCACCCATGTCTTTGAGTGTTTTTTCTGTCTGGTAAACGAATGATTCACCTTCGTTCTTAGCATCTACTGCTTCGCGCTGCTTCTTGTCTGCTTCAGCGTTCATTTCAGCATCCTTTACCATCTTTTCGATTTCTGCTTCGCTCAAACCAGAAGAAGATGTAATCTGGATGTGCTGTTCCTTACCAGTTCCAAGATCCTTTGCAGAAACGTGTACGATACCGTTAGCATCGATATCGAATGTTACTTCAATCTGTGGAACACCGCGTGGAGCAGCTGGAATACCTACAAGGTCAAAGTTACCGAGTGTACGGTTCTGGCTAGCCATTTCGCGTTCACCCTGGAGTACGTGGATTGATACAGCTGTCTGACCGTCAGCAGCAGTAGAGAATACCTGACTCTTCTTTGTAGGAATTGTTGTATTGCGGGCGATGAGCTTTGTCATTACGCCACCCATTGTTTCGATACCAAGTGAAAGTGGAGTTACGTCCAAAAGAAGGATGTCTTTTACATCACCCTTAAGAACACCACCCTGTACTGCAGCACCAATAGCAACAGCTTCGTCTGGGTTTACAGCCTTTGAACCTTCTTTTCCGAAAATTGACTTAACAACTTCCTGAACTTTAGGCATACGTGAAGAACCACCAACGAGAAGAACTTCATCAATCTTGTCGATTCCGATTCCTGCATCTGCAAGAGCCTTGCGACATGGTTCCTTTGTTCTTTCGAACAAATCTTCTGTCATCTGTTCAAACTGAGCACGTGTAAGTGACTTCTGAAGATGCTTTGGACCTGTTGCATCAGCTGTGATGAATGGAAGGTTGATATCTGTTGAAGTCTGTGAAGAAAGCTGGATCTTAGCGTTTTCAGCTGCTTCACGAAGACGCTGCATAGCCATAGCATCGCCAGAAAGGTCGATTCCTGAATCGTTCTGGAATTCTTTGAGCAACCAGTTGATGATTGCACGGTCCCAGTCGTCACCACCAAGGTGTGTATCACCATTAGTAGATTTTACTTCGAATACACCGTCAGCAAGTTCAAGAATAGAAATATCGAATGTACCACCACCAAGGTCGTATACAGCGATTGTTCTTTCTTTGTCCTGATCCTGTTTGAAACCGAATGCCAAAGCAGCAGCTGTTGGTTCGTTGATGATACGCTTTACATCAAGACCAGCAATCTTACCGGCATCCTTTGTAGCCTGACGCTGAGCATCGTTGAAGTAAGCAGGAACTGTAATAACAGCTTCTGTAACTGTTTCACCAAGGTAGTCTTCAGCTGTCTTCTTCATCTTCTGAAGAACGAAAGCAGAGATTTCCTGTGGAGAGTATTTCTTTGTTTCACCGTTCTGTGTGATTTCTACGCGACAGTCTGAACCGTTGTCCAATACTGTATATGGAAGTTTTGTTGCTTCGCCCTTAAGATCACCGAATTTAAGACCAATAAGACGTTTAGCAGAATATACTGTGTTCTTTGGGTTTGTAACCATCTGGTTCTTAGCTGGCTGACCAACAACACGGTCACCCTTTGCTGTAAAACCTACGATAGATGGAGTTGTACGTCCACCTTCTGAGTTCTGAATTACTACTGGTTCTCCGTTTTCCATTACAGAAACACAAGAGTTTGTTGTACCTAAGTCAATACCAATAATCTTTGACATATATTTGCTCCTTTTTATTACCCGATGTTAGTTTTTTGGAACAGAAACCATAACTTTTGCGTTACGGATGATCTTTCCATTCAATTTATAACCCTTCATATAAACCTGCTGAAGAGTTTCCTTTTTAGCCTTTTCGTCTTCTACACGACCGATAGCTTCGTGTTCTTCAGGATTAAATTCGTCTCCTTCCTTACCGAAGCTTGAAAGGCCGTATTTATTTTCAAGCATGCTTACAAGATTCTTGCTGATCATCTTGATACCGTCAGCAATTGTCTTTGCATCTTTTGCATCCTTCGCTGCATCAAGAGTGCGGTCAAAGTTATCAAGACTTTCAAGCAAATCGTTCAAAAGGGAAGCATTTGCATAAGCAACAGCTTCTTCTTTCTGCTGCATCATACGCTTACGCCAGTTGTCATTTTCGGCAGCCTTGTAAAGTGCTTCTTTCTTAAGATCTTCGATCTGTTTTTCCAGTTCAGCAATCTTTTCTTCTGCTGTAAGTTCCTTTGGTGCTTCTTTAGCTTCTTCAACAGGAGTTTCTGCAGCTTCAGCCTTTGTTTCTTCAGCCTGATTTTCTACTTTTTCTTCCTGTGATTTCTGAGTTTCGTCTGACATCAAATTGTCCTTTTTTCTTTTGATTTATAATAAAATACTAATTTTAGGAATATATCGTCAACAAAAAAAATAATTTTTTTTTAAGATTTAGTTAAATGAAGGGACAAGGCGCCTGTATCACCAGATTATCACCAGACACAGGATGCCTGAACTCCAGTCTCTCTGCATGAAGCATGATTCTGTCACATTCAGAGCCGCCGTAAAGAGTATCACCTAAAATAGGGAGCCCTTTAGAGCTTAGATGAACGCGGATCTGATGGGTTCTTCCGGTGTAAAGATCTGCCTGTACAAGTAAACAGTTTTTTCCTTTGTATTTTTTTTCTTCAAGAACGATAAAGTCAGTTTTTGAATAAAGCCCGCCTTTTTCTTCCGGTACCTTACCCCATTTTGCAGCCTGGCTCTTTGGGCTTATGCGGTTCATATAAAATTCCACAGAAAACTTCTTATTAATAGAAGATTCTTTATTTTTTGAACCAAAAACAGACTGCGTAACAAGAGCAAGATAATATTTTTTGAAGTCGTGGCCGGCAAACATTTCCTGAACAGCCTTGTTTACAGTACGCTGCTTTGTAAAAAGGATTACGCCGCTGGTTTCCCGGTCAAGACGATGCATGATGCCAACATAAGGTGGATTTCTGAGGGAAGGATTCTTTGCCCAGAGATAACGAACAACAGCATCGTGAAGGTTGTCTCGCTTTTCGCCGCCTACGATGGTTTCTTCTGTAGGAAAAAGAGAAGGCTTGTTTACGCAGATAAGGTATTCGTCCTCAAAAAGAACATCCTTTTCTGTAAGCTCAAACTTTATGTCATCGGGTTGTTTTTCGTAAAAGAACTTTTCTTCGTCAAAATCAACTGTAACATTGGAACGGCCACGAAGTTCAAATGCTGGTCGAGTGCACTGCCGGCCGTTTACGCTGACAGCTCCCGCAACAATCAGGCGTCGGATTTTGGAATTGCTGGCCGCTTCGGGATTGTCCAACTTAGAAGGAAGTGATGAACGTAAGAATTCATCAAGACGAATCTTGTCGCTAGTACTAAAAGAAAAAACAGCCACGTTACAAGCCCCTTAAAATATAACTTTCGTGTTTTTCGTGGTCATATCCCACGGTTTAATCTGTCGTTCATCGATGAAAATACTTCCAGTCAGAAAGCCGATAACAAAACCGCACCTTTCGGTGCTACACGTGCAAATCGGCAAGGAATCTATCATTCCGCTTTGCAAGTGTTTTTGCCATCGACTTTCTTCCTTCCCGTATTTTCATAGTGCATCGTGATGCGACCGTGGGAAACAACCTCGCAAACATTCAACTTTCGTGTTTTTCGTGGTTTCCCCTATAGAATCTTGAAGTCCGGTTCGCCGTCTTCGTTCAGGAAGACTTTTACCGTGCAGTGTTCCATGCAGAGGTCGTTTACGAAGGCGTTCAGGTCCATTGCTTCTGGGCCGAAGATTTCTTCTGGGTTGTAGTCGGTTTCCAGGACTGATTCGGTTCCGTCAGAAACTAAACGACTTAAGGCACCGTTCATGCAGATGATGTCGCTGGCTGCGGCGAACATGTGAGTCTTCTTCTTTTCTTCGAACTTCTGCTGAAGGAACAAAAGCTGCATCTTTTCTATTTCGTGGTGAGTGGCATTTTCTGGAACAAAACCGGAATTAAAGTCACAGTTGTTGCAGCGCTGCCATTCAGAAAAGTCAGAAAAGAATGCTGATGGAGTTATGCGCAAAGCGGCAAGAATGCTGTTGAACCATGGCACAGCGCGGCCGGCAGAATAGAAGGTACGGCAGGCAAAAGCAATATTTCGGGCCTGGCGAATGTCTTCCGCGCTAAAAGTCTGGCAAACATGAGCAGTCTGAGCAAGCTCGCTGTTTTCTGTCTGTGGAAATTCGATGTGATTAGGATACTGTTCAACCGTAAAATCAAGACGGTCTTTAAAAGCCTTAAGACAATCCCCGTTCTGGTCTGCGTAAAAAAGCTGAACGCCAAAAACAAGACCTGAGTTGTTCAACATGACACAGCGTTTTGCAAAGAACTTCTTGTCGAAGAATACTCCGTTGCCACCTTTTGCCGGTACTGCACGGAAAGGGATTTCAATAGAACAGTTCAGATTCATGCTCTGACGAAGGATATCCATGTCCAGCACAGAAGGCTCAACTCTAAAAGTTACAAAAAGCTCTGGAGCGTCATTTTCCACAGCCTTAAGAAATTTGAGAAGTCTGTTTTTGTCTTTGGCTACCTGATCATCATGCAACACAAATTCGTTCATGCCCTGCTTAACGCAGTCAGCCAATTTAGATTCAAGTTCACCAGATTTAAGGTTAAATTCAGTTTCCATCAAAATCAATTTATACAAAAAAAAGCCCTTGGGCAATTGCTCAAGGGCCGTTTCGCGAAGGATTAAACTCCGCGTTTAAAATTAAAGTACTGGGATTCCAGCGTCTGCACACTTCTTAAGTTCGCTTTCTGGCCATTCAGAAACCTGAACTTCACAGATGTGAGCCTTGCGAAGAAGGAACATACACAAACGTGACTGACCGATACCACCTCCAAGAGTGAATGAAAGTTCGCCGTTCAAAAGTTTTTTCTGGAATGGAAGTTCTGCACGTTCTTCACAACCACGTTCCTTAAGCTGTCGTTTAAGGCTTTCTGGGCTAACACGGATACCCATTGAAGAAAGTTCGAATGCGCGTCCAAGTGTTTCGTTCCAAACGATGATATCACCGTTCAAACCAACGTGACCGTCACCAGCATCGCTGATCCAGTCATCGTAGTCAGGAGCACGACCGTCGTGGATAGTACCATCAGGAAGCTTTCCACCGATACCTGCGATGAAAACTGCACCGTACTTTTTAGCAGCAGCGTTTTCACGTTCTTTTGCAGTCATGTCAGGATATTCACGAAGAAGATCGTCAGAATAGATAAGCTTGATTTCTTCTGGAAGAACAGGTTCAAGCATAGAATAGCGGTCATAAAGGAAGAATTCTGTACGTTTGATTGCACTGTAAACCTTCTTTACGATTTCAAAAAGCTTGAAAACTGTGCGATCCTTTTCATCAACGCACATACACCAGTCCCACTGGTCAACGTACAAAGAGTGAACTGCATCCAATTCTTCATCAGGACGGATAGCGTTCATATCTGTATAGATACCAAAACCTGGTTTAAGGCCCATCTCTGTAACCTTAAGGCGCTTCCACTTAGCAAGTGACTGAACGATTTCCATCTTCTGGCCGTTCATTCCCTTTACGTTGAATGAAACAGGCTTTTCAACACCGTTCAGGTCATCGTTAATACCAGTTCCAGCAGGAACAAAAAGTGGCGCTGTAACTCGAGTCAGATTCAATTCAGTTGAAAGAGACATCTGAAAAAAGTCTTTAATGCTGACAATAGCATGTTCTGTTTCTTTTACACCAAGCAATGGTTTGTAACTCATATATATATCCTTGAGAAGCCCGGCAATTTCAGAGCCTGCTCCTCTTTAAGCACAAGTTCATTTACCCGAATATTCAATAAGGGTTGTAACCTTCGTAGGAGCAAGAACCTTCTGATAATTCAGATCAGGCAGACCGATAACACCAAAGAAGTCGCTTACTTTACCGCCACCCTGTTCAATAACATTGCGGGCTGCAGTCAAAGTTCCGCCAGTAGCGATAAGGTCATCTACAACAAGATAATTTTTTCCGGATTGAATGTCAGATTTGTGAGCTTCGATTTCGGCAGTGCCATATTCAAGAGCGTACTTGCAGCTGTAGGTTGCCCCAGGAAGCTTGCCTTTTTTACGGATAAGAAGCATAGGAATGCCAAGACGTTCTGCAAAAGGAGCCGCCAGCAAAAAACCACGGGATTCAACGCCGGCAACAGCATCAATGTGCTTGTCCTTGTAGATTTCTACCATCTGATCGATACAATATTTGAAAGCTTCAGGATTAGTGAAAATGCTTGTAACATCGTAAAAAAGGATTCCAGGTTTAGGGAAATCTGGCACACGTCGAATAGCTTTATCCAATGTTTCTTTGTTCATGGAAAATATTTTAGTGTTGTTTAATGGGTTTTTCAACATATTTTGAGGAAAGATTTTTGATGATAAAAAAAGGCCCGGCTGTCTTGCCGGACCTTCAGATCGTCATACCATAACGGTTAGCGTTCGATTGTTACAGCAAATGTATTAGAGTATCTCTGAGAAGAATCTTTAAGTTTAGCAGTTACAGTAACTCTATGAGACTGAGAATTAAGACCCTTTGTATCAATGATGCAGTTATTTCCGTAAATTCTTGAAGTTCCATCAAGAATTACAACAACATCTTCATATTCTCTATTATCATCATCATTAGGCTCTGTTACGCTGAACTGAATATATTTTACTTCTCCAGAACCAAGTTTAATTGTCAAATTCTTACAATCTGTATTGAATGGACCTGTTGATGTTGTTGCATAACTTGCTTTTACTCGACTTCCAGCCATTTCTGCATAGCCTTCAATCTTATAAGAAATAATAACAGTCTCATCGTAATATGCGTATACAATCAAGTTATTGTACTTATCAGTTTTTGTAACTGCAGTAGCACCACTCAAAGTGCTGTTTACCCATTTAGTAAGTCTATTATGATTAGCACTTTCACCTCTTGCATAGCCAGTTTCTTCTGTACTAATTTCAACAAGATTAATGTCAGTTCCAGAATAAACCTTGTAATCCTGATAGAAACCAGTTTTTGTATTTTCAGCAGACAAGCTAAGGCTTCCACCATTCAAATCATAGTAAATACTTACAATATTAACATGCTGATTATTTTCTGTAGCATATCCGATTATACCAGTAGTACTTGTACTAGCAGAACGTTCAACATAATCAGAATCACCAATTGTATTACATGCCTTGATCTTAAAGTCATAAAGATGACCTGTTTGCAATCTAACTTCACACTCAGTATTACCTGCAAGCAAAGATCCTGATTTCCAGTATTTAGAACCATAGAAGTCTCTTGCCAAAACAACAGAAGTTCCTACAGCAGAATTTTCTGCATCATATTCTGTCATTTCGATTGCGAAATTTTCTTCATTTCCAGATTTATCTTCCCACTTAAGTTTAGCAACATAATTATCTTTTGTACGGCTTGATTCATCAACAGTTACTACAAAATTTGCAGGAGCAACAGGTTTTTTCTCAATATTGAGCACAACATTTTCTGCTTTAGATGTATTATCTGGATCAACGATGATCAAATCACCCCAATTACCGATAACTTTATCATCTGCATTTAAAGCTTTTACCATGAAATAATATGTTCCAGGTGCAACACCTTGTTTAGAGAACTCAAATTTACCGTTTATTTCTGTAATATCAGTAAATGTGACTTTTTCAGCACCTGTTAAATAATCAGTAATACTAGCAGAAACTTTTTTTACGAGACCATCAGCATCAGTATAAGTACCTTTTACCAGAACATTACCGGTTGTAGAAATATTACCTGCTGTAAGATGGAAAAGAATTCCTTCTGCAGGAGCTCCATTACTTAAATCAGCAGAAAGATAGTCTTCAAGTATTTCTTTGTCTTCACCATTATATGCCTTTAATGACAAATCCCACAAATCGTACGAAAGAACAACTTCATACGACTTATCCTTGAAATCACCTATCATAATTTTAGTATTTACTGTGTCACCCATAGCAGACTTACCGTTGAGTTTCATATAAGCAATATCTGCCTCTGTAAGTGTTGGTGGCAAAATAGTACGAGCAGCATTTCCATTTGCTCCGGATTCAGTTTTTCCAATGACTTTTGTTACTTTTCCAGTAGCATCTTCTCTTTCAGCAGAAATCTGCAATCTACATCTGTTGCTGACAGATCCATCATCAACTTTGCCGTTAATTACAGCATCAGCACATCCCATCATCACTAAAGATATAAAAATTAAGAAAAACTTTGAAAGTTTATTTAAAATTGTACGATTATTCATACACTCCTCCTAGTTTTGATCAATTATCAATCATAAATTTTGAACGCTGACTTACATATATAATGTTGGTCATAATAATTATCCGGATTATAAACAACGGTTAATGTAACTTCGTGACTGATCCCGGCTGAGATCTTATTCGAAGGTTTATATCTTAATGTCTGCCCGTAATAGATAACGTCTTCGCCTTCTATTTCCCATTTATAAGAATCGAAGCCTGGAGGAGCTACAATTGTAATTCCTCTTTTCCTGTTTATTTCGTAAGCAGACCTTATCATTTTCCGCTGGTCAAAATCCTTGCTTCCTGCTCCCGGAACCTCTTTTTCAACAGTCTTCTTTTCATAGCACCCGTTATATTCCTGAAGCATCGTGTTATAATCCGTATTGCAACCTGAGCTTGTTACGCAGAAAATCAGAGACATCAGCAGAACAAGCGGGTTACGAATACCGTCAAAGATTTTCATGCGATTTTTCGGTTCCTCCTGTATTTCCTTTTTTCAGGTTAATTGGAATGCGGTAGGCAAAATACAATCCTGGACTGATTTTTCCGATACCGTCATATTCTGTTGTGATTGATATTTCAAACTCGTGGATTGTAACGCCACCGGTAAAGCTGGCGAAAAGTCCTGCATGAACATTTGAAGCCGCACTTGTCTGAAACGATACCAATCGTGATAACTGCAAACCAAGTCTTGATGAGAGCAGAATCTTTAAATTGTTTTGAAACGGGGTGTATGTAATCCCAAAGATACCAGTCAGATTTCCACCCATAAGATAAGGAGTGTCTTTGCTCCCATCCGCAAGTTCGTAAGTGTATGGAAAATCTTCTTTCGGAAAACCTACGTTTACCCTAAATCCTCCTCCATAAAAGAATGGTTCCAGCATTTTGGTGACTAAAAAGTCACCGCCTAAGTGTATTCCACACGTATATGGCGACTGCAGCAAATTAACACCAGTCCCAATGCTTGCAGCAAAATCGGGATTTGGTTTAATAACTACAGACTTTTTACTTTTATTTGAAACTTTTTCGGATTCTGGTTCCTCGTAGGAATCAGTTATTGGTGATGAAACTTCTGTTTCCACAGGAGTTTCCGGAAATGAAAAGGACCAGTCGGTCGATTCTGACATAGCGGCAGCGGCATCTGCAGCAGCCTGCTCTTGTTTTCGTTTTGCTTCAGCTTCGGCGGCAGCTCTTTTTGCAGCTTCCTGGGCGGCACGGCGAGCGGCTTCTTCAGCCTTGGCTTTTTCGGCAGCCTCTTTCTGTTTTCGCTCCTCCTCTTCATCGTAAATGCTCCAGAATGACTGGGCATAAACTACCTGAGCAGTACGGCCAAAAACAAAAAAGACCAAAATGAGGACAAGGAATTTTCGCACGAGAGAAATCTTATTCATACTTTTTTCCTCATCCTAACAACATTTTATCAAACAAAGACTAAAGTCATGCTGAAAAAATGCCGATTTAGGCCACCGTTAAGATTATCGGCAGGAAGTGCGAAAAAATCAAATTTTTTTTACGAATTTATTAAACTTTTGTTATGAAAATACCGAAAGAGTTACTTCTTTACGGTGCGAATTGAGCCCATCTGGAGGCGCTTTTCACGGGTTTCTGAAAGAAGGGCTTTAAGCTTTTCGGAATCTTCGTTCTGGATTGCAGTCTTAAAGGCTTCCATTGTTTTTTCGAAGTTTTCGATATGCTGAACCAGCTTTTCTTTGTTGCTGATGAAAAGCTCTGTCCACAAAGGAGCGTTGATCATGGCAATGCGTGTAAGGTCTTCAAAAGAGCCGCCACCAAAAGCTGTTATTTCAGGATCTTCGGCAGATTCTACAAGAGCGCTGGCAATTACGTGGCATAGCTGGCTTGTAAAACCGATCTTGTAGTCGTGAATGTCGCAGGTTGTTTCTGTAATGCGTGTAAAGCCCATGGCAGTTACAAGGCTGCGCATTGTTTCAAGGTTTTCTGGTTTATTGAAAGACTGTTCGCAAAGGATGTAGTTGTGGTTCACAAAGAATTCAGCCTTTGAGTTTGCGTAACCTTCCTTTTCGCCACCGGCCATTGGGTGACCGATGATAAAGTCTGTGTCAGGACGAAGGATTTCTGGAAGAGATTTTTCAAAGATTCCCTTTACGCCGCTGATGTCTGTAATGATGGCACCACTTTTGAACTGTTCTCGGTGTTCCTTAAGAAAATCCAGAGTTGCGTGAGGATAAAGACAGACAAAAACAACGTCACATTCAGGAAGCATCTGATCAACTTTATCTGAAGTAAAAACTTTATCTGCTACCCCATCCTGTGTGGCCATACCAAGGCAGGCGGTGCTTCTGTTGCAGCAAAGGATTTTTCCTGTTGAACCGTTCTGGCTAAGAATATTCTGGCGGATAGATTTTGCAAATGATCCACCCATGATTCCAAGTCCTACAATACCATAATTCAGTTTCTTTAAATCCATAATTAACCTTTATAACCCCATACTTTTGGGGGAAGAAACCCCCTCTACTGCGAAGCGGGGGTTTTCTTCCCCCAAGCCCCCAACTTCCCCCAGCACGCTTCAAGGGTTTCACCCTTGAAAATCCCTACGGGACATTGGTCGCTTTGCTCCCTCGTCTACTTATTTTTTTACGTCAAAATTCTTTAGACCACGCTTAAACTGTGGAATTCTTGCACAAGCAGTTGTGTCCCAGCCGGAACGGTCACCTCGCTTTAAGAAGTGGTATGCAACGCCGGCAATCATGGCACCGTTGTCGCCGCACAACTTTAATGGAGGGAAAATACACTTTAAGTCTGTGTGTTCTGCAAGCATTGAGCGAAGGCGGCTGTTGGCAGCAACTCCACCACCGGCAACGATTGTGTGAATGCCTGTATCTTCCACTGCCTTGAAAAGTCTGCTCAAAAGAGTTTTGCAGGCTGTTTCCTGAAAGGCGGCACACATATTTTCTTTTGAATGTTCGTAGCCTTCATTCCAAAAGTAGTCGCACTGATGGATAACCGCTGTCTTAAGTCCGCTGAAAGACATGTCGTAACGGTGCTCTTCGCCGTTAAGCTTTGCTACCGGGAATGTGGCAGCTTTTGGGTCACCCTGTTTAGCAAGATTGTCGATGATTACTCCTCCTGGGTAACCAAGTCCGTAGAACTTAGAAACCTTGTCAAAGGCTTCACCTACAGAATCATCTACAGTTGTTCCAAGAACTTCCAGATCATCAAAACCGTTTACTTTGGCGATGATGGAATGACCACCGGAAACAAGAAGACCAAGATATGGATAAGGAATGTCGTTTTCAAGATGAGCGGCGTACATGTGCCCCAGCATGTGGTTTACTGCAATGAATGGCTTTCCTGTTGCCCAGGCAAGAGTCTTTCCAAAAGTCATGCCTACAAGAAGGGAACCCATAAGCCCCGGACGGTTTGTTGCAGCAACAGCGTCAATATCGTCCATAGTCATGTTTGCCTGTTCCAAAGCCTGGCGCACAACTGGAAGAATCCATTCCGCGTGCTTACGGCTAGCGATTTCTGGAACTACGCCCTTATAAATCTGATGAAATGGAATCTGTGTAGCAACAACATTGCTGATGATCTTGCGACCATCTTCTACGATTGCTGCTGCTGTTTCATCACAAGATGATTCAATTCCTAAAACTACCATATATATGCCTCTTTTCTATCTCTTATAAGCCCCGGACTTACTTACTGTTGTGAATGTATAACCTTTTGCGCTAAGCACTGGGTACACTTCACGAAGAATTCCAGGAAGGACGTCTGCTGACCAGACGTGGCCGATCATGATGACGACGCCCTGACGGTTAGCGATCTGCACATTCTTTTCTATTATATTAAGAATATCTTCCCGCTTTTTTGTATTATCAAGGAACTGTCCGTTACGTTCATAATATCCGTAGCCCAAAGTCTGTGCAACATAGGGAACCTGTGTGTCTTTGTTTGTACGGCTGTCCAAAAAGAAAAGCCCCTGTTCCGAACATAACTGCATTACTGTGGCGATCTTTTCTGCGTCTGCAGTAATTAAGGACCCTTCGTGATTGTTCATTCCCACGATTGGTCCGATTTCGTATACGTTCTGGAAAACTGTTGATTTGATTTCGTTTTCAGACATTGCTGGAGTGATTGCTCCCGGACCTGGATTAACATTCAGGTTGATTGACTGCATTGGCTGATGAAGCATTACTTCGTTGCCGGAACGACGAACCCGTTCTGCAGTTTCTTTTGAGTGAACCAGTTTTGGAAGAACCGCAACAGTTACCGGAAACGGAAGGCTGATGCATTTTTCAAGCTGTGAAAGATTCTGTCCGCCGTCATCAAAAATCACAACGATCTTAGCGCCGTTTACTGCCTGTGGGAAATTTGGAATATCCCAGGCCTGTTTTTTTTCTGTTTCAACTGGAGCTGAAGGAACCGCCTTTACTGGCTGAACCTGAGGCTTTGTTTCTGGCACAGCAGTCTTTGGTTCAACTGGCGCAGTCTTTTCCTGCTGACTTGGTTTTGCGGCAGTTGCTGGAGCCTGTGTTTTTTCAGGCTGCTTTTTCTGCACAGGCTGAGTTGGTTTTGAAGCAGCCTTCTGTGTTGCCGGCTTTTTTTCTGCCACAACCGGAGCCTTCTGAGGAGGAAGCTTTTCCTTCTTGCTGGAAGCCAATGTGCTTGTCAGCAAAAGTGCAGTACAAACTCCCACAACAATCGCACAAAGACTGATGACGCTGTTGGCAGGAATATAAACCTTTGTCTTCTTGGTCTTGCGCTTTGGAGAAGATTTTCGTTTTGTCGTCGTACGCTTTTTCTGTGGCATAACTTTATTGTAGTGAAATGACAAGAAAAACGCTATTCACTATAATCTAAGTAAATCTTAAAAATTAAAGGAAATTGAATATGTATATTACTTGTCTGGACCTTGAAGGCGTACTTGTACCAGAAATCTGGATTGCTTTTGCTGATGCTGTTGGCATTCCTGAACTTCGCAAGACTACCCGCGATGAACCTGACTACGACAAATTGATGAAGTACCGCATCAACATTCTTAAGGAACACGGACTTGGCCTTAAGGAAATCCAGGACACAATCGCAAAGATCGACCCACTTCCTGGCGCAAAGGAATTCCTGGATGAACTTCGTTCTTGCACACAGGCAATCATCCTTAGCGACACATTTGAACAGTTTGCAGCTCCTTTGATGAAGAAGCTTGGTTTGCCAACTATCTTCTGTAACACTCTTGAAGTTGCTCCTAACGGCGAAATCACAGGTTACAAAATGCGCTGCGACAAGTCTAAGTACACTACTGTAAAGGCTTTGCAGTCTTGTGGTTTTGAAACAATCGCTTCTGGTGACTCTTTCAACGACCTTGGTATGATCGAAGCTTCTAAGGCTGGTTTCTTGTTCCGCACAACAGACCAGATCAAGAAAGACTACCCACTGTACCCTGCTTTCACAGAATACTCTGAATTGCTTGGTGCAATCAAAAAGGTTATTTCGGAATAGTTTCTGAATCAGCTTTTTGCTTTAAATCCAGACTTTTACCTGTAATACAACAGGTTAGGTCTGGATTTTTTTTATTTTTTTTCATAATTTGCAACGAAAATAGTGCTGCATTGTCTAATTCTTTAGAATTCTTTACCATATAGTACGGAGAGATTTGGAGAATAAGATGGATAAAAGTTTATTAAAAACCATTCGTTCCAGTTTTCTGACTTCACTTATTGCGATTACTGGAATCATTTGTTTGGCAGGTTGTAACGCTGAACTCGTGGATGAACCTAACATCATTCGCAACACCACTGGTGGCAGCACAACAACTCTTTCTATTCCTCAAAATGTAAAGGCATCGCAGGGTGATTTCAGATCAGTTACAATTTCCTGGAAAGGTTGTAATGCTGCTTCTTTTTATCGGATTTATTCTGCAGATACAACTTATGATTCATTCATCCAATGTGGAGAATCAAAGGGCAATGCTGAAGAAGTAAAGATTACACAGCCTTCCGGCACCACAAAGTATTATCGTGTAAAAGCGGTTCGTTACGATGGTACTGAATCAGAATTCAGTAACTGGACTTTGGGTACTACTCTCGCAAAACCTGTTATCACTTCACTTTCTACTGACAGCTCAAACAATTCCTGCACCATCACATGGTGGCTTGAAAACTGTAATTCTAAAACTTATCTTTCTAACGTTAAATATCTTATCCAAGGAAAAAAAGGTACTGAAACTTCACCTAGCATCAAGCAGGTTGTAGATGGATCTTCTGGATTGGACATTTACGTAATTCCAGGTCTCGAAGGTCGTTCAGACTATATTTTTACAGTTTCTGCATATACAGAAATCAATGGAGTTGCTACAAAATACGAAGTAAGTTCTGAAGCTTCTGTTGCTACAGCACACAGACTTATTCCTATGCCTCCTGCAGATTTTGAAGCTACAACTGGTACTTCTAAAGATGAAATTGTTCTTTCTTGGAAGCTTCCATCTACAACAGATGTTGAAAAAGAAGACGGAACTTATACTGCCACAGACAACTTCTTTGCTTTGTACAGAAAACCCGCTGTATCAGAAGATTCAGCATTTGAAATCATCAAGGTTTTCGCAAGTAATACTGCTGTAAAAGAAATCAGCGGTCAGACATATACTCCAGTTTCCTTTGGAACTTACACAGTTGGCGAAACCGTTTCTTACACAGACGAAGACATTTCTGAATACGGTTACAAATACGACTATAAGATCAAGGCTTTTGTTGATACAACAAAGGGTAAAACTTCTACAGTTTCTGAAAGCAGAACTACAGGTTGGCTTATTTCCAAACCAAGTCTTAGCACATCTGCTACTTACGTTAAAAACGAAGATGAAACTAAGTTTGAAAGTGCCACAGTTTCTTTCGCTCCTGTTTTTGATACTCTTGGAAAAGATGATCTTTACAGTTATGTACTTGTGGAAACACGCAAAGACCTTGAACGCGACTCTACAATAAGCGAAGGCTGGCCAAGAATTGTTGGTCAGAGCAATTCATTTACAACTGCATGTAAGGATATCGTGTTCACTGATATGACACAGGATGGTTACTATCATTACTGTCTGTACATTATTCCTCGTGTTACTAACGATTCTGATTACGCAAATTACGAAACTACAAAGATCATTGAAGCTGCTGCCAGTGGAAAAACAACTATCACTGATGATACAAGTGCAGTTCCAAATCTTGAAAGTGTTTCAATAGAAGACGGGTATAAAGACTGCTTCAAGCTTTCTTGGATTTATGACAAGGATTGTACATACATTCTTTCTTGGACATCTGAAAACGGAACAACAGAATCTGGTACTTACACACTTACATCAAAAGATACAAAGAATGCTGTTAACGGTGAATCCTTCACATTTGAACACAAAGGTGGCAGCAACCCATCTGATGATCCTGCAGTCATCTCTGGAGAAAAGCGTCTCTATACAGTAACTGCAGACAAAGGTATCACAAAGAGCATTACTGCTGAAAATTATGCCCTTACTCTTGGAACAGCTAAACCTGTAATGGCCGACAACTCTTACAAATCAATTACAGTTCGCTGGCCAGCCGTACAGATGGCAACTGAATATTCTCTTTCATGTAAGTTCAAAGAAAACGGAAATGATTGTACCGCCACAATTCCCGATGCAACAGAAAAAACTATCGATGGAATTGATTACATCGAATACACATTGAACGATATCCAAGGCTACAGCGATGCCAACATATCTGGTAAAGAAATAGTTCTTAATGTTAAGGCAACAAATGTTAAGTCTTCTACAGACAACAACATTGATGTTTGTATTATCGGACCTGCCCTTACAAAACCAAATATCGGTGCCGCTGATTCTGATAAGATTATCTTCCAGTGGAAAAAAGCTATTGGTGCCACAGGATATCTTGTTCACCGCCAGATCGCCCTTTTTGACAGCGCAACATACGGAGCACAGAATTCTACTGACGAAGGTGAATCACAGTCTCCTTACAAAGATTCTTCAAACGCTATCTCTTATTACATTTCTGCTGATCTTGAAACAATCGAAGCCGGCGGAGAAGCACGTAATTCTGACTGCGTAGAAGTCACATATAACGAAGCTACTTCTACATACACTCTTGTAGATAAATACCACGAATCTAACGCCGAAAATCCTGGTGCCTACGAATTTAGCCAGGCCGCAATTTCCTGGGGTGTTCCATTCACATATTCAGTTGTTCCATTGAAAAATGGTCTTAACGACATGAAGGTCAACACTTCTACAGAAAAGCATGAAATCGCCATCAAGGAAGATGGTGGCAAATCATACACAAACCTTACATATTGTGAAGGTTCTACTTATGGTTACGGTCATAACGTCATGACTTCAAAATGTGAAAATGATCAGTCTTTAACAATTTCATGGAGAAAACCTGCAAAAATTACTTTTGCTCCTCACCTGTACTACAGACCTGCTGGTTCTACAGAAAACAAATGGTATCAGGTAAACGCAAATCTTAACATGTACGAAGAAAAATATGTTTTGAATTTCGCAAAAGACTTCCCTAATGCTGACATTTATAAGGCTTACGAATTTGCAGTAGATTACTTCAACAACGTAGATGAGCATGAAATCCCAGAATCGTTCATAGCAGACAGAAACAACGGTGGTCTTTCTTCGCTTGAAATTACAGGAGAAGGAAAACGTTATTCATATTCAGACAACAAGTCTGTAGAAAAAAAGAACAAGGGTTACCTTCTTACAATCCAGCCAATCACTGCCAAGTTCAACGGAACTTCAACAGAAAGACTTTATGAAGAAGAAGTAAAATGGCACAAGTGGAACTATGCAGAAAGAGCCATCGGCCCTGATTCATACGTTCTTTACATGAAAAACAAGAATCTTATCAACGCTGACTACAAAGACAACTACAACAATGTTGGCTGGGTAAAGATTTTGTCACTTGGTGCTGACAGCAATCCTTCTAACTTTGATGAAGAACAGACAAAAGCCCTTTCCAATGACATCAGTCTTTCTACACAGGGCACTGCCCTTTATGTAACTGCAGTTAGCCTTACAAACGGCTCTGCAAAATCAACTGATGGTATGATGAAAGTTCTTAGAGATGCACGCCACTACTACGAATTGGTTGCTATTAGAGATGAATTCAAGACAGTATCCGGCGGCGATGAAAGCGTATTTGCATTTAGACAGATTACTGAGGAAGAACTCATCAAAGCCACAATGCTAGCTATGACTGAAGGTATGGAAAAAATTGGAAAATTCGACTTTGAAAATGAAAATCATAATGATAATAGCAACAATGGAACTGTAAAAGGTTTCCATAACGCAAATGCCCAGATTGGTAAAGAATACCATATTACTTTCACCGATTATTGTGCGAACTTTAAAACTCCTGAAGGTTCAAATTCTTCAATATTAAAAGTAAATACTGTGCTTGTAGGTTATAGAAATTCCTCTCTTTCAGGAAGTTATCCTGTATCGTTCAACAGTTGCACTATTGAAGTTGAACCTTTCTCCTTCTTCAATAAATCGGACGAAGATAAACTTACTTCATATAAAGCTACTATTACTTTTGAATTAAAGAGTAAATCTAACGTAACATTCTCTATTAAGTCATACACAACAACAATTAATTCTGATGAACTTAGACGTTCCTGGATTCCATGGCAATTCTACAATGACGACAACTGGTATTACCATAACAGCAAATACGGCTGGTGGCCAACAAAATAAGGAGTCAGAATTCAAATGAAAAAGATTACTAAATTATTTGCACTTTCTATTTTGGCTCTTACAGCCACATCTTGTTCAGACTGGTTTCAGGGCAAGATCCCAATGACCGACTACGGTGAAAAAAGTACCTTGGGAGAGTTATTGGTTCAAAAAGTAAAAATTACTCAGCTAGATCCTCCTGATCAGATTTCTGCTTCTCAGGGAAGATATTCAAATAAAATTACAATCAGCTGGACAGAGGCTCAAAACGCATCTTCTTACCATCTTGAACGAGCAATTGTAAAAAAAGATGAGAATGGCAAATACCAGATCCCTGACGATTCTGATTTTGAAGTATTAAACGGATTTGTATATTCAACAAACTATGTAGATACAATTCTTTTTGATCCAGGCGCTAACAATGAAGAATACAACTATGTTTTCTACTATAGAGTAAGTTCTGAAAATATCAACAAAAAATATGAGGCTAGCGAATACACTGATTTTACAAAGGCTGATTACGAAGGTCTAGGATGGCTTTTGGCACCACCAAGAAATGCAAACGCATCAAAAGGTTCAAGTCAGGACAGCATCACAGTAACCTGGAACCCTGTTGAAGGTGCCAGCTACTATAAAATCTACCGCGGAACTTCCAGCGACGGTTCAGGTGCCATCGCCCTTAAAACTGTATATGCAAACCAGACTTCTTATGTAAACCAGATTGATAAAACTAATCAGGGTGTTGAATTCTACTATAAACTCAGCGCCATGATTAAAACATCCAGCGGTTACGAAGAATCTGCCTGTGGAACTCTTGCCATGGGTTACGCCTTGAAAGATGGTGCTCCTGCTGCTCCAGATCCAGACAAAATCGATGTAGAAGGTCTTGGCGTAACAAAAGAAGCTCTTACAATTAAATGGGAATCTATCACAGGGGCCTCTTACAACATTTACAGAAACAGTACTACAGACTCTGTATTTACTTGCGTAAAGAGCAACTACTCTGCAGCTGGTTCTAGTGCCAGTTTCAGAGACGAAACAGTTTCTGTTGGACAGCATTATTTCTACTACATCCAGACTGTTAAAGGTGGAATAAAATCTTCTTTCTCTGAAACTGGACCTGACGCTGCAAAACCTGCACAGGGATTCTTGCTTAGCGCTCCTTCTGTAATTGAAGTTGCTGACGGCTCTTCTGACAAATCAATCCTTTTAAGATGGAAACCTGCTATTGGTGCTAATCTTGTAGACGGAGGACTTGTTTACAACATCAAGCGTTCTACTACTGCCGACGGAACATTCACTCCAATGACAGATCCAACACCTGGTATTCTTGATGAAGAAGGATATCTTACAGCAGAACTTCCAAAAGAAGCATTCTTCAGAATTTCTTCAATTAATAAAGACGGTCTTGAGTCAGAAAACTCTATTGTTGTAGCTCCTCAACCAGCAGCTCCTGTAAATGTTCAAGCTACAAAAACAAAAAATCTCGCTACTGAACTTGGACCTGATTGGAAATGTAACGACAACGAAGTATATCCTGTAAAAATCACATGGAATAAACCTGCTGCCGACAATCCTTCAAGTTACGCAATTTACAGATCTGTAAAACCTAATACTTCATTTAAAAAGATTGCCTCGGTAGAAGCTTTGAATAACGATAAGAACTTTGCTAACTTCTATTACGACATGAATGAAACAGCTAAAGCTGGCGTGTTCTATTACTATAAGGTTGTTTCAGTCAACAGTCTTGGTCAGGGAAAGAAAGGTAACGATCCAGCTTCTGATGCAGACCGTGCTTCCTGGGGTTATGGAGCATTGACTCGTGAACAATGGTTCCGCGAATATAACAAGGAAATCGCAACTTCTCAGGCAAAGCTCACTCTTATGCACAAACCTAACGATCTTGATAAGGTTGGTAGTGAAACAATAAACGCTGATGTTCCAGTTGATGGAAAACTTGGTACCCTTAGTTACAAGGCTTCAATTGCCGGACTTGGTGCTGAAATTTCCATGCCTTACAAGGAATATGCTGACCACTACATCGTTAGTGATGGAAACAACATTGGTGTTTACTATATTTTGAACGGTAACACAGATACAACTTCAAACATGAGTGCCAACGGTCACATGCATGAAACAGTTCGCTGCTACCACTACCCTGACTACAACGGTTTGTTCCAGGGAATGTATCCTGGATATGCCATTTACGACAACCTTGAAATCAAAGGTGGTAAAGCTGGTGGTGGTTATTACCTTGTTCAGACTTACGAACTTGATTATTCTGGGGCAAATGCAAAAGCTACTGTCATCCTTAAAGAAGACAAAGTAAACTGGCTTGTAGGAGAGGAGATCAGAGACTGATGAAAAAACTTCTTATTTCTACACTCTTTCTGCTTGGAATTATCCTTCCAGCAATGGCAGAACCTGTTGCATACGAAGACTATCCTGACTTTGTTACCTTCATGGATATGTACAATGTGGAAGTGTGGTCTTCTCATGACAAGCTTGTGCTTATGAACAAGCCTAGAAAACTTCAGAAGCTTGGAAAAGAAACCAAATATGGTGACAACAACGGTTCTGTCTTCTACAAAACTAAAGTTGTAGGATTTTCCGGAGTTGTAACCATTCATTACACTGATTACAGCGATAATGACGGCTGGATCTTGAACGGTAATTCCAACATCAAGGCAAATCTTAATGCCAATGGAAAAATGTTTGGCACAGTAACTGTTTCTGGTGATTACAACGCAAAAGTGTCTTATGACAATTTGAAGATTAAAAAAGGTAATGCTGGCGGCGGTTATTACACTGTTGAATACGGCGACGGAAGAGTTGGCCGTGTTGAATGGGATGAACCAAAAAACAAGACTGTTCCGATCAATGATGCTGACGCAACTGTTGATTCAAAAACTATTAAAGAACTTGAGGATAAATAAATGAAAAAGGCAATTATTACACTTACAACTCTTTTTGGATTGTTTGCAACAATCATAATGACTGGCTGTTATGAACCATCTCCTCTTTACGGAACATGGGCAGACAACCAGGGCAACACAATCACTTTCATTAATGACGGTACTTTTACAGCAAAAATCTACAACGATTCAAATGAAGGTAAACAGCAGGAAGGTTCCTACGTTGTCATTGAAAACACTCTTTCCTTTTCATTGTCTGACGGTTCTACAGTAGTTACTGAATGGGATATCCGTGGTTCCCTGCTGTATCTTACCTGGTCAACTGGTGATACAACAAACAAGACCCTTACCCTCTACCACACAGCAAAATAGGTGACGCCATGAAAAAACTTCTGACTATACTGTTGGTTTCCTTAGTTTTATCCTCAACTGTTGCAGCAGCAGAAACAAGAAATGAACTTATTCACGAAGCAACTCAGGCAGGGCTTTCTTTCAAGGATGCTGTAAAATATGCGGAGTTGAAGCTTGATTCTGTCGTAAAAACTGATGAGAACGCTTCTGAAAAGAAAGTTGCAAAAGCACAAAAGAAGACTGCGAAAAACCAGAAAACTCTGGCTAAACTGGAAAACAAGCTTTCTAAAAAGAAGGCTAAAATGGAAATTCAGGCTGAATTCAGCCTTGATAAAGTTGAATTAAAAAAGGCAAAAATTCACGAAAAAACAACTGAGAAGATCAAACGCTATGATGCAGTTGAAGCTTATCGTAACTACATCTACAAAGACGAAAAATCAGATGAAATTCCTATCAACCCAAAGACTGGATTCCCTGAAATTCTTGAAACTCCATTTGTTGTTTTTGATGAAGGTGTGACTTTTGATATGGTAACTCGTCTTCAGAAGCAGGATGACTACAACAGAAGCGACTTTGTCTGGCAGGATTACATGCTTGGTGCTTACTTTAATGTTCAGTCCGAAAACATGAAGCCTTTGGACAGCATGCTGAGAGTTGCTGTTTACTACCCTTTCTATCACACATTTGATGGAATGCAGCAGTTCCCTAAACAGACAATCCTTTACGCATTCGATCTGTTCTGGGGACCAATGCTTCAGGCTGACATGTGGAAATACGTGCAGCTTAAGGTTGCCGGCGGTCTTCACTATATGTATCAGCTTACTGATGAATATCACATGAACTACCTGGGCCTTGGACTTGTAGCAGGAGTTGAACTTCCTGTTGCCCGCAGATGGACAATCGTGAACAACGGAACTTTCACTTTGGACTATGCAAACCTTGGTACAAACAAACAGGTTCAGCCATACGACTACAGCTGGTCATACCAGGGAAGTCTTGGCGTTCGCTACAGCAAGAAAAAGCTTCACAAATACGCTTACATTCATCACATCGAAAAAGATGCTGAATAGTTAAATGGAAAAAGGTGGTTCATTGAAGTGCACCCCAATTATTGGACACTTTAACTAGGCTGATTTTAAGGACTGATTCCTGAATTGTAAAGGGGTCAGTCCTTATAATTTAACCTTAATTCTTTTTTCATTGTACCATTCCAGATATTCAATTAATTCTTGCTTAAATTGAACAACAGATTCAAAATCCTGCAAGTATAAAAGTTCTGATTTTAATAAACCGAAAAAGTTTTCCATCACGGAATT
>JAZLGB010000029.1:0-55116 GCA_045616085.1 Treponema sp.
CCTGTTAATAAAATTTAATAACTTATTAGTTAATTAAATTATTATAATATAAAGAATTAAGATAGTTATACACTTTAAACACTACCTTATTATTAAATTTACTAAATTTACTTAAATTTAATAAATTCTTAAGAATGTACATAAAGGAGACATATATATGAAATTTACATTTGATCGTGATGCAATGATTAAAGAAATTGCAATTGCCCAGGAAATCATCACTAATAAAAGTCCTATTTCCATTCTTTCTAATATTCTTTTGATTGCAAAAGATAATACTTTGACAATCAAAGCTTCTGATACTTCAGTAAATTTCATTACTAACATTCCAGTTGATGTAATCGAAGAAGGATCAACTACAATTTTCTGTGACAAATTCAGTAACATCCTTTCTTCTTCACCTGCAGGAGAAATTGAATTTGATCAGCAGGACATTAAGGTTACAATCAAGCCTGTTTCTAAAAAGGTAAAATTTCAGCTTAAGAGTATCGCAAGTGAAAAATTTGCAGAAATCCCAGTAGCAAATGATGTTCCTTTCTTTGAAATGGCTTCAAAAGATTTGAAGGAAATGATCCAGCAGACAATTTTCTCTGTTTCTGAAGATCAGAACCGTTATTTCATGACTGGTGTTTATTTCACAAAGAAAGATGACAAGTTCGTAATGGTTTCTACAGATGCAAGACGTCTTTCTTATGCAGAAAAGCCACTTCCTGCTGGAATCAATTTTGAATCAGCAATCGTTCCTACAAAAATTCTTAAGTGTATCTTGAAGAATGCTCCAGAAGAAGGAAACATTCAGGTAGCAATCGTTGATAAACTTATTTTCGTTCGTTTTGGAAGCTATGAATTCTCTTCTAAACTTCTTGATGGACAGTTCCCTAACTACCAGAAGGTTATTCCAGAAAGCCAGAGTTCAGCTTTTGCTGTAAACAAGGCAGATCTTGATGCAGCTCTCAAGCGTATTGAAATCATGATTGATAAGAAAGTAAATCGTATTCTTTTCAAAATTTCTTCCGGAACTTTGACTTTGACTTCACCAGAATCAGAAATTGGTACTGCAGATGAAGAAATTCCATGTAGATACGAAGGAAATGAAATCACAATCGCTTTGAACAGCCGTTATGTTTCAGAACCTCTCAAAAATATTTCTACAGAATATGTAGTATTTGAATTTACAGAAGTTATGAAAGCGATCACTCTTCGTGCAGAACCTGCAAGTGACTTCTTCCATATCATTATGCCAATGAATGTAAACGGCTAATAGCTAAAAAAAAGTTAGATGCCTTTTCTTTCACTTTCTTTATGTAATTTCCGCAATCTGAAAAACGATAAAATAAACCTTCTTTCAAAGGAGGTTTATTTTGTTGGTGAAAATGGTCAGGGAAAAAGTAATCTTCTTGAAGCACTTTATTATTCGGCTTATGGATCGTCTTTTAGAACTCATCTTGATGGTCAGATAATAAAGGAAGGTGAACAGAATTTTGCCATTAATTCTTTATATACTAACGAAAAAGAAAGTACTCAAAGTGTCAGGGTTATCTACGACAAAGGTAAAAAGGTAATCGAAAAAAATGGTAAGCGCATAAAAGACAGAAAAGAACTTATCAATACGATTCCATGTGTAGTTTTTTGTCATGACGACATGCGGTTTGCAACCGGAGAACCTGAATTCCGAAGATTTTTTCTGGATCAGTCTTTAACAATGTATGATGAACTTTACATTGATGATTTAAGAAATTATCGAAAAATCCTAAAGACAAGAAATCTTCTTCTTAAAGAAAATAAGTTTGATATGCTGGATATTTACGATTTTCAGCTGGCTCAAAAAGGTCTTGAAATTCAGAAAAAGCGAAAAAATCTTGTTTTTCAGTTTAACGAAATTTTTGGAAAGCTTTATGAACAGATTTCAGGAATTGAAGGTGTTTCCATCGCTTATGTTCCAAGTTGGAAAGAGATCAAACAGGAAATAGGAAATAAATTTCCAGATGTAAACGATATTCTTTCAGTTCTAAAAGAAAAAAGGGAACAGGATAAAGTTATGCAGACAACTTTATCTGGACCTCATCGTGATAAGATTATTTTTGTAAAGGACGGACATCAGTTCATTCCAACTGCTTCAACAGGTCAATGTCGATTGATTTCTTTGCTTTTAAGAGTGGCACAATCGGTTTATTACACTAGATTAACTGGTAATAAGCCTGTTTTGCTTATGGATGACGTTATGCTTGAATTGGATCCAGAAAAAAGAAAAAGAATCACTGCCCTACTTCCTGAGTATGAACAGCTTTTCTGTACTTTTTTGCCTGGTGAACCTTATGAAATGTATAAAAGGGAAACAACTAAAATTTACAAAATAAAAAATGGAGAATGGTATGAATAGTGATTTGATGAATTTTTCAGATTTGATAATGAATACTTTCTCTGATATCGAAAAATCAACTCTGGAACGAAATAATAAATTTTACGCCAGTTGGAAAACTGTAGTAACAAAAATCAGTAAATATAATGACAAACAGTTTGGACAGAAATTATATGACCACAGTTCAATTGTTGATGTTAAAAATGGTACTTTGCTGATTGAAACTGACCATCCTGGATGGTCGCAGATGATGCAGCTTTACACAAAATTCATTCTTAGAGGATTGAAGATGTATATTCCTGAAATGAATATCACTTCAATTGCTTTTAGAGTTAAGGGAAGCAACGCGACTCTTGTTAATGTTGATTATGGAGATCAGCTTAAGACAGAACAGGAAAGAATGAATAAAAAAATTGAAAAAGAAGAAATAGCTCTCAAGAAGTATGAAAAAGTAGACGATAAAAATGATACTTCGGCAACTGAACTACCGGATTCCCTTAAACTAATGTTCGATAGTATGAGGAAAAGTAGGTTGACCAAAGAATAAAATAATTGATATATTATTTTACTATATTTTGATATTTTATAATTCGCATAAAATATACGGATTTTTTTAATAAAAGGAGCATGTGATGTTACGTACATACCAGCCAAGTAAAGTAAAACGCAATAGAAAATTTGGTTTCAGAGCAAGAATGGCTACTAAAGGTGGTCGCAAAGTTCTCGCACGTCGTCGTGCTAAGGGCCGCGCTAAGCTTTCTATTTCTGACGAAAAGAAGAAGTACTAATTTTAACTAGGGATGGAAACAGAGTTAGTAAAAACAGGATTTTTTAGACGTGATGAGCGAATAAAAAATCCTGCTGATTTTAAAACACTGTTTAAGAACGGAAATAAGGCAAGTATTTCTGGTGCTAAGATTTTCTTTAAAGAAAATGGCACAGAAATGAATCGTGTTGGTTTTCCTTTGCCTCGTGGCTACGGTAACGCGGTGCAGAGGAACTTGTCTAAACGTTACAGCCGTGAAGTCTATCGTTTATTTAAAACACATCTGAACACCGGATACGATATCTTATTACTCGTGTATCCTGGAAACGACTCGTTCAGCACGCGATGTGTTCAATTTCGTACATTGTTTCAAAAGGCAGGATTAATTAAAGAATGAAAAATTTTTTAACAAAATTTTTCTGTTTTATTATCCGTATTTATCAAAAATATATTTCGCCTTTGCACCCTGCTTGTTGCAGATTCACACCGTCGTGCTCTCAATATGCTCTGGAAGCAATCCAAAAATATGGACCTGGTAAAGGTACCTTTCTAGCAATTAAGCGAATATTACGTTGTAATCCTTATTCTAAAGGCGGATACGATCCGGTTCCTTAAGCGGAAAGATTGTATCTGCGCGGGAGAATTCCATGAATAAAAACACAATCATTGCGATTGTTCTTTCAACAATCGTTGTTGTGGCTTCTATCGTATTGCAGTCAATTTTTATCCCAAAAACACCTGCAAAACCTGTAGAAACTACTGCTGTTGAACAGACTGTAGAAGAAACTACATCTCCAGCAGAAGTAAAAAACACATTCTCAACTTCTTCTATCAAAGAAACAACAGAAGTTAAAGAAAAAGTAATCAAAACAACAACTGCTAAAATCGTTCTTACAAATCGTGGCGGTGATATCGTTAGCTATAAGCTTAAGAATCATATTGATCACGTTGATAAGGAAACAAACGAAAAGATTGGCGTTGAACTTGTAGACAACGTTTCTGATTTTAACAGAGCTTGTGCAATTTCTTTGGGATCTGTAAATGATCTTATTATCAATGATCTTTTTACAGTAGAAAAAGAAGACGATTATTCAATCACTTATGCAAAAAAGCTTGTAAAAGCGGATGCTGAAGGTAATCCAAAAACTGTAGTTTTGAAAAAGACTTATACTTTCAATCACAATGCTGAATTGGAAGCAGATAAAGAAAATCTTTCAGACTATCTCTTTAAGCTTGATGTAGAAATCTTGAATGAATCTGGAGAAGAAATCGGTTATACACTTAGAACTTCTCCTCAGATTGGTCCAAAATTTAATCCAAAACTTAACCGATACGAAAACCGTCAGTTCATTTCTTATGACGGAAAGAAAACAAAAAAGCAGGTTATCAGCCAGAAACAGTTTAAGGCTTATAACAAAGCTTATGTTTGGAACGGTATCGGTGGTAAATATTTTGAAGAACTCGTAATTCCTCAGAATCCTGAAGCAATGGACTTCACTTACTACTCAACTAAGGTTGAAGTTGGTGATTATGCTAATGCTCAGGCAATTATGGTTCGTAAGGCAACAGCTGATGCTGAAATCAAAGATTCTTATTACATGTACTTTGGTCCACGTAATGAAAAAGCTTTGAAGGCTTTCAACGTTGCAGAAAGAAACGACTGGAAACTTAGCGGTAAACGCTTGAACGAAAGTTTGAACGTAAATTCAATGTTGGGTTGGCTTGAAACAATTCTTAAATGGTTTATGGAAGTTCTTAACAAGTTCGTTCATAACTGGGGTGTTTCAATCATTCTTATGACAATCATCATTAAGATGTTGATGTTCCCTTTCACAAGAAAGCAGTCAATGTCTACTTTGAAGATGCAGGAAATCCAGCCAAAAGTTCAGGCAGTTCAGGAAAAATATAAGAATAATCCACAGAAAATGCAGGCTGAAATGCAGAAGATTTATCAGGCTAACGGTTACAACCCAATGAGCGGATGTCTTCCAATGATCGTTCAGTTCATGATTTTGTGGTCAATGTATGACTTGTTTAACAATTACTTTGAATTCCGTGGATCACTTTTCATTCCACATTGGATCGAAGATCTTTCTTCTGGTGATTCAGTTTATACATTCGGATTTAACATTCCATTCTTTGGAAATCAGATGAGAATTTTGCCATTTATTTATTTGGCTTCTCAGCTTTTCTTTGGAAAAATTACTGGTATGGGCGGTGCTACTGGCGCTGGTCAGACTCAGGCTCAAATGAAAATGATGATGTATGGTATGCCAATCATGTTCTTCGTATTGTTCTACAACGCTCCATCAGGACTTTTGCTTTATTGGACAGTAAGTAACTTGTTCCAGATGGGTCAGCAGGTAATAATCAACAGATCAATGAAAAACAAAAAGGCAGAACTTGCTCAGAAAAAATAAAGGAGTTTATATAAATGACTTACGAATTTGAAGGAAAAACAGAAAAGGAAGCAATTGAAAACGCTGCCAATGAACTCGGTCTTCAGAGAGATCAGTTCGATGTTGAAATTCTCGAAACACAGAAAAAATCACTTTTTAAGAATGGATATGTAAAGATTTGTGTTCACACTTTGGACGATGCTCAGCCAACAACTTTGAGCGAAAGCGGTTCATCTTTCAGCGCTGCTAACAAAGTAGCTAATCCTGTTCCACAGGGTGAATTCGAAGAAAAGATGGTTGATTTCGTAAAGAACGTTGTAGAAAAGATGGGTTACGAAGTAAAAGTTGAAGTTATTTTCCGTGAAGAAAAGAAGCTCGGTATCAAGCTTGATTCACAGAACTCTTCAATTCTTATTGGCCGTAAGGGAAAGAACCTTGATGCTCTTCAACTTTTGGCTAACATTTATGCTGGACGTCTTGGACACGAAGAAATTCGCGTTATCCTTGATACAGAAAACTATCGTATTCGTCGTGAAGAATCACTCGTTCGTCTTGCTTACACAACAGCTGATAAGGTTCACACAACACACAAGTCAATCTTGCTTGAACCAATGAACCCATTTGAAAGACGTTTGATTCACACTACTTTGAACGATATCCCAGATATTGATACAAAATCTGAAGGTGAAGGACTTTATAAGCAGGTTCGCGTAATCTATAAGGGTTTTGAAAGATAAAATTCAAGCGCGCCATCTGTAACTTTCTGCAAATGGCGCTCTTTTATTTTAAAAGAGATTTTTTTCAGGGGGAAAAAAGAATGAAAAAAATTATTGCTTCTGCTTTTGTTTTTGGTCTTGTGGCATCTGTTTTTGCTCAGAACGTTAAAGTTGAAGACATCGTAAATGCAGATTACGTAAATGAATTGAAATCTAAGGGAACAGTATCTGTAATTCATCCTAAAAAAGACAATAGAGTTACAATGGTTCCTGACTGTTATTATGCTGAAACTATTAAGTCTGATTTGATTTGTAATTCTGATAAAGGTGTTCCTTTCTTGGCTGAATTCCTTTATTTGATTCCTAAGTCAGAACTTGCAGACGATATTTCTAAAGTAAATGTTGAGTCGATGGCAACAGTTTTCCGTTCAATCAGTAAGATGCAGGGAATGACTTACATTCACAATGGTGGAAAAGAAGACGTTCTTTATAAGAAGGCTTATGCTGTTGCATCTGCTGATTCAGATAAACCTGTAGCAGATCCTTTGGAAGGTCCAACAGACGGTCTTGAAGCTTACGCTTATCAGCATGACCACACTTTTGGTGATACAAAATATAAATTGAACTATCATCAGAACGAAAACGTTATTTACGCAACATTCTTGAATGTTATTCCAATGAGCAAGCTTGGTGTAAAAGCTATCATGCCTGGTAATTTAAGAATGAATGTTATGTCTATTGATCTTGGTGACGATCTTTTGCTTTATCTTTCTGCAGACGTTGCAGCAAAGAATATCGTAGGAATTCGTGATCAGATTGAAGATTCTATGACTGTTCGTATGCAGGCTATCTACCGATGGTTCATGAAACAGTTCAAGTAGAGGTAAAAAATGAATTTTAAAAAAATTATGATGGCTGGTTTGTTCGGCGTATCAATTTTAATGAATGGAGCTTGTAGCTCAAAAGGAAAAGGTATGGAATCTATTAAGGGAAAAGACGGATTGTTCGCAATCATGGACACTTCTAAGGGTGAAATCGTTCTTGAATTGTATTACAAGGATGCTCCTTTGACAGTTTGTAACTTCGTTGGTTTGGCTGAAGGTACATTGGACGCTGCAGAAGGAAAGCCTTTCTACAACGGTTTGAAGTTCCACCGTGTAATTGCTGATTTTATGATTCAGGGTGGTGATCCACGCGGTAACGGTACAGGTGGTCCTGGATACAAATTTGCTGATGAAGAAGTTCCATATAAGTTTGATAAGCCTGGTTACCTGGCTATGGCAAACGCTGGTGCTAACACAAACGGTTCACAGTTCTTCATTACACATGTTGAAACACCATGGTTGAACGGTAAGCATACAATTTTTGGTCATGTTGTTACTGCTGCTGACCAGGATGTTGTAAACAAGGTTGCTCAGGGTGATGAAATCAAGTCTGTAAAGATTGTTCGTCAGGGTGCTGATGCAGAAGCTTTCAAGGCTACACAGGCTGATTGGGATAACTTGAACAAGGCTGCTGCTGAAAAAGCAAGAGCTGCAAAAGAAGCTAAGTTTGCTTCTACAATTGCTGAAATCAATAAAAAATTCCCTGGATACGAAAGATCAGTAGATGGAATTTGGTTTAAGACAACAAAAGCTGGTTCTGGAGACAAATGTGGAAAGGGAAAGAACGTAAATACAGACTATAAGGGATATTTCCTTGATGGACAGGTATTTGATGGATCTAGCAAGCTCCTTAAGGGTGGTCATGAAGCACTTGATTTTACAACTGCTGTTGGAATGATGATCCCAGGATTTGATGCTATGGTACAGGATATGAAACTTGGTGAAGTTCGTACATGTGTACTTCCACCTGATCAGGCTTACGGAGAAAGAGGTATTCCTGGTGCAATTCCAGAAAATGCTTTCCTCTGTTTTGATATTCAGTTGAACTCTATTAAATAATTATTTATTTGATAAACAAAAACGGCTGCTCTAGCGAGCAGCCGTTTTTGTTTTAAAGCTTTAATCGTAAAACTTTTGAGTTTCTTTCAGGAGTCCACATTGATTTACGTTCTTCTGGAAGAGAAGTAATTTTGTCTGGTTCAAAGCCAAGTTGTTCAAACCAGTCAGAAGTCTGTGTAGTAAGAATGAAAACACTGGAAAGCTTCTGGCTGCGGGCTCTCTGGATAAGGTATTCAATGAGTTTTGGACCGATTCCAAGGTTAGAGAATGTTTCATCAACTGCTACGCCGGCAATTTCGGCCTGTTTGTTGTCGTAGATGTGGAGTGAAGCGGTCGCTCGAATACCACCATCGATTTCGTAAACGATGATGTCGTTCAGGCGATTGTTCAAATCTGCCTCTGTGCGTGGAAGCAAAATCTTTTTCTGGATGAACGGATTCATTACAGAAAGGACTGCAGGAATGTCTGTCTGTGTGATTGGACGAATGCGGCCGTAATCCTGAGAGTAAATCATTGTTCCAGAACCAAGGTCGCTGAAAATTTCGCATGGAATTGAACCATCTGCGGAGCCGTTTAGGATATGGCTTCGGCTAACACCGTTTTTACAAGCTTCACTTGAAACTTTGAGCAAAGAAAGAATTTTTTTGTCTTCGTTATCTTTGTTAAGTGACAGGAAATCATCAAGTTCAACAAGATCCATAGCAGGAACTGTACCTTCGGCAGAAAGCCCAAGAAGTTCTGGAATCTGGAAATGTTTTTCTGAAATAACGCCATTTTTTACAACAAAGAAAAGTTTATCAGCATTAAGGCTTGTAGCAATGTTCTGTGCCAGACTGATTGAAGAAATATTATAAGGCTTACCTACACTACTCCACCCGATACAAGGAAAAATTGGAATAAAACCGTTTTCCAATGTATTGCGGATGGCGTCAATCTGGAGTTTATCGATTTCGCCTGCTGTTCCGTAATCAACTCCGTCAATCACGCCTTTAGCACGGGCGCGTACCCAGTTACCGATTGTGGCAGTAATATGATTTGCAGCAAGACTAGTCATAACAACGTTAGAGATGTCAAAAGCAGCCATTTTGATAAGGTTAATACCTTTTTCGTTTGTAACGCGGATGTCGTTCTGATAAACCCACTGAACTCTTGAAGAGCGAAGAATCTGGTCGATGCGTTTGCGGGCACCTGGAACAATAACAACTTTGATTCCAGCCTGGTGGAGCAAAGCAATATCGCGGATGTGGCTTGAGAATAAAGGTGAATCAATAACTTCGTCGTCGAGGTAAATAACTACTGTTGCATTCTGGAATTTCTGGATGTAACGGATTACATCGCGGATTTCCTGAGCTTTTTTGTTTTTTGACTGCTGCATAAAGATATTATAATCCGTGGTTTCGACAGGCTCAACTACCGGATTAGTTTTCTAGGTTAAATTATGTTCTGCACGAAAAGCTTCGGTGTTGGTTTTGCTGTATACGCAGCCACAGTATTGCTGTCTATAAAGGCCGTATTCTTCGCTGATTTCCAGACTGCGCTTGAAGCCGCTTTTTTTCTTGAAGTCGGATGGAAGCCACTTTGGAGATTCAGAATTTGAGTTTAAAGAAAGATGAGTTCCGATTGTGTTTATTTTTTCTGCGTCTTTAAAAGGACTGATGGAAAGTGTTGTGCAGAACCATTCAAAATTATTTTCGCTGGCATATTCGCAGGCTCGTTTTAGACGGAATTCGTAACAACGGCGGCAACGTTCACCCTTCTCTTCTTCGCGGGCTAGATCAGGTTCTTCCTTGATTTTGATTGCAGAATAAAAATCTTCCGGTTCGTAAGTTTGTTCTACAAGTTTTACGTTGTTTTTAAGGGCTTCTGGAAAGCGTGGAAGAAGATTTTTAAGTTCTTCAAGGCGACGATGATATTCTTCTGCGGGATAAATGTTTGGATTGTAGTAAAGAATGGTAATGTCAAAGTATTTTGCAAGATATTCGATTACATAGCTGGAACAAGGTCCACAACAAGCGTGAAGAAGCAATGTTGGTTTAGGCGCTGATGCTTTTTCAAATGAGTCGAGTAATTTTTCTAATTCTTGCTGATATTTTAATTTTGCCATGGTTAAATGAAAAAGCGGTGGATTTGACCACCGCTTTGAACTATTTTAGCAGATTTCGCAGTTGTCTGACTTTGTTGTTGTCAAAGGTTTACCGTCTGCTGTAAGAGCAACTCCTGCAATCTGTGCTGTGTGATTCTTGATTTCGTAGTAGCACTTGCAGAACTTGTCGATATCAATCTTAGCAGGCTTCTGGAAAGAAGGATCTGCGCCTTCAAGAACAACTGGTGTACCAGCTGCAGCCCAAGGAGCTGTAAGAAGTTCAACACCCTCTGAACCGTCTTCTTTAGTGTAGTCAGCAGCAAGAAGCATACCGCGGCTTTCAACACCCTTCATCTTACGTGGAGCAAGGTTAGCAGCGATGATTACGTGCTGACCAAGAAGTTCTTCTTCCTTAAGGTATGGGCGAAGTCCTGACTGAATGATGCGGTCTTCACCAGAACCATCATCCATAGTTTCAATATAGAGCTTGTCGCCCTGAGGGTTTGTTTCAACCTTTTTAATTACAGCAACTTTAAGTTCAACGTGTTCATTGAAGTAAGCAACCTGGTCTTCAGCAAACTTAGGACCTTCTTCTTTTTTAGCAGGAGCTGCTTTTGGTTCTTCTTTTTTTGGTTCCTGTTTAGGAGCTTTTTTAGGATCAGCTGGAGTAAGAGCCATAAGTTCTTCAAGATCAAGTTCTCCACCGAAACATGGAACAGAGATTGCCCAGTTTTCAAGAACCTGTGGGTGAACTTCACCAAATACACCAACCTGCTTTCCCTTTACCATTATGGCTGCCTGACGGCCTGGAATAAAGCGTGGGTCATTTGATTCAGCTACTTCATATTTGTGATCAAGGAAGTAAAGCAATGAAGCTACTTCTGAAGCGGCTGTATTGTAGTTTGCAGAAGCTTCTGCTGTAAGGAAGCCCATGCACTGACGTGTACGAGTTCCTGTGTTTTCTTCTTCGCAAAGGTATGCAACTTTACCGATTTCAAAAATCTTATGTGGGTAAATTGCGTTTGCTGACTTAGATTCAGCGCGGAGCAAAGATGAAAGAATATCTGAACGAACAAACTGATAGTTTTCGCTCATTGGGTTAGCGATTTCGATTACGCGGTTTTCATCGATAAGCATGTTTTCGATGTAGTCTTTGCGTGAACCAACGTAGTTGAAAATCATTTCCTGATATCCAGTACCAACCATCAAAGTCTTAGCTTTACGTGAGTAGTATGTGATTGGAAGAAGACGACCGATTGTGAAGTCGTTTGGAGTTTCTGGAGAATAAGTTTCAAGCTTAGTTCCAATCATAACGTCTTCGATAACATCTACTTCGTGAAGGAAGTCGTTACGGTAAGGAGCTGGGCTAAGTGTATATTCGTAATCATCATCAGCGATTTTCTTTGAAACAACTGTTGAACCCATACGAGTAAGAGCGTCAACGATTGTTGCGTCGTCAAAATCAGTTCCCAAAAGCTTGTTGATGTGCTTCTGAGTTGCTTTTGTAGTTGGCTGGAAGTAGAAAGGTGCTACAACATCGCGGCCAAAACAAGTGTCATAAGGATGTTTAACCATGATTGGTTCGATTGTGTAACCTACATCAGCAAAGTCACAGGCAACGATGTTAGCGGCAAGCATAAGGTTTTCCATGTTGTCGCCTGTAAGTTCTACCATAAGACCCTTGTCACCAACCTGAACTGCACCAAGTGTAGCACTGTTGATTACTGGAGCCATTGAAAGAACTTCGTTTGTATCGTCTGTAAGGAGTGGGAATTTCTTAAGATCCTGAATGATCCAGCCAAAATCCTTTCCTTTTGGATGTTCTGTAAGAATCTGACGACATGTCATTGGCTGGTCGAATGTAAGTGGCACGAAAGATGTCTTGTCTGGATCTACAGCCTTGTAGTGACATGGGAATTTAACTTCAGAAATGCGGTAAACTCCCATAGAAATTGACTTACGCTTACGGCCAAAGTTCCAGCAAAGTTTTTCCTGTGTCTGGATGATGTCCTTAAGCATTGGATCGTCGATTTCTTTTCCGTTGATAACAAAAGCAACCATATATGGACGGATGTCTTTAAGTTCTGGATCAACTGTGATTACGCGGTTACCTGTATCTTTGATGTTTCCTTTTGATGAAAGGAATTTTGAGTAATCAATACCCTTTACACCGCGGTGAAGGCGAAGCTGACGAGCTACACCATTTGTAGACCAAAGGTCAGGACGGTTTGTATCGTTCAATTCGATTTTGATTACACGTTCTGATTCTGGCTGTGTTGTATCTGGTTTTTCATCAAGTTCTGCTTTTGCATAAGTAAGAACTTTTTCAAGATTTTCATAGTCGTATTTTTTTTCAAGAAGGTTGAAGAAAAGCTGTTCGTTAACTTCGATTTTTGGCATTTTATTCCTCTGATGGGTCGATTTTTTTTGAGATTGCCACGCCCTGCGACCTCGCAGTGACGTTCTTTCTATTATAGATTAATTTTTTTAAACATTCAATTATAGACGAAAGTTGGAAATTGATGATTGGAAAATAAATGAATTTTATGAATTCTATTGCATTTAAAGTATGAATTTCGTATAGTCTAAAAATAAATAGTTTAATTTTAGACTATCTAAAAAAAGGATTAAGGATGATTTGTAAGGATTTTTTTGATCATGTCAAACCAATGATGAATTATTCATTAATTCAGAAAACATGGTTAAGAACAAACTGCGAACCTATTTGCAAAAAGTACAAACTTAAAATGTCTGAATATCAGATTCTGCTCTTACTTCATGCAAATTCTGATGTACAGACTGCTAAAGACATTGAAAAATTCAGCGAAATGAAACGGGCAAATATTTCGATTCTTGTTGAAATATTGTGTAAAAAGGGATTTTTAATTCAGGAGGCCATCGAAAATGACCGCCGGATGAAAAAACTCACTTTAACAAAGGAATGTGATGAATTAATTCACGATACAGACAAAATTATTGATTATCTTGTAATTAATACATTTAAAGATATTGATAATGAAGATTTAGCAATTTGCGAAAAAGTTTTTAACAAGATGTATGAAAATCTTGTTGAAACAACCAGCAAAAACGAGGGGAAGTAATAAATGAAAAACCTTAAACTAAAAGGATTTTTTGCTGCTGCTTTAATGGCAGTAAGCTGTTTTGCATTTGCCCAGGCAGAAGAAGCTGCAGAAACAGAAGCAAAACAAGAAAAAATGGTTTTAACTGTTGAAGAAGCGGTAAAATTTGCTCTTGAAAACAACAAAACTTTAAAGAGTTCGGCAATTGACCTTGAAATGAAAAAAAGAGCAAATGATAACTCTTGGAATGTATTTTTACCAACAGCATCGCTTAGTTTGACAGCAAACCGCACAACAGATATTGATTCAACATTGCAGTCAATTAACGGTTCTGCACAGATGATGGGATTGATTGATAGTCTTCACGGTGGAAATGTTGTTCCAGTTCCAGCGACAATGTCAGACGAAGAGAAACTTCATTGGGCCACAGTAGGAAATCTTGGAATTTCCTGGGCATTCAATGCGGCAATGATCGCAAACATCAAGATTGCAAAAACTCAGTATGAAGCAGGAAAAATTTCTTACGAAAAGTCTTGTTCAGAGATGGAAGTAAACATTCGTAAGCTTTTCTACGGACTTCTTCTTCAGCAGGAAAGTCTTAAGATTAACAAGGATTCTCTTGCCAACGCAAAAGCCCGCTATGATCAGGCTGCAATCAACTACAGAAACGGTCTTGTTCCAGAACTTCAGCTTTTGAACACACAGGTAACTTACGAAAACCAGAAGCCTGCGGTTCTTAAAGCAGAAACAAGCTTGGAACAGAGTCTTGATACATTCGCGTTTCTTCTTGGACTTCCTTACGGAACAGAAATAGAACTTAAGGGAAACATCGAAACAAAGTTCATCAATGTTGATGCAGACGAACTGGTAAAGAAGTATTGCGAAACAAGTAACGAAATTCGTTCAATGAAGAAAAATATTGAACTTGCAAAGTTTGGTTTAAAAGCAAAGAGTCTTTCAGTTTATACACCTAGTATTGCTATAAATTACAGTTATCAGCCTGTTTTTGCAGCAATGGGAGAAACTTACTCACTTTCAGATGCTTCGGATAAGGGAAGCCTTTCGTTAACTCTTGCTTATAGTGATTTGTTCAGCTTCCTTCCATGGAGTTCTGCTAGTCAGGAAATCAAAAACATCAAGCAACAGATTGTTCAGGCAGAACTTGGTTACGAAATGATGGTTCAGAATGCAGAAGTTGAAATTCACAAATTGGTAGACAATCTTGAAATTGCAAAAGTAAACCTTCAGGCTATGCAGTCAACTGCAGAACTTGCTCAGAAGGCATATAACTCAACTCTGAGGGGATTTAACAACGGTACACAGGAATGGCTTTCGGTTCGCGAATCGGATGCTTCGTTAAAGCAGGCACGTCTCGGTTTGATGAATGAACGCTTTAATTACATTTCTGCTGTTCTTGATCTTGAACAGAAACTTAACATGAAAATTAGTGAATAGGAGAAATAAATAATGAAAACTACTAAGGTTTTTGCAGTTGCTGCAATTCTTGCTGTTGCAGCAGCAGGTCTTACAAGTTGCGGAAAGAAAAAAGAAGCCGCAAAAAATGATGAAAAGGTTGAAACAATTTTTGCTGTAAACTGTGTAAAAGCTGTTCCACGTACACTTGATGATTATCTTGAATTTGGTGGAAACGTTCAGACTGCTTCTACAGTTGATATTTATCCGGATGTTCAGAGCGGTAAGCTTTCAAAGATCAACGTAAAAGTTGGTGACAAGGTAAAGAAGGATCAGGTTCTTTGTGAAGTTGATGCCAGCCGTCCTGGTATGGATTATAAGTCGAGCCCAATTAAGGCTCCTGTTGCAGGTACAATTACTTCTTTCCCATACAACATTGGTCAGCAGGTTGCAGCAGCAATGCCAGTCGGAAAAATCAGTTCTACAGGAACACTTGAAGTAAAAACAAATGTTGCAGAACGTTTTGTTGCCCGTGTAAAAATGAATCAGAAGGCTGAACTTACATTTGATGCTTTCCCAGGAGAAAAGTTCCCTGCACAGCTGGTTGAAATTGATCCGGTTCTTGATACAGGTTCACGTACTCTTGGTGTAAAACTTGTTCAGACTCCAAGCGATTCTCGTCTTCGTGCCGGAATGTACGCACGCATCAAGCTTGTAACTGATACAAAGAAAAATACAATCGTTATTCCAAGCAACGTAATCGTAACTCGTAATGACGAAGAAATTGTTTACATTGTAGATACAGTAACAAATACAGTAAAAGCCAGCCCGGTTAAGAAAGGTATCCGCGTTGATGACAAACAGGAAGTTGAAATGGGTATTACTCCAGGTGACATTGTTGTTATCAAGGGACAGGCACTTCTTACAGACGGTGCAAAGGTTAACGTAGTTTCAATTACTGAATAGATTGTTCCGTTGCATTTGTAATAACGGTATTAAAGAGAGGCATAGATGACTATATCTAAATTAGCAGTTAAAAAGCCGACAACAGTTCTTATTTGTTTTATCCTTGCGGCTTTACTTGGTATTTATTGTACTGCGACTCTTCCAATTGACTTGTATCCTGATATGGATATTCCATACATCATCGTTTATACAGGTTATGGTAATGCAGGTCCTGAAGAAACAGAAAAAAGTGTTACACGAACACTTGAAAGTGGTCTTTCCAGTGTAACAGGTCTTAAAAAATTGCAATCACGTTCATCAACTGGTTCAAGTATGGTAATTCTTGAATTTGAATACGGAACAAACCTTGATGAAGCAAAAGCGGGAATCCGTGATAAGATTGATATGGTCCGAAACTATCTGCCGGATGCTGCAGATTCACCTATCATCTTCCAGATGGACCCTTCAATGATGCCAATCATGGGGCTTGTTGTAACTGGTTCGCGTACTCCTGAAGAATTAAGTTCTTACGTTGAAAACATTATTGAACCTCGTATTGAGCAGATTGATGGTGTTGCCAGTGCAAGTTTGATGGGTAACTATGAAAAATGTATTAAGGTTGAAGTTCCTCGTGACCGCCTTGATGCTTATGGTCTTACAATTACACAGATTTGTCAGATGATTGGAGCCCAGAACATTACTTCTTCTGGTGGTACAATTTCTCAGGGTGGAAACAATTACACAATTTCTGCTGAAGGTACTTATAAATCTGTAGAAGATATTAAGGGAACAGTTGTAACTTACAAAGTAAACGGAAACCGAGAAACAGTTCCTGTTCTTTTGCGTGATATTGCAGATGTTTATGAAGGTTACAAGGATCAGACTTCCCAGGCATTTATGGGCGAAAAAGCTTGTGTAATGCTGATGATTCAGAAGCAGTCAGGAAAGAACTCTGTTAAGACTGCAGAAAAATGTCGTAAACAGCTTCAGAATATTCTTAAAGATCTTCCATCGGATGTTGAAATTATTGAAGCTTTCAATACAACAGATGATATCAACAATACAATTACTAACGTTGTAAATTCGTTGCTTCAGGGTATTCTTCTTGCGGTAATCGTACTTTACATCTTCCTTCGTTCTGTAAAATCAACATTCATTATTGCGCTGTCTATTCCAATTTCAGTAATCATCACACTTACTTTGATGTATTTCTGTGGTTTGACAATCAACATGATGACTCTTTCCGGTTTGCTGCTGGGTATCGGTATGCTTGTAGATAACTCAATTGTAATTCTGGAAAACATCTTCAGTTACCGGGAACGTGATGCCAAAGCTGATGTAGCCGCCGTTCTTGGTTCAGAAGAAATGATTGGTTCTATCACATCTTCTACTTTGACTTCGGTTTGTATCTTCCTTCCAATGGTAATGTTCCAGAAGATGCTTGGAGTAATGGGACAGCTCTTTACATCGTTTGCATTTACAATCATCTTCTCGCTTTTGTGTTCTCTGCTTGTTGCCGCTGTTTTGGTTCCTGTTCTTTCTTCAAAATATCTTGTTGTAGAAAAGCAGTCAGAACGCAAGATGCCAGGCTGGCTTCAGGGCTTTGACGGTTTGATGAACCGATTCTTTGACTGGCTTGATAATGCTTATGCTAAGGGTGTAGGCCGTGTTCTTAAGCACAGAAAACTTATTCTGATTGCACTTGTTGTGACTCTTGTAGTGTCTATTGGTTTGATTAAGGTAATCGGATTTATCTTCATGCCACCTCAGCCAAGTACATCTGTTTCTGTTGCTTTGGAAATGCCTAAAGGCACAAACCTTGAAACTACTCGTGAAGTTATGCAGCAGTACGAAGCAAACGTTATGCGCGAGCTTAAGGGTGTAAAATATGCCATGACATCAATCGGTGGTTCTTCATTCATGGGAAGTTCTGCATCTGATTCAAATACAGCTACACTTCGTATTACTTTGTACAAGGAAAGTGAACGAGAAGCTGATTGGGATAACGAAGATTCGGCTAAGGAAAAATGTCGAAAATACTTTAACGTATTCCCTGGCGCAACCTTTACCTTTAGTTCGGGATTTGGCGGAGGCTTTGCAAGTTCGGCAATTAGTATTGTAATTCGTTCGGACGACCTTGATCTGGCACGTGCAGCATCTCGCGAAATTCAGAAGGTTGTAAAAGAAAAATGTGCTGACTTTGTAAACGAAACAACCTCTGATCTTGAAGATGGTCTTCCTCAGCTTAAAATTAATATGGACCGTAACCGTATGTATGAACTGGGTGTAACAGCTTACGGTGCCGGTGCAGAATTGAACGCTGCAGTAAACGGTAAAACAGCTTCCCGCTATGATGATAACGGTACTCAGGTTGATATTATGGTTGGTCTTGCAGAACAGGACAAGCAGAAGTTCGGTGACCTTGAAAACATCTACGTATCTAATTCAATGGGTCAGAGAGTTCCATTTGCAAGCTTCTCTCGTTATGAGGAAGATCTTGCACCTGTTACAATCCGTCGTGAAAATCAGACTCGTACAATCCGTATTTCTGTAGATCCTAAAAAAGGTATCTCTATCAACAAGGTTCAGGAAGCAATTGCAGATGCAGTAAAACAGAACGTTGTTCTTGATGAAAAAGTAATGGTAACTTACGAAGGTTCATTTGAAGACATGATTGAAGCTGTAACAAAATTCAGTGTAATCATCATCATGGCTGTTCTTCTGGTATTTGCTGTAATGGCCAGCCAGTTTGAATCTTTCAAGGATCCATTCATCATTCTGTTTACAATTCCACTTTCGTTCATCGGTGTAATTTTCATCTACCTGATTACTCATACAATGCTGAACGTAGTTTCTGTTGTCGGAATGCTGGTTCTTGTTGGTACAATCGTAAACAACGGTATCGTACTTGTAGACTACACTAACCTTCTTAGAAAACGTGGATTTGCACTTACAGAAGCTTGTATTGAAGCTGCCCGCAGCCGTCTTCGTCCAATTTTGATGTCTACTTTGACAACAGTTACTTCTTTGATTCCAATGGCATTCTTCCCAGGTGAAACTGGCGCAATGACTCAGCCAATCGGTCTTACAGTACTTGGTGGTATGACATTCGGATCTATGATGACTTTGTTCGTAATGCCAGTTGTTTACTTTATCTTCAATAAGAAAGATGAAGCAAAACGTCTTGCAGAACTTAAGGCAGAATTGGAAGAACCTAAAAAGTCTTCAACTGAAATTAAGAGCGAAGAAAGAAAGGCTCGTGGTCAGAAAAAGATTGTTAAGGCTTTGGAAGACAAGGTTGAAAAAGCAAAGACTCGTACTAGAACTAAAAAAGCAGCTGAAGAAGAAACAAAAACTGAAGAAACAGACGGAGGAAATGAATAATGAAAAGAATTGAAGTTATCGTAACTCAGGCTATCGATTCAGATTTTGTTCAGCTTTACGAAAAAGAATGTCGTAAGGCAGGTATCAAGGCTAAATATACAAAAATTGATGGAGTAATGGGCGCTGGAAATACAGATCCAAAACTCGGTGATTCAATCTGGCCGCAGTTGAACGTAATGTTTATTCTTTATGTTGAAGATAAGTTTGTAGAGACTGTTGGACAGATTATGAAAAAGCTTCACGAAATGTATGTTGGCGAAGGTGCAGCTGCATTTGTAAGCGAAGCAAATATGATTGATATTGGCTAATTAGCATAATAGTACAAATGAATGAACTACTTACATTAAACGAGTGAATTATAACTAATAGATTGTTATAAGTTTAATGCAGGTAGTTTTTTTATTGTTTAAGCTTGCTGATATTTCTTATCTTTATACTAGATAACAAAATAAGGAAAAGAAATGGAAGTGCAGCGAATAATTGAGTTGATGGAGACAATTGCAGATTATCGTGGCCAGTTGTCTAAGTACAGAACTTATGTAAAAGAGCATCCAAGTTGTAGATTTGCGTGGGAAAGCAAAATCTCAAATATGGAAAAAACTCTTAGCCTGATGGAACATAAATTTCAGATGGCTAGTTTTGAATTGTAGTTCTGTTAAACGAAAAAGCACTTCAGAAATGAAGTGCTTTTTTTATGCTTGATTGAGCAAAAATTATTTACCGAGGGCAACAGACCTGTCGTTTGCGGCAGTTACTGCTTCGATAACAGCATTGCGGAAACCGTTTGCTTCAAGAGCAGCTACGCCGGCAATTGTTGTTCCTGCTGGTGAACAAACAGAGTCCTTAAGAACTGCAGGATGTTTTCCTGTTTCAAGAACCAGGTCAGCAGAACCTTTTACAGTCTGAGCGGCATAAGTGTAAGCCTGTGCGCGAGGCATTCCACAGCGGACAGCTGCATCAGCTAATGCTTCAATAAACATGAATACAAATGCTGGGCCTGAACCGCTGACTGCAGTAACACAGTCCATAAGCTTTTCTGGAACTGCTTCTACAACGCCTGCTGCGCTAAGGATTTCTTTTGCAGTTTCAAATTCTTCATCTGTAACTTTTTCGCCTTTTGTAACAGCTGTCATTGCCTGACCGATCTGAGCACAAACATTTGGCATCATGCGGACAAAACGAGCCTTTGGTGCAAAACTTTCAAGTTTTTCGATTTTTACACCGGCAGCCATAGAAATCACTACTGTGTCATTTTCGATAAAATCCTTGATTTCGGCAAAAACATCGCCCAGGAACTGTGGTTTAACAGCAAGGAAAACATATTTTGCGCCTTTAAGAACTTCTTTGTTAGAAGCAAAGAAAGTTGCTCCTGTTTCTGCGGCGAAAGCCTTACCCATTTCTGTGTTCTTGTCTGTCACACAGATTTCTTTTACATCATATTTTTTACAAACAGCGCGCATGATTGCGCCGCCCATTGCACCAGTTCCGATACAAGAAATTTTCATTTTAAGCCTCTTATAATTATTCGTTTGCAAGGAACAATGTTCCCTTAGCGTTTCCGTTTACCAGATCAGTAAGAATATTTTCACGGCCTCCGTTTGCCAGAAGCATTGGAATGCCGTAAACAGTTGTTTTTTCTGCAGCCTGAATCTTTGTTTCAATTCCGCCAGTTCCAAAAGCGTTAGTTTCGCCGATTGTGATTGTTTTGCGAAGTTCAGGAATGCTTTCTACAGTTTCGATGAGTTTTGCATCCTTGTTTGTCTTAGGATTGTCTGTGTAGATTCCGTCAATGTCGCTGAAAAGGATAAGCATATCTGCCGACCAGAGAATTGCTGTAAGTGCAGAAAGGTTGTCGTTATCACCAATCTGGAATTCATCAATTGAAACTGAGTCGTTTTCGTTGATGATTGGAATTACGCCTTCGTCTGCAAGTGTGAACAATGTATTGCGGATGTTGAGAGAACGGTGATCGTTTTCAAAATCTTCCTTTGTGAACAAAAGCTGACCGATGTGAAGATTCTGTTCAGCAAAAGCCTTTCTCCACTGAGCCATAAGTTCAACCTGGCCGATGGCACACAAAGCCTGGCGGAAGTGAACATCCTTTTTGCGGGCCCATTCCTTAAGTGTAGAAACACCGGAAACCTGAGCTCCGGAAGAAACTACAACAACCTGCTTTCCTGCGTCTACAAGAGCTTTACACTGTACAGCAAAGCTAGCCATGAATTCTGTATTCTGAGTTCCATCAGCCTTAGCCAATGTGTTGGACCCAATCTTAATAACGATTTTTCTAGATGATTTTAATGCTTCTGCAATGTTCATTTTATATTCCTTTTAGCGAGTTTGACCTTCGCCTTCGATTAAGTACTTTGTTGTTGTGAGGGCTTTGATACCCATCGGTCCTCGGGCATGGAGCTTCTGTGTGGAAATACCAAGTTCAGCTCCAAAGCCAAATTCTCCTCCGTCTGTAAAACGAGTTGATGCGTTTACATAAACACAGCTAGCGTCGATTTTTGCCTGGAAAAGACGAGCGTTTGCACGGCTTTCAGTGATGATGCTTTCGCTGTGCTTTGTATTGTGGCTGTTGATGTAGTCGATTGCTTCTTCAACATTTTCAACAGTTTTGATACAACATTCGTAATCAAGATATTCGTTGCCAAAATCTTCTTCTGTAGCTGCTGCTGCATTTTTAAGATATTTGATAGCAGTTTCGTCAGCGTGGAACTTTACGCGGTCGGCAAACTTTTCTTCCAGCATTGGAAGGAACTTTTCTGCAACTTTCTTATTTACAACGATACATTCGATGGCGTTACAAACTGATGGGCGCTGGATTTTTGCGTTTTCGGCAACCTTTACGGCCATTTCAAGATCTGCATCTTCATCGATGTAAAGGTGACACACTCCACTACCCGTTTCGATTACAGGGATGCGGGCATTTGAAACAACATTCTGAATCAAACGTTTTCCACCACGAGGAAGAACAACGTCGATTTTACCAACAGCGTTCAAGATTGCGTCTACATCGCTGTGGTCATGTTCTTTTACTTCAACCAGTTCAATTGATTCTGGAACGCCGCCTTCTACAGCAGAAAGTGCGTCCTTGATAACTTTTACAATTGCCTTGTTTGAATTGTATGCTGATGATGAACCGCGGAGCAAAATTGAGTTACCAGATTTGTATGCAAGGCTGAAAGCGTCAACTGTAACATTTGGGCGGCTTTCGTAAATGATTGCCACTACTCCAAGTGGAACGCGAACCTGACGGATGCTGAGACCGTTTGGTGTTTTCCAGCCGGCAGTTTCTTCGCCAATTGGGTCGCTCTGAGAAATTACGATTTTAAGGCTGTCGATAATGCCGTTGATGCGCTTGTCGTCCAATGAAAGACGGTCGATAAGGCTTTCTGATGTACCGTTGGCACGAGCGATTTCTACATCCTTTTTGTTAGCGGCAATGATGTCTGCACGTTTTGCGTCCAGAGCAGCGGCGACTGCTTCAAGGGCTTTATTTTTTGTGCAGGCATTCTGCAATGCAAGGGAAGCTGCACCTGATTTTAAGATTGAACAAACTTTTTCTAAATCCATAATAACTCCAGAATGTGGTTAAAAAAAAAGCCGGAACTTGTTTGTGAAGTTCCGGCCTATTAGTCGTTAGTAGTTTGCAAGGAAGTACATTCCGAGCAATACAGCATTACGGCATTTTTCAACAGGCCATTCTGCTGTAGAGGGGAGACTCTTTACATACCACCAGAAAATACCAAATCCTGGATCGATACGGAGAGAATATTCCCCAAAGTCTTCTGATTTAGTCTGCTGACCAAACATCAGATAAACAGCATCGTTAAGGATGCTCAAGAAGTCGGCATAAGTTTTAGCCCAGTCTGAAGTTTCTTTGCAAAGAGTTTCTAGCTGGAACAGAATCTGCTCTTTAAGAGCGATGTCTGATTTTTCAACCCATGTCTTTTCGATCAAAAGCTTTAAGTTCTTGTTAAAGCTTTCCACAAGTTTATTTTCATCTGAAGCTGCAAAAGAACCAGCAAAGCCGAACATTGCAGCAATTTTTTCTACGTCTGAATCGTTATTTTCAGTTGTACTTGTAAATACATCAACAGCTTTTACTGTATCTGCATCAATAAATTCTTCAATTAAGGTTTTTACCTTGTTGGAAATAGCCATAACTAAATAATAGTTTTTTCAGACGTTTTTTACAAGTAGGGCTATTTTGCAGCGTTCATTGTAGAAGCGGCCATATCAAGAGTTTTCTTAACATCGTCGCCCTGCCAGATACCAGAAACAGCTGGTCCCATAACCTGCCAGAAAGTACCAAGCTGTGTGATAGTTGGCATAACCTTGGCATACTTAAGCTGTTCAAGGGCAGCCTTTGAGTACTCGTCTGTTACAGGAATATCAGTGCGAGGCGCCAGCTGATCAGTCATTTCAAAACGCTTTTGAAGCATTTCTTTTGAAGAGATGAACTTAGCAAAATCATCTGCTTCTTCTGGATATGGTGTATAAGAGCTTACGAAAGCGAGACGAACTCCGGCAAATGATGTTGCTGGTTTGTTCTGTCCTGGAAATTTAGGAAGTGTTGTTGTTCCGAACTTAATGTTGCTCTTTTTGAATTCGTTGATTTTCCAAGAACCTGTGATGATCATTGGAGCTGTTCCGTTAAGGAATGAAGCGTGACAGAAATCACGGGATGCATCCATTGCTGGAATGTTGAACATTGAAGTCTTAAGCTTCTGGAAGTAAGTCATACCAGAAATGGCACCAGCTGAGTTGATGTTGTGCTGTTTTGGATCGTTTCCTTCTGGTCCAAAAAGAGGAGCACCAAAGCTGTCCAGGAACATGTAGTCAAAGTAAGCATCGTTTACAGGCCATGTAAGTGCAAACTTGTTTTCAACCTTTACATTCCATTTTTTTGCATAAGCGATGATATCATCCCAAGTTGTAAGTGGGGCAGAAAGAATTTCTTTGTTGTAATACATGATGTATGTTTCTGCGCCAAGAGGGTAACCGTAAACTGTTCCATCGTAAGTTGCGGCTTTTTTTGCCAAAGGCATAAAGTCCTTCATGTAGTTATTTGCATCAATAACAGGAAGGATGTGGCTGCCGGCTACAAGGGCACCAATATGATCATGAGGAGCAACGAAAACGTCGGCACCTACTCCAGCAGGACCGTCCAATTCAATCTTATTGCGGGCATCTGTTGATTCAACAGGTTCGTAAATGATTTTTACTTTTGGATTAATCTTTCTGTACTCTTTGATAGCATACTGAATAAAAGCCTGTTCTGTTCCTGCTGATTCCCATACATAAAGCTCAACACGATTAGATGCGGCAAAAACGGAAGTACAAAGTGATACTGCCAAAATTGCAGTACTGATAAGTCTTTTCATCTGGTTCTCCTTGAAATTGAAAAGTTAAATAGTATGAATTTCGACTTTTTAAATATATAAAAAAATATAACAGAAAGAGTGTGTAAAAGCAAATAATTGTACTTATTATAGAAAAAATGAAGTATTTTAGTGCAATTGTTAAAGATTGCGAAATAATGTAAATTCCTAGCAGATTTTACGTTTGTGATGAACAAAGGCAGATTCCACGGAACACGCTTTTCCAACGACGCCACGGCGCGCTGGGAGACAACATCAACGAGTAATTTACGAAAAATTAATATTTTCTCGTGAGGCTTGTATGAACAAGTATGTAAAGCGTTATCTTGTTGACGCAATGAGTGGAATGGCGCAGGGACTTTTTGCTTCCTTGCTGGTTGGTACTATCATCAAAACACTGGGACAGCAGCTTTTGCGTCTTGGTGTAAATCCAGTTTTTCAGTTTTTAGTTGATGCCGGAACTTTCTGTTCTGAAGGTCATGTAGTTGGTGCTGCAATGGCTGTTGGTATTGGTTTTGCAATGGGCGTTCACGGTCTGGTTTTGTTCAGCCTTATTACTGTTGGCGCTACTGCTAACATTCTTGGCGGTGCAGGCGGTCCTCTGGCAGTTCTGATTATTGCTGTTATTGCGGCAGAAGTTGGTATGCTGGTCAGCAAAAAGACAAAGGTTGATATTCTTGTTACTCCAATTGTTACAATTTTGACAGGTGTTCTGATCAGCGTGCTTTGTGCTAAGTACATTGGTATTGCTGCAAGCTGGGTTGGAAAGTTGATTATGATCACAACAGAACTTCATCCATTTGTAATGGGAATTTTTGTTTCGGTTGTTGTTGGTGTTGCGTTGACATTGCCAATTTCTTCTGCTGCGATTTGTGCTGCTCTTGGTTTGACAGGTCTTGCTGGTGGTGCCGCAGTTGCAGGTTGTTGTGCACAGATGGTTGGTTTTGCAATTCTCAGCTTTAAGGAAAACCGCTGGGGTGGTCTTTTGAGCCAGGGCTTGGGAACAAGTATGCTTCAGATGCCAAACATCATCAAAAATCCAAAGGTATGGATCGCGCCAATCGTAACAAGCGCAATCACTGGTCCAATCGCAACTTGCGTATTCGGCATGACAATGAACGGTGCTGCAGTTTCTTCTGGTATGGGTACATGTGGTTTTGTTGGACAGATCGGTGTTATAACAGGCTGGTTCAATCCAAGTGCACAGGCTGTTGCGTGGGCAGTTCACAAGGCAGAAAAGGCAGGAATGGCTGCAGATCAGATTGCAGAAATCACACAGGAAAGTCTTGCTGTTCAGCCAGGATTTATGCAGTGGTTCGGCTTGCTGATGGTATGTTTCATTTTGCCAGGCGTTCTGTGCTGGGCTTTGGGCCTACTTGAAAGAAAGCTTGGCTGGATCCAGGACGGGGATCTGGCACTGGAATAGGATTTAACTAAACAGATTATATGAAGCGAAAAGGTCTCCCGGGGTGGGAGGCCTTTTTTTATGCGGTAAACCATAAATTAACGGAGTGTGCAGGCAAAAACGGCGAATAAAAATAAAAAATTGAGAATTTATTCGTAGGTTTTAAGAAAACTGCTGTTGCAAAATACAAGTAAAACAGGCAAACCTACGAATAAGAATGAAGAAGTTATGCTTTTATTCGTAGGATTTGAAAAAAATGATTCTTATATTGAAAAAATTGTGAAAAACTTACGAATAAAAACATGAAAAATTATTTTTATTCGTAGGTTCTGTCAGTTTAGGGTTATGAATTAGCTGCAGCAAAGAAAATTCTTACGAATAAAAACGCAATAATTAATCTTTATTCGTAGGTTTTCGTAGTTTATGTTAAAAACAGGGCGTAGTGGGGGCGTGTGCAGTCGCCCTTCAAACTTGAATTGCGGAGTCTGATGCAACGATTCATGCAAAGTGGTAAAGTGAACTTATTATGGAAAACAAATCACTCATCAAAATAAATAACTGTAGAATTGAAAACGCTCATGGGACTTGTGTGGAAAAACTTTCCTGGGAGATGAAGGCTGGGGAAGCTTGGCTGGTAATCGGGCCAAATGGCGGTGGAAAGGCTGACTTTTTGCAGGCCCTGGATCCTGCGTTTGGGCTAAGGATTTTGCCTAACGGGCCGGAGTCGGCAGAGGATGTTCCTTTGTATTCAAATGTGTTTGGGGATTCTGTGGAAACTGTATCGTTGGAACGGGCGGCTCGCTTGATTCAGCAGGAACGGGAAGAAGATGAAAGTGAATATGTTGAAGGCGGCGTGGATATTGGCCGAACTGGACGGGTTTTTATTGCGGAAGGTGTGGTTGGCCGTATCAAGAAGGGGGCTGCGCTTCCAGACCTTTGCGGGCAGCTCGATGTTTTTCCTGAAATAAAATTGTGCGGCGTTCAGAAGATTCTGGACCGCGGGTTAAAATACATGTCTACCGGGGAAATCCGTCGTACTTTGCTGGCGCGGGCCCTTGTAAGCAAAAAAAATCTTTTGCTTTTAAGCGATCCTTTTGCGGGACTGGATGCTGAAAGCCGCGGCATTTTGCTGGACTTTTTTGACACTATTGCCGGCAAGCAGCTTAACGATGACAAAAACGATTCTACATTCCCAAGAATTATTTTGAGCATGGAACGTTACGTTGAAATTCCAGATGCCATTACTCATGTAATTGAATTTGCAGAAGGCGGCGTAAGTTTCTGCGGACCAAAAGCCGAATACGAAAAGATTGCGGCTAAGAAAAATGCTGACGCCGAAGAAGCCCGTAAGGCAGGCTACGCTGAATTTGCGGCAACAGTAAAAAAGCTTAGCGATGAAGTTCAGATCGTTATGGGAGTGGAAAATTTTCAGCCAGAAAGCGACATTCTTGTAGATATGAACGACGTTAATGTTGGCTGGGGCGACCACCAGGTTTTGCGTCATCTTACATGGCGTCTTAATCGCGGGGAACACTGGCTTATCCGCGGGCCAAACGGTTCTGGAAAGACTACTTTCATGGAATTGATTACCGGCGACAACATGCAGGTTTTCAGCAATGACATCAAGATTTTTGGCGCCCGTCGTGGTTCCGGCGAAACTATCTGGGACATTAAGCATCGTTTGGGAATCGTTTCATACAGACTTCACGTAGAATACCGAATGTTAGGCGGAACAAAGCTTAGAGACGTTATTATGAGCGGTTTTCACGATTCTATCGGGTTGTATGAAGCTCCAAGTGAAGTTGAAGCTACCGCTGCAGACAAGTGGCTGGCTTTGGCAGGATTTGAAGGACGAGGTGACGAAACATTCGGCAGCCTTAGTTACGGCGAACAGCGTGCGGTTCTGATTCTTCGTGGTGCGGTAAAATGTCCTCCAATTATGATTCTGGATGAACCTTGCCACGGTCTGGACGAACAGATGCGTACAAAAATTCTTGACCTTCTGGATTTGATTGCAAAGAGCGGCACAACTACTTTCCTTCACGTTACCCACGAACCAAGCGAAGTTCTGGAATGTGAAAAGCACGTGCTTGAACTTCATCCGGAGGAAGATCCAATGTACAAAATTATTGGATAGTTTTTTCAGGATATTGAAATTTATATGCTACAATATACAGTATGAAAAAAGTTTTTTTTGTGCTGTTGTTTGTGGCTGCTTTGTTCGACTTGAATGCGGCTTCAAAAAAGATTGTTGATACAACTGGAAAACAGGTAATTAAGCCTGCCTATAAAAAAAAGATTCCTGCCGGAGACCCTGTAGAAATGAAAGAAATATGGGGCTGGGTAATGCAGAATCGTATTGATGAATTTGATAATGAATATCCCCTTACAGATGTTGGTCTTTTTGCTGCAGATGTTGACTGTTATGGCTCGTTGACTGGGGTTCCAAGCAGAAATTTGCTTTCAGGATTTCAGGGCAGAGTTCATCTTGTAATTGTTTGCGACAGCAAGAGTCTTACTCACTTTGTTCTTGATCCAAAATTTGGGCTTACAAATAAACTTGTTTCCGACATCATGAAAGCGGTTGAACCTTTTGATGGCCTTAACGTTGATTACGAATTGATTCCTGGAAAAGACGGTGCTAACTTTATGAAATTCTTGGAACAGCTTAGCACTGAATGTAAAAAGAAGGGCAAGATGTTCACAGTTTGTGTGCCAGCCAGAGTTAAGACTATCAGCGACGACATTTTTCCGTACAAAAAAATTGCTGCCATTTCAGACCGTGTAATGGTGATGGCTTATGACGAACACTGGGCTACAAGCAAGCCAGGCTCTGTTGCATCCACAGCCTGGTGTCAAAAGATAGTTGATTATTCCGTAACTGTTGTGCCTCAGGAAAAGCTGGTTATGGGCATTCCATTTTATGGCCGCAGCTGGGCCAGTGAAAAGGTGAATCAGGCCTGGTACTGGGAAGGTGCAAACCGCATTATTGATGAATATGATGCCGGGAAAGTCACTTATGTAAATGACGTTCCTGTTGTTGATATCAACATTAAGGTAAAGACAAATCTGTGGTTTGAGGATGCTAATTCAACCGTTTCAAAAATGAGAATGTACAGGAAAGCTAATGTTGATAAGATTGCATTCTGGCGAATCGGTCAGGAAGATCCTTCTGTCTGGAACTGGATGAAAGTTGAGCAGCCTGCTGAAATTGATAATTAATAAAGGATTTGGTATATTTTTCTTATGAGTACTAAAATTGAAAATTGTCCTTGTGGTTCAGGAAAAAAATACAGCGAATGCTGTGAACCAATCATTAAGGGAACTGTAAAAGCTCCTACAGCAGAAGCACTTATGCGTGCCCGCTATTCATCTTACGTAACACACGAAATCGACTTCATCATCGATTCTTGTGAAGAAGGCGAAGGAATTGCCGACATCGACAAGCAGGCTACAGAAGAATGGAGCCGCCAGTCTACATGGCAGGGTCTTACAATTCTTCGCACAGAAGAAAAAGATGACGAAGGCGTTGTTGAATTCATCGCTGACTACACAACAAAAGATCACATGGTTGAACATCACCACGAAATCGCTGGTTTTAAGAAGTTCAACGGTGAATGGAAGTACGTTGCAGGAAACATCATCACAGAAACTGTAAAACGTGACGGTGCAAAGATTGGCCGTAATGATCCATGTCCTTGTGGTTCTGGAAAGAAATACAAGAAGTGTTGTGGTAAATAATGTCTGAAAAAGTTATCACTGGATTTCATGCTATTGAAGAACGGGTTTTGAAGGCCAAAGATGCTGGCGGTGCGGGAATGCGCATTGTTTACAGCAAGCCGGGGCCTCGTGTAAAGAAGATTCTTGCTGCCGCAAAGGAAGCTGGAATCAACTGTTCTCAGGCTGATGATAAGACTTTGAGCGGAATGGTTCAGTCCCTTCCAGAAACTAGCCGCGATCATCGTGGTATTGTTTTGTGCGTTTCTGGAGAAAGCTCTAAGTCTGCAAATCTTGTTGATTTTGACGAATGGCTTTTGGCAGCAGCCGCTAAGGATGATGCTGAACGCCAGGTAGTTGTGATTCTTGATTCCGTAACAGATCCACACAATGTTGGTGCGATTATCCGTAGCTGTGATCAGTTTGGGGCAAGCCTTGTGGTTTTGCCAGAGCGACGCGGTGTAAAAGATGTTGAAGCCAATGAAGTAATTGCCCGCAGTTCTGCAGGTTCGTCTGCCTGGGTACCGGTTGCAGTTGTAAACAACCTGGTCCGCACAGCCCAGCTTTTAAAGGACAAAGGCTTCTGGGTTTACGGAGCAGATGCTGGTGGAGACAACGTTACAAAAATGAAGTTCGCTCCACGAAGCGTAATCGTAATGGGAAGTGAAGGCAGCGGTATGGCTCGTCTTTTGAAGGAACAGTGCGATACAATCGTTTCAATTCCTACTTGCGGAAAGATCGACAGTCTGAACGTGTCGGTTGCGGCAGGTGTTCTTCTTTACGAAAACTACCGTCAGAGTCTGTAGTTATTTTCTATTCTTAAACATCCAGTCTGCTGCGTAATCTACAAAAAGTTTCTGGTAGATAAGGCGGGCTGGAGCGTTTCCTATTTTTCCAAATCTTACAGCATCTTCATCGCCCCAAAAGCGATTTTCAAAGGCTGTGCTAACAAGCTTGAATTCATCAGGATTATTTTTAGATTCTTTTTTACAGAGTTTTTCCGCAAACTTGAGAATTGCACAGTCAGCGTAATCAGTTCCAATCATGAGAGACCAGCCATCATCAACTTCGATTGTACCTTTTTCTACAAAAAAGACTGAACCGCCCGGCAACACCGCTTCATTCAATGCGTCAGAAAGATCCTGGAATCCATTTTCCAAATTTCCGATTTTTTCAACGGAAGCTTCAACGTATATTTTCATTCCAGGTTCAACACCCAGCTCTTTAATCTGATTTAAAACTTCTGATTTTGTCATGGGTCTATATTATGGTGTTATCTCTTGAGTTTCAATAATCTCGACTAAGGGTCATTTTTTGTGTTATAGTCACCACATCGGTGAGAGCCGAAAGAGAGTTCGAAATCCATCCTCTCTAAAATCAAAACTAGGAGCGCAATATGAGCCGCACTGACGCTGAGCTGGAAGGCGTTACTTTGCTGGGAAACCAGAACACGAAGTACACCTACAACTACTGTCCGGAAGTCTTAGAAAGATTTCCAAACAAACATCCGGATAACGATTACATGGTAACCTTGAACTGTCCGGAATTCACTTCTCTTTGCCCAAAAACAGGGCAGCCTGATTTCGCTGAAATCAAAATCAATTACATTCCTGATCAGTTTATTGTGGAATCAAAGTCTTTAAAGCTGTATCTGTTCAGCTTTAGAAACCACGGCGATTTTCACGAAGACTGCGCAAACATCATCATGAAGGATCTTGTTAAGCTTTTGGAACCTAAGTATCTGGAAGTTGAAGGGATTTTTACTCCTCGTGGTGGTATTTCGATCTACCCTTTTGCAAACTACGGAAAACCGGGAACTGAATACGAAAAGATTGCCCACTCACGTTTGTTTGCTGCTGTGGATAGAAGATAAGATTTATAAGGAATTTAATATGAATTTTCAGAATGAAATTATTTTAATCGCCAGTATTTTAGTTTTTTTTGGCGGTGTTGTTGGATTTTTAAAGTTTTTTGGTAAGACAGGTATTTATGCCTGGACTGTGATTTGTACAATTGCGGCTAACATCGAAGTTATGATTCTTGTGCACGCTTTTGGAATGGATACAACTTTGGGAAATGTTCTGTTCGCTTCATCATTTTTGGCAACAGACATCATGAGCGAGGTTTACGGCAAAGAAGAGGCTTCTAAGTGCGTAAAGATCGGTATTCTTGCAAATGTTACATTCATCATCATAAGTCAGTCTTGGTTTCTGTATGTACCTGCTGAAAGTGACACAATGGCTGCTTCAATCAGAAATGTGTTTGCAAACACTCCTCGGGTAATGCTTTCCAGTCTTGCGGCTTATGCTATCTGTGAACTTTACGATGTTTGGGCTTATCACGCCTTGTGGTCTTGGACAGAAAAGAAGTTTGGCGACAAACGTGGATATCTTTGGGTTAGAAACAACGGATCAACTTTGGTAAGTCAGCTTATTAACGTAATCGCTTTTAACCTTCTTGCCTTTGCCGGCGTTTTCCCAAGAGACGTAATGATTCAGGTTCTGGTATTCGGTTATCTGATTTTTATAGTGACTTCTTTGTGTGATACTCCTTTCGTTTATTTAGCAAGACGAATCGCAGAAAAGAATGTACAATGTAAGAATGACTGATTCAAAGAAAACTGTAATTGCCGTAACAGGTTCTGACGGCGCTATGGGCGGTGAAGTAATCGCCCATCTTTTGGCTTCTAATAAGAATTTCGAACTTAAGCTTTTTGTTTACGATCAGGTTAAGCATTATCGCGGATTTTTTAAGACTCTTTTGAGAAAAGGAAAGGGCCGTATTTCAATCGTTCGTGGTGATCTTGCTGATTATGATGCAGTTTATGAACTTGTTCATGATGCAGATTACGTTGTTCACTGCGGTGCGGTTATTCCTCCAAAGGCTGATCACAATCCTTTGAATACCGTAAATACAAACTATGCAGGAACTTGCAATGTTGTTGATGCAATCAAGGCAAGCGGCCGTGCTGATCAGATTAAACTTGTGCACATTTCTACTGTTGCTGTTTACGGTAACCGTAACTACAAGCACATGTGGGCTCGTATGGGTGACCCTGTAATGAGTTCTGCTTACGACTATTATTCTGCAGCAAAGGTTAAGGGGGAACGCTACGTTCTTGAAAGCGATCTTCCTCACTGGGTTGTTCTTCGTCAGACTGCGGTTTACCACAAATACTTCCTTGCAAACAACATGAACGACGGTCTTATGTTCCATACCTGCTGGAACGCTCCGCTTGAATGGATTACAGACCGGGATTCTGGTTTGTGTATTCAGAATCTTGTTGAACGTGACCTTGACGGTAAGCTGGACGGCTTCTGGAAAAACGACTACAACATCGGTGGTGGTGCAGCGTGTCGTGAAACCGGCTACGAAACTTTCAATTACGGTTTTGCTCTTATGGGTGCCGGCGCAGAAAAGTTCTTTGATCCGCAGTGGAACATTCCAAGAAACTTCCACGGGGTTTGGTACACAGATACTCACATTCTTGATGAATGGCTTAATTACCGCACAGAAAGCAGCGCAGACTACTGGCGTCGCATGCGTAAGGAATTGTGGTACTACTGGTTTGGCCGTATTGTTCCTGCAATTCTTATCCGCAAGCTTGCAATTGAACGCCTTTTGAAGAACAGCAACGCTCCAATGCGCTGGGTAAGTCTTGGAAAGAAGGGCCGTATTGATGCTTTCTTTGGTGGACAGGCTGCATTTGATGCAACTCCAAAGAGCTGGAAGGATTTTCCTGTTCTTGCAAAGGGACAGACTCCAGAAGGAACAATCGATTACGGTGAACTTAAGGATGAATCAAAGGCTGACCAGTACAAGCTGGATCACGGTTACGATGAAACAAAGCCTGATTCTGAACTTGATTTGAACGACATGAAGTCTGCTGCGGCATTCCGTGGTGGTGAAGTTGTTTCAACAAGCATGACAAAAGGTGATCTTTATACAAAAATCACCTGGAAATGTCACAACGGACATACTTTTGAATCTAAGCCATTTACAATTCTTAAGGCTGGTTTCTGGTGTCCTGAATGTTGTGAAGCTTTGCCAAAGTGGTCATTTGATAAGGTTGCAGGTCATGTTCCATTCTACGCACAGGTTTGGTATGACACACACCGCAAGGATGAAGAAAACAACGAATATCCTTACGATGAACATGAAGATGACGATATGATTGTTCCAGTTGAAAAGCTGTAATTGAAGTTAAATAAAAAAACCGATGGGCGACCATCGGTTTTTTTAATGTCTAACAATATCTTCATCCATCAAGCTAAGCAGGAATTTAAGTTCCCGGTTGTTTTCGTTTGAAACAGCAAGAATTTTCTCTTTCTGCTGGTAGACTACTTTGATACATTCATAATTAAAGCCGGACTTCTGGTCTTCCAGGATTTCAACGACTCTTTCCCATTCCAAAGGCGGCTTGTATGGACGCCATGAAAGAAGAGCGTCTACAACATCGGCGATGGCAACGATTTTTGCTTCAAAGCTGATGTCTTTTGTTCCTGTTGGATAGCCGCTTCCGTCAAGACGTTCGTGATGCTGGAAGATCACGTTTTTGCAGGTTTGAATGTAGTTTTCGTCCAGAACATTTTTGGGAAGCAGGTTGAACAGTTCAAGTCCGCGGGCAGGATGCTCTTTGATCAGATTGAATTCATCAACATCAAGCTTGCCTTTTTTATCAAGAATTGAAGAATCGATGTAAATCTTACCGATATCATGGAACTGAACCGAGAAGACGATCTGTTCGTAGTAATAAGGCTCGATGTAAACACCTTCTTCAATAAGTCCGTCCAGAATAATCTTTGTAATATCACGTACGCCTTTGATATGAACCGAAAGGTATTTGTTGTGGAACGAAGTTGCAGTTGAACAGAACTGAAGAATGTCGTTGGTAGCTTCGTTTTTTTCATCAAGAGCTTTTTTTAGTCCCTGATTTTGTTTAACAAGCAAAAGGAACACAGGAATTGTAATTGCCAGGAAGACAAAACTTTCCAGGAAAGAGCTGATAAGGTTCGATGTAAGAACCACCTTGAAGTTAAAAACATGAGGATTTACAATCCAGATGTTGTAGGACTTAAAAATTCTTGAAGCGTTGAACAGGAAAATGTCCAGCAGGAGAATCGAATAAATCTTTACGCGGTTCTGAAGGGAATAAGCAATAAAAATCGGAATGATGAACAAAATGGAAATGTTCATCTGCTGGAAAGAACCGATTGTGGCAATAAAAATCGAAAGAAGAATAAGGCTTGTGAATCTTAAACACTTTGTCTTTAACGACGAAAAAAGCAAAACTGTAGTAATGATTCCAAACAGGAAAATAAATTTTGAAATCATCATTGGAAGTCTGATTTCATGCCGCTTTGTAAGTCCTACAAAAAAGAATGAACACAGGAATGACAGAATTCCAACAAGAATGGTTGAGGTCTTGTAAATTTTTTCTTCGTCTGACAGTAAATGCTTTACTTTCATAAAAATCCGAGAGAATTTGGAAATATTTTAGCATGGGAATTTCATTCCTTAAAGAAAATTTTTCATATATACTTACAACATATGAAAAAAGCGCTTATTTATGTTTTTAGCGGTACGGGAAATACTCGTCTTGTTGCGGATTTGTACAAGGAATTCCTAACTGATTACGACACAACGATTTATGACGTAAAGATGAAGGTTTCGGAAGGATCTGGCGCAGCAGAGTTTGTTGAAGCTCCAAATCCGAATGACTTTGATTTGATCGGTTTCGGACATCCTGTTTACGGGTTTAACATTCCTCTTCCTTTGGACAAATTTATTGATACTCTTCCAAAGTTGAATGAAAAAAAGCCAGCCTTTGTTCTTAAGACAAGCGGGGAAGGTCTTTACATCAATGAATTTTCAAGTCAGCGTTTGATTCACAAAATGGAAAAGAAGGGCATGGAGTTTATTTCCGACAGACATTACGTTATGCCTTACAACATGATTTTCCGTCACACTCCAGAAATGGTTAAACGGGAATGGCTTTATGCAAAGGCGTATGCAAAGCTTTCCTGCCAGGATATTCAGAGCGGCAAAAAGGACAAGGTTCACATTAATCCGCTGATCAGATTCTGGGTTCCTCTCGTAAGAATCGAATGGCTTTACTATCCTCTTTCGGCTCCTTTCAGCATGAAGGTGGATATGACAAAGTGTATCAAATGTCAGAAGTGCGTTAAGACCTGTCCGTTGAACAACATCAGTTTTGACGGAGAAAAGTTCAAGTTTGGGCACAACTGCACAATGTGTACAGGATGTTCTTTCGGATGCCCAACATGTGCCATCAGCATTGGACTTTTGAATGGGTGGAGAATCAACGGTTCTTACAAAATCAGACAGACAGGGGAAGATGCTTCAATCAAATCACCAGAAATAGGCGTTGATTACACAGGACTTCATCCTTGGCTGTATAAAAAGTATTACCGCAAGCTGGATAAAAAACTTAAGTCTGCGGGAATTGAGTTGAACTAATTTATTTTGTGTAAGTATTAAGGACTTCATCAACTTCGGCCTTTGAATTGACGAAGAGTTCTACCAGCACAGGATCAAAGTGTGTACCGGATTCTTCTTGAATGATTTCATAGGCTTTTTCTTTTGGCATTGGCTTTTTGTAGCAGCGTGGAGAAACCAGGGCATCAAATACATCGGCAATTGCCATGATTCGTGCACTTACAGGAATTTCAGAAGCTACAAGCCCATAAGGGTAGCCTGTACCGTCCCAGCGTTCATGGTGACCGCTGGCCATATCAGAAGCAGTTTTTACGTATTCAACATCATCTGAAATACCGATTACTTCGTTGATGATTCTTCCACCCTGTGTTGTGTGGAGCTTCATCTGTTCAAATTCTTCATCAGTCAATTTTCCAGGCTTTTTGAGTACGCTGTCTGGAACCATAATCTTACCGATATCGTGCATTGGAGCGGCGTGTTTTATGAGGTTTACGAAATCTTCAGTGATTACTTCTGGATAGATATTATTTTTGAGAGCCTTCTGACCAATGATTTCTACGTAGGCGCTGGTACGCTGAATGTGTTCGCCGGTATCGGTGTCGCGGTTTTCTACAAGAGAGGCAAGTGAGTTGATTATATGATTTTGAAGAGTAAGCCGTTTTTCATTCATTACTGTGGCTACAAGAGTTTTTTCCAGAACTTTGTCTTCAAGCTGGTGTTCGATGTGCCAGACGATGTATGCGTAAATCAAAAGTCCAAGGACGATTACAAATGCTGTAAGCGAAACGTTAACTGTTTTGATGACGTTAATCAGGGTTTGAGAGGTTTCGTAAACAGGTGGAATTCTTTCTTCGAAGACTTCAAGCAAAGTAAAAAGAATTGAAGAAATAACACCATAAGCAACGGCAACACCAAAATGATTTTTAAGTGTGAGGAATGGAATGATTCCAATCAACAAAATAAAGAAGTGGAATCCGGCCTGACCGCCAAGGTAGTAGTCACCAAGGAACTGATGTAAAACTACCTCAAAATAGCAGATCAGAATCATCTTGTCGAAGTGTTTTAATTTATGAACAAAAAAACTACAGGTAGCAAACAAAGTCACGCTGAAGATGTTGAAATAGAACATCGGCATGATGTTGAGCGCATGGAAAACGATGAGGAAGGAGGTATGATAAAGCAATGAAAAGTATACTGCTATGATGGCAATAAATTTTGAGTGCTTAAAACTGAATAATGCATGTCTTAGCTTGTCAAAAGTTTTCACGCTGAACTCCTTTCTTTTATTTGAGTTTGTAAATTAATTTTGTAAGAGCATCACGGGCAGAGCCAGTGATTATTGAAGTTGCAAAGATAAACAGCTTTGAATATTTGCCAATTGGATAACGGATTTTGCACTTGCGGGCACAAACAGCCTTTACAATTGTATTTGAAATTACTGTTGGTTCCGAGATATGGCATTTGCCCTGGTAATACTTGTCGTAGAAATCAGCTGCGTTCTTACCGTTATTTTCGTATGCAGAGTTTTCTGAATGTTTACGGATTGTATCGGCAGCAATCACGCCCCATTTTGTCCTTGTAAGGCCTGGCTCGATGATGGAAACGTCGATGCCGAAAGGTTTAACTTCAAGGCGAAGGGCGTCGCTTAAAGCTTCTACGGAATATTTTGAAGCGTGATACCAGCCCATGTAAGGTGAAGAGAAACGTCCTGCAATTGATGAGATGTTGATGATCTTGCCGAAATGATGTTCCCGCATGGAAGGAAGAACTTTCTGGATGATGGAAACCATACCAAAAACATTTACCTGCATCTGGGATTTTGCTTCATCTATGGAAACGGTTTCCAATGGGCCGCCCATACCAAAACCGGCGTTGTTAATAAGGATGTCGATTTTTCCTTCGGTTTTTAGAACCAGATCAACGCAGTTTTGAATTGAGGCTTCATCATTTAAATCAAGGAAAAGAGAGTGACCGCCATGTTTTTCGATTTCTGAAAGCATGGCGGTGTGACGAGCGGCGCCCCAAACTCTGTAGCCTTTTTCAAGAAGGGCAAGAGCGGTTTCCAGGCCAATGCCTGATGACGCGCCGGTGATTAAAACTACCTTTTCCGAGTTATTGCTAGTCATAATAAACAATTATAAAACGGAAAATGGGATAACACAAAAAAATTGAGATCGTTTACTGTAATTTTACGCCGGCTTTAAGGTCGTCTAAAGACACAGTTTTTTTAGTAAATTTTCCTTTGCCTGCAGGAAGGGCAATTGTGTATTCCTTCTGAAGGAAACTTTTATTGCCGGAAACTTCTGCTGAAAGCATATCACCTTTCAAAGTGAATTTGATTTCACCGTAAGCGCCAGACTTGTACTGTTCTGTTTCGCCGTCATCGTTGTAAAGAGTGAAGGTGTTTTCGATTTCGGACGCAAGAGCGGCTGCATCTGCGGCAACGAAGATGTATGACTTTCCGTTTTTTTCTGCAGGGATAATAGCACCTTCTTTGATGTATACAGGAATGTTATCAATTGTTGTAATCAAAGAAACAGAATCTCCGCCTTTAGCTTTTTCCATTGTGTAGAAGTTGTACCAGTTGCCTGAAGGAAGCCAGAACTGACGTTCGTTTGTGGCACTGGATTCCTTTACTACAGGAGCAACAAGGATTGAGTCACCAAACATATACTGACTGTTGATGAATTCCTGTGGAGTAGAAGCGTCTTCGTAAATCATAGGACGCATCATTGGAATACCCTGCATTGTCTGGCGGGCAGTTGAGTAGATGTATGGAACCAGCTGCATACGAGTACGGATAAGGTCTGCAACAATTCTTTCAGTTTTTTCATCGTAAGCGTAAGGTTCACGAGGGCCTGTGCCGTGAGCACGATAGATTGGTGTAAAGGCACCGAACTGCTGCCAGCGAGTGTAAAGTTCTGCAGGCGAATTGTTCTGAACAAAACCGCCTACGTCACTTCCCCAGTAAGAAAGTCCAGAAAGACCTGCATTAATACCATAAGCCATCTGGTTTCCAAGTGAAGGCCAGCTTACGCTAGCATCACCTGACCAGACTGAAACGTTGAACTTACCGCTTCCTGTTCCGGCGGAGCGGCTCATGATGAAAAGACGTTTGTCTGGATTCAACGCCATAACGCCTTCGTATAAAGCCTTTGACCAATAGAAGTTGTAGTAGTTGTGGAAGTCCTGTTCAGCATACTTTCCGTATTTTAAGTCAGCTGGAACTTTTTTGTGGTCCAGTTCAGGTTCCCCAAGGTCAGTCCAGAAACCGTCAATACCGCTCTGGAGCATTTCTGTATATTTCTTTCCCATGAACTTGCTGGCATTCTTACCAAGAGGATTGAACACCCCGGAAGAAAGCTTGCTGTCGCCAGCCCACCAGTCGCGCCAGAGAGCGATTCCGTTTTTACCCTTACATAAAAGATTCATAGATTTAAGTTCGTCATACTGAACAGAATCTTCCATAAAGAATGGTTCTGTAATTGTGATGAGCTTTACACCGTTTTCTTCCATGTGTTTTTCCATTTCTGCGTGATTTGCAAATTCTGGAGCTGTCCATGAGATGTCTCCCATCTTTTTGAACCAGTAGAGGTCAAGAACGACTGCTGAAAGAGGAATGTTGTGGGCTTTAAAATCGTCAACAAGCTGGATTACTTCGTCGGCAGATTTGTAACCGTATTTTGACTGAATGTAACCGTAAGCCCATTTTGGAAGGATGCAGGCAGTCTGTGTTTCTGCGTAGAATTTCTGAACGCTTTCTTTAATTGAAGAATCCTGTCGAACAAAAGATTCGATACGGAAATATTCTGAGCGATAAAGTTCAGCGTCGTTTCCGTCCTGGAAATAGATTTTGTCGCGGCCATTGGCGTTGATAAAAACTGTAGTGTTTTTGTTAGTTACGTAGAAAGGAATGAAAACGTAAGCGTGATCACCATAGTTTGACTGATTATAAATTGTGAAAGACTGATTTCTAAGGCTTACAAAGCGGCTTGCTTCACCAAATCCGTAGAATTCATCAGCTGATTTCCAGTTGCGAAGTTCCTTTAAAAGTTTTTTATCCTGACTGAAAGTAGATGTGTAAAGCTCGTCATCATTGTGGAAAAGAGTGTAGCCGTTTTCCTTAGGAACAAGCTTGTATTCGCGCCATGAGTAGGAACCGTCAGCGTTTGCTTCAAACTGAACTGAATCAGCCTGTCGCTTAAGCTCAAAAGCTTTGGCAGGAGCGTTTGGTTTTGTTCCGGCAGCTTCAAAACGAATTGAGTTGTCTGTACAACCTTCAAAAGTAAGTGAAATTCCGTTTGCGAACTTAAGCTTTGTGGCAGCGTTTGCTGAAAGTACAAAACAAAGTGCAAAAAGGAAGGATAAGAATCTTTTTTTCATATTTTTCCTCATTCTTTTTTTGTTGATAAAAGCATAACAGAAAAAGCATCATAAACAAATATTATTTGAACATTACTATTGTATAGAGTATCATTTTAACGTTATGCATATCAAAATTTTGGCCAGCTCTGGCCGCAGAATCGCCTGGACTGACCGTATGGACGGTTACTTCCAGTACTTATTTAAAAAAGACAACAAAGAGGGCGGATATTATCGCGGAAGCACAAAGTATTTAAGTGAATTCCTTTGTAATGGTCATGGCTTGGACTATGCAAAATCTGTTGATGTATATCCTTATGGTTTTAAGACAGAAATTAACGGTGCTACATTAGAAGCATCTCTTTTGATAAATGAACAGGCTCTTTATATCGCTTCTGAAAAGAACGTTACAGTTTGTGATGCTATTCCTACAATGCAGCTTGTTGAAACTCTTCCCCTTGAAGGGAAGGAAGTAATGAGCAACAAGGATGAAGTTGAAAATCAGCAGAAAAAAAATCCGGTCTGGAAAGAAAGTAAGGTTGATGGAATTTGTGTGTTGAGCAGCGATGTTGGTATTGCTGTTGCCGCAGAATTCGACTTTATTCATTCAATTAAAGACGAAAATCTTAGTCTCAGGGTGACTGATAATGCCGGCGTAAAGCTTTCAGAGAACGCTTTTGAAAGTGCGGGCTGGTATCTTGTATTTGAAGCTGACGAAAAGACTGCTGTTGAAAAAGCAGTTCGTCTTGCAAAAGAAAAGGCTATTACTGCTCACAAAAAGCTTGTTGATGATTTCCTTGGAAAAACAATTGTAAATACAGGGGCCGCTAAGTTTGACGAATCAGTTCAGTGGGCTCGTTTCAGCGCATGGCAGCTGGCAACAAAAGATCACGGAAGCAATTACCGCGGCATCTGGGCAGGACTTCCCTGGTTTAGAGATAACTGGGGCCGCGATACATTCATTTCGTTGTGCGGTACTTTGCTGGTTTCTGGCTGTTTTGATGAAGCGAAGGATGTTCTGTTAGGATTTGCCGGTTTCCAGGACCGTAACAAGGAAAGTCCAAGTTATGGACGTATTCCAAACCGATATCGTGATGCAAATGACGTAATCTACAACACAGTTGATGGCACTCTTTGGTTCATCCGTGCGGTGTGGGAATATGTTCAGTATTCCGCAGATATTTCGATTGTGGAAAATCTTAGGGAAACAATTGACATAGCTCTTGTTGCAGAAATGAACCGCTGCGATGAACACGGATTCCTTCTTCACGCTGATGCAGACACTTGGATGGATGCCCGCATCATGGGTAAGGAACCACTTTCTCCACGGGGTAACCGTGCAAACGACATTCAGGCATTGTGGTTCACTGCACTCAAAATCGGGGCAGAGCTTCAGCGTCTTGTTTGCGACAACGAACGTGCCGACAGCTACGACTTTATTGCAAATCGTGTAAGAAACTCCTTTGAAGAATTCTTCTGGAATAAAGACTGCAGCGCTTTGGCAGACCATCTTCCAGAAGGTGGCTACGGTGAATGGGCAAAGGATATGCGGGTTCGTCCAAACCAGCTCTTCACATTTATGATTCCTTCAATTCTTGATTTGAGGGAAGATGAATATTTTGTAAGCAAAAAAATCGCAGATAAAATCATTTCTAACGTGAACCGTGAACTTGTAAGTCCGTTTGGTCTTTACAGTCTTAGTCCGGAAGATCCTCTGTTCCACCCGGAACACGAAAATCCTGAGTGGTATCACAAGGATGCGGCTTATCACAACGGTACAATCTGGGAATGGAATACTGGTGCCTACATCACAGCCTGTGCTTTGAGCAGCGGCGGTGTAATGGCAGAACGTGCAGCTGCATTGCTCCAGAATTATTCAAAGATGATTATGGAATGTGGATGTGCAGGTTCTTTAAGCGAAAACATTCACGCCCGTCCTGATGCCGATGGAAATCCTCAGCTTTCAGGAACTTTCAGTCAGGCTTGGAGTGTTGCGGAATTTAACCGTAACGTGTGTCAGGATGTTGTAGGTTTTAATCCTCGTCTTATGAGCAAGCACGTAAAGATTCAGCCTTGTCTTCCTTCAAATTTGAATGAAGTGAAAGCTGTCCTTCCATTTGGAAACGGCTGGCTTATGAAGGTTGAAATTGTTCGAAACGCCGTTGAATATGCCGTAACAGCAGAATGGGTTGCAGACGAAGCATCAGTTCCGGCAAATCTTAAGACTCTTACTGTGAATGCGGAAAAGATTACTCCTAACACAAAGGTTTCTTTCGTGACACCGGCAGTTAATCTTGAAGGCTCAAAGAAGAAGTTTGCAGACAAGTTCGGAACTCCTGCAAAATGGATTACAGCTCCATTCACAGAGCAGAACCTTTACAATGAATTCTGCGGTTCTGAACATAAAAAGGACTACATTTTTAATCTGATTAAATCTGGCCGCATGAACAGCAAATGTTCTGGCGGCGAAAATACAGGTGCATTGGAATGGTTCTTTGATTCAAAGGAATTTGAAAAGAAGTACCACACAGACATGGAACTTGGAGCACTTTACGGAAAACGAAGCACAACGTTCAGATTGTGGGCACCAACTGCAAAAGCTGTTTCTGTTTCATTGTTTGATGATGGAAAGGATTCTTCAGAAAAGGCAAGAATCGAAATGAAAGCCCTTACAAAGAAGGGTCAGCTTGGTGTTTGGGAAGCTACTGTAAAGGGTGACCTTCACGGAACATATTATCTGTATACAGTTCAGGTGCACGGCGTTGATCAGATTTCCAGCGATCCTTATGCAAAGGCTTGTGGTGTAAACGGAAAGCGTTCAATGGTTGTGGACATGAGCCACACAAATCCAGATGGCTGGAAAGACGTGGTTGTTCCAACTGTAAAAAATCCATGTGATGTTGTGGCTTACGAAGCTCACATCGCAGACATTACTTCAAGTCCAGTATGGAATGGCGACAAGAAGCTTGTAAGAACTTATCTTGGCGCCTGCCAGTCAGGAACTAGCTATGAAGGTGTTCCAACTGGTTTTGATCACATCAAGGCTTTGGGCGTTACTCACGTTCAGCTTTTGCCAATCTTTGACTTCCGTTCTGTAGATGAAGAAAACGTTCATAATCCGGAAGTTGCCGAACGACCTTTATTCGGAAATTTTAACTGGGGTTATGATCCAGAAAACTATGCCTGTCTTGAAGGTTCTTACTCAACAGATCCTTATAATGGTGAAGTTCGAATCAGAGAATTCAAGCAGATGGTTAAAGCTTACGCTGATGCTGGAATCGGTCTTATCATGGACGTTGTTTATAATCACGTTAATGACGGTTTCCATCATGCTCTGGGAACAAGCGTTCCAGGATATTTCTACCGAGTGGAAGGTTATTCTGGTGCCGGCGAAGATACTGCCTGTGAGCATTCAATGTTCAGAAAGTATATGGTTGATACTTTGAGCTTCTGGCTTAAGGAATACAAGCTTACTGGATTCCGTTTTGATCTGATGGGACTTCATGATGTTGTGGCAATGAACGCAATTCGAGATGCCCTTAAAAAGATCAAGAAGGACGTAATTCTTTACGGTGAAGGTTGGGATATGTACCGCGCCGGAAAGATGGAAGGTGCAACACAGCTTAATTCCTTTAAGATGCCGGGAATCGGTTTGTTCAACGATGCTTCCCGTTGTGCCATTAAGGGCTCTGCCTTTGACAACAAAGAAAAAGGTTTTGTTCACAACGGTAGCCGCAAGGAAGCCGTAAAGTTTGGCGTTGTAGGTGCCGTAAAGCATTCTCAGATTGATTATTCTAAGGTTGAAGGAACTGCGGCTCCAAAGCCTTGGGGTGAAACAACCTGGACTTCTGTAAACTACACAGAAATTCACGACAATGTAACTTTGCGGGATAAGCTTTATACAGTTGAACAGGATAAGCCGGAAGAATATCTGGATCAGATGCAGAAAATGGCCATTTCTCTGGTAATTCTTTCTGAAGGTTATCCGATCATGCATGCCGGAATGGAATTCTGCCGCACAAAAGAAGTGCCACAGGAAATCCTTGTTAAAAAGCCAGTGTTCTATGAATACGCAGTTTCGGATGACGGTAAGCACGTGATGCTTCACAATACATACAATGCCTGTGACAAGATCAACAACCTTGACTGGAAACGTTGTGCCAACAAGCAGGACGTTGTTAAGTATGTTCAGAACCTGATCAAACTTAGAAAAGAACATCCAGCTTTCAGAATTGAGATGGCAGAAGATGTTGAAAAATGCCTTAAGTTTGTTGATAACAAGAAAGCCGGATTGCCAGAAGAAGTTCTTGCCTGGGAAATCGACGGTGAAAAGTGCGGCGACAGCTGGAAGAAGATTCTGGTTGTGGCAAACCCTTACACTTCTGACGTAAAGCTGGAGCTTAAGGGAAAAGGAAGCTGGAAGTGTGTTACAGACGGAAAACAGTTTGTAGAAAACGGCCAGCAGTTTGAAGACGGTGCTGTTGTGACAGTTGCAACAAAGGCTGTGGCAGTTTTTGCACTTTCTTAATTCACATAGAATTTAAGATTTCAACCTCAAATTCCGATAAAGAATTTGAGGTTTTTTTTATGAAAAAATTAGTTACATTGCTTGGAATTTTATTGGTTGCTTCACTTTTTTCTTGTAAGGATGTAGGAGATATCGAAGGTGATAAACTTGGAGTTTCTGCGGAAGCTTCAGGAAACATCGTCGCAGTTCCATTTGAAGACAGTGTCAATTATGTAAATATTTTTAGAAAAGATGAAAGCGGCAATGAAGTGAATATAGGTCAGATTATTCCGTCAGCTAAAAATAAGCATACAACAGTTCCTTTTAAAGATGAGTTGGTTAATGATGGTGCTAAATATACTTACTGTGCACGATATAATGTAAAAAAAGGTGTTTACAAATATTCTGGATGGTCAGATGAAGTAACTTCTATTAACGGTTCAAGCTATGAGCAGACTATAAATGTTGGTGGAACTGATAAATTTATTCAGAGTGATGATTCTATGAAGATCGAATTGTCTGGAACAGAAATCAAACCTTCTGCGGGTTATAATTTTTCAACAAATAACTATAAATTGGTAATGGCGGTATCAAATAGCACAAATACTTCAACTTTTGAAATCAGCGCAACACCTAGCTTGACTACAGGGACAAGCATCAACCTTACTTCTGTTTTGAACACCAAGTATTTCAATACTTCACTTAAATTGAAAGGAGTTCTTTTACAGCAGATTCAATTGTATCCAGATGGATCAGATGCTTCTAATTATGAATGTAAGGTTGTGCATTGGACAGAAATTGTTCCAATTGTTTTGGAAAAGTATTCAGATCCAGGAAACAACATTAAAGATGACTTTAAGGTTCTGATAAATGTTGGTGATGGCGATGATTTTGACTACCAGGAAACAACTCTGCCAACACGTAAAATGTTGGCAGAAGAAAGAGACATATATTTGGACTTTTCAGATTTTTAATTTAAGCGACTTTAAGTCCTTCTACGGCAGCATCGATTGCACCGTAAAGGGCTGAAATGTCTTTCTGATTCAAAACTGAAATCTTAAAAATAGCAGATTCAATCAAAGCATAAAGCATGTCGTGGGCAGGTTTTATGCTTATTTTTTTAAATTCGCCTGCACGGATTCCGCGGATGATGACACATGTAAGAAGGTGTTCAAGACGGATTACTCGGCGGCGAACACGTTCTTCTGTATCAACGCCAGATTTCTGAAGCTGAACAAGGTATGGCAAAAGAACAGAAAAAAGCTTGCGATTTTCGTTGCATTTATCAAGGATGAATTTGAGCATATCCTTCAAAACTTTTTCTGTGGAGATTGAAGTATCTGTGGCAAGCTTTACAAGAACTTCTTCCAATGTTGAAAGGAACTGCTTGATGCTCCACAAGAAAATTTCTCTCTTGTTCTTAAAGTAGATGTACAAGGTTGTACGAGTAATTCCACAACGGTCTGCGATTTTCTGGAAAGTTACGTCTTCGTAGCCTTCGTCCATAAAAACATCCAGAGAGCGTTCAAGAATTTCTTCTCGTCTTTTATCGTGTTCAACTACAGTAGCCATTTTTAGTATCTAACCTTCCCGTCATTGAATTTAGAATTATCTCTTGGGCCACGGTTCTTGCCTTTGTCAAAATTGCGTGGTTTTGAGCTGTATGGTCGTCCTGAGCCGGCTGGTTTTCCGCCAGTAAGGGCTGGATTGTTTGAGTACATGTAAAGGGTTGTGTCTAGGTTTCCGGCTTTGATGTCTTTTAAGAGATTTGCGTAGTGACCGAAGTTTTCCTGGAAACCTTTATGGCTTGTGATTACACCGAATTCCCAGCCGTTGAAGCTGTTCCACATTTCGTTCATGTTCTTGTAAAGTTCGGCTGCCTGTTCTGCGTCACCAATGCGTTCACCGTATGGTGGGTTACAGAGGATAAGTCCTGATTCGTAAGGAGCGCTGAGTTCTGCAAAGTCTGCCTGGATGAAGTCTGGGCGGATTACCTTTGCGTCGCTACCGATTGACTGAAGTGCTCGGCCGGCCATAACGCAGGCATATTCAGCGTTTTTCTTGGCGCGTTCAACTGCTTCGTCTGAAATATCTGAACCGGTGATGCGAACTTCAACATCAGTACGGATTTTTTCTGCTTCCTGTTTGCGGATTTCTTCTGCACGATCGCGGTTGTAGAAAGGCAATGTTTCAAGGGCAAAGCGGCGGCCGAATCCTGGAGCTACGTTGTAGGCATACAAAGCTGCTTCGATAACGATTGTACCAGAACCGCAGAATGGGTCGTGCAAAGGAGTCTTGCGGCGCCACATCATTTCCTGCAAAAGAACAGCGGCAACTGTTTCGCGGAGTGGTGCGATACCGCCGTCAACACGGTAACCGCGCTTGTGGAGTGGAAGTCCCGAAAGATCCAAAAGGATAAGGGCTTCGTCCTGGTCCATGTAAACGCGAACTGTATTTGTGTCGCCAGTTTCTGGCATTGTAGACATGTGGAAACGTTCTGTAAGCTTCTGGTAGATAGCCTTCTGAACGATAGACTGAATTGCGTGTTCAGAGTTGAGCTTGCTGCGATAACAGCGAACCTTGTCGATAACTACTTTAGTGTCTTTCTTAAAGTAATCCTGCCATGGAATGTTATGAACTCCATCAAAAAGCTGATCAAAATCTTCTGCGTGAAAAGAAACAATTTGTAAGAAAATGCGATCTGCTGTTCTAAGGCAAAGGTTGCACTTGAACATTGCATCGTTGTCACCTTCAAAGAAAACCCGTCCTGGGGCGTTGCCCTTGAGCTTGTAACCCAAATGTTTAATTTCATTTCCGAGGATTTTTTCTGCGCCCACTGCGCACAATGCTACTAAAGTATTCATACTATTAAAGTAGCATTTTTACAGATTTTGCAAAAGTGTCAAAATGACATTTTTTGGGGATTTTGTCATAAAAAAAAGAGGCGTTACCGCCTCTTTGATTTTTTAATGTGCAATACCTTTGATTTCGGCAAGATTTTTGATTCCCTTGCGTTTCATGTAGGCTTCGATGCCGTCGATACATTCAAGCATTGTAAGCGGGTTTGCGAAAGTGTTTGTTCCTACTTCAACAAGGTCGGCGCCGGCCATAACGAATTCGATTACATCAGACCAGGTTGCGATACCACCGATTGCAACGATTGGAACGCGCTTTGATTCTGGAAGGGACTGAATTGCTTCGTAGAGTTCCCAGATAAGGCGAACGGCCATTGGTCGAACTGCAGGACCACCAAAACCGGCTTTGATCTTGTCGAAAACAGGGCGACCACTTTCTACATCGATTGCAACGCCCTGGAATGAGTTACAAAGGCTGATTGCGTCGGCGCCGGCTTCTATACAAGAAAGGGCAACGGCATTAAGTTCTGGTGACTGTGGAGTAAGTTTAACCCAGAGAGGCTTTTTTGTAACAGCGCGAACTGCGGAAACTACTGTGTTTGCAGAACTGCAGCTCATTCCGAATGCGGCACCACCGGCGCTTACGTTTGGACAGGAAATGTTAAGCTCGATTACTGGAACGTCTGTTTTTTCAAGAAGCTTTGCACCTTCAACATAGGTTTCAAGGCTTGAACCAGAAAGGTTTGCGATTGCAACTGGCTTAAGGGCCATCATTTCTGGAAGTTCTTTTTCGATGAAGTGTGGGATTCCAGGATTCTGAAGACCGATTGAGTTCATAAGTCCGCTTGGAGTTTCCCATACGCGAACGCCGTCGTTTCCGGCTTTCTTTTCAAGAGTAAGACCTTTTGAAGCAATTCCACCAAGGCGGTTTACGTCAAAGATAGGTGCGTATTCTGTACCAAATCCGAAGGTTCCAGAGCTTCCGATAAGTGGGTTCTGGAATTTTACGCCGGCAACAGTAACGCTAAGGTCTGGATTGTTTTCTGGGTCCTTGCGAGGAATGCGGCTTGGTTCTGGTTTTGGGAACGAAAGGATCTTTGAGTCAAAAACAGGACCGTCTTTACAGCAGCGGAGGTTTCCTTCTGTTGTTGGAATTACACAGCCAAGACAAACGCCAACACCACAAGCCATGCGGGCTTCCATGCTGATCCAGCACTGAACGCCGGCTTCTTCTGAAACAGTCTTGATGTAGTTGAGCATTGGAGCTGGACCACAGGCATAAACAGCTGTGTAATCGTTAGCCTTGATTTTTGCTGCGTCGATGGCAGCTGTAACCATACCTTTTACGCCAACGCTTCCGTCGTCTGTTGTAATTGTAAGATTTTCAGGCTTGATGTTTTCAAGACCGTATGAACCGCTTTTGAATGAAGCGATAAAGTCATAAGATTTTTCTGCAAGAGATTCTGCAAAGCCCGCCACAGGAGCAACCCCAATACCACCGCCAACGATAAGAACTTTACCGCTGGCTGGACGTGGGAAAACATTCCCTAACGGTCCAAGAATCTGAACTTTATCGTCTGCCTCAAGAGCGCAAAGTTCTTTTGTTCCCTTTCCTTTAAGAAGGATGAGGAATGTTACTTCAACACCATGTGGAGTTTCTTCTGCATGAAAAACGCTGATCGGGCGGGCAAGAAGCTGCTGACTTTTTACTGAACGAAGCATAAAAAACTGTCCTGGAACAGGCATGCGGGCATTTTCACCGGTAGTTTCGATCTTAAGGCAGAAAACCGAACCTTCAGGCTTTGCGCCGTCTACAGTTTTGCAAAGAGTTACGGATCCTGTTGTGAATACTGGGTATGGGATTCCGTTGCAGTCAGTAATTGGTGTCATGAAGAAATTCTCCTAAAAGATTGTTTTTGTTATAAATTTTTCCGTATGCTATGATAACTCAATATTAAAAAAAGTTTAACTATGGAGATATATTATGAAAAAAGTTGTGTGGGTAGCCGTAGTTTTTATGCTTGCGGGAATTGGGTTTGCGAAGGTAAACGCAGAAGAAAGTGAGTATTTGATAAAAACCGAACCATGTGAATATCAGGAAACGCTTGCTGAAGTAGGTAATCCCGGATTTTACAAAGGTGAAATATCATTTGAAGAATTAGAGAAAGATTTAAATAATCTAAAATACATCCTTGAAACTTGTTATGCAGGTTATGAAGCAGCTGTTGAAAAAGGGCTTGATACAGCTGTTATGGTAACAAATGTTCTTAAGCAGTTTGAAGGAAAGAACCCGGTTTATACTCGTGATGTTGGAAAAGCCATTTACAATGAATTAAAAGGCAAGATAGTCGATACTCATTTTAATATTGCACTTGGAAATTTTGCTAATCAGTATTTATTTTTTGCAAATCATGAACAGGTTTATTTTTCCGATTTATATGTTGATGATAGTGAAAAAGAAAAATTTCTGATTGAAAATCCTGAAGTGAAACTTTTTCCTTATTACAGGGAAAATAAATTAACAAATCGAGCAGGGATTTTTTCTGAAACTGATGTAGAAAAAATTGAAGTAAAAATAAATGGAAAAAAACAGACATTACTTCTTTCTAAATATAAAGTTGATACTCCGTCAGGAATGCCTCTCATAAAGGAAAAGCAAACTGCTCAGACTGCGTATGTACGCTTTGAAAGCTTTATGCCAAGGGATTTTAAGGCCTCTAATATAAACATTGAAAAGTTTAAGGATGTAGCAAATAAGAATAAGGATAAGACAAACATCATCATTGATTTGAGAAGTAATGGTGGCGGAATGATGGAGATTGTGCTTGAATCATTAAGGAATTTTGTTTTTGACAAAAACTTAATTAGTAAGAAAAATGAAGATGCTTTTTTTAAGGCATTGCAAAATAAAAATCTTGAAATAACTAGTGGTAGTTACGAGATTGTTTCTCCTGGTGTAATAAATCAGCAAGTTGTTATGTTGGATATGATAAAAAATAATACCAGCAAAAAAGATAAAGATTATAAAGAAATATGCATCGAATACAAAAAAAACCTTAAGTGTTTAGAAATGCTAAAAAACAATCCAAAAAAAGAATATTATGACAGTTATGGATTTTCTTGGGGAAAGGATTATAAAAAAGTAAAGGATGTTCCTTTTCCGAATGAGCCTGCTTATAAAGGGCGTTTATTCATTCTTACTGACCGAAATTCTGCCAGTGCTTCTGAACTGTATTGTTTTTTTGCAAAAAAATATCTAGGTAAAAATGCAATAATCATTGGTGAAAATACTATGGGATGCATAGAATATGGCCATGTCTGGTACTATACGCTCCCAAATTCCAGATTGTCGTTCCATGTTTCAGCGGCAACATACGGCCCTGCATTAAATACCTTATCTAACTGGCACGGCGAAGGCAAAGGTGTTTACCCAGACATCTGGGCTACAGATGAAGATATGCTGGAAACCCTGGTTGCCGTAACTGGTGACCAGTCTTTGCGGGATGTGCTTAAGGGGATGAATTAGCGCGCCGGCGAAGCCGCGCCTTGTCAGAGGGGTAGCGGAAGACATGACAAAGCGGAGCAAATGGCAAAGTTTACTTTGACATTTGTGTAGCGACTCATGGCTGGAGCGTAGGGCAGGCGCCCTCCTAAAACCTCAAACCGAAGCGGATTGATGGGATTGCTTCTACGGTGTCGCTGAACTTGATGTGTCCCATGTTGTTGTTGCGGACGGTGTCGGTGAAGGCCTGGTCGTTGAAATTTTCGATGTGGAAGTCGAAAACGCCGGAAATGTAGATGTAGCGGCGGCGGAATGGCTTGAAGCCCAGGGTGAAGCGGGCTTCTGGGACGAAGTTGAAGATGTGGTTGCCTTCTTCGATGTCGCGGAGGGCCCAGATGTACTTGCCGTAGAGGGAAGTATCTAAGGTCATGCGGTCGATGAGGGTTGTTTCGTGGCCAATGCCGGCACTTGCGGAAATGGATTTACCAAGGTCGGTAAGGGACTGGCCTAAGATTGCGTCGCCGTGGATCATGCGGCTTCCGATGCGGACGCCGGCTTCAAAGTAACCGTCGGTGTCGATGGCGATTTCTGGCTGGACGCGGAAAATGTCCTGCTGTTTTAACTTTCCTTCTTTTACAAAAGCTTTTGTTTCTTTGCCACGGATCTTTGTGGCGATTACCTGTTTTTCTTCCAGTGTATTTGGGCCTACGGTAAAGACGTAAGCCATTCCTTCGTGTGGCCAGAGCCGTTCTTTTGGACAGATTTCTGTCAGGTAGCCCTGGGCGTTGTAGTGTTCGATTGTTACTGGCACTGGGGTTGGCAGGAGGCTGTCTTTGTAGACTACTACTGTGTAAAGGCGGCTTGATGGGAATCCGATCCATACACCCTGTGGAGTTGGGACTGTAAGGACTGGAGTTTTGATGCTTTCGATTACTGGAAGGCCGTCGATTACTCGGGTTACGATCTGGCCGTTTTCGTCGAAGATTGCACAGGCCATGGAACCGTTGATCAGGATGCGGCTGCTTGGTTCGTCGGAAAAGAGTTCGTCTTCTTCCAGGGCCAGCATCCAGCTAAGGTAGTTGGAACAGATGTGCATGTCCAGGAAGGCGAAGGAGGAGTAGGAAAGGAAGCCGCCGGTTTTTGCGTTTATTTTGTCGCCCATTATGTCCATGACGGTGCGCTTTTGATGAGGTTCGGCGGCTGGGGTGGTTGTTGTGAGACCGTCGGCAGATGTTGTGAGCCCGTCAGCGTTTTGTGAAGCGGGGGCGTTGATTGTGAGCCCGTCGGCGTTTTGTGAAGCGGGGGCAGATGTTGTGAGACCGTCAGTCTGTTGTGAAACGTCGCTGGCTTCTTCCGGGTAGATTTCGTAGAAGATTTTTTCGGCAGGTTTACGCAATGCGATTGGCGACGAGTAATAATTTTTTACGTGAGGATACAGGCTGGTCAAAAGTCGTGTGGTAAGGGCAGGAATGTAAGAGCCTGTGTTGAACGGGTAGTAGTCGCGGTGCATGATCTGGTTAAAGATTGCGTTTACCCGTGGGTACAGGTCTTCTTCCATTTTTTTCTGCTCGGTGTTCCACATGTTTACGATTGTCTTTGTCTGGCCGAACTTTGTGAATTTCCAGTTTTCGCCACGCTGCATAGGAACAGTTGGTACAATGTCTTCTGGGTTTACGATGTTCCAGATGAAGTTGTATTTTGGGTCACGGCAACGTTCTGTTTCCTGGGAAACGTTTGGGGCGGCGAAGGTGTAAACGAAGATGTTGTTTGAATCAAAATAGCCTTCGTCAGCAAGGGTTGCACCAAGAAGATTTGAAATTGCGGCACCACGGCTGTGGCCGGTGATCAGAAAGTAGCAGGTGTCTGGATCGATTTTGTTTTTAAGAAGATAGTAAATCAGGGCGTTGTGAATCTGGCTTGTGGCAAGGAAAAATCCTTCGTGAAGGGCTTCTGAGCGGCGGCTGGAATCGGCTACATTTACGTTACTGATCCACTCTGGTGCAGAAAAAGGTGTTCCGCGGACAGTGATGAAAACAAGGGTGCGTCTTCCCTTTGAACTGTTGATTTCTTTTGAGGCAAAGCTGAAGCCTGCCTGGTTAAAGCCGAGACCTGGTGCAGTGTAGTCCAGGTCGTAGTGGAATTCAAAAGATGAATCCTGGGCACCAAGCTTGCGGTATACGTTTTTTATCTGATTGCGGTCCGGGTCGGCTTTGTCGTTTACGTAGGCGGTTTCGGCAAGGGCGCAGGCTACGCGGGCAATATTGTGATTGTATTCAAAAGGCGAAAGTGAGCCGAACCATTTTTCATTCCATTCAAAAGAAAGCTGGACCGGCTGGGTGTGGCCGGTTTCTTCAGCGTTGATTGGCAGAACGATTTTTTCTGCGTGCAAAAAAGAAAGCGAAAGAGCTGTAGTTAAAATATAAACTGTTATCTTTTTCATAGATAACAGTTTATTACAGATTTCTATATATGTTAAATGCTGTGGAAATCTAACTACAAGCTAGCTTTTGCCTTAAGCAAATCGTCTTTGCTGAACAAAGCGTTGCGAGCTGCAGCGTCGGCGATGTCGGCAAGAGAAAGGCTGCCGGCTTCACGTTTAGCTTCAAGTTCAGCGTCCTTTTTCCATGCGCAAAGAATACCGCGGCTGGAGTTTACAGTACCACCGCAGCGGTCAAGCAATGTAGCAGCGATTCTTGCGGCACCACCCTGAGCGCCATATCCAGGGATAAGGAAGAAAGTTTCTGGATACTGGTCGCGAAGACGGCGAGCGTCTGCTTCCTGAGTAGCTCCAACAACTGCACCGATAGGACCGCAAGTCTGAGCAGCGTAATTTGCCTTGTAACCGTCATTGATACGAGCAATTTCGTTACCAACGCGTTCCAACAAAAGTCCGCCAGCCTTAAGCTCCTGGTGTTCAATGTCTGTCATGCCAGGGTTAGAAGTGCAAAGAAGAACAAATGCACCCTTTCCGCCCTTTTCTGGAGCTGCATAGTTTGTGAAAGGAGTAAGAGTATCAAAACCCATGTATGGATTGATTGTGATGATGTCTGTTTCAAAGTCACCTGTAAAGTGAGCGCGGGCATAAGCATCTGCAGTAGCAGCAATGTCTCCACGCTTGATGTCGCTGATAGCGATAAGGCCAGCTTCACGAACAGCCTTAAGAGTTTCAGCGTAAACCTTCATGCCTTCAAGGCCCATAGCTTCGTAGTAAGCAATCTGAACCTTACAGCAACAAGCACTCTTGTCAGCTGCGATGCGGCGAATAATCTCTTTGTTGTAAGCAAGCACAGCTTCAGTAGCCGAACCCACTGATTTAATTACTGATTCTGGAAGATAAGATGGATCTGTGTCCAACCCAACGCACAATGGTCCGCGTTCTGCGGCCAGGGCCTGCAATTCCTGCATTTTATGTATTGTTGTCATGCCCATAGTTTAGCGAAAAACGCGATTGTTTGCGAGATGGTTTTGATTTGGGCGCGGATGATTGTGCAAACGGGGGTTCCGGCATTCCACTACGTTCAGCCGCTTCACTCGCTGCGCTCGCTCCAGTGGCCGCTCCGCGTGCCTCCATCCCCGGGCGCTCTGGGTTGTGACGCGGCATCGAGAGACAGGCAGTCCCTCCAGCAACCCGCTCGGCCGCGGTAGGCATATAAAACCGCCAGTTTCTTGCGATTTATCCGCCCCGTCACGCAAACCACGCGGCCTCCCTTAGCGCAATCCCCCCCATACAAGCATATAAAATCCCGCCAACCGCCAGATTTATCCGCCAGTTTTCGAAAATCGCAGCTCCTCCAGCAACCCAGTCGGCCGCGGTAGGCATATAAAACCGCC
>JAZLGB010000030.1:0-10690 GCA_045616085.1 Treponema sp.
GACTTGAACAATCTTATTGTACACCTTCGAGGAAAGCTTTTTTGCTATAAGCAATTGCCCACCACCCGCATAGCAGGTGGTTTATTGTGAAAAATGTTCCGCTTCGCTTCACATTTTTCACAGGCTCATGAGCCTAAAAAAAAAAAGCCCCGCACAAAAAGTACGGGGCTCCTGCAAAGCTTATTTAAGACTTAGTCCAATGAACGGAAATCTGTAATATCCTTTTCATAATCAACGCCTTCCACATCAAAACCGTTGATGTTAAGGAAGTCGTGCTTGTAGCCTTCAAGGTCACAGAATTCTGCAAGGTTGTCCTGAGAAATCTTTTCCATTGCTACGCCAACTTCTGCCTGGATAGCATCATCCATTTCCCAGTCGTCTACGCGGATGCGGTTTTCCGAATCTACTGGAACTACGCCTGCACCAAAGTTGTCACCTGTGTAAAGACGTTCAGCAAAAAGACGTTCCATCTGTTCGATACAGCCTTCGTGTGTTCCCTTAGCCTTCATAACCTTAAAGAGGATTGAAAGGTAAAGTGAAATTACAGGAATAACTGCAGAAGAACGAGTTACAAGACCCTTGTTTACAGAAACGTAAGCAGCACCATTAACCTTAGCCTTAAGCTGTTCGTTCAAACGGTGACCAGTTGCTTCAAGATCCTTCTTAGCCTGACCAATTGTACCATCGCGGTAAATAGCGTGAGTCCATTTTGGTCCGATGTAAGAATATGCAACAGTACGACAACCTTCGTTCAAAACATCAGCGTTTACGAGAGCGTCGATCCAAAGCTGCCAGTCTTCACCACCCATTACTTTTACTGTGTTAGCGATTTCTTCTTCGTTAGCTGGTTCAGCACCAACTTCCTTGATTGTCTGAGTCATGATATCAAGAGCCTGTCCAGAGAAAGTCTGTCCGATTGGCTTAAGAACTGACTTGTAAAGAACGTGAGCACCAGTTTCTGGGTCAGCGATCTTATCTGGATCCGAACGTACAGGTGAAGCAAGTGAGTAAACTACAAGGTCAACCTTCTTTCCTGTCTTCTTGATTTCATCGATGATGAGTTTGCGTGTTTCGTGGCTGAAAGCATCAGCGCTGAATGTCTTTGTGAAAAGACCGTCATTCTTTGCAGCACGGTCAAATGCTTCGTTGTTGTACCAGCCTGGTGTACCGAACTTAGTTTCTGAAGCTTCTTTTTCAAAAGAAACACCAATTGTATCTGCACCATATTCAAAAGCAGCAGAGATACGGCTAGCAAGTCCGTAACCTGTAGAACATCCAAGAACGAGGACCAGCTTAGGGCCGTTTCCGCCTTCTTTTACACTCTTAACACCACGTTTAGCCTTCTGAGCCTTAACGTAAGCGATCTGACGCTCTGTGTCCTTTGCACATCCAACTGGATGAGCATTGATACACATACTGCTTCTTACCATTGGTTTAATTACTGCCATAGGTTTAATCTCCTAATTTTATTCTTCGTATTTTTTAATAATTACACATCCATTGTGGCCGCCAAAGCCAAGTGAACAGCTGGCTGCCGCTGTGATATCAGCCTTAACACCCTTTCTTGGAGTGTAGTCCAAATCACAACCATGTTCCAAATCAGGAACATCAAGATTTGCTGTTGGTGGAACAAATCCTTCTTCTATTGTCTTAACACAAACAACCGCTTCCATTGCACCTGCAGCACCGATCATATGACCAGTTTCTGACTTAGTTGATGAAACATGAAGCTTATATGCATATCCGCCAAAAACGCTCTTAAGCATTGTTGTTTCAGCAGAATCATTTGCGTGAGTTGAAGTTCCGTGAGCATTGTAATACTGAATCTGTTCAGGAATCATGCCAGCGTCCTTCAAGGCAATTCTCATTGCTTCCGCACCGCCAGAACCATCTTCTCTTGGGGCTGTAATGTGATAAGCATCACAAGTAGCACCAAAACCTGCAAGTTCAGCATAAATATGAGCTCCACGAGCCTTTGCGTGTTCCAGTTCTTCAAGAACCAGAACTGCAGCACCTTCACCCATTACAAAACCAGAACGATTTTTATCAAAAGGACGGCTTGCAATAGAAGGATTATCGTTATATTCACAAGTTAAAGCCTGAAGCACCTGATAACAACCGATATTAAAACCTGTGATGTTTGCGTCAGAACCGCAGGCCAAAGCCATATCCATTCTTCCAAGACGAATCATATCAAGTGCAAGACCGATTGCATCTGTACCAGAAGAACATGCTGTAGAAAGAGTCCAACTAGGCCCTCTGATTCCAAAATACATGCTTACGTTTGCAGCAGCTTCATTGTTCAACGCAAGTGGAGCTGTAAGTGGAGGTAAACGGTTTACTCCTGCAGCAGGATCATCATATTTCTTATAACCAGCTTCAACTGCTTCATTCAAACCAACACCAACACCGTCTACAATACCGATTTTTTCGTTACCGATATTTTCTTTTGTATAGCCTGCATCCTTAACAGCTTCAATTGAAGCTCCAAGCAGGAACTTTGTCTGACGGTTCATCTTGCGCATAGCCTTGCGGTCTACACCATAAGATTCAAGATCAAAACCTTTTACTTCAGCGGCAATCTGAACTGGATAATCTGTTGTATCAAAAAGAGTGATTTTATCAACGCCACTCTTACCAGCCTTAATTGCTTCCCAGCTATCATGTACATTATTTCCAACTGGACTAACTGCGCCCAATCCGGTAATTACAACTCTTCGCTGTGCCATTACAACTCCTGAAAGTCTACGAGGAAAATTATACCTCAAGTATATTATCCTTCAAGAATAAATTATTTTGACATTTTTGGTCAACATGTCAAAATAAACAATAGTCAATAGATTATCACTATTCACTCACAAAACAGAACTTTTTTATGCTATAATTGAATTATGCAAACTTGTTATAACTGTGGGAAAATTTTATTAGGAAAAAAAGTCTTTGGGCAGATCGGAACAGCAATGTACAACTTCTGTAGCGATAAATGCAGAATGTCTACCTGGACAAAAATCGGCGTTAAGGGAAATGACTCAATGGACTTTAACACCACCGACATCGCTAAAGACAGCACCCAAGGCTACTCTTCTAAAAAAGAATCTGGAAGCAAATCCGGAAGCACCTCTGCACTGGCAATCCAAGGTGCAGAATACAGCTACAGCGCCCACACAAACCGTGTAACAATAAAAATCAAATCTGTTGAAAATAAATCTGGCGGAAAGACTGGAAACCTTCGTTTTGAACTCTTCATGTCAAAGGACGGACCTTACACAAAAGGTGCAAAGCTTACCGGTTTTACACTGGCAGTTAGTTCAACCTACGAACCTTTGCGAATCAACTCCGCATATTCAAACATCAACTCAACAGTTCTTGCTTCAAGCAGCAAAAAATCAGGCACCTATCAGCCAATAATCTTCGTTAAAGAATTAAACGACGATGGCACCTGGCACATCGCCGCTTTTGCAAACTTCCCTAGCAGAGAAAAACTTTTATAGATTTTGTTTATTTCTTACCCAACGCTGTAAGACTTGCTACAAGCCCCGCAGCTCCCTGGATGTCTGACGGAATGATGATTTTTGTCGCCTGACCGTCAGCCGCTTTCTCAAAGGCTTCCAATGCACGCAGACGGATTACGCTCTCATCTGCTCCAGCATCCTTAATCATCTTAAGTCCCTGTGCTGTAGCTTCCTGAACTTCCCGAATAGCCTGAGCTTCACCCATAGCCTTCTGAACAGCAGCCTCTTTTTCAGCTTCTGCCGCAAGAATCATTGCCTGCTTTGCACCTTCCGCTTCCAGAATTGCAGACTGTTTGTGCCCTTCCGCAATAAGAATCTGTTCACGACGTTCTCGTTCCGCACGCATCTGCTTTTCCATTGCTTCACGAATGGCCTGAGGTGGCTCGATGTTCTTTACTTCAACACGGGTAACCTTAATTCCCCAAGGGTCAGTTGCTTCGTCCAAAATGGAACGCATCTTTGAATTGATTACATCACGGCTTGTAAGAGTCTCATCCAGCTCAAGTTCACCGATAATATTACGCAAAGTTGTTGCTGTAAGATTTTCCAGCGCGTTCATTGGATTTTCAACACCATAAGTGTAAAGCTTTGGATCAGTAATCTGACAGTAAACAACAGTATCAATCTGCATTGTAACGTTATCTTTTGTGATTACAGGCTGTGGTGGAAAGTCCTGAACCCTTTCCTTAAGGCTCATTGTATTTGCAACACGGTCAATAAAAGGAAGCTTTACGTGAAGCCCAACATGCCAAGTGCTGCAGTAAGCACCAAGACGTTCAATTACAAATGCCTTTGACTGAGGAACGATTCGCACGTTCACAAGAATCAAAACCAAAACAACAAAACAGATTGCAATAATTACACCAATCATAGATCTCTCCTTAAAAAAACCGCGTTAGCGGCGAGCCATGGATGGCGAGAATCCGAAGTTTGTGAATGCAACGCATGAACAAACTTCAGTGATAAAAATTATACGGATGTAATTTTTATCACGCCCCATAAAACTATTTATTAATTACAGAAACTGACAAAGTATTTCCATCCACTGAATCAATCACGCAGACAGAACCTTCCAGGATTTCAGCTATAGATTCATCTGAACTTTTTGCACTCCAGATAACTCCATTCTTTGCCTTCACCTCGCCTTTATCAAACTTTGTAATCGCTTTTGTAACAAGAACTTCCTGTCCAACCATGGTATTCACGTTAGTCTTATTCTTACCCAGCTTAAGTTTTTTCATGGCAAAAGGACGGGTTGTAAGAACCAGCACAATTGTAAGCACAAGGAACAAAAGCAGCTGCCACTTAAACGGCATGCCTGTCTTACTGACGAAAATCATCACAAGAGCCGCAATGGCACCCCAGACAGTTGTAAGAGTAAAGGTGATGGATTCCACAACTACACAGGCAACCATCACTACCAGCCACAACCACATAAGATTATTCATTAAAAAATCATGCATGTTTTACACCTTGTCTTTGATTTCAGCCCAGATTGAAACTGAACCTTTATTATTTTCCTTTGAGTAATAGAGCGCCTTGTCCGCATTCTGAACAACCTGCTCCAGATCATCGCATTGCTCAACATCCAGATTTGTACTGATTCCCATACTGAATCCGATGCGTCGATTTTCCGGAATTTCAAGATTTCTTTTGTTCAGCTTAAGCTTGATTTCCGGAATGAAATATTCATGCTGCTGAAGACATTCGTTCAAACGGTTGTACACGCGAACCCCTTCATTTGCATTTGTATCTATCATGATGATTACAAATTCATCTCCACCAAAGCGGGAAATAAAATCAATCTTACGGCAAGTTTCCTTCAGGATTCCAGCAAAAGATTTGATAAGAAGGTCTCCGATGCTGTGTCCAAAGGTATCGTTGTAATACTTAAAGTTATCCAGATCGATAAAAGCTACTGCCATCTGAATCATTGTCTGCTTACGCTTAAAATAGCGGCGAACACGCTCACTTTCCAGCTGAATGCATTCCTGGAATGCGTGACGGTTCTTAAGCCTAGAAAGCTGGTCTGTAGAAGAAATAACCATAAGATGCTCTTCCTGCTTGTAGATTACCAGCTGAGACTGAATGCTTGAGAGGGCGATATTCAATGTGTTCACAACATCAACACTCAAAGGATTTCCAGCCGAGGGTACAATGATGATACCGAATTTATAGTCGGAATAAGAAATATTTCCGAAATAAAAATTCTGACTCTCGTTATAAACCAGCTGAGCGTTATCACTTTTCTTGGAAGTTGTAATCATCTTTTTGAAAAGCTCGCCGTCAACAGAAGGCTTTTCCTTATGCGAAATAACTTCCCGAATCACGTATGATCCGTCTTCTGCTCTGGAAGCAAAGAAAACTTCATCCGCAAGGGTATATTCTTCTATATCAAGAAGCACTGTCTGAACATAGCGCTTAATGTTCATATCCTTAACGCTTCCAGTTTTTACCTTGTTGATGAACTGATAGTCGTGAATACGCTTATGCAGAAGTGTTAAAAGCTGCTCTTTTTCTGCCTTACCGTTCAAGGCTTCAAGATTTATGGCCAGAGGAGCGAATTTTTCAACCCCATTTACATATTTGGCTACAGTGATTGAGTCTGGAACAACACCATTTTTTGCCTTTGTGTAATAATCGTAACCTTCTTTCCTGGCAATCTCAAATCCAGCCTGAAGATATTTTTTTGCCACACTCTTATGGCCCATTCGGCTAAGGTTCACCGCATATTCATAATGAGCAAAAACAATCTTGTGAGCCAGTTTACTCTTAATCAAGTTGAACTCTTCTATACATTTAGCGAAGAAAACTTCACTGGCAGCAACATCACCTTCATCTGCACTCAGAATCGCTTCTACAAGATAAACGAAAGGACGGTCTTCTTTTGTTATCAACTCAAAATTTCGCATGATATTAGAATGATTGATGCGTCCGCGAATATAATCGCCCTGATCAAAGCTGATTATGGATTTGAACAGCAGCAAATCATTCTGAGTTGGAAGAAAAGAACTGTTTGCCATTTCTTCCATATTGAAAATAGAAAGATAATGAGAAATCGCATTGAAAATTTCGTAGGCCTCAGAAAAATGGCGGGAGTAGAACAAAGCGTATGAAGTATTCTTAAGAAAATCTGTAACTGAAGCAAAATCATTTATTTCAATGAGTTTGGAGATGATTCCATTTTCCAGCTCAAAAGCCCGTTTGTACATGGCTCTACAGGTTGCGTCATAGCACAAACCATTGCGGATATTCAGAATTGGCCCCAGTTCACCAACCTTTGTTCGGATTTCATTACATTTATCGTACCACTTTAATGCTTCGTTCAACTGGCCGTAGTGAGAGCAGATAATTCCTTTCCAGTGACAGGCAGTAGAAACCAGATGCTGGTTATCAATTTTCTTCGCAAGCTCCAGACACTTATCGATTTCCGCATCAATTCTGGAACGGGCACTCTCATCATTCATCAGCTTCCATGGAACAGAAACCGAAACATAAATATAGTTATTTATAAGCCCCTGCTCTTCAAGCAAATCCAGGGCTCTCTGATACTTTGCAGTAGTATCTTCCGCAGAAACGTTTCTTGCGATATGGAATTCCAGCATGGCTCCAAGAGCAAGATAATTCTTATTCTTCTGCTCAATGAAAGCTTTTTCAGCCAGGGCATAATATTTCTGAGCCAAAGAAAGTGTCTTCTTAAATGAAAAAGCTCTTGCAAGATAGTACAGGGCAACAGAATTAAGTTCGTCATCTTCCTGAGTATCAATAATGTCGTTCAGATACAGAATTGCTTCATCAATAAGATTACACTGGAACAACGCTTTTGCCAGTTCCAGGCTCAACTCTCTCTTCTGATCTTCCTCAAAATCAAACAGACCAAAATTCTTTGAAACCCAAACAGCAAATTCCTTCAGCTGTTCATGACACATGAAAATGCGGTTGTTGCGCAAAGTTCTGAAAGTCGCGTTGTACTGCTCAAGAAAATCCATCTCAAGGAGAGCCTTGTACTCTGTCTTATCTTTTGCAATTGTAACAATATCCGACATAAGAAAAAGATAGTTTGGCTTTGAACTGTAAGATTCCAGCATATTAAAGATAGGAGTCTGATCCATATCATTTTTGATGGAAGAAAAACAGAAAGCGAACTTACTTTTTACGTTAGATTTTTCAATGGCTTTAATTAGATCAGCGGACTCTTTTGAAAGACACTGACTGTTTATGATGAGGTAGGTCTTAGAAGTATATTTTTCCAGCAGCTGAATGATTGTCTGGATAAAACGTCCCTGTTCGTAAATAAGTTCATTCTGCAACAGAAGATCATAACGATTTGCAGCAATTCCTTCTTCAAAATACGAAACAAAAGTTTCCTTTTGAACATAATATGCAAACTTTTCAACATCCTCCCTAGAAGGACGTATCTCTCCCTGCTGAAGCACAGTTAAAAAAGGCTTGTAAGGCGAGAAATCTTTACTTGCATCAATTACACAGAAATTACTCTTAAATTCATCCGAAAGCAGATTGTCTGGTACTCGTAAAAAACAGACATTACTTTTACAAGAGGCAATAAACTTAAGAAGAATCTCCTGCTGTTCAGTCATCATATACCTCTATCATTTTAATATGAATTTTTTGAAACTCAAAACAAAAGTTAAAAAAAATTACGGTGATTTGAAGAATCAAACCACCGTATTCAAACAATAATTATTTTTTATCTTCTTCCGCGAGCCTTGCGACCCTTTGGCTGTTTCTTTGGCTTATTAGCAGTATTTACATTGATAACACCGTTTCTTCCGCCAAGTCCGTCATTTTCAAAAGCTGGAGCCTTAAGATCACTTACCCAGGCACCATCAGCAACGAACTTATACTTAAAGACTGTTCCAGAAGGTACGTTCATTTCAAAAACCCAACCTTCATCAGTTTTTTCCATCAAAGCCTTTCCCTGATCCCAGTTTGTAAAGTCACCAGCAAGGTAAACTTCATCAGCTCTTGGATTAGCATAAAGCCATTTGATGTCATAACGGCCATCAGCGCGTTTTGTAACAGTCACATCAGCAAAAGCTGAAACACAAGCAAAAAGACCTGCAACTGCAGCAACAATAAGTTTTTTCATAGCTTAAAAGTCCTCTTTTACGTTTTCTTTGTCCTTTCCTTTATCCTTTTCGCGGATCTCTACGCGGCGGATTTTTCCGGAAATTGTCTTTGGCAATTCTTTAACGAATTCAAAGATACGTGGACATTTATACATAGCAGTATTTTCTTTAGCAAATGTAGAAAGTTCCGTTTCCATTTCTTTTGGATCTTTTGCGTCGTATCCTGGAGAAAGAACGATAGTAGCCTTAACAGCCATACCACGTTTTGGATCTTCTACACCAGTAACGGCACATTCCATTACAGCTGGATGCTGCTGAAGGATAGATTCAACTTCAAATGGACTTACGCGGTAACCGGCAGTCTTGATGATATCATCCTTACGACCAACAAACCAAACGTATCCGTCTTCATCCATGTAAACGTTGTCACCAGTGTGATAAACACCGCCGTCAAAAGCGTTTGCTGTAAGAACAACATCCTTGTGGTAACCCATCAAAAGACCGAATGGACGACCGTCTTCTACATGGATACAAAGTTCACCAATTTCTCCTGCAGGAACAGGCTTGTTGTTTGGATTAAGAACTTCAACCTTATAAAGTGGGTTTGGTTTACCCATTGAACCTGGGTGAATTTCAGAGAATTCAAGGAAGTTACCACAGATGATTGTAGATTCAGACTGACCGTAACCTTCGTAGATTTTTTTACCAGTCTGTTCAAGCCACTTGTTGTAAACTTCACCGTTCAAAGCTTCACCAGCAGTAGAGAAACGAGTACATTTGCTCAAATCGTACTTTGAAAGATCCTGGCGAACAAGATAGCGGTAAACAGTTGGAGGAGCACAGAAAGTTGTAAGACCGTAATGAGCGATCATTTCAAGCATTTTTGTAGGCTTAAAGCTGTTCATGTCGTAAACAAACAATGCTGTTCCGGCAATCCACTGACCATAAAGCTTACCCCAAGTTGATTTAGCCCAACCTGTTTCTGCAATTGTAAGATGAAGTCCATCTTCCACAACGCCGTGCCAGTATTTTGCAGTCATAATATGACCGATCGGATAGTCGTAATCCTGAAGAACCATCTTTGGATAACCAGATGTACCAGAAGTAAAGTACAAAAGCATTGGATCTTCGTTATGTGTTGCAGCATCTCCAACAGGACGTGGGAATTCAGCAGGCATTTTTTCATATTCTTCATGGAAGCTTTCCCAACCTTCGCGGGCAACCTTTCCAACAGTAACAAGGTGCTTAACAGTCTTAGACTTTGGCATAGCCTTGTCGATTTCGCCCTGAATGTTAGGGTTGTCATAAGAAATGATCATCTTAACATCAGCAGCATTTGTGCGGTATTCGATATCTGACTGCAAAAGCTGATCTGTTGCAGGAATAACGATAGCACCAATACGGTGAAGAGCTGGCATCAAAATCCACCATTCATAACGACGGCGGAGAACCAGCATTACAGTATCACCTTTTTTGATACCCTTTGAAACAAGCCAGTAAGCAGCTCTTTTTGATTCACGAGAGATATCATCAAACGTAAATGTTTTTTCTTCATCTTCATCATTAATCCAGACCAAAGCACGCTTTCCTGGAAAATCAGTAGCATACTTATCAACGATATCATAAGCAAAGTTGAAGTCGGTTTTTGTTTTTAATTTACAGTTCTGTTTGAAATCATCGTAACTTGTAAATTCGCGATCTTCTACCAAATATTCGTGGTACAAACTAGACATTTAAGTCTCCTATATTAGTAAATTGCCAAGAGGCGGAAAAATGTGTTTCTATTTATAAAGACAAATTATCTGAAAAAAGGTTGCATCATTATGCCACTTTTCTTCATAACAGTCAAAAACAACTTTCAACAAAAGATGGAGAATTGGTTTTGGATGTACTAAATAAGCCGATTGTTCTTGATAGTAAAGACTTGTTTTATGGTGCTCATAATCAAAAGGATGAGTTACCTTCTTATACGTACCCCTCTGCCAATGTGCTTCTGGTCGATGATTTATTAATTAATCAGGAAATCTTTAGGGCAGTGACAGCTTCCTGGCAATTTAACGTTGATCACGCAGAAAATGGAATGGCAGC
>JAZLGB010000031.1:0-40521 GCA_045616085.1 Treponema sp.
AAAAAGATGGTCTATATTCATTGCAATTTTATTGTCCTACCAGTTTAACAATTTTAGGAAACGTCGATTATAGATTTATTACAGAACAATTTGAATATTTTGAAGGTGTTGAAGAACTTTCATTTGATACAGAAAATAAAATTATAACTTATAAACTTTTAGGTGGCACAGACAATATGTGTAGCTATCTTGATATAATATTCTACAATAGGAATAAAATTGTTTGTAATTTCTATAATCTGGTAAATAATGAAAAACAGATTAAACATTCAGAGTTATTAAAATAAAAGAAATTAGAAAAATAATTTTTATAACATTATCCTGTCCATTTTTATTACTATCTATATATAAGTAGCTGTGTTAAAATGATTTCATTATGAAATTGTTCAGCAGAGATACATTTAAAGTAATTCTTATCGAGGCCTGTGTTTTAATTGCAGGTCTTGCAGGTGTTTTTTGTATATATACAAACGTAAATAAGTTTTTTCAGGAATATAATACTCTTTTTCAGAACAGTACTTACAATCAGCAGCTGGTTCAGGAAATAGAAGCCTTTGTGCGTCAGGAACAGATTTATACCAGCGACTATATCATTGCCGACAATGCGGGAAAGATGGCAATCCTTGAACATCAGAAAAATCTTAATCGTGACCAGCTTAATAAAGTTTTGAATGAATTTGGCGTAATTATGGAATCTCAGGGACAGAAGGTTCTTTACCATCAGCTTCTGGCCAGCTGCAGAAATCTTTCCTTTAAAACAGACGAAGCTTTTAGCATAAAGAAAAAATCCGGACGTGATGCGGCCATGCTTTTTTACTCGTCGGCACAGAATGATTTTAACGTAATGCTTAATTCAATAATCCAGAAAATTTCCACTTACGTAGAAGACGAGATGGTTAAGACAAAGGTTCACATTTCTGAACATAAAAAAAGTGTTTTCAAATTTGCAGCCATCATCTGTTCGGTAATTCTTCTTTCGATTCTGCTGTCTATCTTCAAAATTTCAAAAATGGCTAACAGCCTGGAAAATAAAAAAGATAATCTTGCGGATGAAGTCAGGCGTAAGACAATCCAGGTTTCATCTCAGAATCTCCGGTTGATTGATTTGCAAAGGAATACAATTCATGGAATGGCAAATCTTATCGAAAGCCGCAATGGTGAAACAGGAGGGCATGTTAAGCGAACCTCTCAATACGTGGAAATGATTGTCAAAAAGCTTCGTGCAGAATCAAGATATCCTGATCTTCTTACAGACCGCTACATTGAACAGCTGGTAAAAGCCGCTCCAATGCATGATGTCGGAAAGATCATGATTCCTGATAGTATTCTTACAAAACCAGGACGACTTACTCCGGAAGAATTTGAAGTGATGAAAAAACATTCTTCAGAAGGAGCGCGGATTGTTCGTGATGTTCTTGGTAAGCTTGAAGATGAAGATTATGTTCGGATTGCTTCAAATGTTGCTTTTTATCATCATGAAAAATGGGATGGTACAGGCTATCCAAAGAAGCTGCTGGGGGACGATATTCCTTTGTGTGCCAGAATTATGGCAGTCGCAGACGTTTTTGATGCTCTCGTTTCAGAACGTTGTTACAAAAAGGCCATGAATCCGGAAGAAGCTTTTGAGATTATAAAGGATTCAGCTGGTTCTCATTTTGATCCTGAAATTGCAGCCTTGTTCATAAGCATGAAGGAGCAGATCCTTGAGGTTCTTTCCGGCGAATAGAAATTATCTGGAAGTTTTGAACCGGTTGTCCTTATGGACGTTCTTAAAGAACTCCTGACAGTAGTAAGCTCCATTGATTTTTGCGTCTTCAAGGTCAAAGTCGATTGTTTCGATTTTATCAAGGCCGGCAGAAATTGCAGGATTTACAGGTTTTGCATTATCGAGAACAACCATCTGGTAAGCGCCATTTTCACTGGCAAGATTTACACAGTCTGGCGAAAGAGCGTACTCGATGAATTTCTTTGCATTGTTAAGATTTTTAGCGTTCTTAAAAATTGCGGTTGCGCCAATTTCATATGAAGTTCCTGAAATAGGAGTTGTCATATTCAAGGCTGTGTCTTCCAAAAACATCTGTCGTAAAATGTCATGTAAAAATCCAATTCCGATAACAGCCTGATTTTTTGAAACCATTATTGCAGGTGATACTCCAAAGGCTGTGTATTCGGCAACATTTTTGTCTAACTGATGGAAATAGTCCATTGCGGCATCTTTGCCTTTAACCTGAACCAGAGTGTTTACAATGAGTTTACCTGTTCCAGATGTGGCAGGATTTCCAAATACAATGAGTCCCTTGTATTCAGGTTTTAACAGGTCGTCCCAGTCAACTGGGGGCACGAGGTTGCGCTTATCAAGTTCATCCTGATTCCAGAAAAATCCAAGTACACCAACGTATATTCCGTACCAGTAATAATTCTTGTCTCTGTATTTCTGGTCAATCAGATGCCGGCTGTTTTTTTCTTTGTAAGGGTAGAGGAGATCAAGAGAGGCTGCTTCATTGTAAGGATCTGAAGTACCGCCAAACCAGATGTCTGCTTCATTTGTTCCGTTTTTTGCTTTTTCAAGGATTATGCTGCTGGAAAGGAATTCGAAAGAAGTTTTAATTCCTGTCTGCTGTTCAAATCTTTTACAGGCTGCATCAACGTAAGGTTCCAGGCAGGTTGCGTAAATTTTGAGTTCACCTTTATCTTCTTCTTTTTTGCAGGAAGAAAAGGACAATGCTGATAATGTTATAAACAGAAGGGCAATAAACTTTTTCATCTCTGTATAAATATTATATATCACTTTTTGAAATTTTTTAAAAAAAATGAGACAAAACTATGTTTAGTGATATAATTAGGTATGTTTAAGAAAAATAGTTTTGTGTTATTATTATTCGGAGTTATTTCTTTCTCCGGCTTTGCGGCAGGTTCTTCCAGTAAGGATCAGTTAGCTTATGCACTTTCGGGATTACGTCTGACTTCCGCTTACACAAACGCCTTTAATCTTTACAATATGGACATTTACTCGAAGAACACATACGGTGCCGCCTTGGGTTTTGAATACACTTTGCTTCCTGAACTAAGCAAAAACTCCGATGTGGGATTTTATGGACGTACTGCATTCCAGAATTTTGTCCCTGATAATGTCCAGTTAAAAAAGCTTTATAGTTATACTTTTTCCGGAGGATTGTTTGCTCAATGGAATTTTCCCCAGGATTTTAACCTGATGTTTTCCGGCGGTATGGGTTTTCTTATCAGCGACGTTGATTTTGTTAGTGCTGAAAAAGGTATGGTCAACGACATCTATTATGATTTTACGATTGAATCTGACCTTAGCCTGCGAAAAATAATCCTTAAGACAAAAAACGTGAATCTTCTGGGCTCAGCGGGTTGTCACTGGGCATTCTTTAACGAAAAATCAGAAAGCTTTATGAATATAGGACCTGAATTTGGCCTTATTCTGGACTTTATGCCCTTTGGAACAAAGCCTGTTGCAGGAGTAAAAAGATGATTGGGCTTAAAAAACATGTTTACGGGCCAATCTTGTTTTGTTTTCTTTTGGCGGGACTGACCGGGTGCCGCGATATGCTTCACGACATGAACGAAATTTCTGCCGATTTACCAGAAATAAACAGCCTTGAAATGGTGGAAATCAGGGATGTAACCAATGGGGGAACATCTGGTCTTTCCCCATACAGAATCTGCAAATTCGAAACCACCTATCTTCTATGGTATGAAATTTTTACCTGGGCTCAACATAACGGTTTCAAATTCGTTAAACTGGCAGAAGACGGAAATACCGGATATACTGGCGTGCCATCCATTCATGCATATCTTCCTGTTACAGCCGCTCATCCTGCTGACATTTTTACCTGGTGCAATGCATTGTCTGTAAAAAAAGGACTTACCCCTGTTTATTACAAGGATGCTGCCTGTAAAGAAGTACTAAAAAGTTCCTTTGATGTTGCCAGTGAAAATTATGTTATAGATGATAATCTGCATTATGATATGACTGGTGAAAAACAGACGGTATATGATTTTGCAATAACAAAAAATATCTATCAGAAAACCAGTGCCAACGGTTACAGGCTGCCAACCGTAACAGAATGGCAGTACGCCGCCATGGGAGCTAATCGGACTTCCGAAGATAGGAATTTCAATTTCGCCGGTTCAAACAATTTAACGGAAGTTGCTTCAACTCATATGATGAAAGTTCCCGGAAGCTTTAAGCCAAACGGAATCGGCTGTTATGACATGAGCGGAAATGTCAGCGAGTACTCAATTGTTCCAAATCTTAGCGGGGATGAAACTTACAGTACGATTACGGACAGCCAGCTTCATGCTTATGGCGGTCATTGTTTTGATGGCAACAAACAGATTTGCTCTGTTAAAAAACTCTATGATCTTAAAAACATCATTCATTTGTATGTTAATCTTTTTGGTTTCCGATTGACTCAAAGCATAGTAGAATAATCTTGCTATGAAAAAAAATTCCCTGATTAAAATCATTGTTTGTTCATTTCTTTCTATTATAACTGTTTCTTGCTCTGTAAGTTTTGGTGATTACGAAAATCCAAAGTCCTCTGGAGTTGAAATAAAAACTGATGCGCCTAAAGAAATCAAAGATAGGGCATTTGCTTTTGCGGAACTTTATCGGGATTCCGAAACTGAATACGGTTGGGGTGGGCAGGATCCTGTTAGATCAATAAAGGTAGACTGCTCTGGCCTGGTGGTCATGTGCTACAAATATGCTCTTGTTGATACGAAATATTCACTTCTTTTTGATGATTCAAACTGTGCCGACATGTGTTCAAAATATTCAACTCCCACAACAAAACCCGAGCATGGTGATTTGATTTTTATGGGGGCGGTTGATTCTCCTGAAATATCTCACATGGCCATTTACGACCGAGAAGATGAAGACGGCAATATTCATTTTATTGATTCAACGGAGCGGCAAAAGGACAGCGTCTGGTCAAAGGATGTAAACGGGGTTACGGAACGTTATTATCACAAAACCAACGGCCGCATTAAATCTTATGGAGTTATGAAAGTTAAGTATACAGAACGCTAATATTGACATATTTTTTTCATTTCGACATAATTAAAACATACTAAATCACTAGGTAATTAGTGAATAAGAGAGGTTACAAAATGAAAAAAATCGTTGCTTTTACATCAGCTGTACTTGCTTTGGCTCTTGTATCATGTAAAAAAACATCTTCGGACACACTCAAAGTTGGTGCAACTCCAGAACCACATGCAGAAATTCTTAACCTTGTTAAGTCTGACCTTGCAGAACAGGGAATCAAGCTTGAAGTTGTTGAATTCACAGACTACGTTACTCCAAACGAAGCTGTAGAATCCGGCGAAATCGCTGCTAACTACTTTCAGCATCTTCCATATATGAACTCTTTCAATGATGAACGCGGCTATCACCTTGTAAACGCTGGTGGAATTCACGTTGAACCATTCGCCGTTTACTCAAACAAGATTAAGTCACTTGATGCTTTGAAAGAAAAGGCAACTGTTGCAATTCCTAACGATCCTACAAACGAAGGTCGTGCTCTTCTTTTGCTTCAGGAAGCTGGTCTTATCACTTTGAAGGCAGAAGCTGGAATCACAGCAACTGTTGCAGACATCACTTCTAACAAAAAGAACCTTAAGTTCAGCGAAATTGAAGCAGCTTCACTACCACGAGTTCTTTCTGATGTAGACGCAGCAGTTATCAACGGTAACTATGCTATTCCTGCCGGTCTTTCTGCTAAAAAAGACGGTTTGTTTGTTGAAGGTTCATCTTCACCTTACGTAAACGTTGTTGCAGTAAAAGCTGGTAACGAAACAAAGCCTGAAATCGTTGCTTTGATCAAGGCTCTTCAGTCTGAAAAAGTTCAGAAGTACGTTTCAGAAAAATATCCAAACGGCGAAGTAGTAACAGTATTCTAATCCTTCCGTTCTTTCAGCATCTGCTGATTGTTGAGAAATAAAACTGATAGCACACTGTTTTAATAAAAAGCTGTGTGCTATTATTGTTTTATGTTACTTTCCCTTTCTTTGATATGTTTGCTGGGAATGCTTCTTGCGTTTCTGTGTAAAAAAATACATCTTCCAGGGCTTGTTGGCATGATTGCCACAGGAATCCTTCTTGGACCTTATGTGTTGAATCTTATCGACCCAAAGGTTCTTTCCATTTCTTCCGAACTCAGACGAATCGCCCTTGTGATCATTTTGATGCGGGCAGGGCTTTCCCTTGATGTAATCGGGCTTAAAAAGGTTGGCCGTTCTGCGGTTTTAATGTGCTTTTTGCCTGCAGTTTTTGAGATTGCCGGTTACGTGATTCTGGCTCCCCGTTTTCTGGATGTATCTCTTCTGGATGCGGCCATTATGGGTGCTGTGCTTGCTGCTGTTTCTCCTGCGGTGATTGTTCCAAGAATGATAAGGCTCACGGAGGAAGGCTACGGTACTTCTAAACAGATTCCTCAGATGATTCTTGCCGGCGCCAGTGTAGACGACGTTTTTGTAATCGTCATGTTCAGCGCCTTTACCGGAATGGCTCAGGGGCAGGACATTTCCTGGGTTTCTTTCGCCAGAGTTCCAGTCTCAATTTTAATCGGTATTTTTACAGGTTCAGCCCTTGGCATTGTTCTTGGAAAATATTTTGAAAAGTTCCACATGCGGGATTCTGTAAAGGTGATCCTTGTGCTTTCCCTTGCTTTTGTGCTGGACTGGATTGAAGCCCGTTTTGGCAGCGTCGTTCCTTTCAGCGGACTGATTGCCGTTATGGCTTTAGGAATCGGGCTTCAGCGTAAGCGAAAGGTTGTGGCACAGAGGCTCTCTTCAAAATTCAACAAGCTGTGGGTCTGCGCAGAAATCGTCCTTTTTGTGCTGGTTGGTGCCTGCGTGGATATTTCCTACACAAAACAGGCAGGTATTGCAACAATCATCCTGATTCTTCTTGTGCTTCTGTTCCGACTTGCGGGAGTTGTCCTTTGTGTTGCGGGCACAAACCTCACCTTTAAGGAACGCCTTTTCTGCGGCTTTGGCTACATTCCAAAAGCCACTGTCCAGGCTGCCATCGGTGGTATTCCTCTTGCAATGGGGCTTGGCTGCGGAAATATCGTCCTTACTGTTGCCGTTATGGGCATTCTTATTACAGCTCCTTTGGGGGCGTTTTTGATCGATCTTTCATACAAAAAATTGCTTGTAAAAGCAGATTCCGAAAAGGAGGCTGTTGATGCAGAAAACTGAACTTTCGCCTATACAATTGGAAATTCTGAATGCCCTTGAAGCTCTTGGTGAAAAGGCCCGCTACTCAGAAGCGGTACTTGCAAAAAAAATCCGGGAAAAGAGCGGCATCGAAGGAAAGAAAAAGGCGGGCATAGGACTTTTGGATCTTGAAAAGGCCATCGAATATCAGGAAAGCAATGGCCTTGGGTTTTACGCAGTCATCATGAATTCCGCCAACGACCTGCTTATCGAAAAGACAGCGGAATCCCGACCATTACAGCCGGAGGCTCGTCAGCGCAGAATCAAAAGTGAAAAGTCCATCAGCATTTTCACAAACGCAGACCTGGGTTCCAAAAAGAGCAAGCCTGCCAAAGCAAAAAAGCGCACCGAAAACCGTAAACTCAGCATCTACAGCAATTTCGACGATCTGGACGAATAGGAGCATGGTCCCATGAACCTTAGAAAACTGTACAGCCAGACCCGCAAGGCCCTTGAAGACTACCAGATGATTTCCGACGGCGACAAAATCGCCGTGGGCATTTCTGGCGGAAAGGATTCCCTTGCGCTTTTGTACGCACTGGCGGGCCTTAGAAAATTTTATCCTCAAAAATTTCAGATTATCGCTGTTACGGTGGACTCTGGTTATGGAGATTTTGACCTTTCTGGAATCCTGGCCCTTTGCGATCAGCTGGAGGTGGAATACCATATCTTAAAGACAGAGATTTCGGAAATCGTTAAGCAGAAAGTGCAGAAGGGTTCCTACTGTTCTCTTTGTGCAAAGCTCCGGAAAGGGGCTCTGAATACTTTTGCAAAAGAGCAGGGCTGCAACAAAGTAGCTTATGCCCATCACCAGGACGACCTCATCGAAACAATGCTGCTTTCCCTGATGTACGAAGGCCAGTTTTTCAGCTTCGCCCCAATCATGTACTACAAAGAGGCCGATATTTCCGTAATCCGCCCCCTCATCTACATCCAGGAAGCAGAAATTCGCGGATTTATGAAGGCTTATGATTTGCCCTGCGTAAAAAATCCCTGTCCCCACGACGGCAAAACCCGCCGGGAATACGTAAAATCCCTGGTCCGCCAGCTCCAAAAAGAAAACCCCGGCGTAAAAGACAAAATGTTCCACGCAATCCTCAAGGGGAAGATCTACGAATACTAAAAATTGAGATTTTTATTGCCGATTTTTGCATTTGTACATATATTTTAAATATCAAGATACAATGTTTATAGGTACATTTTTCAGTTTTTAAAGTAAAAGTGTGTTGTGATTGTGCTTGGTACATATAAACCTGCAGCCAGCCCAGGTTATTTATATGTACTATCCAAGTTTTTTTTGTAAAAGTGTCAGTGTTTTTAAGGGATGTACATATAAACTCTCCCTTCTTGAAATCATTTTATATGTACATTTACAAAAAGGACTCAAATTATGGCACAATTTTATGAACAGTTACCGCCAGACGAGTTTGAAAGTTTGCTGTTTATACGTATATCCCACCTTGAACAGCTCTTATCAATCAAAAATAACGCTTTGAAGAAGGCCCCAGAAGGAAATCTTCGAATTACTAGGTGCAAGGGAACGGCTCAGTATTATCATTTACAGCGCGGAGAAACAAATGGAACTTATATTCCTAAAGGAAGGATGGAGTTTATAAAATCTCTGGCGCAAAAGGATTACAATAAGAGACTTCTTCCAGTTCTGACTCGGGAAATTAGTTTTTTAAGGAGAATAACCCTTGAGCTCAAAAAAAATCCACTTTCCGCAGTTCTGGAAGACCTTTCCCCAGACCGCCAGTCCCTCATCGAAACCCCAACCTTATCTGACACAGAGTTCGTAAAGCGATGGCTTTCCGTGGAATATGAAAAAAAATCTTTTCCTCAGGACGGTCCAGAATATTTTACTGCCACAGGAAAGCGGGTCCGTTCCAAATCAGAGATTATAATTGCTGATACGCTGGACCGTCTTAACATTCCGTATCGGTACGAATTTCCAGTAAAGGTGGGGGAGGTTCTGCTGCACCCAGACTTTTTCTGCCTCAACACAATCACAAGACAGGAGTTTGCCTGGGAGCATCTAGGAATGATGGATGATTGCGACCACTCAGTAAAGGCAGTCCAAAAGCTTCACTTATATCAGAAGAAAAAGTGGCTCCCTGGAAAAAACATGATAATCACAATGGAAACCAGGGAATCACCAATTAATTCCAGGCAGGTTGAAGAAGTGGCCAGAGCCTATTGCCTAACCCCTCTTTTTCAAAACCGAGGTTAATTCATTTTCTTCAGAAGTCATGGTATCATTATATAAATTTAATTTGAGGTTCAACAGATGCCATTGGAAAATTTTCTGCCAGGCGCAGATGAAAAGATAAATCAGCTTTTAAAATTTACCGCTGAAGTGGACAAGATGACGGGAATCAGCCGCCGAACAATGCTGGTGGACAAAAGCCGCCGTGAAAATGACGCGGAACATTCCTGGCACATCGCGCTTATGGCCATGCTTTTTAAGGATTATGCTCCAGAAGGGGCAGACATTTGCCGTGCAGTTCAGATGTGCATAGTTCACGATCTTGTTGAAATTTATGCCGGCGACACTTTCGCATACGATTCAAATGCTAATCAGGATAAGGAAGAGCGGGAAAAACTGGCCGCCGACAAGCTTTTTGCCCAGATTCCGGAGCATTTGGCAAAGGATTTCCGCACTCTCTGGGAAGAATTTGACGGCATGGAAACTCCTACCTCAAAATATGCCGCCGCCATGGACAGACTTCAGCCCCTGCTGCACAACACTTTGACTGACGGTCACACCTGGAAGGAAGGTCACCCAAGCGTAGAAATGGTGAACAAGCGAATGGCTCCAGCTCTGGAAGCAATCCCTCAGTTAAGGGACTGGTACGAAAAGAACATTCAGCGTGCCCTGGAGAAGGGGTGGCTTAATAACTAAGTCATTCTGATCTTGTTTCAGAATCTCAATCACTAAATCTAGTGTAGATGCTGAAATAGATTCAGCATGACAGTTCTTTTTGAGAACCCCATTGACACTTTTTTAAAGTTAGCGTATGTTAACCTTAGTTAGTTAAGGGTAACTGTAAAAAAGTATATGAGTAATTATGATTTTTTAATCCGAGAGTTCAAAAAAAATGGTGGTCGCATCACCGTTCAGCGCAGGAATCTTATAAAACTGATTCTTGATAATCCTTCCAGCACCTGCAAGGAGCTTTACTATCTTGCACGGGAAAAAGATGCTTCCGTAAGCCGCGCAACAGTTTACAGAATCGTCCACAACCTTGAAGAAATGGGTTACGTTCAGAAAAAAAGTGTTGAGCTGGTGTTGAAATAGCATCTGAATAATCACCAAAAAAAATAACACATTGCTATCATCACTAGACAAGAACTGATTTTTCATTCAAAGTGGTCTTATTATGACTGAATCAAAAAAAACAAAAGAAAAATCACTTCTGGCACTTTTTGTACCTATCTGCATCGAGATCCTGTTCTTCATGATGGCGGGAATGGTGGACACTCTCATGCTTTCTACCATCGGTGACCACGCGGTAGGGGCGGTTGGTACCGCAAACACATACATAGCCATGTTCATTCTTATGTTTTCCATCGTTTCTACCGGTATGATGGCGGTCATGACCCAGAATATTGGTGCCGGTCGTAAGGGAGTTGCCTGGCAGGCCAAAAATATTGGGGTTGCCTTCAACCTCATCTTAAGCATCCCGATTTCAATCATCCTTTTCGTATTTTCAAAAAAGTTGCTCATTACTATCGGCGTATCCGAGACTCTTGAATCCGCAGCTTCAACTTATATGAAAATCGTTGGCGGTGCCTGTTTCCTTAATGCGTTGATTCCTGTCTTTTCTGGTTACATCCGTGCCTTCGGTTACACAAAATATCCTCTTTACTCAACAATTGCTGCAAATCTCATCAACCTGGCGTTAAACAGCCTTTTCCTCTTTCATTTTCATTACGGAGTTGCTGGAGTTGCGGTGGCTACCGTCATTTCCCGCGTGGTGAACCTGGCGGCGGTTATGGTGATTTCTCACAAGCTGATTGGCGCAAAAAAGTCACCGGAGCGCATCAGCCTTAAGCTCATCGTTGGTCAGATTCTTAAGATCGGATTTCCTTCGGCGCTGGAAACTATGCTTTACAATTTTGCCATGACAATGGCCATCCGCTTTCTGAACCAGATGGACGCTGAAGGCTTCAATGTTGCGGCCCGGGCTTATACTGCTCAGATTGCCAATTTCTCTTTTGCGGCAGGAGCGGCTTTGTCTCAGGCAAACGCCATCATCACCGGCTGGAGAATCGGTCGTCACGAATTCGACGCCTGCAAAAAGGGAATCCGAAAGGCTTTGGCTCTTGGAATCATGATTTCTACGGTGATGGGGTGCTTGATCGCGCTTTTTGCTCCTCACTTTGTAAAAGGCTTAAGCTCAAATCCAGAAATGGTAAAAATAGTTACCAGACTTTTGTGGCTTGATGTGATTCTGGAATTTGGTCGTGTTACAAATCTTATCTACGGAAACGCCCTCAAAACCTGTGGCGACGCCATCTGTCCTGTTGTGCTGGGAGTTGTTTTCATGATGCTGTGTACTGTTGTGGGAACCTGGTTCCTTGGACTTCATCTTGGACTTATGGTTCTGGGCTGTTACATCGCTCTTACCTGCGACGAATGTTTCCGTGCAGTTGGCATGATTTTGCGCTGGAAAACCGACAAGTGGCAGGAAAAATGTCTTATTAAATAGAAGAAAGCCTTGGCAATATAAAAATAAATCCAATCTGGTTATATAAAAATACTTAAAAATACACTATTTTCTTAATATCACTTTTTAAGAAGGTTTTTATGAAAAAGGTATTTTTTGCTTTAGGTTTGAGTTTTATTCTTTTGGCACTGGCAGGCTGTTCTAAAAAAACTGGAGAGCTCTGCATCTATTCCATCATCCACGAAGAAGAAACAAAGGCTCTTACGGACCTTTTTACTAAAAAAACAGGCATTCCAGTGCTCTTCCTTAGAGCTTCTACAGGTGAACTTGTAAACCGCGTTATTGCAGAAAAGGATGATCCTCAGGCAGACATTCTGCTTGGTGGTGCCACAAACTATCATATTCAGGCAAACAAGGCCGGAGCATTGGAACCTTATGCTTCTCCAATGGCTAAAAATGTTCCTGATTTTGCCCGTTCTTCAGATGACACTTACACAGGCTTTTGCGTACTTTCACTTGGTATTGGCGTGAACAAAGGCCGTTTCGAAAAATGCTTCCCTGGTGTTGAACTTCCAAAGACTTGGGATGATCTTTTGAACCCAGTCTTTAAAGGTGAGATTGTTCTTACAAATCCTGTGGCTTCTTCAACTGCCTATCTTTTTGTTCAGAACCAGTTGCAGCGTCTTGGCACAGAAAAGGGCTGGGATTACCTTCTGAAGCTTGCTCCAAATATTGGCCAGTTCCCAGATTCCGGCAGTGCTCCTGCAAAGCTTTTGGGTACAGGGGAATACGCTATCGGTGTTTCATATCTTCACGCCATCGCAAAATATGCCTCTGACGGTTTTGATCTTGTAGCAATCGCACCTCCAAAGAGCGTAGGGGACGTTGACTGCATTTCCATCATGAAGAACACAAAGCATCTCAAGGAAGCACAGGCTTTCGTAGACTTCATGCTTTCAAAGGAAGCCCAGGAGCTTATGAGTTCCATCGACTTTACTGTTCCTGTAAATCCTGATGCCGTTGGTGCAAAAGGTTCAATTCCAGTTTCTGAACTTGATCTGATCGAATACGACATTGCAAAGGCTGCTGCGGAAAAAGAAGAAGTTCTTTCCAAGTGGTCTAAGAGCGTTAAATAAATGAAGTTTGATTCCAGCCGCAACAGCAAATCCCTGCTAACAGCCTGGATAATCGTTGCGGTATTCTTTGCCCTTTGTGTGATTTTTCCTCTTGTGTGCGTTCTCACTTCTGCCAGAATCGGCGACTACAGAGCTGTCTTTACTCAGCCGGTGTGGCACGCTGCCATGAGGAACACCTTTGTGGAATGTATCTGCTCATCCCTGCTTTCGGTGATTGTGGGCTATCTTTTTGCCTACGCCGTAGTTAAGGCCGACATTCCCGGCAAGAAGTTTTTCAGTCTTGTTCCCATCATTCATCTGATTACGCCGCCATTTGTTGGAGGGCTGGCATTCATCCTTCTTTTTGGTAAACAGGGATTCATCACTCATACAGTTCTGGGACTGGACATTTCACTTTATGGCTTCTGGGGACTTTTGATCGCCCAGGTGCTCAGCTTTTTTCCTATGGCGTTCCTTATCTGTTCACAGGTCCTTCGGGGAATCAATACTAATCTGGAACAGTCTGCCCGCAGCCTTGGCGCCAGCGAGCTTAGGATTTTCTTTACCGTGACTTTGCCTTTGAGCTGGCCGGGAATTCTTTCTTCATTCCTTTTCATTGCGGTAAGCGTACTTAGCGATTTTGGAAATCCTCTGATTGTTGGGGGACGATTCCGGGTGCTGGCAGTTGAGATTTACACTCAGCTAACTGGCTGGCTTAACGTGGGAACCAGTGCCGTTCTTGGAATCGTGCTGGTGGTGCCAAGTGTAATCCTGTTTTTGCTGCAGAACCGCCTTGGCAAAAAGCTGGAAAAAAAGACTGCCACAGTTGGAGGAAAAGGCTTTGCCCAGGAAATTGGAAATAGAACACCGGTTCTGGCAAAGGCTCTGCTATTTGCGTTCGTGGTGATCGTTTCGATTTTTGTTGTGGCTCAGGTGATTGCCATTGTTGCGGGAAGTTTCCAGCAGCTCTGGGGAATAAACACAAAATTCACACTAAAGCACGTTCTTGCGGTTTCCGATTACGGCAGGGAGCTTAAGAATTCCCTTAGCTTTGCCCTTATTGCGGCAGCCTTAAGTACGGTTGTGGCAACGGTTTCTTCATACATCGTTCACCGCACCGACGCACCTTTCAGAAAAACTCTGGACGTTCTGGCTCAGCTTCCATCCGCAATTCCTGGAACCTTGCACGGACTTTCCATTTCCATTGCGGCAAATCTTCTGAACTTTAAGAATTCCCAGGTACTGATCGTGCTTGCCATGACCATCGCCTTTATGCCTTTTGCATATCGAGTGATTTCAAATACTTTTGGTCAGCTGGGCCACACTCTGGATCAGGGGGCCCGTTCCCTTGGGGCAAACCAGATGGTGGTGCTCTGGTCCGTTCTGGTACCGCTGGCCCGTGGTGGAATCTTCAGCGGTTTTGTCTACGACTTCATTCGCGGTGTGGGAACCTTAAGTGCGGTGATTTTCCTTGTTTCCTTCAGGACGCCGCTGGCTTCCATTCAGCTTATAAACCTGGCGGAACAGGGAGCCTGGGGAAGGGCCGCCGCTCTGGCAATGGTGCTCACCCTGATAACTTTTGTAATTCTTGGCCTGGGACTGTTCCTGGGAAAAATCATAAACGGTAAGGCAGGTAGCAAAAATGTCATTTCTTTCTATTAATAATGTTTCATTTGCGTATAAGAACACACCTGTAATCAAGGATTTTTCATTGGAGGTAGAGGAAGGAAGCTTTACGACTCTCCTTGGCTCCAGCGGTTGTGGAAAGACAACATTGCTCAGGCTCATAAGCGGCTTTCTTGATCCACAGGCAGGAACAATTTCTGTTGGCGGAAAGGTGATGAACGGAGTGCTTCCAAACAAACGCAAGGTGGGAATGGTTTTTCAGGACTACGCACTTTTTCCTCATCTTACAGTTGAACAGAATCTTGGCTACGGACTTAAGATTGCAAAATGCGATAAGGCTGAATTGAAACGTCTGGTTCAGGAAACTGCAGAAAGTCTTGGAATCCAGGAACTGCATTGCCGTTATCCTTCAGAATTGAGCGGCGGTCAGCAGCAGCGGGTTGCCTTGGGACGTGCTTTGGTTTTAAAGCCAAACCTTCTTCTAATGGACGAACCGCTTTCCAGTCTGGACACAAAACTCAGAATCAAGGTTAGGGAAGAGCTTAAGGAAATCCAGAAGCGCCTTGGAATCACAACAATCTACGTAACTCATGACCAGGAAGAAGCCCTTAGTCTTTCGGACAAAATTGCCGTGATAAATCAGGGCGCTTTGGTTCAGTACGGCACTCCGGCAGAAGTGTATTTCCAACCGGCGGACCGTTTTGTGGCAGAGTTCACCGGTCGCACAAACTTCATGATCATGCAGGAAAGCGGCACTGCTCGCGAAATGCTCATCCGCCCGGAATGGATCAGTCTTACAAAAAGCGCCCTTGTCACCTGTCGCCAGAAGGGAACTATTGTGTCAAAGGAATTTCTTGGTGCAAACACAAGATACAAGGTGCAGCTGGAAGGTCCAGAAGGAATGCCAGAACAGGTATTGCTGGTGGACCAGGCCACAGTTAGTGCGGAAAGTCTGGCGGTGGGAGACAAGGTTGGTCTCTGTTACGCCAGAAGCTGGGGATTCTAGAGTACTTCTTCCATTGTATACTGCTGGGTGATCATTCCAAGGTGCTGGTAAAAGCCAACTGCCTCCGGATTGCATTCCCAGGCGTGAAGGGTAACGTTAAAGTATCCGTTTTTCTTGGCGAAGTCTTTTGCGTGTTCATAAAGCTTTGTGCCAACGTGCTTGCCGCGGGCTTTTTCTTCAACGCAAAGATCGTCGATGTAAAGGGTTTTGTATTCGTAGGTAGCAGGAGTTTCCTTGTGCATGATTGTCTGACAAAAGCAATGTCCTAAAATCTGACCTTCGTCTTCGTACACAAAGATTGGATCTTCTGATTTTTTCATCAATTCTGCCAGTTCTTCGTCTGTGTATTTCTGGCCAATTTCCTTAAAAATGTCTGGACGTCCCTTGTTGTGAACAGCAAGAACCTGTTCCAAAAGTTTCTTGATTCCAGAGATGTCCCGTTTTTCTGCAAGTCTGATAGTTACCATCTTTCTCCTCATATATTATCAATTATATAACCAAATCAAAGATTTTTGCTTTTATAAAAATTTATTATTTTTCCAGCCGCATAAAATATGCCTGACCGTTTTCCTTAAGCCATTTGTCCCACTTGTGGTATTCCGGAAAATATTTCAGCACTTCCGCGTAGAAAGCCTTTGAATGGTTCATGTGCCGGCGGTGGCAAAGTTCGTGCACCACAACAGAATCCAGAACTTCCGGCGGCATCAGGATTAAAAGACAGTTAAAGTTCAGGTTTCCTTTGGCGCTGCAGCTTCCCCAGCAGCTCTTCTGAAATCCAAATCGAATACCGCCATAGGTTATCCCCGAAAGCTCCGCAAAATAGGCAACCCGCTCCGGAATAATCTTTTTGGCCGCCTTGCGGATTTCTTTCTTTTCTTCCTCAGAAATCGCTCCAAGTCTTTGAGCCAGCTCCTCGTTACGTTCAGCCTTTTTCAGCTTTCTCAAAATCCATTCCCGTTTTTCCTTCAGAAAATCATCGATGACACCCTTGCTGGTCCCAAAAGGCGCCTTAACCACAATCTGCCCATCCTTGGAAATATGAATGCAAAGCGTCCTTCTAAAAGACCTTTGGATAACGTAATCGAGTTTCATAGGGATAGTGTAGCATAATAAAAAAAGACCATCAAATTGTTTAACAAGTTTAACAATTTGACAGCCTTTTTCATTCTTTTTTTAGTGAAAAATTAGTTATTACAGGGAAGCTACAAACTTTTCAAAAGCTTTTATTCCGGCTTCTGTCTGTTTGTAGACACCTGCGTCCCTCAGAACCTGGGCAAAAACCTGACCGATTTCTTCCTGAAGGATTGAGTCTGCGTTGGCTTCGTTCAATTCAGGGTGCCTTGGCAGGAATTCTTTTACCCAGTCTGCGTGGCTTGCGATGCGCTCGTCGGCGGCAACGTCTTTTTTGTTCACTATGGCGTCCTTCAGGATTTCCATTTCACCCTTAAGGCGGCTTGGTAAAACTGCAAGACCCATTACTTCAATCAGACCAATATTTTCTTTCTTGATGTGATGAAGGTTTGCGTGTGGATGATAAACTCCCAGAGGATGTTCCTCCGTTGTGATGTTGTTGCGCAAAACAAGATCCAGAACGTATTTGTCGCCGTTGCGGCTTGCGATTGGAGTGATTGTGTTGTGCTGCACATCATCTGTTCTGGCAAAAATACAGGCATCTTCGTCTGTATAATTTCGCCAGGCTTCAAGAACATGGTCGGCAAGTTCACAGATGGCTTTTTCATCTTTGCCTGTAAGGCGAAGAACGCTCATTGGCCATTTTACGATGCTTGCTTCAACATTTTTGTAGCCGTTGATTTTAAACGATTTCAGAACAGGCGCCTTGTTAAGAGGGAATACGTAGCGTCCGCCCTGGAAATGCTCGTGGGTAAGGATAGAACCTCCAACAATAGGAAGGTCTGCGTTTGAACCGATGATGTAGTGTGGGAAAGTCGAAACAAAGTCAAAAAGCTTTCTCCATGTTGTTGGGTTGATAGTCATCGGTGTGTGCTTTGAATTGAATACGATACAGTGTTCGTTGTAGTAAACGTAAGGTGAATACTGCATGCACCATTCTTCGCCGTTCATGTTGATTGGAATGATTCTGTGGTTTGCGCGGCCAGGATGATTTACGCGGCCAGCGTAACCTTCGTTTTCTGTGCACAAAAGACACTTAGGGTAGCCGGACTGCTTCTGGTTCTTTGCTGCAGCGATGGCTTTTGGGTCCTTTTCTGGTTTTGAAAGGTTGATTGTAATATCAAGGTCGCCAAAATCAGTTTTTGTAACCCATTTCATGTCCTTTTTGATTCGGTAGCGCTTGATGTAGTTTGAATCGCAGCTTAATTTGTAGTAGTAATCAGTGGCTGCTTCAGGTGATTTTTCGTATTCTTCCTGGAACTTGCGGATCACGTTGCTTGGGCGGTCGATAAAGATGTTCATCAGCTCTGAGTCAAAAAGGTCCCGGTAAGTTACTGTGTTATCTTCAAGAAGTCCTTTCTCAGCGGCTTTGTCCAGCAAAGCTTCAAGGATTTCCTCAAGGTTTTCCTTGTCGTCTTTAGTGTAATCCAAAGCTTCTTCTGTTTCCGGACCGTCCATCTTAAAAAGGGCATAAACCTGGTTTGTAGCGTAGGTTCTGTCTTCCGGATGGATAAGCTGTTCATTTACAGCGTATGAAACAAGTCTATTGATCAATTCTGTTGTAGTCATTTTGTCACTCCCTAAAAAATTACGTAAATATCTCCTTACGGATAAAATCATAACCGTATAGAAAATACTACCAGTCAGTCCGAGGTAGCCAAAACCGCTAGCTAGCGTCGCTACATGCTGAGCTTTGCAAGGAAACTATCTTTCAAAGCTCAGGATGTTTTTGACTACCTCGGCCTTCCTTCCCGTATTTTTAATATCTTTTGAGAATATCCGTAAGGAGATATTTCCTGAGTTTATATTACCTTTACGCTTCCCAGGTTGCGGACCTGAAGGATGTGGCAGGAGTCCTTGCCGAAAATCTTTTCGATGTTTGTCTTGTATTCCTGAACGTATTCATCCTTTACGAATGCCTGGATTGTTCCTGCAAAACCACCGCCGTGTACACGGCAAACACCTTTGCTGTCACGGCAGCCTTTCTGGGTTTCCAGATATTTCTGGCTGAAGGCAAGGGCAATGGAAACGCTCTGGTTTTCTGGAATTCTTGGTGAATAGATGTTCTGAAGGAACTTGTAGCTGGAATTTCCGCTGGCCTTAACAAAGTGAAGGAATCCAGGGAAGTCCTTTTCTTCAAGCTTTTTAACAAGATTCTGAACGTTTTCTTCTTCTTCAAAGAAGTGGTATGCACGGAGCAATGCTCTGTCGCTGCACTTTAGGCGAACTTCCGCAAGGTGAGCGTAGAATTCAGCAGGCTCAACGTTTCTAAGGTGAGTCTGTCCAAAACATTCAGCAACGTTCTTCATTTCCTTTGGGATTGCTGCGTAATCGTCTGTAAGATCGGCATGGCTGGCCTTAACATCTACAATACAAAGACTGTAGCCAAATGAACTGAAGTTTACGTCGATTTTACGGACATCTGGATTTTCAACATCCTTAAAATCAATGTGAATCAGGCCACCTACAGAGCTTGCTGTCTGATCTAGTAGACCACATGGTTTACCAAAGTATACATTTTCTGCATATTTCGAGGCTTTTGCCACCTCAACTGGGTTGATTTTGCCTTCGTTGTAAAGACTGTTTACGATTGTTCCCAAAGCGTTTTCGAATGCCGCAGAAGAAGAAAGTCCTGCGCCAACGATGACGTTGCTTGTAAGGTAGCAGTCAAAACCGCCAACCTTGTATCCAGCTTCCAGCATTCCTTTAAGAACACCGCGGATCAGAGCCTTTGTTGTGCCCTGGTCAGCCTGTGCGTACTTAAGGTCAGCGGCATCCACCGAAATCAGCTCGTAGCCTTCAGAAAGCACGTTAACTTTTTCGTCGGATCTAGGGCGGGCAACAGCCACAACGTCCAGGTTGATGGAAGCTGCCACACACATTCCGTGCTGATGGTCTGTGTGGTTACCGCAAACTTCGCTGCGTCCAGGTGCGCTGTAGATTCCCACGTCACCGTTATCCCCAAAAGTCTGGCTAAAGGCTTCAAGGCATTTTACATAGCGCTGGCGCTGTTCCGACATAAGTCCGTCGTCAACATAAAGCTCCTTGAGCTTTCCGTCCAGCTTTCCGGCGATGATATATTTAGACAATTCTGCACAGTTCATAATTTACATTCCTTTAACAGCAAGCTTTACACATTCATAGCCACCGTTGTAGTAGCCCTGTTTTTTAAGCAGGTTAATCTGGTCTGCAACATGGCAAAGGATTTCCTTGTCGTTCAAAACTCTGTCCAGCATCTGGTTGATTGTATCAACTGTAGGACATTCAAAAGTTCCGTCACCAAATTCCTGGGCATGAACCGCACCGTAAACCTCGTGACCACCGATGTGGCGCATGAAGATCTTTGGAATCGGGTAGTAAGCAAGTTCAGAAGGCTTAGTTACAAGCCAGTCGCTTTCTGGCATAAGAAGGTTTGTGCTGTAAACTGCCTGGAAAATGTCATCGTTGCAGATTGCGTAGATTCCTGTTGGGTCAGTTGAGCGCAAAGTCTTTACAAAGCCCTTAAGCTTTTCGTATTCATTAAAGAAAGTAGTTACATTATCAAGCTTGATTTTTGAGCAAAGCTTGTCGTAAACGTCCTTGTGATCACCAAAGTTGATGAAAAGTGTGGCTTTCTTAGCCTTAACGTAAGGAAGAAGGTGCTTAACCATGGCAAGGAACATGTCAAAACCGGCTCCGGCACCGCCAACTGTCAAAAGGAAGCGCATTGGTTTGCCGTTTTTGGCTCTTTCAATACGGAGCTTGTTGTCTTCTTCAAGGTTCACAACCAGTTCGTGGTCAACGTAATGGCCAACCATCTTGATCTGGTCTTCAGGAATGCCTTTAAGTGGAGTCTTAGCAAAGCCGTTCAACATCTTGTAGCCAAGGTATGCGAATGGAGTCTGAACCGCGTGGATTGAACCTTCTGCAAGGTGAAGGGCCATTGGCCAGTTGTCTGGAATTGCGTTTACAACGTGAGTCATTCCGGCGTGAACTGCAGCCTGTGCAGGCCAAACGTGTGTCGCAACGTAAGGAGTGTCCTTTGGAAGACTTTTTACGATTGGCGCAAGAAGCTCAGCGTTTTTCTGGTCCTTTGCATTGTAAGTAAGGGCCTTAAAGCCTTCGCTGTTCATTGGTTCCCATACAAAGTGATTGAAAAGGTGAGATTTCTGACTAAGACGGGAAGCCAGAGAGTAAAGTGCGTTCTGTTCCCGGATCATCTTTGAACCAGTTGCATCAAAGCTGGCGTAATCCAGCCAGTAAGGCTTGTAACCGAGAGCTTTTGCACAGCTGGCGATGGCCATACTGATACGGTAGTGGCCGAATCCCATGCGGATATTTCCTACGATTACGCTTTTTGCAGGATCAAGAGCTTCTGCTTCTGGCTTGAACACCATGTTTGAAGCGTCGATAAAATCAAGGGTAGAGATGTTTTCAAAGCCGATCTTGTAGCCGGCGTTTGAATCGTCACCGTACTTTTTGATGAACTTTTTCTTAGACTTTTCAGCAGCCTTCAAAGTCTTTTTATCAATCTTGTTTCCGAAAATTACTGAAGATTTATCCATTTTTATGCTCCTGGTCTTAAACTATCTGATGATTCCTTTGTTGATGTCGTAAACAATGTCGTACTTGCGTCCGTCGAAGGTGTAGGAAATGTGGATTTCCTTCTTCAAAGTTTCAACGCTTTCAACCTTTGCCGACTTGAACAAAAGCATTGCCTTTTTAAGGTACTGGTCCTCTCCGTTTTTATAGTGCTTTGGGTTATCTGAAGTCATAAGAAGGCTTCCGAAAAGCGCATTGATTGTTGTAAGTGCCTCACGCTGATCACGGCTAAGCTTGATGTTGTGGGAACGAAGCAGGAAAACGTCTGGATCGTTCAGGAAAACCTTGTGATCGAACATGTGGCGGTAGATTGTGTTTCTGAGTGTGACTTTTGACGAAATGCGTTCACGGTGCATTTTTCTCATGTACCAAACGTCATCAAAAATCAGGGAAACATCTGGACCTACGCGAAGGTAGTCGAACAGACCGAAGGTATTTGAAACAACTGCTCCACATCCAAGTATCAGTTTGCCTTCAAGTTCAGTTCTCAAAAGCTCGTAAGCTTTCTGTGCAACCTGTGCGCGGCTCATTCCTGGCTGTTTCATTACGCTGGCAGCATACAGGAAGTCCAGCTTGAAGAAGTCAAATCCCAGGTCTTTGTAGAACTGGAGAGTCTTCTTGATATAGGCAACCGCATCAGGATTGTTGATGTCCAGTGCGTAAAAGCCGCTCCAGTTAGAACCACATTTGATTGGGTTTCCGTTTTCGTCCTTGCAGAACAGTTCCGGATGCTGGTGGAAAAGCTCAGACTTTTCTTCAGCAGCGAAAGGTGCAAGCCATACTCCGGCAATCATTCCTTTGTCGTGGGCCTTGTCTACGATTGGCTTAAGTCCGTTAGGGAACTTCTTTGCGTCAACGTTGAGCCAGTCACCAACAAAAGTTTCAAAACCGTCGTCGATCTGGAAAAGATCAAAGTGTTCTGTTGTATTGTTCAGGGCACCAAGAATGATGTCTTCGTTGATGTCCTGATAGTGGTTGTACCAGCTGGTATAACCAAAGAGTTTTTCAGCTTTAGGGGCAGGGAACTGTGAAAAATAAAGTTCCTTTCCTTTTTCTACGTCGCTGCAGATGCAGTAGTCAAACAGAGTGAAAGTCTGACCTGTAATAACCTTGATGCCTTCAACATCTGATTTAAGAACCATCTTCCCGGCCTTTTTGTGGTGCTCGATGATAAGATATGCGTTCTTGAAGTTGTTGTTTCCGATGAACAGGGGATCTTCACCAGTAACATAACTTACGTCAAAACCGTGAAGTACATTCTTTTGATATTTATAGAAGAAACTGTCTCCATATTTGTCAAAGGCAAACTTTTCGTTCAGGAACTTTGGCAGTTTTGTGGCATCCTTGAGAACATCGTTGTAGCCGTATTCAAAGCTGTCTGTCCATGACTGGTAGCCGTTTACGAAGAAACGGTCTTTCTTGGAATATTTCTGCACATGTTCGTCATAAGAGGCAACAAGTTCCACATCATTCATTGCAAGAACAGTAATTGTAATACGGTTCTTTTCCTGTCTTGCTGAAATTGTTACATCGTCATTTGAAACTTTTGTCGATTTAATCCGACCGTTAACTTTGTATTCAAGGATCATAGTGTTTCTCCTGTATCAGTTTTTGCTATTCGCTTTTTTTAGCGTGATCTGCGTTGATTGTTTCCATTACTTTCTTTTCATTGTACAAACCAAGAATTGCAGCTCCCAAAGAACAAGAAGCAACTGCAACGATTGCTACAACTCTAAGACCAAACTCGTTGGCAACGATTTCTGAGCTGCCAGAGTTCTGTGGTGAACCAAGGATTGCAAGTGAAGTGAACATGAGCATAGCTGCAGATGTACCGAACTTCATGGCAAAAGTGCGGGCTGCAAAGAACATTCCCTGACGGTTTTCACCAGTTGTAATAGCTTCCTGTTCTGCGATGTCTGCAACGATTGCCTGTGGAATGATTCCAAGCAGCGCCATAGGGAAGGCTGCAATAAGACAGATTGCTACACCGAAGTACATTCCAGGAAGTGGAACGATACCGATCAAAGCAGTTACAAGGTAAGAAAGGGCAAGTCCAAGGAAACCTGTGATAACAAGCTTCTTTTTGCCGAACTTTTCAACAAGCTTAGAAACAACTGGGTACAAACAAGCCGAAAGAATAGCCATCGAACCAAGGAAAACCATTGTAAGTGATTCATCCAGCTTCATGCTTACCTTTACAAAGAATGGAAGTCCAGTCTGGAACAAAGTCATTCCAAGGAAGTAAGTAATATCCGAACATACGAAGATACGGAAGCTCTTGTTCTTGAAAGTAGCGCCAAGTGACTGCATCATGTTTGATTCAGTTGGTTTAGCTTCTACGAAGTCGTTTTCTTTAAGTAAGAAAGTTGGAATCAGCATACAGATAAGTGCTACAACAGCAAGGGCTACAAAGCAGATTCTGTAAGACCAGTTGAATCCAACTGCGGCTCTAAGCATGCCTGCGAACACGAAAGGTGTGTAAGAAAGCATCATACCTGCAAAGTAAGTAAGTGAAATTGCTGTAGAGATGTACATGCGGTCTTCCTGAGTTTTTCCGAACTCAGAAATCAAAGCGTTGTAAGGAGTGCAGTACATTGTCATGAACAAGTAGAAAAGGATGAGGAATCCCAGAACCCAGGCAGCGTTGATCATGCTGATTGTCTGGATTGGAGCACAGAAAACAACGATAGTTGTAAGAGCAAAAGGAATTGCAGCGCGGCGCATAAAAGGAATGCGGCGTCCTTTTGGATTCTTTGAACGGTCTGACATAGAAGCAATAAGAGGATCAGTTACAGCGTCGAAAATACGACAGATTGCTGCAATTACACCAAGGATTGTAAGTCCAAGAGCGATAAAACCAGGCTTGATGAACTGGGTAGCACCAGCGTCAATGTCGCCTTTAGTTGGAAGGTAGAAAGTTACCAGCCATGCATTGATGATTCCCCCAAGCACCGACCAGCCCAGCTGACCGATTGCGAAAATCCACATTTCTTTTTTTGTAAGTCTTCTAGTCATTTTTTATTCCCCCTTAACAGACGCAAGAATTACGTCTACCAGAATTCTAATTTCCTTATTTCTGTCGATGATGTCATCGTGATTGAGTACCTGTTTGGTAGAAAGGAACTTACAGAGGTTAAGAAGGGCATGTGTAGTTGAGTAATAGAAGCCTTCAACATCTGCAACAGCCTTTACAGATTTATCTTCAAGACCCTTTGCGTAAGCCTTGTCGAACATTTCCTTATAAAGATTTACAGAAGATTCGTAGTCAGATTTTTCTGTTACCATTTCTGTGATGATGTATGCGTCAAGTTCATTGATGAACTTAAAATACTGAGGGTGCTGAGTAAAAACGTTTTCGTATGCCGAAAAGAATGCCTTGAGTGATTCAAAGCCGTTTACATTTTCAGCTGGTGTAAAATAATCTGCGGCAACAGATTTTGAAAGCTTTACAGAAGCCTGCATTACGATGTTCTGCTTTTTCTGGAAGTAGCGGTACAAAGTAGCTTCTCCAACACCAACCTGCTTAGCAATGTCGCTCATTGTTACGCTGACAATAGATTTTTCGAGGAAAAGATTAGTTGCCTCGTCGATGATGAAATTCATTGCGTTATCTTTTATTCGATTCATTTTAATACCCCTATGTTCAATGTGATAGTCTAACTATCAATCTGATAATAATATTACCACTGAATTTTGGGGTGTCAACATTTTTTTTTGAAAAAAAGCAAAAAAAAAGCTTCGTCCTTTTTTTTGGACGAAGCTTTCTTCTATCTCAATTAAGAATTACTTAACAGACAATCCATGCTGTTTTGCACTTTCTCTTAACCAGTGCATCTGTGATTCGTATTCGCCTTCGCGAATCTTTGCGTTTGCCAAGCTAGCCTTAAGTTTGTCTGCCAAAATCTGGTATTCATGTTCTTCTACCAATTTTTCGTATTCTGGCTGAGTGATTCCGTATTTCTGATGCATAACGCGCCTCCAAAAGATGTATTGTTACGGGTTAGAAACCCTTAACTGTTATTAATAATAAATCAGATTTCTAAAAAAGCCAGTAAAAAATGATTTTTTTTATATTTATTCCTGATGGTTGCACCAATTCCATTATTTCCTTAAAGTATATGGTAAAAACTATGGATTTTGCTTTTATTCAGAAGGTGATTCCAATGTACGTAACTGCTGCAGGGCTTACCCTTAAGCTTTCGTTCATCGGTATTCTTCTTTCTTTTGCCCTGGGGCTTGTATGTGCCCTCATCAAATATTATCGGATTCCAGTGCTTCGCAGGGTTTGTGACGTTTACATTGAAGTTTCGCGAAACACTCCGCTGCTGATCCAGCTTTTCTTCCTGTATTTTGCGTTCCCTCGTATGGGGATCAAGCTTTCTTCGGTTCAGTGCGCCATCATCGGCCTTACATTTTTGGGCGGTTCATATATGGAAGAAACCTTCCGTGCCGCATTGGAAAGTGTCTCAAAGGTTCAGATTGAATCAGCCCAGTGCATCGGCCTTACAAAGCGTCAGATCACCCAGTACGTCATCATTCCGCAGGCAACCAGCGTTTCCATTCCTGGAATTTGTGCCAACATCATGTTCCTTATCAAGGAAACATCGGTTTTTAGTGCCGTTGCCCTTGCTGATCTTATGTACGTTGCCAAGGATCTTATCGGTCTCTACTATAAAACAGACGAAGCTTTGACTTTGCTCTGCGTTTCATATTTCATTCTTCTTTTGCCGGTTTCGGTTTTGGCTTCGTTAGCAGAAAGGAGGTTGCGTTATGCTCAGTTCGGACACAATTAACGCCGTCTCTCAGGCTTTTGGAGTTCTTACCCTTGGAACAAACTTTATCCGTCTTTTAGGCGGACTTTGGGTTACTGTGTGGATTGCTCTTGTTTCAGTTGTTTTCAGCATTATTCTGGGCTTTGGACTTGGGGTTGTGATGACTTTTAAGAACAAGGTTGTTAAAGCGGTCTGCAAAATCTACCTTGAAATAATGCGCATCATGCCACAGATGGTACTTCTTTTTGTGGCTTACTATGGTCTTACCCGCAGTTTTGGTATTTCCCTTAGCGGAGAGGCCGCTTCTATCCTGGTATTCACCTTGTGGGGAACCGCCGAAATGGGCGACCTGGTGCGCGGGGCTCTGGAAAGCGTTCCAAAACATCAGTACGAAAGCGGAAAGGCCATCGGTTTAACAGACCGTCAGGTTTTCTTCTATATTGTAATTCCACAGACTCTCCAGAGCCTTATTCCTCTCAGCATGAACCTTATTACCCGAATGATTAAGACTACTTCTCTGGTGGTTTTTGTCGGTGTAATTGAAGTTGTAAAGATCGGTCAGCAGATTGTAGAGGCAAACCGTCTTTCGGTACCGACTGCCAGCATCGCCATTTACTTTGTGATCTTCATGATGTACTTCCTGGTATGCTGGATTCTGAGCCTTGCCGCAAGATATATCGAAAAAAAACAGCGGGGATAAAAACTTTAAGGAAAAATTATGGCACTTTTACAAATATCAAACCTTACAAAGTCCTTCGGTGACAACACAATTCTCAAGAACGTGAACCTTGAAGTGAACAAGGGCGAAGTTATCGTAATTCTTGGTCCTTCAGGCTGCGGTAAATCAACCCTGCTCAGATGTATCAACGGTCTGGAAACAATTCAGGGCGGCGAAATCAAGCTTGATGGCGAAGTGATTTCAAACCGCACAAAAGACATGCACCTTATCCGCCAGAAAATCGGTATGGTTTTCCAGAGCTATGATCTTTTCCCTCATCTTAACGTTATGAAGAATCTGCTTCTGGGACCAAAACATGCCCACGAGCTTAATCTTGATATGGTGGAAGTTGAAAAAGAAGCTGAACAATGGCTTGAACGGGTAGGTCTTAGCGAAAAGAAATATGCCTACCCGAGAGAGCTTTCTGGCGGGCAGAAGCAGCGTGTAGCCATTGTTCGCGCCCTCTGTCTTCATCCCGAAATCATGCTTTTTGACGAAGTTACAGCTGCCCTTGACCCAGAAATGGTTCGTGAAGTTCTGGACGTTATGATGGATCTGGCCAACGAAGGCAAGACTATGCTCATCGTAACTCATCAGATGGCCTTTGCCCGTGCCGTTGCCGACAAGATCATCTTCATGGACGGCGGCGACATCGTAGAAACTGGCACTCCAGAAGAATTCTGGACAAACCCAAAGACTGACCGCGCCAAGAAATTCCTTTCAAACTTTGAGTTCAAGGCAAGAAACTAATTCATGACAACTGTTCTCATTGTAATTACAAGCATAGTTCTCATCATCAACATAATCGCCTGGCTTTTAAGCAAAATCGTCATCCGCATGGACAAAATCGAAGACGGCCAGGAAGAAGTTCCTCAGGATATTCAGCAGCTTCTGAACGAAATGGACGAAAAGATCCGTAAGCTTGAAGAAAAAGAGATCCAGACCGAATACGACCAGCTCAAGCTCAAGGTAGGCAATCTGGTTCACAAGGGCAAGAACGTCATCGTGGAATTCTACTTTGAAAAAAAAGCCGTTCCCCTGGTGCTCAAATGTTATCCAAAGGCTTTGGGTATCTGGAATCCCGAGACAAACACCGAACTTCCATTCCGCCACATGGACGATTTCTTTACCGCAGACCTTGAATGGGGCGTAAACTTCCGCCGCGACTGGCCAAAACTCCGCAGAATCAAGGTAAAGACTATAAAAAAGTTTTAGAAAAATTGCATTTTTTTGATCAAAGCTCCTATTAAATATATAGGAGTTTTTTTATGATATTAAATTTTGACACAAGTTTATACATTGTATATACTTTTACGGTCTGGAGGTTGAAATTGCAGGCTGTAATTCAAAAATGGGGAAACAGTTTGGGGATTAGAATTCCCGCTGTGTGGGCCAAAGAAAACGACATCTCTAATGGAAGCGAAGTTGACCTTCTTTTTGAAGATGGCAAACTGGTTATTGTTCCAAAAAAGAAGAGCCTTGAAGAAATGATGAAGCTGGTGACTGCAGAAAACCTTCATTCAGAAGTCCAGGCGTCTGGTCCAGTGGGGAATGAAGAATGGTAGAAGGTCGTTACGTTCCAGAAAAAGGCGATCTTGTGTGGCTGGAGTTTGATCCTCAGGCCGGCCATGAACAGAAAGGTCGTCGTCCTGCAATCTGCGTTTCCGAAAAGCTTTACAACCAGAAGACAAATCTCGCTTTGTTCTGTCCGGTTACCAGTCAGATTAAGGGCTATCCTTTTGAGGTTGTCCTTAAAGATCACACTGTTTCAGGTTGCATTTTAAGCGATCAGATTAAGAACCTGGACTTCGTGCAAAGAAATTGCAGCTTTATCGAAAAGTCCACCTCCTCGGAACTACTAAAAGTGGTAAAAAACATCAGTCTGTTGATGGGAATCTAGAAGCTCTCGTTCCTCAAATAAAAAGTGCCATCTGTAAATTCTGGTGGTATAATTTAGATGAGTATGTTAATCCTAAGACCATATAAAAGTGATGATGCAGTTAAAATTGTAAACTGGTGCAGGGATGAAAGGACCTTTCGCCAGTGGGTTTCCGACCGTTACGACTATTTTCCTATTACAGAAGCCGACATGAACGACAAGTATTTTGACAACAACGGCGACTGCATCGAAACAGATAACTTTTATCCACTTACAGCAGTAGAAGAAGACGGCACAATTGTTGGCCACATGATTATCCGTTATTTAAACGGCGACAATCAGCAGTTAAGGTTTGGCTGGATCATCGTTGACCACAACAAAAGAGGCCAGGGCTACGGCAAAGAAATGGTTCAGCTGGCCGTAAAATATTCCTTTGAAATCCTGCAGGCAGAAAAGATCTCCATCGGTGTTTTTGACACCAACATGCCGGCCTATTACTGTTATGTGGCTGCAGGATTTAAGGACGTGGAAATCAGCGAGCATCAGGCCTTCCGTTTTGACGATGAACGGTGGAATGTCCTTGAACTGGAACTGACCCGGGAGGACTACGAAGCAAAGAAAAAGCGGTCTGTAAACGGGTCGCTGATAAAGAGGTAGAATGGTAAATCCTAAAAAATTGCTGGGCGCAATTTTTCTTGACGGATTTTCTATATAATACCTATTGACTTACTAGGAAATAATCATTATTCTCATCCTATCAGGCGAAACCTGAAATTAATCACCTACGAGGATGGATTATGAAAAAACCAACATTTGTAAAAGTTGCGGCTGCAGCAACACTCTTCCTTGCAGCATTCACATCATGTGGTTCAACAGGTGTTCGCTCTGTAGAACAGATTAAAAAAAGCGGAACTGTTAAGATTGCTGTTTTCAGCGACAAGAAACCATTCGGATATGTAAACGAACTTGGTGCATATACAGGTTATGACGTTTATTTTGGTGACCGCATCGCTAAGGATCTTGGCGTAAAGGTTAAGTACGTTCCAGTAGAAGCTGCTGCCCGTGTAGAAGTTCTTGAAACAGGTAAGGTTGACCTTGTTCTTGCTAACTTTACAGTTACACCAGCTCGTGCAGAAAAAGTAGACTTTGCACTTCCTTATATGAAGTGTGCGCTTGGTGTTGTTTCAAACGACAAGGACATCATCAGAAAGCCTTCGGACCTTAACGGAAAGACACTCATCATCGCAAAGGGTACAACTGCAGAAACATTCTTCACAGAAAACTATCCAGAAGTAAACCTTCTTAAGTTTGACCAGTACGCAGAAGCTTACAACGCTTTGCTGGACGGTCGTGGTGCAGCTCTTTCAACAGACAACACAGAAGTTCTTGCATGGGCTCTTGAAAACCCAGGCTTCACAGTAGGAATCGAATCTCTCGGTTCACTTGATACAATCGCTCCAGCAGTAGCAAAGGGCAACGAATCCCTTTTGAACTGGATCAACGAAGAAATCAAGTCTTTGGCTGCAGAACAGTTCTTCCACGCTGACTACGAAGCAACTCTCCGCGCAACATACGGCGAAAACTCAAACGCAGACTCACTTGTTGTTGAAGGTGGACAGATTTAAAATTGAAATACAAAAATCTGGTTTTAGATGAAGAACGGGCATTGTATGCAGTTAACGATGCCCTCATAGAAAACTGCAGATTTGATGGTCCTGCAGACGGAGAATCTGCGTTAAAAGAAGCCTCAAACATAAAAGTCCAGAAGTGTTATATGAATTTAAGATATCCCTTCTGGCATGTAATAAATGGCAGCTTCTTGGACACAGAGCTTACAGAAAATTGCAGGGCCGCCTTCTGGTACGACAAAAATATTCAGATAAACCGCTGCAAAATCATGGGGATAAAAGCTCTTAGGGAATGTGAAGATGTGATTCTTGAAGATTCTGTTGTAAATTCCCCGGAGTTTTTATGGAAATCAAGAAAGGTTGCAGTCCGGAATGTGGAAATTCTGGATTCCCAGTATCCTTTTTTTGAAATAAATGAAGCAAAAGTCAGCGGCTTGAAAATGAAGGGAAAATATTCCTTTCAGTATTGCAACGATATAGAAATAGAAGATTCCCAGCTGGACACAAAAGACGCCTTCTGGCATGCAAAAAACGTCACAGTCCGCGACAGTGTTGTAAAAGGCGAATATCTTGGCTGGTATTCAGAAAACCTGACCTTCATAAACTGCAAAATCACCGGCACCCAGCCCTTGTGCTACTGCAAAAACCTGGTACTCAAAAACTGCACCATGGAAGATTGCGACCTTTCCTTTGAACTAAGCACCCTCCAAGCCGAAATAACCGGCCCAATCCCAAGCATAAAAAATCCTCTTTCCGGCCAAATCTCAGCAGAAAAGATCGGCAAAATCATCATGGAAGAGAACGTTGTGGATAAGGGGAAGACGGTGATAAGATGGGGATGATGAATATGACAACAGCATTTAACATTTTTATATCTGCTCAATAAGGAGACCATATATGAAAATCGGAATCATCGGTGCCGGAAGCATTGCCAGAATCATTCCAGACACCTGCTCAAAACTTGAAGATGCGGAAGCTTATGCTGTTGCGTCAAGATCTCTGGAGAAAGCGGAAAACTTTGCCCGGGAGCATAACATTCCAAAAGCTTACGGCAGTTACCAGGAACTGGTAAAGGATCCTCTGGTTGATCTGGTTTATATTGCGACTCCCCATTCTCATCATTATGAGCATATGAAGCTTTGCATTGAAAACGGTAAGCCTGTGCTTTGTGAAAAGGCTTTTACTATGAATGCAGGGCAGGCACGGGAAATACTTAAGCTGGCGGCAGAAAAAAAGCTTTATGTGGCAGAGGCTATCTGGACCCGTTACATGCCTTCACGAAAGATAATCGATGAGGTAGTGGCTTCTGGAATAGTTGGTAAGATTACAAGCCTTACAGCAAATCTTTCTTACGCCATTTCAAAAAAGGAGCGGCTTATCCGACCGGAGCTTGCGGGAGGTGCACTTCTTGATGTGGGAATTTATCCTGTAAATTTTGCCTTAATGCATTTTGGAAAAGATTTTGAACGGGTGGAATGTTCTGCTCAGCTTACAGATACCGGGGTGGATGGATTTAACTCCATCACAATCTACTACAAGGATGGACGAACCGCACTTCTTTCCAGCGGTCTTTATTCCAGATCTGACCGGAAAGGAATTTTCTGGGGTGAAAAAGGCTACATCGTGGTAGAAAACATCAACAATCCAAATTCCATAAAAGTTTTTGATTCCCAGGATGTTCTGATTAAAACAATTTCCATCCCACAACAGATAACCGGCTATGAATACGAAATCATGGAAGCCGCCAGCCAGATCAACTCAGGAAAAACCGAAAGCCTTTCCATGCCGCTTTCAGAAACTCTTTTTGTAATGGATTTTCTTGACGGCATCAGGAAGCGCTGCGGAGTAAAGTATCCTGGGGAAGTTGATAGTATTTAATTCAACTCCATAGAAATTGAAGGTTTGTGGTCTGTTTTTTCTGGCGGATTATTCCATTCATAACTTCTTCGAATTTTTCATCGGGGGCTTCATGAAGGGGATTGTACATTTTTACAATATTCTGAACCGGGACATACGGATATTATACTTCTAAAGAAGTACCAAAATCAAATTTTATTTCTTATACATCTTAAAATCTTTCTTAAGATGTATAAAATATCATTCACTTTTATAAATCTTAGCAAACTCTTCGTCTGTTATAGGCTTATTTTCGTCGTAGGCGGTGCGGTTTTCCTCGATTTCTTCAAAGGTCCAGAGGCGGCCTTTGTTCATACCGGGACATTCCTTTGCGCATTCTTCCCACATTTCCTTTGACTTGATCATCCAGCTCCAGAAAGGCCAGGTTCTGCACTGAACAGGGCGTCCTTCGTAGGCGGTACATCCGTTATTCCAGAGAATGCAGTCGTAATTCTTCTGTTCTATCAATGCAAGAACTGTCTGTCCTTCGTAGTAATCAACCCAGCGGCAGTATTTTTCTACAAATTCAACCGGCTTCATCTTAAAAAAATCGCACAGATTGCCCAGATCCTTGTGGCTCAAATATACAAATCCTGGGGAATGTCCGCAGCAAAAAGAACATCTTGCACAGCCAAAATGCAGACCGTCCTTGTAAAATTTTTCTTCATTCATAAAATAGAGTATATAGGAATCCCCATGGAAAACTCAAATGAAATAATCGACACCCTTTCTCAAACCGGCTACAAAATCATCCAGAATCCGCAAAAATTCAAGTTCGGCATCGATGCTTTTCTGCTTTCCTGGTTTGCTCACGATGGCATCCGCAATAACCAGACTGTCTGCGACCTGGGTACCGGCACCGGGATCATTCCGTTTTTGCTCAGCGCTTCCAGCCGTGCCGCCCATATTACCGGCCTTGAAGTTCAGGAAGAATCTGCCGACATGGCCCGTCGCAGCGTTGAGTTGAGCGGTCTTCAGGATAAGATCGACATTGTTCAGGGTGACATAAAGAACGTTCAGTCCATTTTCAAGAAACATTCCTTTAACGTTGTTACAAGCAATCCTCCATACATGATCGCTGACGCTGGTAAAAACAATCCGGAAGACGCAAAGGCCATTGCCCGTTTTGAAGTTCTTTGCAGTCTGGAAGATGTTGTTTCTGCAGCGGACTACCTTTTGCGGGAGCACGGGGTTTTTTACATGATTCATCGTCCGTTCCGCCTGGCAGAAATCTTTTCATCCCTTCAAAAACACGGCATGGAGCCAAAACGCATGCGGTTGGTTCATCCTTTTGCAGACAAGGAGCCTAACATCGTCCTTATTGAAGCCCGCAAAAATGCCCGCAGCCGCATCACCATAGAAAAGCCTCTTGTGGTCTACGAAACTCCGGGGGAATATACCGAAGAAATCAAACAGATTTACAGTCAGCTGTAACAGCTGCAGCTTCAGGCAGGCGCTCAATCAAAATTTCTCTTGAATTTTGCATTGATTTTGTTACTTTTGTGGTCAATTTTGGTTTTTGTAATTATAATAGTTATAACGTAATTTTATTTTAGGAGATTAGAGATGAAAAAACTTATTTCAGTTGTTCTTTCAGTTGCTGGTTTACTTGCACTTGCATCTTGTGCATCTAATAAAGGTATCAAAGGTCTTAAGGTTGTTGCTAACCGTGCGGAACTTCTTGACTGGCAGGGTGCTTCAATCGGAAAAGAAATCCCAAAATGGGTTGAATGTGTAAATGATGGAAACAACAAGGGTGTAGCCAAAGCTTTGGGTATTAACGAAAAAGAAGAAATGATCTTCGTTCTTGACGGTCGTGGTCAGGATTTGGACTTCGTTAAGATCTGGGTAGACAATGTTGACGCTCGTCGTGAAGTTTCTACTTCAATCAGCCAGATTGTTGCCACAACTACAACTGCTGAACTTGCCGGAATGCAGAATGTTGATGCCACAACAAAGGCTAAGGTTTACAACGACGCAACTCAGATGGCCAGCGCAATCGAACTTAACGGTTTGTTAAAGGGTGCTTCTTACTGGGTAAAGACTCGTACTTTGAGAATTGGCGCAAATCCTAAGAAGGCTACAGATGCTGACTACTCAGTTGAATACACATACTTTGTTGTATTCACAATTAACCGCGACAGATACGAAGCTCAGCTTGATTCTGCAATGAAGACTCTCGACGACAACACATCGGAAGAAGCTTACCTCAAGCGCGTTCTTGCAGAAAAGCTCAGCCAGACAATCCTTCCAGGAAACACTCTCGGCGCTGCTTACAACGGTGGAGTTTCGATTCCAGCTTCTGCAGAATAGTACAATAGTTTTATTCCTATGATTTTCAAAAGAGTGGAAAGTGATATTTCCACTCTTTTTTTTGTACGATAACATTTTGTTTTATAAGAAAACATTAAGATTTATAATTATTTATTGAGAATAGGCCATTAGCAAATAGCATAGAAGTAGATAAAAGTCTTGAGGTTTTAAAAATGTTCAACAAACTCTTCAGGTCTGTTTCTACAGGCTTACTCTCTGCTGCATTGCTTTGCGGCTGTTCTGACTTTCTTGACCGGAATCAGAACCTCTCTGGCTTTGGAACTCTCTCTCTGGTTTCAAAGGATGACCGCTCTCTGGATGTTTCCCTGCTGAGCTACGCTGATGTTTCTGTCAGCGGAAGAGGAATCGAAAAAGGTAAAGAACCTTCGGCGCTTAAGGCCCAGCTGCTGGACGGCGCCAACAGGGACGTTATCTTTATCGACAAGATTCCTGTTGGTAAAAACAGAATTGTAACGGTTCAGGCTTATGACTCAACTAAAAAGAGTCTTGGTGCCACAATGCTTCGTGCAGTCTGTGATATCGAATCAGGGGAAAACTCCGTAGCCGTAAACTGGAACACAACAGCACTTGGAAACGTTTATTACTCCCTTAACGAACTGGGCTACAATGTTTCCAGCCTCACAGAAGAGGATAAGACTTCAATCAAAAACGTAATTTCTGCAGCCGGCGTTCACTCATCACTTTTTGATTCCACAAAACTCGCTAGAAAAATCATCGAAAATAAAGGTACAGCCGATATTTCTGGAGACTACGTTCTTCAGACTGCCGGTTTGACATTCAAATCTAATCTTGAAGGGGGATATTCTGTAGAAATCTGTGATCCTCTTTCTGAAAAAGCTGTATTCGGTTCTGGAGCAGACTGTTCCGTGTCTGGAATCGCTCCTGGTTCCTGGAGAATCTACATCAAACAGGGCAGCAAAGTTGTTCGCTCAACAGATATTGTATTTGAAAGCGGAAAAATCAAGGATCTTGGCGAAATCGGTGCTGCCGTTACAGACAGAATTCTTCTTCACGTTGAAAAATACAAGACAATCTGGGCCTGGAATCCTTCTACAGCACAGAATTTTACAGGCGGAAAGTGGCCTGGAGTGGCAATGGAATCTGATGCCCGCGACAACTGGTATACTTTTGAGCTTCCTCCTGAAGCTACAATGGTAATCTTCAGCAACAACGGAGCTGGTCAGACTGCGGACCTTAAGCTTCCTGGTACTGGTGAATGGTGGTATACAGGCGGAAAATTCTACGACACAGATCCAATCGACTACGTAAATCCTGAACTTTCAGAAGTTATCTGCGGTGCTTCTGGTACAGCCAGAGGGGAAGTTTCTTTTGTGATTTCCGCAACAGACAACAAGGCTCTTGCAAAGGCAAAAATCACAATCGACGGCGAAGCTCCTGTATTTGTAGCAATGACAGGTGTTTCTGACTCTGTAACTTATAAATGGAACACAGCTCTTGTTAAGAATGGAACTCACACAGTTAAGATTGAAATTCTTGACGCTTCTGGAAATGTTTCTTCTGCAGAAGAAATCACCCTTAAAACCTCAAACGAAAATCTTAAACCGGTTGCAGTGATCAACGGTTCTGCAAAAGTTGCTCCTGGAACAGAAAAGAAATACAACGCAAAGTCATCTTACGATCCAAACGGAACAATCGAATCCTACAGCTGGACCGTAACTGGCGCAACTATCACAAAAGGTCAGGGAACAAGCGAAATCACCGTTAAATTCCCATCAAAAGCAGGAATGGTAAAGATCAGCCTTACTGTAAAAGATGATCAGGGCGCAACAAACACAACTACAAAAGAAGTTTCTTGTCAGGAAATGATTAAGACTGACTTCCGCGAAGAATCAATTTACTTTGCCATGACAACCCGTTTTTATGACGGCGACAAATCCAATAACGTTCACTGCTGGGACGAAAATGTCACAACTCCGGAAGACGACCCTGCATGGCGCGGTGACTTTAAGGGGCTTATCGAAAAGCTTGACTATATCAAGGCTCTTGGTTTTACTGCAGTCTGGATTACTCCTGTTGTAGAAAACTGTTCTGGTCTGGACTACCACGGATATCACGCCATGAACCTTACAAAGGTAGATCCTCGCTACGAATCTTCTGACACAGATTTCCAGAAACTTATCGACGAGGTTCATGCTCGTGGAATGAAGCTGGTTTTGGACGTTGTATTCAATCACGTTGGTAACTTTGGTGAAGAAAATCTTTGTCCTATGTTTGTAAAGGATTATTCAGCAGACCTGGCAGACATCAACGCTTGTCTTAAATTCCATCCAAACAGTCTTCTTCCAGAAGAATACTGGGATATGAAAGGTGCTGATCAGTATGGCACTCGTCTTGCTCTTATGAAGAACACAGACTATCAGAACCACGACTATAAGAACTACTTCCATCACTTTGGATTCGGTAACTGGGACAACTTCAGCGTTCAGTTCTTCCAGATGGCAGGTGACTGTGTTGAATTGAATACAGAAAATCCTAAGGTTCTTAAATACATCGGCGACGCTTATTCAAAATACATTGAAATGGGTGTTGATGCCTTCCGTATTGATACAGGTAAGCATATCAGCCGCCTTGAATTCAACTATTACCTGAACCAGCGGTTTATAGAAACAGCCCGTTCTTGCGGAAACGACAATTTCTACATGTTTACAGAAATCTGTGCAAAGTCTTCTGACGTAACATATCGTGGCAACGTAGAAAACCTTTCTCCATACTTCTACACCTGGATGGATGAAGATGACTACGGCTTTACAATGGATGACGAAGATCAGTTTGAAGGTGTAATCATCTATCCGGAATCTGCAGAAACAGAAAAGGATGAAGTTCGCGTTCTTAGAGACCTTGATTACTGGACTCGTCCGACTGTTGACGGAGGAACAAAAACTCCTGTAAACGCTCTTGCCGTTCAGAAGCAGGGTATGGACACAACAGATGTTCGTTCAAACCGTCCGGAAAGTGACAATCATCTTCTTAAAGGCAACACTTACCATGAACCAGACTATTCAATGTTTAGCGGTCTTAACGTAATCGACTTCCCAATGCACTGGAATTTTGGAACTGCACGGGGAGCTTACAGCGTTCGTGGCGGCGACAAGTTCTACAACGATGCAACATGGAATGTAGTTTATGTAGACAGCCATGACTACGGTCCTGGTGATCAGTTTGAACAGCGCTATCAGAGAAGCGATGACTACTGGGCAGAAAACATGGATCTTATGTTTACATTCCGTGGTATTCCTTGTATCTATTACGGTTCTGAAGTTGGATTCATGAGAGGTGCCATCATCGACAAGGGTCCTGTTATGCCATTGATTGAAACAGGCCGTGCTTACTTTGGTGATTATCTTGAAGGTGAGGTTAAGGCAACAGATTTCTCTGAATACACAGCAAGCGGTAAGGTTGCAGAAACATTGGAATATCCTTTGGCTAAACACCTTCAACGCTTGAACAAAATCCGCCGTGAAATTCCAGCTTTACAGAAAGGTCAGTATTCAACAGAAAACTGTGCAGGAAGCGAAATGGCATTCAAACGACGCTACACTAAGAATGGCGTAGACAGCTTTGTTCTTGTAACAATCAGCGGTAACGCAACATTCTTAGGTCTTCCAGCTGGAACTTATGTTGATGCAATCACAGGTGACAGAAAGACTGTTGCGGAAGGCGGAAGCATCACAACATCTGGCTGTGAAGGTCAGGGCAACATGCGCATCTACGTATTGAACGGCGACGGAAAGATCGGCGACGACACCGACTGGCTCAAGTAACCAGAAGTCCTTTTCCGCCCGGTTATCTTTAATGTTAATGCATACATTCTGGTGACCGGGCGGATATTTTTTTTTACAAATATAACAAAAAGTTAAAATTAAAAATGTTTTCACCATTTTCTTATTTTGTTATACTTCAAACTGAGTTTATTGTGTCCAGAACACAATTTTTCTTTGGAGAAAATGATGTCAGAACTTCAAGTTAGCCGTAAAATTAAATTCCCGCTTGGATTCAAGCTGGCAACCATCATCGGTTCCGTTGTTTTAGTTTCCCTGCTTGCAGTTACTTTTTTGAACAGTTATTTTGTCGGTCAGGATGTAAAGAACACTGCAGAAGAAAACAACCTTTCTGTAAACGTAAGAGCCGCATCCACCCTTGAAGACAAACTTTCTACTATTAGATCAAACGTATATCAGGTTCTTGACCTTATTAATGTTGTAAGTGGCGGCCGTAACGCCGTTCTTGCAAAACAGGCAGAAGCTTTCTTTTTTGAACGAAATACAGACATTGCGGCAATCAATGTCCTTTCAGAAAACAGTATGTCCCGCAGACAAAGCGGAGACATCCGTATCATCAACACTCAGTATTTTACCTCCAGCGAAATCGATCCCGGCGTTGTTAATAACTTTCTGGGAAGAAACGCAAAAGCAATCCAGCGTTCCTGCCTTGGTGAAACTATTGCCCTTAACGCATCTCCCTTTTTTGATCAGCCGGTTATGGCTCTTCTTTTTCCATGGAAAGAAAACGGTCTGGACCAGACCTGTGTAATCCTTTTCTCTATAGAAGGAATTGCAGAAATTCTTGGAACTGACTCAATCAACACAACCTATCTTATAAACGATTCTGATGAACTTTTGTGCCATCCGGATACAGACCGTACTCTGGCAGGAGAAAGCTTTAACAAAGATCCTCTTGTCCTTAAAATGCGCGAAAACAATCAGAACAACGAAGATAGCCGTCAGATTATTTTTCAGGCCCAGAATAACGAAGGAAAAAGCAGCAGCTTCTATGGTGCCTACAAAAAGCTTTCCTTTGGCGATATTGTGGTTATCACAACAGTTCCTCTTGATTACGTTCTTGAAGGCGTTCGTTCCACAAGACTGAACAACATCTACCTTACACTGGTTGTTTTGTGTATTTCCATTGCCATCATTCTTTGTTACAGCCGTTACGGAATCAGCCGTCATCTTAGAAAACTTAGCTCTGCGGCAAATGAAATCCGTCTTGGTAACTTCAACACAGAAATCATCGACAGCCTTAATCTTGAACGTCAGGACGAAATTGGGGTTTTGAACGAATCATTTGTTGATGAACGGGAAAGCCTTCTTATGATGGCAAAATTCACCAACATGAACGTTGCCAAGGGAATTGCTACAAAGACTCTTGATTTTGAACCTCATCTTAAAGACATCACAATCTTCTTTAGCGATATCCGCGGTTTTACTGCCATTTCAGACGGCTTTAAGAACCGTTTTGGACCTGATTCCGGTGCCGAAATCATCGGATTTTTAAACGACTACATGAGCCGTATGGTTGAATGTGTAGAGCTTAGTCACGGTAACATCGATAAATTCGAAGGTGATGCCGTAATGGCGGTTTGGGGTATTCTGCGTAACGACAGTCTTGCATTTGAAGAGCTCCCTGATTCCGATCCGGAAAAGGCCCGACTTGCCGCCGAACATCATGCCCACGTTCTTGAAGACACAACAAACGCAATTACTGGTACAATCGCCATGCGTTATGCACTTATGAAATACAACAAAGATGCAGAAGCCTTTACAAAAGCTCATGCCAACGAGCCAAAGGCCAAGTACAAGCCTCACGTTCGCATAGGTTGTGGTCTTAACGTTGGTCGTGCGTCTGTAGGATTGATGGGTTCTAAAGATAAGATGGAATATACTTCTATCGGTGACCCTGTAAACTTTGCCAGCCGTACAGAAGCGTCTAACAAACCTTGTGGAACAGATATTCTTATTACAGAAGATACATATAATCTGCTTAAAATGGATTATATTCGCTGTAAAGAAAATAATTTCCAGATTCCACAGGAAAACCTTGCAAAAGAAATTGTTGTAGAAATGATTCCTGTTGAATTTGATGTAAAGGGTAAGGGTACACAGCATTTCTATGG
>JAZLGB010000032.1:0-42900 GCA_045616085.1 Treponema sp.
GGGATCACGACGGTTTTTTAGTTGGAGCGAGGGGCAGGCGCCCCGCGTGATGGCTTGGGTTTTAGTTTAGGTTGGTAAAATTGCTTCGCAATTTTGCTATTTAGACACTCATAAAAAGCTGCGCCACTGCTCGCTTTTTATTCGTTCAGGTAAGTAAAATTGCTTCGCAATTTTGCTATTCACACATAACTAAAATCCTGCGCCACTGCTCGGGTTTTATTCGTTCAGGTAAGTAAAATTGCTTCGCAATTTTGCTATTTAGACATAACTAAAATCCTGCGCCACTGCTCGGATTTTAGTTATTCTTATTCAAAACACGTTCTTCGTACTTGCCGGTTGCTATGTCGATGAAGCGGACGAAGAGGCTTACTTTGTTTTCTTCGTTGAGCCATGACCAGATGTTGTTTGCGAGGGTGTCGATGTCGCCGTCGAGCTCAACTGGGGTTGGTTCGCCTTCGTAGCTTGGGAGTGGATTGCCGTCGCTCATGTATGTGTGGATGAACTGGCCCATTCCTGGCTGTGGATTGTCATAAGTGAATGTGTGGCGGAGACAGTTGTCTGGGTTGCCGTTGTCACTCTTAAGAATTGAAATTGAATAGCTGTATTTTCCGTCTTCTACTTCAAGAAGTGAAGAAATGCGTGGAGTGTAGTTTGGTGCATCGTGTTCGTATTTGCGGCTGCGGAGTGATTCTTCGAATGTTTTTCCTGCTTTGAGACCTTCGTAGATTGTGTCTGTCTGGTCGCCGTTTGTTACGATTGTTTTTCCGTCAAGAACGCGTACTGCTGCGTAGATGATGAGGCTTGGATCACCAGCGATAAGTGATGGGTCAAATGCTTTTGTGCGGATAACTTCTGTACCGTTTTCTTCTTCTTTTACGAATACACGGTTGCGGCTGCCTGCGCTGCGGCCCATTGTCCAGTATGCACTGATGGCTGTTTTTCCGTCTTTTGAAAGACCAGCGATAATTCCACGTCCTGGATAAGCGTTTCCAGTCAATTCTGATTTGAGTGATGCGATTTTCATAACAATTCCTTGAAATAGATTTTGAGAAATTATAGTGAAATAAATGGGGTTTTTCTACTTAGGTTACTTGAGCAGATTAAGGATGTCTTCCTTTCCGATTGCCCCGATCGATTTGTTCACCTGCTGTCCGTCTTTGAAAACGATTAAGGTTGGAATGCTCATTATTCCAACCTTAATGGCAAGTGGTTCTTCGTCGTCTACGTTTACTTTGCAGAATTTGTATTCTTTGTGTTCATCTGCAAGTTCGTCTACCAGTGGTGAAACCATACGGCATGGTCCGCACCAGCTGGCCCAAAAGTCGATAAGAACTGGTTTGTCGCTCTTAAGAACTTCTTCGTCGAAATTTTTTGTTGTAAGTGTGATTGCGCTCATATTGCACCTCGTTTTGTTACGTGACATCCACCCGCGGACAATTATTGGAAGAGGCTTGAAAATACGGGAAGGAAGAAAGGGGATGGCAAAAACATCCACAGGTCGGAATGATAGATTCCTTGCCGATCTGTGCATGTAGCGCCGAAAGGCGCGGTTTTGTCATTCACTTTCTGACTGGTAGTATTTTCATTGTTGAACGTACGTTTTTGTCCGTGGGTGGATGTCGTCGTTTAATTTTTCTCATTTTAAATATAAGATGTAGACCATCAAAAAGTGAAGGAAAAAATATGTTGAATATCGGTTATCACGAATCTGCATCAAGCGGTTATGTTGGAATGGGGAAAGAGGCTGCTGCGGCTGATGCAAATACATTTGCGTTTTTTACAAGAAATCCTCGCGGAGGAAAGGCTAAGGAAATTGATGCCGAAATGAAATCCGACGCGGAAGCGTTTTGTGCTTTAGCAAGGGAAAAAGGTTTTGCACCTCTGGTTGCCCATGCTCCTTACACAATGAATCCTTGTTCTGCCGACGAAGGTTTGCGGCAGTTTGCAAAAGAAATGATGATAGAAGATCTTCGCCGCATGAAGCTCACTCCAGGGAACTTTTACAATTTTCATCCTGGAAGTCATGTTCAGCAGGGTGCGGATGTTGGAATTGAACTTACAGCAAAAATGCTGGCAGAAGTAATCAAGGCTGGAATTGAAGAAGGAACTCTGCCTGGAACAACAATTCTTATTGAAACAATGTCTGGAAAGGGCAGCGAAATTGGTCGCACATTCCAGGAAGTTCGACAGATAATCGACAAAACAGAAGAACTTTTTGGCAGTTCCACAAAGGATTATCTTGGTGTTTGTATGGACAGCTGTCACATCTGGGACGGCGGTTACGACATTGTGAACAATCTGGATGGTGTAATTTCGGAGTTTGACAAAGTTGTGGGACTTGACCGCCTTAAGGCTTGCCATTTGAACGACAGCATGAATCCTTGCGGTGCCCACAAAGATCGCCATGAAAAGATTGGGCTTGGTCACATTGGTTTTGAGGCTTTGAGCCGTTTCACAAACCATCCGGCCTTAAAGGGTAAGCCATTCATCCTTGAAACTCCAAACGACCTTGCCGGTTATAGGGAAGAAATCCGTCGCCTAAAAGAAGCTTACAAAAATTAATCAAATATTAACTTTTTGTTATAGACGTTTTTACAGTTGGGTATTAAGTTTAAATCAACAAATTTTTGGGGGACTTAAATGGATTTGAAAGGAACAAAAACAGAACAGAACCTGCAGACAGCATTTGCAGGTGAATCTCAGGCTCGCAATAAGTACACATATTTTGCAAGCGTAGCTAAAAAAGAAGGTTACGAACAGATTGCGGCGCTTTTCCTTGAAACAGCAGACAACGAAAAAGAACACGCTAAGATGTGGTTCAAGCACCTTGGTGGAATCGGAGATACAGCAGCTAACCTTAAGGCCGCAGCAGAAGGCGAAAACTTTGAATGGACAGACATGTACGCAGGTTTTGCTAAGACTGCTCGTGAAGAAGGTTTTGAATTGATCGCAAAACAGTTTGAAGCTGTTAGAGCTATCGAAAAGCGTCACGAAGAACGCTACAGGAAGCTTCTTAAGAATCTTGAAGACAAGCTCGTTTTCAGCAAAGACGGCGACGCTATCTGGATCTGCCGCAACTGTGGACACGTAGTTGTAGGAAAAGAAGCTCCAAAGGCTTGTCCTGTTTGTGCTCATCCACAGGCTTACTTCGAAATCTTGAACGAAAATTACTAATATTTTTCTAGGGGAGAGAAAACCCTCTACTTCGAAGCGGGGTTTTCTCTCCCCTAGAACCCCTCTTTTTCCCAGCACGATTTAGGGTTTCACCCTAAAAACCCTACGGGACATTGCTTCGCTCGTCCTGTTTTTTTTTATTTCCAAACATGCTATTATTTTCTCATGAACGAAAACAAAAATCAGAATGCAGAAAACGATCTTGGTATCGGAGAAAAAACTGCCCTTGTTGCGATTTTAGGACGACCTTCGGCAGGTAAATCTACTTTCATTAATACAGCCTGTCAGGAACCGGTTTCAATTGTTTCCCCAATTCCTCAGACAACCCGTAACGCAATCCGTGGAATTGTAAACACATCTTTAGGACAGCTGGTTTTTGTTGATACTCCGGGTTATCACGATTCTGAAAAGAAGCTTAATCTTCGTCTTAAGGCGGTTACAGAAGAAACTCTGGAAGGTGCCGACTGCGTTCTTTATGTTATCGATACAACAAGAATTCCTGGAGATGAAGAACAGATGAATGTAGCCCTTGCGCGCAAATATTCAGAACATCTTGTTGTTGCCTTGAACAAAACAGACGCCAAGGATTCAAAACTTTCTGCTGCTCACGAATTTATCAAGCTATATCTTCCTGAAATTCCTGCAGAACGGGTTCTTGAAATGTCTGCAAAAAATGACGTGGGAATCAACGAAGTTCTTAAAGCTCTTTACGATGTTTCTCCGGTTCAGCCACCGCTTTACAACGAAGATATGTATACAGACCAGGACATTGCTTTCCGCATCAGCGAAATTGTCCGGGGCGAAGCAATCAATCGTCTTACACAGGAATTGCCACACTGTCTTTATGTTTCTGTTTCAGATATGGAAAGCCGCGGAACAAACGGCAAGTTGTGGGTTCGTGCATTTATCTGCGTTGAACGGGAAAGTCAGAAAGGAATGGTAATTGGAAAAGGTGCCAAAATGATCAAAGATATCAGAATGGCTTCCATTAAAAAGATTCACGAAGTTTTCCCGTTCAAGATTGATCTGGACCTTCAGGTTAAAGTTGATAAGAACTGGCGCCAGCACGACAACGTGATCACCCGGCTTATTCCTCAGTAAAAAATGCAAAGTCGCCTGCAAATGGCGGCTTTTTTTTATGGCAATGGGGATTTAATTGTGTTAAAATCTTCTGCTATGAACACTTATGAGACTTTTGAAGGTAAGCCTACAACTTTAGGAGCTGTACCACATAATGATGGTGTAAATTTTGCCGTATACAGTAAGAACGCAACTCGAGTAGTCCTCGATCTTTTTGATTCTGCTGATGCTAAACAGCCTTCCCAATCTATTGAATTTGATCCTATAAAAAACCGTACAGGTGATATCTGGCATATTTATGTAAAGGGCCTTAAGAAAGGTGCCATGTATCTTTATCGTGTTGACGGTCCTTATAATCCGCCTGCCGGACACCGTTTTAATTTCAACAAATATCTTCTTGATCCATACGCTAAGGCTCATACACCAGGATCTGTGTTTAAGTCGTATAACCGCCAGCGGGAGCTTGGTCTTGCCGGAGTAGAAAACGGAAAACTTTCTGATCTTTCAAACTTTCCTAAATGTGTAGTTATTGAAGATATTGAATTTGACTGGGAAGGTGACAAGCCTCTTAATATTCCTCTTCACGAATCAATCATTTACGAAGTTCACGCAAAAGGCTTTACAGCTTCAGATACTTCTGGCGTTCAGCATCCGGGAACTTACCGCGGGTTTATCGAAAAGATTCCATATCTCAAGCAGCTGGGAATTACTGCGGTAGAACTTCTTCCAATGTTTGAGTTTGATGAATTTGAAAACGGCAACGTTAATCCAAAAAATGGAGAGCCGCTCAAGAATTACTGGGGTTACAGTACAATCGGATTTTTCTCGCCAAAAACTTCCTATGCTTATGATCAGACCCCGGGTGGATCTGTTAATGAATTTAAGAATCTTGTAAAAGAGCTGCATCGTGCAGGAATTGAAGTGATTCTTGATGTTGTATTCAATCACACAGCTGAAGGAAACGAACACGGGTACACTTTCAGCTTCAGAGGATTTGAAAATTCAACATATTACATGCTTCCTGTAAACGAAAAGCAGTATTACCACAATTTTTCTGGTTGTGGAAACACAATGAATGCTGCTCATCCTGTTACAACCCGCTTTATTCTGGACAGCCTTCGTTACTGGGTTAGTGAAATGCATGTTGACGGATTCCGCTTTGACCTGGCTTCTGCTTTGTGCCGCGATCAGGCTTCTTACATGCAGGGGTTCCCTTTCCTTACAAATGCAATTTCTGAAGACGGTGTTTTGGGAAACACAAAAATTATCGCTGAGCCTTGGGACTGCGGTGGCGGTTACCTTGTTGGTGGCTTCCCTGGTGGACGATGGAGCGAATGGAATGACCGTTATAGAAATGATATCCGACGCTTTATCCGTGGAGACGAAGGTCTTGTAACAGCTGCAGCAACCCGTATGGCCGGCAGTTCGGATCTTTACAATCACGATGGACGTAAGCCTGGCGCTTCAATCAACTTTATCACTTGTCATGACGGTTTTACTCTGAATGACCTGGTAAGCTACAACGGCAAGCATAACGACGAAAACGGCGAAAATAACCGGGATGGTTCTGATGACAACAACTGTTATAACCACGGTTATGAAGGTGTTACAGTAAATCCTAAGATCGAAAATCTTCGTCTTAAAAAACTTAAGAATTTCATGCTTTGTCTCCTTGCTTCTCAGGGAGTTCCATTGCTCTGTGCCGGAGATGAATTCCGTCGTACTCAGCAGGGAAACAACAACGCTTACTGTCAGGATACAGATCTTTCATGGATTGACTGGACTTGTGCGGAAAAGAACCGCGAGCTGCTTGAATTTACAAAGCGTATGATTCAGCTCAGAAGAAAGCATCCTGTTTTCCGCAGAGATTCCTTCTTTGCTGGCGAAAGAGCGGAAATCGAATGGTATGACCTTGATGGAAAAAATCCTGATTGGGCTGAAATGAAACGATTCCTTGCCTTCAGACTTGTTGGTTCTTCGCTTAAAGATGCAGATGGAAAGGGTGACAATGATTTTTATGTTGCCGGTAACACTGATATTTATGATGCAACTGTAAAATTGCCTTCTGCCCCGAAGGGAAAGAAGTGGTATGTTGTTGTTGATACTTCTGTTACTGGTCCAAAGGCTGAAAATTTTTCAGCAGAAGGTCAGGAAGAACTGCTTGCTGAACAGCAGAGATACGTGCTTCCTTCTGGAAGTTTTGTGATTCTCATTGCTAAATAATGTAAAATAAGTGCAATATCTACTATTTACTTTACCTCTACGGTTGAAAAAGATTGTAATTTTTTATAATCTTTTATATTAGAAAAAAACCGTGGAGGTTATTTTAAATGAAATTTGATGCCGCAAAATTTAAGGAAAATCTTGAAGGTCGACTTAAGAGACAGTACGGTAAAGATATTTCACAGGCAAATAAACATGATCTTTTCGATGCAGTTTCAGCTTCAGCACTTGAAGTAATCATGGAAAACTGGATGGCTACTCGCCATGAATACGAAAAGAAACCTACAAAGCAGCTTTATTACTTATCTGCAGAATTCTTGATGGGTCGTGCACTCAGCAACAACCTTATCAATGCAGAAATTGCTGATGAAGTTAAGGCTGTTCTCAAGGACATGAATATTGACTTTGACATGGTTGAAGATCAGGAACCTGATGCTGGTCTTGGTAATGGTGGTCTTGGTCGTCTTGCAGCATGTTTCCTTGATTCTCTCGCTACACTCGATTACCCAGGACACGGATATGGTATCCGTTACCGCTACGGTATGTTCGAACAGAAGATTGAAAATGGTTACCAGGTTGAATATCCAGACAACTGGCTTGCTCACCGTGACCCATGGGAAATCAAACGTTCTGACCTTGCTGTAACAGTTAAGTTCGGTGGTAACATTGCATACCGCAAAACTCCAGACGGACGCGACAGCTACTACGTTGAAAACGCAGAAGAAGTTGTTGCAACTCCATACGATATGCCAATCGTTGGTTTCGGTACTGGAACTGTAAATACACTCCGTTTGTGGCAGGCTTCTTCTGCTAACGGTTTCGATCTCCAGTTGTTCAACAACATGGAATACAACCGTGCTGTAGAAAAACAGAACTCTGCTGAAAACGTTTCTGCTGTTCTTTATCCAAATGACAATGGTCCATCTGGAAAGGCTCTTCGTCTTAAGCAGCAGTACTTCTTCTCTTCTGCTTCATTGCAGGACTTGGTACGCCACTACGTAGCTGATCACGGAACAGATTTCAGCAAGTTCGCTGATCTTCACGTAATCCAGCTTAACGATACTCATCCGGTAGTAGCTATCCCAGAACTTATGCGCATCCTTATGGATGAATACAATGTAGGTTGGGATGCAGCTTGGGATGTTGTAACACACACATTCGCATATACAAACCACACAATCTTGGCAGAAGCTCTTGAAAAGTGGCCAATCGAAATCTTCCAGGGACTCCTCCCACGTATCTATCAGATCGTAGAAGAAATCAACCGCCGCTTCATGATCGAGCTTCGCGAAAAATATCCAAACGATTACGCTAAACAGGGCCGTATGTCTATCATCAACAATGGTAAGGTTTACATGGCTTGGCTTGCTATCCACGCAGGTTTCAGCGTAAACGGTGTTGCTGAACTTCATACAAAGCTTCTTAAGGAAGTTGAACTTAAAGACTGGTTCGATTTGTACCCATCTAAGTTTAATAACAAGACTAACGGTATCACACAGCGTCGTTGGCTTTGTTCTTCAAACCCAGAACTTTCTAAGTTCATCACAGATCGTATCGGTGACGGCTGGAAGAAGGAATTCTCACAGCTTAAGGGTCTTGAAAAGTACCTTGATGATGACAAATCACTCAAAGAACTTATGGCAATCAAGGAAAACAACAAGCGTCGTCTTGCTGCATACCTCAAGAATGCTCAGAACGAAATCATCGATCCAGAATCAATCATCGACGTTCAGGTTAAGCGTCTTCATGAATATAAGCGTCAGTTGTTGAACATCCTTCACATCATGTACGTTTACAACAAGATGCTGGAAGACCCAACATACAAACCAGCTAAGAAGACTTACGTATTCGGTGCTAAGTCTGCTTCTGGTTACCGTCGCGCTAAGTCAATCATTAAGTTGATCAACACAGTTGCTGAAAGAATCAACAATGACCGCCGCGTAAACGACAGACTCCACGTAGTATTCGTAGAAAACTACCGTGTATCTGTTGCAGAAAAGATTTTCCCAGCTGCAGATGTTTCTGAACAGATCTCTACAGCAGGTCTCGAAGCTTCTGGTACATCAAACATGAAGTTCATGTGTAACGGTGCTTTGACAATGGGTACAATGGACGGTGCTAACATCGAAATCGTTGAAGAAGCTGGAAAAGAAAACGCATTCATCTTCGGTCTCCTTACAGAAGAAGTTCAGAAGATTGAACGTGAACACAGCTACAACCCACAGGAATACATCAACAGAAACCCTGGTCTTGCTAAGGTATTGAACCAGCTTGTTGACGGTACTTACGATCCAACACACCAGTTGTTCAAGGAATTGTATGATTCACTTGTATACGGTATCGAAGGTAACCGCGCAGACGTTTACTACGTACTTGCAGACTTTGATGACTACTGTCGTGCACAGGATGAAGTTGAAAAGCTTTATGCTGACAAGAAGGCTTGGGCTAAGGCATGTCTTAAGAACATCGCTAACGCTGGTAAGTTCTCTTCTGACCGTACAATCGAAGACTACGTACGCGATATCTGGCACCTTAAAAAGGTTGCTCGCCCAGTAGACGGTGCAAAGAAAACAACAAAAAAGGCATCTAAATAATTAGATTTCTGATAATGAACAAAAAAGACCGGTTCGCTTGAACCGGTCTTTTTTTGTGTATATGTTGTCTTACTGCTGGTAGAAGCTTTCTTATAAAAATACGGGAAGGAAGACGGGAGATGGCAAAAACATCCACTTACGGAAATTAATTGTCTAGCAATAAAAATACTACCAGTCAGAAAGCTGATGACAAAACCGCTAGCTAGCGTCGCTACATGCACAGGTCGGCATGGAAACTATCATTCCGCCCTGTGGATGTTTTTGCCATCAGCTTTCTTCCTTCCCGTATTTTTAAAACATTAATCTGTAAGGTTCGTAAGTCAATCTTTTTACATCTTCAAAATCTTTGTGATCTCGCAGATGTACTGTGTGTGGAGGTCTTTTGTTGGATATGCGGTCTTGAAGATTTCGTTTACACAGAAGGCTTCTTCTGGCATTGGCTGGGCGTAGAGTTTTCGGCATTCCAATACAAGGCGGCTTTCTGCAAAGTAAGGAAGGGTACCGTCGTGTTCAACTGTAAGGCCTGTTTCTTTTACTTTGTCTGTGTCGCGACCTGATTTTGAACCGCAAAGCTTAAGAGCGTCGCGATATTCTTCTGGTACAACACAAAGGGTGAATGTGTCGCCGCTGTCGATGAAAGTTTTTGTAAAACGGCTTTCGCGAATGAAAACGTTTACAACCGGTTTGTTCCACATAATGCCAACCTGTCCCCAGCTGGCAGTCATCATGTTTACGCGGCTATCTTTTTCCGCAGTAATAAGCATCCAGTCTTTTCCGATGAGCTGGAATGGGTTGTCTTTAAGTTCTTCTGGTTTGATTTCTGTCATGGTTTAAGAGTAACGATGAATGGGAAAAAAATAAAGCCGTGGTGGAAAGACTGTGCTAATGGATAGATATTTGTTCATCAATGAAAATACTACCAGTCAGCCAGCTGATGACAAAACCGCTAGCTAGCGTCGCTACATTCACAGGTCGGCATGGAAACTATCATTCCGACCTGTGGATGTTTTTGTCATCAGCTGTCTTCCTTCCCGTATTTTCATTAAAAAAATAAAGCCGCAGCGGAAGATTCCACTACGGCTCTATTTTTTTGTATCACAAGAAACTGTTTTCAGTCTTTACTTTGATTCAGATTCAAGAGTTGGGTACTTGTCCATGTAGTCTTTTGTCATCTTTGCAACTACGCCGCTGAGGATGATCAATGCTACACAGTTAGGGATGGCCATCATACCGTTTGTGATGTCGGCGATTGTCCATACTACAGAAACTGTAAGGTAAGGTCCGATGAATACTGCAAGGATGTAGATGAAGCGGTAGATCATTACGAGCTTCATGCGTCCGTTTGTAAGGTATTCAAGACAGCGTTCTGAGTAGTAGTCCCATCCAAGAATTGTTGTGAATGCGAAGAATACAAGACAGATCATCAAAAGGAATTGAACTGAGTGTCCGTCACCGCCAAGAACTGTTGTGAAAGCTGTAGATGTGATTGCTACACCTTTGAGAGTGTCTGGGATACCTGTTGCATCTGCACCTGTGAAGAATGCGATTACGATTGCAAGACCTGTCATTGTACAAACGATGATTGTATCGATAAATGTACCTGTCATTGAAACGAGACCCTGTGCAACTGGTTCTTCAACCTGAGCAGAAGAAGCAGCGATAGCAGCAGAACCAAGACCTGCTTCGTTAGAGAAGATACCGCGAGCAACACCTTTCTGCATTGCCTGCTGGATTGTCCAACCGATCATACCGCCGGCAATAGCTTTTCCACCGAATGCGCACTTGATGATTACTGCGAATGCCTGTGGGATGTGAGTTGCGTTCATGATGAGAACTGAAAGTCCAAGGAATACATAGATTACAGCCATGAATGGAACTACAACCTGTGCAACTTTAGAGATGCGCTGAAGTCCACCGATGATTACCAGGGCAGCGAAAATTGTTACCAAAAGGCCAGCGATTACTGTAGCCCATGAGTAAGAGTTACCAAAAAGTGTGAATGCAATGTGTGCATTTTCTGGGTCGAAAGCGTTGTTTACAGCAGATGTGATACCGTTGATCTGTGTGATTGTACCGATACCAAGAACACCTGTAAGAACACCGAATACAGCGAACAATACAGCAAGCCATTTCCAGTTTTTGCCTGTAAGTTCTTTAAGACCTTTTTCGATTGTGTAGAATGGACCACCAAGAACGTGACCGTCAGCTTTCTTTTCGCGGTATGCAACTGCAAGCATACATTCAGCATACTTTGTACAGATACCAACAAGAGCTGCCATCCACATCCAGAAGAGGGCACCAGGACCACCGGCAGCGATAGCTGTTGCTACACCGACAATGTTACCTGTACCGATTGTTGCAGAAAGCGCAGTACAAAGAGCACCGAAGCTTGAAACTTCACCGTGGTGATCGCCGTCTGACTTACGGAAAATTGATTTCAATGCGCGTCCAAGTTTTGTGAACTGCATTCCTTTTGTGCGGATTGTAAGAATCAATCCAGTTGCCAAGATAAGGATGATTGTTGGAAGACCCCAAACGATGTCATCAATCTTGTTGAGAATTGCGTCAAATAATTCCATGACCAGAATTCCCCTGTTAAAAAAAATAAGAGCCGCTTTACAAAACTTGCGCCTTTGCAAAACCGCTCTCTAAAGAGTTTTTGAACAAATGTTGTCTGTCCTTTTGCCTGAGATGTCGGCTTGAATAGCCTTAACCCTTCGGCGTTTGCCAGCTTCATTGCTTAGGCAAAACTCTCCAGAGAGTCAAAGTACAACAACGTTATGCTTTGACATTTAAAATGTACTATATTGATAATAATTCTTCAATGTTCAAAAACCGTATTGATTAAAGATTTCTTTTTTTATATAGTATTTATCACTTGCTGCCTTAGCTCAGCTGGTAGAGCACGTGATTTGTAATCTCGGGGTCGTGGGTCCAAATCCTACAGGCAGCTTAAAGACCGGTTTTGAAAAAAACCGGTCTTTTTTTATGCTTTTTTGTGGAAATTATTTGATTAGTTAGTTATAATGACAAAAACACAAAAAGTGTCAGATTGAGAATAGGAGTTTTATCCATGTATTCGACAATTCCACAATTACTGATTGAAAAGGTAAAGACTAGCCCGGATGCAGTGCTTCAGTATTCAAAAGACTCTAAGGGTGAATTCCATCCAGTTACTTACAGGGAATTCTATGATTTGACACTTAACTTTGCCAGCGGACTTTTTTCTTTGGGAGTACAGGTTGGTGATCACGTGGGACTTATTGCAGACAACCGTCAGGAATGGTTTGTTTGTTCTTTGGGTATTATGTCCTGCGGTTGCTGTGATATTCCACGCGGTAGTGAAGCAACTGTGAAAGATCTTTCATATATCTTGAGTTTTGCCGGTTGTAAGATTTGTGTTGTAGAAAATGCTTCTGGTTACAAAAAGCTTGTTGAAGCTCAGGACGAACTTAAAGAGCTTGAAACTGTAATCGTAATCAATCAGCACGGAATTGAAAACGCAGAAAAGTCTAACTTTAAGCTTGTTACTTATGAAGACGTTCTTGCTGCTGGTGCAGAATATCGTAAATCAAATGAAGCTGCAGTCATCGAAACTATCGAAAAGGGTACTTCTGATGACGTGGCTACAATCATCTTTACTTCTGGTACAACAGGTGTTCCAAAAGGTGTTGAACTTACACACAACAACTTCCTTTGTCAGATTGAAGGAATCAGCGATGTATTCGGTCTTAAGGCTGGTTACAAGACTTTGTGTGTTCTTCCTGTTTGGCATGTTTACGAACGTGAAATGGAATACTATTACATGGCAAAAGAGATTTCCTTGTGCTATGGAAAACCTGTTCCAAGTATGATTCTCGCTGATCTTAAAAAGCTTAATCCTGAATTTATGGCTTGTGTTCCTCGTATCTGGGATGCAATCTACAAGCAGATGGAAAAGACTGTTGTTGGAAAGTCTCGCGTCAAGAAGGCTTCTTTTAAGACTTGTTCCAGTGCTGCAAAAACATATCGAATGCTTCACGATATCATCATGGGGCGTAATCTTATGTACAAAAAGCCTTTGTTCATCCTTAAGATTTTGAACAAGGCACTTTATATTCCTTGCTTCTTCCTTTTGCCATTGAAGGCCTGGGGTGAAGTTAGATTCTTTGCAAAAGCCCGCTCTCTTATGGGAAACCACTTTAAGGTTGGTATGAGTGGTGGCGGCGGTTTGGCTCCAAAGCTTGATAAGTTCTTCAATTCGATTGGTATGAAGGTTGTTGAAGGTTATGGTTTGACCGAAACTGCTCCAATCGTTTGTATTCGTAATCATAGAAAGCCTGTGCTTGGAACAATCGGTCGTGCAATGCCTTATCAGGAAGCAAAAGTTGTAAACCGTCACGGTGTTGATTGTGCGCCAGGTCAGCTTGGTGTGCTTTACGTTCGTGGTCCAAACATCATGAAGGGGTATTACAAGCAGCCGGAGCTTACTGCTGAAGTTCTGCAGGAAGGCTGGTTCAATACTGGTGACCTTGTTGTGATGAGCTACAAAGGCGACATCATGATCAAAGGTCGTGCAAAGGACACAATCGTTTTACGCTCTGGGGAAAATGTTGAGCCTCTTCCAATCGAAAACAAGCTGGTTGAGTCACCTTACATCGCTCAGGCTGTGGTTCTTGGACAGGATAAAAACTGTCTTGGTGCGCTGATTATTCCTAAGAAAGATAACCTAGTGGCTTATGCTGCAGAAAAAGGTATTGATACAGAAAACTTCAGTGCTGTTCTTAAGAACGATACTGTAAAGGATTTGATTTATTCTGAACTTGAAAGAATCGTTACTCCTAAGAACGGATTTAAGCCTTTTGAAAAGGTGGGCAAATTCAGCTTTATTGAAAAGCCTTTTACAATCGGTGTTGAGCTGACTGCAAAAGGTACCGTAATGCGTAACAAAGTCGAAGAAATCTACAAGTGGCAGATTGCGGCAATGTTCAGCGATTCTGTTCTTGCACAGGGACTTAGCGGTTTGAGCAACCTTACAGAAAATATGAAAGAATTTGACCTTGGTTCTGTTGCCAGTTCGGTAGCCAGCGGATTGCTGGAAAAGATTCCTGGCAAGGGAAAAAAGGATAAATAGAGGAAAAAGAATGGAGACTCGTCAGTTGTGACGGGTCTTTTTTTTGTGTAAACTGTAAATAATTATGAGAAAGTTTTTTGCAGTTGTTTTTAGCGCTTTGTTTGGTGCGTCGCTTTTTGCTGGTATTCCAGAAAATGCTAATTTCTGGAGCGACTATCCTGATGAAGAGCTGGCTCAGTTTTTGATAGAAAGAATGTCGGATGAAGAACTGTTGAGTCAGATTCTGATGTTCGGATGGGCTGGGGCAGAACCTGACAATCTTCTTTTTCAGTGGGTTGGTGGACGCGGTCTTGGAAGCGTAAAGGTTTTTGGATGGAACACCGACGACATCAATCTTGTTGCAAAATCAATTACATCATTGCAGAAAAGTGCTGCGGGCCGCAAGTTTAAGATTCCTTTGTTTGTTGCTACAGACCAGGAAGGGGGATGGATTCGTCATGTTAAGGGCGAAACTGCTATTACTCCTGGTAATATGGCTATTGGGGCCAGCGGTTATCCTGTGGATTCCTGGTATTCTGCGTTTTATATAAGCCGGGAAATTAAATGTCTGGGCATCAACATGAACTTTGCCCCAACAATTGATCTTTTTACAGACCACGATTCTACAATCATAGGTACCCGTTCTTTTGGTGATAATCCTGAGATGTCTGGAATTCTTGGAGCTGCCTGGGCAAATGGTTCTGTGGCTGCCGGGGTTATTCCGACTGTAAAGCATTTTCCTGGCCACGGGGACACAAGTTACGATTCCCACATAAATCTTCCTACTATTGATATTGATTTTAAGACATTCAAAAACCGTGAACTGGTTCCTTTTGAATATTTGATAAAGAATAATGTTCCTGCAGTAATGAGCGGTCATTTGAGTTTTCCTCAGATCGATAAAACCGGGGCTCCGGCAAGTCTTTCGAAATATTTTTTGACAGACCTTTTGCGTGGACAGCTGGGGTATAAGGGGTTGATCATTACAGATGACATGATGATGAACGGTGCTACAATGTACGCCGGTTCACTAACTGCGGCTTTCAGAATGGCAATAGAAGCCGGAAATGATATTGTTATTTCTTCTACAACCGCTCATCTTGGGGAAAAGCTTTGGACTGAAAATCTTGCTTACATGGGTCAGAATGAAGCTTTTAAGGAAAGGGTAAAGGATGCGGCTTTGAGAGTAATCAAGGCTAAGCTGGAATATTTTAAGGGTGGCAATGCGGCTCCTCTTTATCCGGATGCCCGTTCAATCAGCAAGTACATTCCAGACCGGGACGGTGAAAAGTTCTTTTTGCAGCAGGCCTGCCGTTCAATTACATTTTATAAGACTTCTGGAAAACCTTTGACTGCTGAAAATGCCGGAAAGGTGCTGATCTGTGGTTCGCTTCCAAAGTTCTTTACTGAGGCAAAAAAACGCTATCCAAATGCAGGAGATTTTAGATTCAGCTACGAGCTTGGTCCAAATGAAACTGAATGGATGAGCGAAAACATTCAGAAAACATACGGTTCGTACGATACTTTGATTTTCCTTGTGGCAAATGCAAGAAGTGCAAAAATCGCCCAGACAATGAAAGGTAAGGGTAAAAAAGTAGTAATTCTTTCTATTATGTCACCAACTTACGGCATGGAATTTGACTGGGCCGACGAAGTGCTTTTGGGTTACAGCTGGAGCGGTTATACAATCGAAGCCATGCTGGGCGCCCTTGCCGGCGAATACAAGGCGGAAGGGGTGATGCCGTTTAAGAAATAGCGGACATAGGCAGAAATATCTTCGCTCGGATATGTCAAAATAATCTTTGAAAATACGGGAAGGAAGAAAGGTGATGGCAAAAACATCCACAGGTTGGAATGATAGATTCCTTGCCGACCTGTGCATGTAGCGCCGAAAGGCGCGGTTTTGTCATCAGCTTTCTGACTGGTAGTATTTTCAATGTTTGGGAAATATTGCCAGTTAGAAAGGTAGTGTTGTAGAGCTAAAAATTGCATTAGCTGAGCCACTCAGGGATTTCTTTTAATTCGGTGTATTTGCCGTCGCAGTGGTGGATGTCGGGGCGGAGGCCTAGGATGCGTTCGTTTTCGGCGCGGAGCTGGTTTTTAATCATTTCCTTGAACACGTTCATGAGGGGCTCTGGATCGCAGGCTTTGTTGGCAAGGCCTACGGTCTGGAGCTCTTTTGTTAGGTAATAGCAGGTTTCGATTGTGGAAACACATTCCGGGCGAGGCTCTTTTTTGAAGGTGAAGATTGAACGGTATTCGCCGGCAAAGCTTACCTTTGGCAGGTTCAAAAGCTGTGGGTTGTGCTCGATGATTTTGCGGCTGCAGAACCAGGTTGCGTCGATGATGATGGCAAGGATTGTGCGGCCGTTTACTTCTTCTACAAAGCCTGGTTTTGAAGCGGTCCAGGCGTCTTCTCCTGGGTAGAGGAGTACTGGAAAGTACTGTGGGTCGTTGAGCATTTTGTTCAGGCGGTTGTTGTTTGTAAAATCCAGGCCTTCTACGATTTCGCAGCCTTCAAGGCTTGCCCGGGTGATCCAGCCGGTGCCGGTGTGGTTCTTTTTTACTTCTTTTGGATGCATAAGAAGCACGAATTTGATTCCTGGATCAACTTTTGTGATGTATTTGCAAAGGCAGAATTCACCTTTTTTCTGACAAACGGGACAACGTGTACTCATAATAACAGTATAGTGAGAAACTTGAAAAAAAACACTCCGTTGCAACGATTCATCAAATACACGCGTTCCTTTACAGGGTAATTTGTTCATTCGCTGCGCTCGCAATGACGGGGTCTTAGGGGCGGAGCCCCTAGGCGAAGGGGTAGGCCGCAACGAAGTGCGGACGTAGGGGAAGGCTTTCCCCCATCCGTACTGTTTGATTTTTGTGACAAAAAGAGGTATTGTGTCAGAATAAGTGGTATGTGCCGGTGACTGAGTTAAATAGGAAAATCTTCTGAACGAAGATTTTTATTAATCAAACTCCGAAAATCGCTGCGCACTGCTCGCTATTTTCATGGAGAACTCATGTACAAACCCGAATTAATTAACAGCCTTAAAGGCTACAGTGGCAAGCAGCTTGTTACTGATTTGATTGCCGGAATCATTGTTGGTATTGTTGCGCTTCCTCTTTCTATTGCTTTTGCAATCGCATCTGGATGTAGTCCTGAAACTGGACTTTACACAGCTATTATTGCTGGTTTCTGTATTGCGGCTCTTGGTGGAACTCGCTGTCAGATTGGTGGACCTACAGGTGCGTTTACTGTAATCATTTATGCTATCGTAAATAACCCTGAGCTTGGAATGAGCGGCCTTGCTACTGCTGCTGTTCTTGCCGGAATCATGTTGATTCTTCTTGGTGTGTTTAAGCTTGGTGGTCTTGTTAAGTTTATTCCATATACAATCGTTGTTGGTTTTACAGCGGGTATTGCGGTAACAATCGCTTCTGGCCAGATTGGTGACTTCTTTGGTATGCATCCTAACTTCCCAATGGACGTTATGGGTACTGAATATGCTAAGATGCCTGGTACTTTTGCCGGTAAAATGGTGGTTTATGCTAAGTCTCTTGGTACTATCGACCTTTACGCTACTGTTATGGCTGTGGTTTGTCTTGTAATCATCTTCATGTGGCCTAAGGTTACTAAAAAGATTCCAGGTTCTTTGATCGTAATTATTCTTGCAACTGTTGCTTCTATTATCATTGCAAAGACTACTGGTCTTAAGGTTGATACTATCGGTCAGTTTGTTGACGGTCGTACTCATTACACTATTCCTACAAATCTTCCTTCTCCAAAGCTTCCTGACCTTCGTCTTGCAACTTTGAGCAAGGTTTTCCCTACTGCGGTTTCTATCGCTGTTCTTGCGGCTATTGAATCTTTGCTTTCTGCTGTTGTTGCAGACGGTATGATCGGTACAAAGCATGACTCTAACAACGAATTGATTGGTCAGGGTATTGCAAACATTTTCAGCCCATTGTTCGGTGGTCTTCCTGCTACTGGTGCTATTGCTCGTACTGCTACAAACATCAACAATGGTGGTCGTACTCCTGTTGCTGGGATGATCCATGCAGTTGTTCTTCTTTTGATCATGATGTTCTTTGGTAAGTATGTTGAATACGTTCCTATGCCAGCGCTTGCTGCTGTTTTGATGGGCGTTTCCTGGAACATGGCTGGTATTCCTTCTATCCGTAAGCTGTTGAAAGGTCAGAAATCTGACATTACTGTTTTGACAGCTACATTCCTTATCACTGTATTTGTTGATTTGACTTATGCGATTGGTATTGGTTTGATTCTTGCTGCATTCTTCTTTATCAAGAAGATGATCGATGTTTCTGAAGTTCAGGAAAATCATCGTACAATCGTTAGCGGTATTACTGGTGACGGTCACGAAGAACAGCTTGATGTTCCAACTGGTGTTCTTGTTTACGAAATTGACGGTCCTTTGTTCTTTGGTACTGTTCGTAAGTTTGAACTTGCTGTTGAACGGGCTGGTGCTGAATTCAAGGTTCTTGTAATCCGCATGCGCAACACTATTTACCTTGATGCTGGTGGAATCCAGGCTTTGGAACAGTGTAAGGCTGCCTGTGACCGTAAGGGCGTAAAGATCGTTCTTTCTGGTATCCATACTCAGCCATACATGCTCTGCGAAAAGACTGGCATGGCCGACAAGATTGGCCGTGAAAACATCTTTGACAACATCGATGGTGCCATGAACAGAGCCAAGGAATTGGTGAAATAAATTGAGACGACCAGTGATTTGATTTCACTAGGTTATTGATAGAATCCCGTTCTGTGTTTTCACGGAACGGGATTTTTTTTGCAGATTTGAAAACAGCTTTAATAAAATACTACCAGTCAGTCTAAGACTTACAAAACCGCTAGCTACCGTCGCTACATGCACAGCTCGGCATGGAAACTATCATTCCGAGCTGTGAATGTTTTTGCAAGTCTTAGCCTTCCTTCCCGTATTTTAATAAAGAGCGATTTTATCATCCTCTGACTGGTAGTATTTTTATTGTTTCACAAATATTTAAGATTTCAGATTTTTTATTATTAAACCTATTGACTTACTAAGGAATAGAGGTGTATAAATAATCCATACCTACTTACTTGGTAGGAATTAAGGGTAATTAAATGACTTTATATTTTGAAAAACTGGTAAGAGAAAATTTTAGAAACGGTGTCATGTGCTGCTGTTGATTTGATGTTCGGGGCGTTGCGGGGTGTCCCCGCAGAGAGGGTGGCGGAAGACGCGGAATGCGGCTGAAGCCAGGGGGAGACTTCCCCCTTAAAAAATTAAAGCACAGAGGATTAAAATTATGGCAGATACAAAAAAACTTCACTTTGAGACACTTCAGCTTCATGTAGGACAGGAACAGGCGGATCCAGTTACAGATTCGCGGGCTGTGCCTATTTATCAGACAACTTCTTACGTTTTTCACAGTTCCCAGCATGCGGCAGACCGTTTTGGGCTTGCAGATGCGGGAAACATTTACGGGCGTTTGACTAACTCTACTCAGGATGTTTTTGAAAAGCGAATTGCGGCATTGGAAGGGGGCGTTGCGGCGCTGGCTGTGGCTTCTGGGGCGGCTGCTATTACTTATGCGATTGAAGCTTTGGCTCAGGCGGGGGATCACATTGTTGCCCAGAAGACAATTTACGGTGGTTCTTACAATCTTCTGGCTCATACTCTTAAGCAGTTTGGGGTGGAAACTACATTTGTGGACGCTCATAATCTGGCAGAAGTTGAAGCTGCAATTAAGCCTAACACAAAGGCGCTTTATCTTGAAACTTTAGGAAATCCTAATGCGGATATTCCAGATTTGGACAAGCTTTCGGAAATTGCTCACAAGCACGGGCTTCCTGTTGTAGTGGACAATACTTTTGGAACTCCTTATCTGTTCCGTCCTCTTGAACATGGGGCTGACATTGTTGTTCATTCGGCAACCAAGTTTATTGGCGGTCACGGTACTACTTTGGGTGGTATTATTGTTGATGGCGGCAAGTTTGACTGGAAGGCTAGCGGAAAGTATGCGCCGATCGCTGCTCCAAATCCAAGCTATCACGGAATCAGTTTTGCGGATGCGGTTGGTCCTGCGGCTTTTGTTACTTACATTCGGGCGATTTTGCTTCGGGATCAGGGGGCGTCAATTTCTCCGTTCAACGCGTTCCTGCTTTTACAGGGTACAGAAACTTTGAGTTTGCGCCTGGACCGTCATGTTGAAAATACTAAAAAGGTTGTAGAATTCCTTAAAAATCATCCTAAGGTGCAGAAGGTTAATCATCCTTCTCTTGCTGAGCATCCGGATCACGCTTTGTACGAAAAATATTTCCCTAACGGCGGAGCTTCGATCTTTACTTTCGAAATCAAGGGTGGTAAAGAAGCTGCATGGAAGTTTATTGATAATCTTAAAATTTTCAGCTTGCTTGCAAATGTTGCGGATGTAAAATCTCTTGTTATTCATCCAGCCAGCACAACTCACAGTCAGTTGAACGACGCCGAGCTTGCGGACCAGGGAATCAGTCAGTCTACAATTCGTTTGAGCATTGGTACTGAACATTTTGAAGATATCATCGACGATTTGAGCCAGGCTTTTGCCGCAATTTAATCATAGGAGGGGGAAGTCTCCCCCTGTCTCCAAAGAAAATGGTGGTCCCCAGGACCACCATTTTTTTTCCGCCACCCCCTCTGCGGGGCACATCCCCGCAACGCCCCTGTGGATATGCTTTGTAAGGCGGATAAATTGCGGGGAAGGCGAGGATTTATCTGTCTGGGGGCGGTGTTTGCGCGGGGTTTGACGATGCGTTTTTAGGCACGGGGCAGATAAATGGAGCGATGGTGGCGGATTTATATGCCTGTGAGGTGGATGTGGCTGCTGTTTTTGCGGGGTGGCCGTGCCTGGGGGCGGATAAAATGAGTGACGGTGGTGGATTTATATGCCTGTGAGGGTGGAAAAGCTGCTGGTTTTGAGAGGAAGCCGTGCCTTGGGGCAGATAAATTGTGGGGAAGGTGAGGATTTATCGGTCTGGGAGCGGTGAGTGAGCGGGGTTTGACGATGCGTTTTTAGGCACGGGGCAGATAAATGGAGCGATGGCGGCGGCTTTATATGCCTGTGAAGGCGGAAGGACAGCTGTTTTTGCGTGGTGGTCGTGCCTATGGGCGGATAAATTGCGGGTAAGACGATGGTTTATCGGTATCAGGACGGCTTAGGGATTGGAAGTGCGCGGAGCGTTCCGCGAAGCGGAATGGAGGCGGGAGCCGGAACACTGGAAAGCCCGACGGCGGAGCCGGAAGCCCCGATTTTTTTGGTGGATGAAAAAAGGGCGGAAAAATGGTATTGTTTTGGCATGATTCAGATTTTTGGGACAAATAAGAGTTTTGATTGTAAGACTGCGCAGCGTTGGTTTAAGGAGCGCAGGATTGATTTTCAGTTTGTGGATTTGAAAGAAAAAGAGATGAGCCGAGGGGAATTTGACAGCGTGGTGGATGCTCTGGCCAGAGCGGAAGGCGGACGGGCAGAGGCGATTGAGGCTTTGACTGACAAGGCGTCCAAGGATTATGCAAGCATTTCGTATCTGGATGATTCGGAGAAGGCGGATAAGCTTTTTGAAAACCAGCTTAAGCTATTGAAGCAGCCGGTTTGTCGTAACGGGAAGCAGACTGCAACTGTGGGATTGTGTCAGAAAATTTGGGAAACTTGGAAGTAGGAGAAAAAAATGAAGGTTGCGGCAACTTTTAATCCTGAAAACGGGCAGGTGATTCAGCATTTTGGGCACACACAGTTTTTTAAGGTCTGGGATGTGGCGGACGGCAAGGCTTCGGAAGGGGCTGTTGTTGATAACGGTGGTTTTGGGCATCACGATCTGGCTACTTATTTGAAGGGGCTGGGGGTTGAGGTTCTGATTCTTGGTAACCGCGGGCAGGGGGCGATTGATGCTCTGGATGCTGCGGGAATTAGGCAGGTGCCTGGGGTGACTGGCAGCGCGGATGAAGCGGTGGCTAAGTTTGCGGCGGGAACTCTTGTGGGTAATCCTAACGCTTTGTGCCAGCACAAGCACGATCATCATCATGGTGAAGGTTCTGGAAATGATTCTGGGGCTGGAGCCGGGGGATTTGTGCTTAAACTTTAGTTGAATTCTGGCTGTGATTGTGAAGATTTGTGGAAAGTTCTATACTGAAAGGCGATATGCCGAAACTTTGCGGCATTCAGGAGATTTTTCATGTCACAGTCAATCAATACAAAATGTCTTACAGCTGGCTACACACCAAAAAACGGTGAACCTCGCCAGATTCCAATCGTTCAGTCTACAACTTTTAAATATGATACAAGCGAAGATATGGGCAAGCTTTTTGACCTTGAAGCTTCGGGATATTTCTACACTCGTTTGCAGAATCCTACAAATGATACTGTTGCGGCTAAGCTCGCTGCCCTTGAAGGCGGTACTGCTGCAATGCTTACTTCTTCTGGTCAGGCTGCAAACTTTTTTGCTATTTTTAACATTTGTGAAGCCGGCAGTCACATTGTTGCTTCCAGCTCGATTTATGGCGGTACTTTCAATCTTATCGCCGTTACTTTGAAGAAGATGGGAATCGAGGCTACTTTTGTAAGCCCTGATGCTTCTGAAGAAGAATTGAACGCTGCCTTTAAGAGCAACACTCGCGCAATGTTCGGTGAAACAATTGCTAACCCAGCCCTTACTGTTCTTGATATTGAAAAGTTTGCAAAGGTTGCTCACGCACACAACGTTCCTCTTATCGTGGACAACACTTTCCCAACTCCTATTAACTGTCGCCCAATCGAATGGGGTGCTGACATTGTAACACATTCAACTACAAAATATCTGGACGGTCACGGATCTTGCGTTGGTGGTGCTATTATTGACGCAGGAAAGTTTGACTGGATGGCTCACGCTGATATGTACCCTGGTCTTGCAACTCCAGATGAAAGTTATCACGGTGTAACTTACGCTGAACGTTTTGGAAAAGAAGGGGCTTTTATCACAAAGGCTACTGTTCAGCTTATGCGTGATCTTGGTTGTATTCAGGCTCCACAGCACGCTTTTATTTTGAATCTTGGTATTGAATCGCTTCACGTTCGCATGCCTCGTCATGTTGAAAATGGTCAGGCTGTTGCTGAATTCCTTGAAAAGCAGCCACAGGTTGAAAGCGTAAATTATCCTACTTTGAAGGGAAATAAATACTACGACATTGCAAAGAAGTATCTTCCAAACGGCGGATGTGGTGTTGTAAGTTTTGAATTGAAGGGCGGTCGTGCTGCTGCAGAAAAGTTTATGAAGGCTCTTAAGCTTTTTAACATCGAAACTCACGTTGCAGATGCCCGCAGTTGTTGTCTGAACCCTGCAACTTCAACTCACCGCCAGATGAACGACGAACAGCTTAAGGCTTGTGGCGTTCCAGCTGGTTTGATCCGCATTTCGTGTGGATTGGAAGATAAGAACGACATGATCGAAGATTTGAAGCAGGCTTTGGCTTCTATCTAAGTCGATTTGCGATAAAAAATACCGAACTGAAAACATTTTGTGTTGCAGTTCGGTATTTTTTTTATACCTAATACCTATTGACATGCTAGGAAATAGTGAGTATATATTAGATATAATCCTACAGGTTAAGTAGGAATTACTGCAAAACAGGAGATTTTTATGTCAAAGATTTATACATCTGCTGACCAGCTTATTGGTCACACACCACTTTTGGAACTTACAAATATTGAAAAGGAATTTGGGCTGGAAGCAAAGATTCTTGCCAAGCTGGAATATCTTAATCCTGCGGGATCTGTAAAGGATCGTGTTGCTCTTTCTATGATCAATGATGCAGAAAAGGCTGGCCGTTTGAACAAGGATTCTGTAATCATCGAAGCTACTTCTGGAAACACAGGGATTGGTCTTGCCAGCGTTGCGGCTGCCCGTGGTTACCATGTAATCATCGTTATGCCGGAAACAATGTCTGTGGAACGCCGCCAGATCATGAAGGCTTACGGTGCAGAACTTGTGCTTACAGATGGTGCAAAGGGCATGAAGGGGGCTGATGAAAAGGCTGAAGAACTTGCAAAGGAAATCCCTAACGCAATCATCGCTGGACAGTTTGTAAATCCTGCTAACCCTAAGGCTCATGTTGAAACAACTGGTCCAGAAATCTGGGAAGATACAGAGGGTAAGGTTGACTGGTTTGTTGCCGGTGTTGGTACTGGTGGTACTGTTACAGGCGTTGGTTCTTACCTTAAGGGAAAAAATCCTGGTGTAAAGGTTGCCGCTATTGAACCTGCATCTTCACCTTTGCTTTCTAAGGGTGTTGCTGGTCCTCATAAAATTCAGGGAATCGGTGCAAACTTTGTTCCAGAAGTTCTTGATAAATCTGTTTATGACGAAATCATTCCTGTAGAAAACGAAGATGCTTTTGCCATCGGTAAACTCTTTGGCCGCAAGGAAGGTATTCTTGTGGGAATCTCTTCTGGTGCCGCATTGTGGGCCGCAATCCAGATCGCAAAACGTCCTGAAAGCAAAGGTAAGAACATCGTAGTCCTCTTGCCAGACACAGGTGACAGATACCTTTCTACCGCGTTGTTTGCGGATTAGAATGTGATGCCCGAATGTGAAAATACTACCAGTCAGAAAGCTGATGACAAAACCGCACCTTTCGGTGCTACATGCACAGGTCGGCAAGGAATCTATCATTCCAACCTGTGGATGATTTTGCCATCACCTTTCTTCCTTCCCATATTTTCACATTCGAATCATATTTTCATCCTTTGTTTCTTTCTGACTGGTAGTATTTTCCTTCTCACAACCCTAGTTTTTATCTTTCCTCCTATCTGCTATAATTCCCCCATGAATATCCTATCCATCAGTAATCTGCGTAAAATTGGCCGTGAAGTTGATTTGTTCAACGGCGTAACTTTTGGTTTGAATGAAGGCGACAAGGCAGCTCTCATCGGTCGCAACGGAACCGGTAAGTCAACTTTGTTAAACACAATTGCCGGCGTTCTGGAGCCTGATGGTGGAACCGTAGTAATCAACAAAGAAGCCGGAGTTTCATTTCTTCCACAGAATCCGGCTTTCAATCCGGACGATACAATCCGTAGTCATATTTTTAAAAGCGATTCGCCAAAGCTCAAGCTTATCCAGGAATACATGGAAATCTGCGAAAAGCTTGGTTCAGATAACGGCCAGGGCAGCATCCAGAAACGTTTTGACGAGCTGAATCTTTTGATGGAGCAGAAGGATCTCTGGAATTACGAAGCCCAGGTCAGCTCCATCCTCAGTACTCTTGGCATTACTGATATGACCCTCAAAATGGGAACTCTTTCCGGCGGTATGCTTAAAAAGGTTGCCCTTGCCCAGGTTCTTGTAGAAGATACAAAGCTTCTGCTGCTGGACGAACCTACAAACCATCTGGACATCACAACCATTACATGGCTTCAGAAATATCTTCACGACACAGACCGCACAGTTTTGATGGTAACCCATGACCGTTACTTTCTGGACGCCGTTTGTAACAACATTTTCGAGCTTTTCAGAAACTGCGTAAAACTGTATCAGGGAAACTATTCAACTTACCTTGAAAAAAAACAGATAGAAGCAGAAATCGAGCAGAACACAGACCGCCGCATTGAATCAGTGCTCCGTTTTGAACGAGACTGGCTTAGCCGCGGACCTTGTGCCCGTGGAACAAAGGCAAAGGCCAGAATTCAGCGGGACATGCAGCTTATCAATCGGGAAAAGTTCAAGGCCGACATAAACTTCACCTTTGAAGTTCAGGGCCGCCGTCTTGGTGGAAAAGTTCTTGAGCTTCACGGCATCAGCAAGCAGTACACAGATAAGCCGGTTATCAGCGATTTTTCCTACACTTTCACAAAAGGCCAGAAAATCGGTATCTTTGGCGACAACGGTTCAGGAAAATCAACTTTCTTGAACATGATTACCGGGGTGATCCAGCCGGACACAGGAACTGTAGTTGTAGGCGAAAATACAGTTTTCGGTTACTACAATCAGAATCCGGTTTTCAAGGATATGAATCAGACCGTTCTGGAATATCTTAAAGAAGCCGCAGAATACGTTAAGAAGAACGACGGCAAAACGTTGAGCGCCGGCCAGTTCCTTACAGAGTTCGGCTTTGAAGGTAAAATCCAGGGCTGTGCGGTGTCTACACTCAGCGGCGGCGAACGAAAGCGCCTTTTCCTCATCCGTCTTTTGATGACAAATCCGAATTTCCTCATCCTTGACGAACCTACAAACGACTTTGACATTTTTACGATGAATATCATGGAACAGTTCCTGGAACAGTATCAGGGCTGTCTTCTGGTTGTGAGCCACGACCGCTATTTTATGGACAAGGTTGCGGACACACTATTCATTCTGGAAGAAGACGGAAGTATCAGCGGGTTCGTTGGTAAGTGTTCGGAATATCTGGAATATCGGGAAGAAAAGCAGCGTGAATGGGACCTTTCCCAGCGGGAAGAAAAACGCAAGGCCGCGGAAGAAACTCAGTCTGCAGCGTCAGCCTCTTCTTCATCTGATGTAGCAGGGCCGGCAGCCAGTGCTCCAAAACGAAAGCGCACCTTCAAGGAACAGAAAGAATTCGAGACCTTGGAAGAAGAAATCATGGAACTTGAAGACAAAAAGTCCGCTCTGGAAGCCCAGATGTCCAGCGGCGAAAAAGTGGATTTCGAAACCCTGAACTGCGACTACGCCGAAATAAGCGCCTCTTTGGAAACAAAGTACGCGAGATGGGAGGAGCTAGCCTCTCTAGAGTAGCTCTCGACATTGCGAGGAGCAAAGCAACGTGGCAATCTCCTTCCGGTTAAACACATGAAACGTATCGTCCTAACCATACTTACATTCCTATTCTCCTCATTCCTTTCCGCACAGGAAATCACTTCTGCGGAACTCATCCCTTCGATTACTCAGAAAGAAATGCAGACGGTAAAAACATCATTTTTAGGATTTCCAGTACAGGACGTTCAACATGAATACTACGATCAGCAGCTGGTAAAAACTGTCATCAACTTTGATTTTACGGAAGTAAAGCCTTATGAAATTACCCGTGCGTTCACACAGACCTACGACTGCACTTTGGACGAAATGAACTCCACCGATTACATGGTTTGCTACAAACTTGCAGACGGAAATCTTGCTGTGTTTTCCTTGGGGGTAAATTTTACTCTGGAAGTGATTTTTTTCTGCCAGTGCGGAAGAAAAATACCACCGCACAAAACCGATTATTGATAGAGACTAGATAGTTTTCCAGTCAATCTGGCCGTTCTTGTTCTTAAAGCAGCGAACCTTGCATTTGAACTGCTGGCAGTTTTTTGCAAAGAACTGGATGTCTGTGGCGTACTGGCTTGCAAGATCATCCGGGTGATATGCCAAAAGCACAGTCTGTTCCTTGCGGTCAGATTCAACGCGGCTGAGGGCACCGTTAAACATGATAAGGTTTTCTGTAACCTTAAGAAGGTTCTGGCGGCCCCGTTCGGTAAAGTGAGCTCTAACGTAATCCAGCTGAAGCTTTTCGATGGCGCTGTGGTCGTTGCAGTTAGCGTAATCGTAGTCAGCAATTGAAACGCCAGTTTTTGGCATCACGTTCTTTTCATACCACATAGCAAAATTCTCGATAAACAGAGAAGGTCTTTCGTGCAATGCGTAGCAAACCGAGTTGAACCAAGGTACGCTTCTTCCATTGTTGTAGAAAATGTTGCAGCCGTGACTGATCTTTTCAGCCTTTGCCAGATCCTTTTCTGAGTATTTGTCTGTTTTAAGCACGTGGTAAGGTGCAGTCTTTTAGTATACAAGGCCCAGTCTGTCTGCAGAATCTGCCAGGTCTGTTCCAGGAAGAACGCTAAGACAGAAAGTTTCCAGGTTGTTTGGATAAAGGTTCAGTGCAAAATCAATTGATTTCTTGAAGCCTTCCAAAGTGTCACCAGGCAAGCCGTAAATCAAGTCAAAACCAAAGATGGCTCCAGTTTCATTCAGGTAGCCGATGTTCTTTGTAAAAAGCTTTTTATCCAGGGTTCTGTGAACCAGCTTAAGCACTTCCGGATCCGCTGACTGCAAGCCGAACTGCAGGGCGCAGGGAATCTTTGTAAAAGCCTTTGCCAGTTCCCGGTCGATGAATTCAGCTCTGGCTTCAAAGTAAAAAAACATTCCCGGAGCTTTTTTAGCGATCAGGTTCAAAAGCTCAACTGCACGTTTTTTGTTTGCGTTATAGGTTGGGTCAAGTACAAATACCTGACTGATTTTCTTTTTGTTAAAAAGGTCCAGTTCTTTTTCGATTCTTTCCATTGGGAAATACTGAATCTTTTTTTCACCCTTGGATTCGTAGCAGTAACTGCACTTAAAAGGACAGCCTCGGGCCAGTTCCCACAAGGCGCCGCCGTATTCTCCAACATCCAGGGTTCCGTCCAGATAAGGTGACGAAATTGACGCCAGATCAGGAGCTGTGGCACGGCAAACCGAAGTTGTCTTAGCTTCACTTGAATCTGGAACGTTGTGTTCCTTTAAGATCTTCTGGTAAACCCCAGGAATCTGAGTCTTTTCACCTTTGTGGATTAAGGAGATGAGCTCCGGCATGGCAAGTTCGCCGGCACCGGCAACTGTGTAGTCAAAGTAAGAAAAGCTTTCCGGATTGGCAGTAACTTCTGGGCCGCCGGCAATGGTGATTATCTGGGGATTTTTTTCTTTAAGAAGTTTGGCTGCTTCTTCCAGCTGGTTACGGTTCCACACATAAACGCTGAAACAGGCATATTCAGGTGTTCCGTTCCTGCAGATGCGGTCTGCAATGTACTGGGCGGTTTTGGAATTTTTTTCAGCTTCGATAAAACCTTTTTCTTCCCGGCTTACGGCAATCAGTTCAACTGACTCAAATAAATCTTTTGTTGCAGGATGATGTTTGATGGCTGAGGCTACGCACGCAGCACCAAGTGGCAATGCCTGAGGAGAAGTTTCGATTAAAAGGGTTGTGCAGACGGCTTTCGTGGGAGTGCCTATTTCTTGTAATCGCCGGTTTCAAGAATGTCGTTGACCATGTCGTTCAACAAAGTCTGGAATTCTCGAACTGCAAGGATTGTCATTTCGCGGTCAAAAAGAGCTGCAAAGTCATCAAGGTATGTGTCGCCAACTTTTACGCTCTGCATGATCATTGTTTTACCGTAATTGTTTGTGTTCTTAAAGATATCAGTAAAATGAGTAAGGGCTGTAAAGAAAGTGTTCATAGCTTTGTAGCCGGCACTCTGGATAAAAGCATCAGAGAAAATAAAGCGAATGTCTTTGTTGTAAATAGGATCGAGTTTGTTGGCTTCGTTTGCAAGATAGTTTACATAAGTGTGGAACTGAGTGTTCTTTTCGCTCCAGCAAGGAAGACCAAGATCTCTGATTTTTGCCAGAAGATGACCAAAAGTATGTCTGTTAAACTTTATTTCTGCAGGAACACCTTTAATCTGAAGAAGGCTTATTGCGCTGTTGTAATCAAGGATAACCTGAACGATATTAGCGTTAGAATGAATGCTATGAGAAAATTCATTGAGGTTCTGCTTGTAAAAATAATTTAAGGCAGCCATGTCCTTAATAATATCTTTCTGTACGCGTTCTGTAAGTTTCTGCATGTTTATTATGATAACAGAAAAAATTGATGTACGAAACCCACATTATTTATAAATTATTGTTAATGCAGGCACAAACATTTTCTCCATCCATTGCAGAAGAGACGATTCCACCGGCATAGCCAGCACCTTCGCCTGCTGGGTACAGTCCTTTTAAGGCTGGGCTTTCGCAGGTTGCCTTGTCTCTAAGGATTCGAACTGGAGTAGAAGTTCTTGTTTCACTGGCAATCATGATGGCGTCCTTGCAGACAAAGCCTTTCATGTTTTTGCCGAAAGTATGGAAGCCTTCTGCCAGACGGCCGCTGATTGTTTCCGGAAGCCAGATGTCCAGGCGGCTGGAAACGATTCCGGGAGTGTAGCTTGTGGCAGGAAAATCTTTTGTTTCACGGTTTGCAAGGAAGTCTGTCATGCGCTGGGCAGGGGCAGCCTGACCCTTTCCACGGCGCTTGGTTTCTTTTTCAAGCCATGTTCTGTAAAAAAGACCGGCAAGGGCAGGGCAGCCTGCTCCTTTTGCCTGCTGAACAAATTCTTCTGGAATGTCTTCTGGACGGGTTTCTACAACGATTGCGGCATTTGACCATTTACTGTTACGACCTGCGGCGCTCATTCCGTTTACAACGATTTCATCCGGACCTGAGCTTGAAGGAACAACAAATCCGCCTGGACACATACAGAAAGAGTAAACGCCACGTTCTTCAACCTGAGTTACAAGACGATATTCTGCGGCACCCATGCCTTCTGTTTTTCCGTGGTACTGGATGCTGTCGATAAGGTTGCGAGGATGTTCAACACGAACGCCCATGGCAAAAGTTTTTGCTTCCAGTGCCTTTGGGGCTTTTTTAGCAATCATTTCGTAAATGTCTGTTGCAGAATGGCCGGTTGCCAGAAGAACAGCCTGTCCGCGGAATTCTTTTTCTTCGTTTGATTTAAGATTTACAGTTTTTACACCGCAGGCCTTTCCGTTTTCACAGATCAGGTCAACACACTTACAGTTAAAATGAAGTTCGCCACCCTGGTTACGGATAAAATCTTTTATTGCATTTATGATGGCTGGAAGTTTGTCTGTACCAATGTGTGGATGGGCGTCTGTAAGAATTTTATCATCGGCACCAAAGTGGTTCAGGATTTTAAGGATGCGGGAAATGTCGCCCCGTTTGTTGCTGCGGGTGTAGAGCTTTCCGTCAGAGAATGTTCCGGCTCCGCCTTCGCCAAAGCAGTAGTTTGACTCTGCGTTTACAAGATCCTGTGTGCTGATTTTTGCGATAGTCTTGCGGCGGTCGCTGGTTTCTTCACCCCGTTCAATGATTACAGGCTTGATTCCTTTTTCCAAAAGTTTAAGGGCTCCAAAAAGACCTGCAGGTCCGGAACCAACAATTACAACAGTTTTTGAACCGTCAGCTTTCTGCCATACAGGAAGAGCGCCTGTTACAGATGCGTCATTTTCGTCACCAAAGAAAACGCTGTAGCGCAGGTGGAATTTTAACTGGCCGTGACGGGCATCGATTGATTTTTTTGCTAAGTCAAAAGAAGTGTAGTTTGAAGGTGAGTTCTTCTTGTGAAGTTCGTTTTTGATGAGCTTAGAGATAAGCTGTTTGTCTGCTTCCTGTTCTGGAAGAATTGTAATTGTAACTTGAGTCATGGCTGCATTTTATCAGATACAGCCAATAAATAAAACAGACCTGGAGGATTTCCAGGCCCGTGTGATTAAATCTTATTGTTCTTTACCGTTCATTGTGATCCAATCTTCTAAAAGCCATAAAGAATCTGGGTGATATTTTTTGAACATAGCCTTTGTCATTGAAAAATCACCGTTACAAGAATAGCCACAACGATAGCTTGAGGTGTTTTTCATATCAATTTTATATATCATTTTTCCCATGTTTGTAACGCAGTTATCTGCAATTGAAAAATAGAAATGTGTATTGTTATCCTTTAAGCTGTTTTCGAAATTGATGTCAGCTCCTTTAAAAGTCTTTATTGTTCTTGAGAAAGAAACCAGTTCATAGTTACCTGCGGGAATGTTAGTTCTTAAAAATTCACCATTTTTATTGGCAGAAAGTGAATAGTTTTTCTTTGTTTCTCTGTTTTGAATTTTTACAGTAGTTCCAGAAGGATTTTTTTCTGTTGTTGGCAGAAGATCTGCATTTGTGTAGTTTTCAAAATTGAATTCCAAAATTCCATATACCAAGGATGTGTCTTTTTTAGATGGTTCTGGAATACTTGCGCAGCTTGCAAACAGGATAGAGGCAACCAATGCTGTTGCCAAAGATACGATACTTTTTTTCATAAAAATCTCCATTTTTTATAATTAATCTTGGATGTCTCCAAACATAGTTGTCCAGGTTTCATCTGTCCAATCGGAGTCAATGTGTTCATCAAAAAAGAAATCTTTTGCTTGGTTGAAAGAGTATGCCCAATTAATGCCATTGTCGATTTCTGATGTGTAATTAATCTTCATTGTAATAAAACCGATGTTTGTAACGCCATCTTTGATTACAAAGCGAATGTTAGGATCGTTGTATGAAAAATTATACCAGAAGCTGTTAACAGACTGATTTCTGTTATATTTTGCGGAAATCTTGTGGAATTCATAATAGCCTTCTGGCAGATTTGTCTTTATAAATTCACCATTTTTGTTGCTGGTAATTGTGTAAATCTGACCGCTTTTTAAATGCTTTACCCTTAAGTAAATTCCGTTCTTTTTGTGCTGGGTGATAATACCAGCCTTCTGGGATTCTGTTGGGTACATTACCAAAACGTCTGTCTTTCCATAAAGCATGGATTTGTTCTTTTCGGAAGGTTCAGGAATACTTGCACAGCTGGCAAGTAAAATTGAGGCAACCAATGCTGTTGCCAGAGAAATGATACTTTTTTTCATGATACTCTCTCTTTTTTTAATGATAGTAAAAGTATACAAAAAATGCCATCGCTTTCGCAACAGCATTTTTATATCAGAAATCAATCATTTATTTGATAATGGCTAGTTTTGACCTATGGTCAAAACTAGTAAATTGATTTAATCCTATGGATTAAATCAATGCCTTCATTGCTGTCATGTAAGCGCGGACCTTGCGACCAACAACTTCGATTGGGTGGTTGCGGATTTCTGCGTTTACTGCAACGAGTTCTGCGTTAGAAACGCTGTTGTCCTTAACGTTAAGACCCTTACCGATAACTTCAGTTGTTACCTTTGGCATAAGATCTTTTTCCATCTGTGGAGCTGCAACGTTAGCGAAGAGGTAACATCCGTATTCAGCTGTATCAGAGATTACGCGGTTCATTTCGTACAAACGTTTGCGGTCGATAAGGTTAGCGATAAGTGGAACTTCGTGGAGTGATTCGTAGTAAGCAGATTCTTCCTTAATTCCAGCGTCAACCATAGTTTCGAAAGCAAGTTCACAACCAGCTTTAACCATAGCAACCATCAAGATACCCTTGTCAAAGAATTCCTGTTCGCTGATTTCTGCAGCAGATTCCTTCTGTGATTCGAATGGGAGCTTACCTGTAGCTTCACGCCATGCAAGAAGATTAGCATCTTTGTTAGCCCAGTCTTTCATCATTGTTGAAGAGAATTCTCCAGAAATGATGTCGTCCATGTGCTTCTGGTAAAGTGGAGCCAGCAAAGATTTGATTTCCTTAGAAAGAGCGTTAGCCTTGATTTTTGCAGGGTTAGAAAGACGGTCCATCATACCTGTGATACCACCGAACTTCAAAGCTTCACAAATTACGTTCCAACCGTGCATAAGGAACTTTGTTACCCATTCTGGATCCATTCCGTCAGCAACCATCTTGTTGTAACAACAGATTGTACCAGCCTGGAGCATACCACAAAGGATTGTCTGTTCACCCATAAGGTCAGACTTAACTTCAGCAACGAATGAAGATTCAAGAACACCAGCCTTTGAACCGCCCATACCTACAGCCAAAGCCTTAGCCATTGCCCAACCCTTTCCTTCTGGGTCGTTTTCTGGATGTACGGCGATAAGATCAGGTACACCAAATCCACGAGCGAATTCGTGGTAAACTTCTGTACCTGGACCCTTTGGAGCACACATGATAACTGTGATATCCTTACGGATCTGCATGCCTTCTTCGATCATGTTGAATCCGTGTGAGTACCACAATGCTGAACCCTGCTTCATCAACTTCTGAACTTCGTTGATTACAGGAGTGTGCTGCTTATCTGGAGTAAGGTTACCAACAAGGTCAGCTGTTGGGATCATTTCCTGATATGTACCAACTTTAAATCCGTTTTCTGTAGCGTTCTTCCAAGACTGGCGTTTTTCTGTGATAGCAGATTCGCGGAGTGCATAAGATACATCCAAGCCTGAGTCACGAAGACACATACCCTGGTTAAGACCCTGGGCACCACAACCAACGATTACGATTTTCTTGCCCTGAAGAGCTTTTACGCCGTCAGCAAATTCGTCCTTAGACATTGAACGACAGTGGCCGAGCTGAATACGAGCTTCACGCCATGGAATTGAGTTAAAATAGTTGTTTCCCATTTCAGTTTCCTTTTTGCGGTGGTTTTGTTCATTAAGACCACCTTTTTTTTAGATTTAGGGCGCATGTATTTCGTTTGTTCCGCTTCGCTGCACAAACGAAAACATCGGGCTATCCAGGGTTCCGGCTTTCGCCTTCATTGCTTCGCAACGCGCTGACGCGCGCCCTTACTATCCCTTGCGCAATGTTAGCCAAAGTATAGAGGAATAAAACTCTTGCGTAAAGTGAAATAATTACAAGAGAATGTTGCGTTGTGTGCAATTTAAAAAACAGTTTTTTTACTGATACTGATGCAGAACAATATTCTGTGCCAGTTCAGCATATTCTGGCAGGATGCGGTTGTTGTATTCTGCTAAAAATCCAGGAACAAGCAGTTCTCCGCTGACCAGAACTCTGGTTGCAAGCCGCTTTCGTTCTGGATTTTTTTTGCTTTCAGGCTGTTTTTCGCACATCAAAAGGTAGGCGTTGTAGGCTTCCAGAACGGCGCTGGAAATGACCTTGTCCCGGACAGGACCTTCTGGCAGTTCTGGAACTTTAATTGAACGGTATTTTGCAACAAAGTCCGGGTCGCTGGAAAGGTCTTTGTTTGCGGCAAAAAGAATTGGCCAAAGGTGGCGGTTTCCGTATTTTTCTTCAGCGATGGTGTGATAGTCACTTCCATCTGGAACAGCAAATTTTGCAAACATCAGGCCTGCGATTGTAAGATCTGTATCTTCGTCGTAACCGATTTCTGTAGCGGCTGAATTGTTGTCTTTCAGAGCATCCTGTATTTCGTTTGCTTTTTCCAGCAAAGATTTTTCTGTGGTAGATTTCTTCTTGCTGTTACCAGACTTCTTGGAACTGCAGCTTTTTAATAGAAGAGAAAGCAAAAGAATCAACAAAAGCAGTATGACCCCGGCCAGTGCCAAAAGCTTAAGATTCTTTTTGGTAACAGTGTTTTCTTCTTCGTCTATTTCTTCATCGTCATCGTCTTCCGCAGGCTGAACAATTGCCGCAGGGATGGAAGATGTTGGGTCTTCTTCTGGAAGGATCGTGTCTTCTGGGACTTCTTTTGCCGTAAGACTTTCGTAAGGTCTGTTCAAACGTTTTGCAACGGCAGAGCAAGGAACGAACTTTATTCGCCAGTGGGCAGGGATATTGATTTTTTCGCCGGAAGACGGATTCAGGCCGGTGGTTGCTTCGATCCAGGTTTTCTTGAAGGTTCCGAATCCGTGGACTGCAAAGCTGGTGCTGTCCTTAAGGCCTTTCTTTACAATAGTAAAGAACACTGAGGAAAACTGTTTTGCTATTTCCGGCCGGATTCCTGTCTTTTGAACAAGTCTTTCAGCCAGCTGAGACTGTGTTAAAAACTCATTCATTTATGTCATCCTTCAATTTGTCTGAGGCCTTGAACTTCATCTTGATCTTTTTGGGATAAAGCATCTTTTTGCCGGTGGCTGGATTTCGTCTAACTCGTTCATTCACTTCAACAGGCTTGAATGATCCAAATCCAGGTTGTGTGAATTTGTTCCCTTTTTCAAGGGCAGAGACAATCTCTTCAAGCATAACGTTCAGTGTTTCAGTGCACTGCTTTTTTGTTATGCCCAGTTCCTGAGACATTTCATTCACCAATTCCTGTTTTGTCATAACGTAATTTTATACCGAATTTAGAAAAATGTGTTAAAATAATGTTCTAACATGGAAGAGATTTTGTCGATGCCTAAACATTTGCTTTCCTCAAACCAGATTCTAAAACTGATTACTAGAATGTTGATTCAGATTAATCCGTCTTTAGGAAATTCTTGTGTTCAGACAACATATCTTGTAGCAAAAATTCTTCAGAACTGTCCTGATTCAAAGTTAGAGCTGAAAGAGGCTGTGATTCTGTCCTTGGGCTATCTTTTTGGATTTTATCACTTTATAGGTGAAAAAAACACAAATCGTTCGGACCTTACATCCCAGGAAACCAATCACTATTTTATCTACGGTTATTATTATCTTCGGGAAATGTCTCCGGTAGGTGAAACTGCAAAAGCCCTTCTTTTTCACGACAGAAAATACGACAAGAATATCGCGGAAAAAATCATTCAGTTTGAATACGCCTCATTGCTTTTTACGGCAGATTCCATTCAGCGAATGATTGATCAAACAAAAGGAAATTACACGGGAAACGACATTGAAAACTACGGTTTTGCAAAGCATAATCCATTGTATCTTTCTACTTTCAAAAAGATTGATGTTTCCCGTGAAATTTCCAATAAGATAGCCTGCGGAAATTATCTTCCTGATCTGGAAAAGATTTTTGACTCAATCAAATTTACGGAAGAAGAGCTTTCTCAGCTTATAAAGCTTTTGGTTTACGTAATCGACTTTAAGTCTACTCAGACTGTTCAGCATATCATTCATACAGCGGGTTATGCGGTTGCAATTGGCAAAGCTATGGGCTGCAACAATGATGAATTGAATGAACTGTATACTGCCGGGCTTTTACATGATCTTGGTAAGGTTTCGATTCCGAATATTATTCTGGAGTGTGCAGGAAAGCTTTCGGCCCTTGAGTACAGGGTTATGCAGATGCATGTTGAAGAAACAGAAAATTTGCTTTATGGCATAGTTGATACTAAAATAGTACAGATTGCTATTCGCCATCACGAAAAATTAAATGGTAAGGGGTATCCAAACCGACTTTCTGCAAAGGATCTTACGATTCAGCAAAAATTGCTGACTGTTGCAGATTTGTTTAGTGCATTAGTAGATAAACGTTCGTATAAGGGAAAATTTCCAAAGGAAAAGGTTGTTGAAATTTTTAAAGGGGAGGCCGATGCAGGAGCAATTGATGCATCGATACCTGCGTTTATTGAAAAATATTATGAGCAGATGCTGGATGAGTGTAATCAGTATGGAAATCTGCTTGCTGTTCCTCTTGGTAAAGTCGAAATCGAATACCAGGAAGAAATTTCCAGTGAACTGGAAGAATTTAGTGAATCATAACCTAGGAGGGTTATAATGAAGCTTAGTAAGTCAGTCTCTTTTAGAGTTGTCGTATCTTTGGTTGTTGCGTTCGTTGTGTATTCGGTTGCGGTGTTCTTGTTTACTCATCGTCAGCTTGAATCAGGCTTGATTGCTAACTATCAGGAAGAGCTTAAGTCTCAGGAAAAAGTTGTTTTGCTTGAAAATGAAAGCAAAAGAGAAATTCTTGTTGAAGCTGTTGATTGGCTGCAGAATATTTTTTGCATTAATTACGAAGCTCGTGGTCGTATTGATTCTGTAGAAGCAGATAAATTCTGTTCTGTTGCATGCACAAAATTTAAGCTTGATGCTGTTTGTGTATACGATTCTACAGGTCGTCAGGTTTCATCTCAGAATTATGGTAAATCTTATGATATGGGCCTTGTAAATGCAGCTTTCGGTGGTCGTGCTTCAGAAAATCTTGAAAAGCGTGGCCAGGATGTATTTGTGATGTCTGCTGTTCCTGTAAAGGTTCAGGGATCTGTAGTTGGTGTTGTATACGGAGCACTTAAAGTAACTACAGATGAATGGGCTCAGAGCATTTCTGCTGTTACAGGAATGGTATTTACTTTCTTTGACGGATACTCTCGTGCTTATACAACAATCGATGGATTGAAAGGTTCTTCTATTGATAACACATCAATTATCGATGGCGTTATGAACGGGACTCCATTCATCAACCTTACAAAAATCAAAGGTAAGAAATACATCGTAGACTACTTCCCAATGAAGGATGAAAACAATCGTGTGATTTCTGTACTCTTCCTTGGAAAGCCTTTGGCTGCAATTGATGAGCTTACAAATCATATTTTTAAGCCATTGGTTGTAGTTGCTGTTATTCTTACACTTCTTGCACTTTTTGGCCTTGTTATGATGATAAATAGCCTAATGCTTAAAAAACTTCGTCTTATTGGTGGTGCGGTTAAGAATCTTGCTTCAGGTGATGCAGATTTAACTTATCGTCTTCCTGTTAAAGGTGAGGATGAATTTGCTGAAGTAAGTTCAAACATCAACGTGTTTATCGCTATGCTTCAGGATATAGTTGTCAGATTGAACAATGCTCAGGAATCCCTTGAAGAGATTGGTGAAAGCCTTGGTTCTAACAGCCAGGAATCTGCTAGTGCCACAAACGAAATTATGGCTAACATTGAATCTGTTCGTAAGCAGTCTCAGAATCAGTCTTCTGCAGTAACAAATACTTCTTCTGTACTTGATCAGTCAGGTATCAGCGTTGATGAATTGGGTAACCTTATCAACAATCAGGCTGCCGGTATTACAGAAAGCTCTGCCGCAATTGAAGAAATGCTTGGTAACATCACATCTGTAACAAATGCGGTTAAGAAGATGGCTGACAGTTTTAAGGTTCTTGATGGAACTGTAGAAATCTCTAATTCTAAGCTTGCTAATGTAAGTGAAAAAGTTAATGTAATGGCAGAAGAGTCAAAGAACCTTATGCAGGCAAACAATATGATTGCTTCTGTTGCAAGTCAGACAAACCTTCTTGCAATGAATGCCGCAATCGAAGCTGCTCATGCAGGTGAAGCAGGTAAGGGATTTAGTGTTGTTGCTGATGAAATTCGTAAGCTTGCAGAAACTGCTTCAAGTCAGTCTAAAAATATTAATGAAGAGCTTAAGAATATTACTTCGGTTATTCTTGAAGTTGTTTCCCTTTCACATGAAAGTACAGAAGCCTTTGGTGGTATTGTAACTCAGCTTAGCAGTACAGATCAGATTATGAATCAGATTGAAGCTGCCATGAACGAACAGGAAGCTGCGTCACATCAGATTCTTGAAGCTTTGAACGATATGCGTAACCAGTCAGTTGAAGTAAACGACAAGTCTGGTCAGCTTAAAGACGGGGTTGCAAATGTAACAAGAGACATGACATCCGTTTCTCAGATTTCAGACGTAATTTTGGGAAGTATGGACGAAATGGCTGCCGGATCAAAACAGATCAGTACTGCAGCAGAAAGCGTTTCAGAACTCGCTCAGAAAACAAAAGAAAACATCGACACAATGAAAGAAATCTTAAGCCAGTTTAAGGTTTGATGTAGTTGTTTAAGTTAAACAAAAAAAGCTCGGTTCCAAGAACCGAGCTTTTTTTTATCCCTCAATCAAGGGTGAATTGTTTATTATACCAATCCCTGAGCGATACGAGTGCTGAAACACTCGTTTGCCTGTTGGAAATTATTGACGTTTGCGCTATCGCGCAAGGGCATCATAGCGTTAGCAACTTTTACGAAGCCTGACTAAAATAGCAGAACCGTTAAAAAAAGACCCAGTCACCTGGGTCTTTTTAGGTTCTACGATAGAAGGTCTCGCCAGATTTATCTGGCGGCAATGCTTGCATTGCGGGCTTCTGTCGTAAACAGTTTATTTGTTTAGAACTGTATTATACCAATCCCTGAGCGATCATAGCGTTAGCAACTTTTACGAAGCCCGCAATGTTTGCTCCGGCCTGGTAGTTAACGAATTCGCCTTCAACAAGACCGAATTTCTTAGCTGTGTTGAGACAGTTGTCATGGATGTTACACATGATACCGTCGAGCTTTTCGTCAACTTCTTTAGCAGACCAAGAGAGGCGTTCTGAGTTCTGAGACATTTCGAGACCAGATGTAGCAACACCACCAGCGTTTGAAGCTTTTCCTGGAGCGTACATGATCTTTGCAGCCTGGAACTTAGCAACAGCTTCGTTAGAAGAAGGCATGTTAGCACCTTCAGCAACAAGCTTAACACCGTTCTTCAAGAGCTTGACAGCATCTTCAGCAAGAAGTTCGTTCTGTGTAGCACATGGGAATGCACAGTCACACTTAACTTCCCATATCTTTCCGCCTTCAACGTACTTAGCGCCTGGGAACTGCTTAGCGTATTCAGAAATACGACCGCGTTTTACACACTTAAGTTCCTTAACCCAGTCAAGTTTTTCCTGTGTGATACCAGCTTCATCATAGATGTAGCCGTTAGAGTCAGAAAGTGTAACAACCTTTCCGCCGAGCTGGATGATCTTTTCAGCAGCGTACTGAGCAACGTTTCCAGAACCAGAAACTACACATGTCTTTCCCTTGAAATCCTGTCCCTTAACTTTGAGCATTTCGCGAGCAAAGTAAATAAGACCGTAACCTGTAGCTTCTGTACGGATCAAAGAACCACCAAATGTAAGTCCTTTACCTGTCAAAACTCCAGTATATTCGTCACGGATTCTCTTGTACTGACCAAAGAGATAACCGATTTCACGTCCACCAACGTTCTTGTCACCAGCTGGTACGTCAACGTCTGCACCAATGTGGCGATACAATTCAGTCATGAATGACTGACAGAAGCGCATAACTTCTTTGTCTGACTTTCCGTGTGGGTCGAAGTCAGAACCACCCTTACCACCACCCATTGGGAGAGTTGTAAGAGAATTCTTAAGAATCTGTTCAAAACCAAGGAACTTAAGAACTGAGAGGTTTACTTCCTTAGAAAAACGAAGACCTCCTTTGTAAGGACCGATAGCAGAGTTGTACTGTACGCGGAAACCACGGTTTACGTGATAGTTACCAGCGTCATCCATCCAAGGTACTCTGAACTGAATTACACGTTCTGGTTCAACGAGTCTTTCAAGAACAGCGTTTGGTTCCAATTCTGGCATCTGATCTACTGCTGGTTCGAGAGTTGTAAGAACTTCTTCTACAGCCTGAAGGAATTCTGGTTCGTTAGCATTCTTTGCCTTAACTTCTTCCCAGATTCTGTTAACATAAGCGTTTTTCATTATTTGTAACCTCTTACTTGCCGCCTATATCAGACGGTCAAGCGCTCTATTATACAACGATTTAAGCCAATCCGTAAATATTTTTGCAAAAAAAACTCAAAAAACGTGTTTTTATGCATATTTATTCATAATATTTTGGCGGTCCGCCCTCCATTCCGCTTCGCTCCATTCCGGCCGTCGCTATGTCCATGGTTCCGGCCTTCGCCTCCATTGCTCCAGGAAGCTCCACTTCGTTCCGCTCCCTTCCGCAACTCGCTCCGCTCTCCATTCCCAGCGCTACCGCGCCCGCCAACCGCCAGTTTCTCCCGATTTTACATATAATTTGCAAAAATCAATTCAGTTATATGAAAGTGAATCGAGGGAACCGCCATTATTTTTTCTAAAAACTCATATAATTACCCAAAATCTTGCAAATTATATGTAAAACCAACCGAGAACTCATCTCCAGACCGCCAGATTTTCGCAAAATATCGCCAAACCGTTCATATAATTCCCTAAAAATCAAATCATTATATGAAACCTGGCAGATTTTCCGGTCAAGTCCAAAATCTGGTGTAAATTCCAATCCTGACAAAATGAAAAGTTAGGCTGCATCCAGAAATTGTCTTTGAGAAAGAGCAATAGACTGGAGCTTTATCTTTACTTCAACAGTAATTTTGTCTGGTGATTTCTTATGAAACATCATCCTCTTTGAAAGTAATTTGTCATTGTAATCAATCGCAACAGAACCCATAAGTCGTAAAAGTGATTCTCTGTTCGGAAATATCCTTATTACATTTGACCTGCGCTTAAGTTCTCCATTCAGCCTTTCGATACAGTTTGAAGTTCTAAGTGGTATTCTCATTTCCTTAGGTAACAAAAAAACTGTAAGGACATCTTCAAAACCATTTTCTAATATGTTTATAGCCTTTTCTGCAACATCCCGATATTCATCAGAAACCTCGCACATACGTTTTCTTGCCTCTTCTGAAGTTTTACTTTTGTTAAAAATATCCTTCAGTTCAATTTCCAGTCCAGCCCTTTGAGAGTTTGGAGCAGCATCAAGAATGTTCTTCATAAAATGGAACTGACATCTCTGCCATGCAGTTCCCGGGAAGACTTTTGCTATTGCATGTCTTATGGCCATATGTCCGTCAGATGTAATCATGACTGGTGTCTTTAGGCCACGATTTTTCAGTTTCGTCACAAAATCCTTCCAGTTTTCATTGTTCTCTTCGTCGTACATGTCCAGCCCGATTATCTCTTTCTTCCCAAATTCCGTAATGCCTATTGCTATCATCATTGCCTTTGAGACTACCCTGTGATTTTCCCTGACCTTGAAGTATGTCGCATCCATCATAAGGTAGGGAAAATCCTCATAGTCCAATGGACGTTCCTTGAAGGCTTTCACCTCACAGTCCAAAATCTTGCAGGCTTCGGATACTGTTGATTTTGACACTTCCTTTCCACACAGGATCTCTATCACATTGGTTACTTTCCTTGTTGAAACTCCATTCACTACCATCTCTACCATCGTTGCTATCAATGCTGCTTCATTTCTCTGATATAGTTCAAAAAGCATTGTGTGAAATGGCTGGGTCCGGTGGCGGGGAACTTCAAGTGTTATCGTTCCGATTTTCGTCGTCAGTTCCCGTTCACGAGTTCCGTTTCTGTAATCTTTTCTCTCAGGACTGCGACCGTAGTTTTCTACACCCAATTGTTCCGTTGATTCCGCTACCAATACTTGATTCAGGATTTTTTCTACGAGATGTTTGAATGCAACTTCCCGATTTCCTGATAAAAGTTCTAGCAATTCTTCCTGGTCTAAAGTAAGATTTAATTGAGTCATGATTCTTCTCCTTGTTAATGTTTGGTTTGGTCACTTAACATTATATCAGGATTTGAGT
>JAZLGB010000033.1:0-6560 GCA_045616085.1 Treponema sp.
AAGGTTTCTTGCAGAAAGCATCAAAGTCCAACATTCCATCTGAGCAGCCTGTGTCAAAGGAACGTGAATAGCCATCTGGTCACCATCAAAGTCGGCATTAAAAGCTTTACAAGCAAGTGGGTGAAGTTTAAGAGCTTTACCCTCTACTAAAACAGGTTCAAAAGCCTGAATACCAAGACGGTGAAGTGTAGGAGCACGGTTCAACATAACTGGATGCTCTTTTACAACTTCATCAAGAATAGCAAATACTTCTGGTGATTCTGATTCAACAAGAGTTCTTGCCTTTTTAATATTGTAAACAACATCTTTATCTACAAGTTTCTTCATTAAAAATGGTTTGAATAATTCAAGAGCCATTTTTGTAGGAAGACCACACTGCCAAAGCTTTAATTCTGGACCAACAACAATTACAGAACGTCCTGAATAGTCTACACGTTTACCGAGCAAGTTCAAACGGAAACGTCCCTGCTTACCTTTAAGTAAGTCAGAAATTGATTTAAGAGGACGATTTGAAGCACCTTTAACAGCTCTCTTACGTTTTGTATTATCAAACAATGCATCAACAGCATCCTGAAGCATACGTTTTTCGTTGCGAATAATAATATCAGGAGCAGAAAGTTGCTGTAATCTCTTAAGACGATTGTTACGGTTAATAACACGACGATACAAATCGTTTAAGTCAGAAGTTGCAAAACGTCCACCATCAAGCTGAACCATTGGACGTAACTCAGGAGGAATAACTGGAATAACATCCAAAATCATCCAAGAAACTTTATTTCCTGAAGCACGGAAGTTTTCAACAATTTCAATACGACGAAGAAGACGTTTATCAGACTTAGGTCCTTTTTCAATCATCTTCATACGAAGTTCTGCAGCTAATTCATCAAGATTAATGCGTTCAAGCATTGTTTTAATTGCTTCAGCACCCATATCAGCTGTAAAAGCAGATCCTGAATAAAGTTCCACTTTTTCCTGATATTCATCTTCAGAAAGGAGCTGTCCCTTCTTTAATTCTGTATCACCAGCATCAATAACAACATATTTTTCATAGTAAAGAACCTGACGAAGTTGAGCTACCTGCATATCAAGAAGTAAACCCATTCGGCTAGGAACTGAACGATAATACCAAATATGACTTACTGGTGCAGCAAGTTCAATATGTCCAGTTCGTTCACGACGTACTTTAAAGTGTGTAACTTCAACACCACAACGATCACAAATTACACCTTTATAACGAATTGACTTGAATTTACCACAGTAACATTCCCATTCTTTTGTAGTACCGAAAATTCTTTCACAGAACAAACCGTCTTTCTCTGGACGAAGTGTTCTATAGTTAATTGTTTCAGGTTTTTTAACTTCACCATAAGACCATGAACGAATGGTATCTGGCGAAGCTAATTTAATTTTAAGACTGTCGAAATCCTGTACATCACGCATTTGTATCCTCCTTATCAAAACCAGAAGATGCTTTATCGATTAATTCCTGATCACGTTCTGTAAGTGCAATCTGTTTACCTTTTGCATCATAAATTGTGAAATCAAGAGCCAAACCTCTAAGTTCCTGTACCATAACATTAAATGATTCTGGTACACCCATAACTGATTGTGGATCACCTTTAACGATTGATTCATAAATCTTTGAACGACCATTCATATCGTCCGATTTAATTGTCATCATTTCCTGAAGACAGTTTGCAGCACCATAAGCTTCAAGAGCCCAAACTTCCATTTCTCCAAGACGCTGTCCACCAAACTGAGCTTTACCACCAAGTGGCTGCTGAGTAACAAGTGAGTAAGGTCCTGTTGAACGTGCATGCATCTTATCATCAACCAAGTGATGAAGTTTCATATAGTAAATAACACCAACAAAGATTGGGTTAACAAATGGTTCACCAGTCTGACCACTATGAACAATCTGTTTACAGCTTCTTGGTAATCCAGCTTCTTCCAACTTATCAGCAATCTGTGACTGTGATGGAGACTGGAATACAGGTGATTCAAAGAACTGATTCAAATATTTACCTGCAATACCAAGTTCAGATTCCATAATCTGACCAATATTCATTCGGGAAGGAACACCAAGAGGGTTCAAACAAACATCAAGAGGTGTACCATCTTCCAAATATGGCATATCTTCAATTGGGAGGATTCTTGAAACAACACCTTTGTTTCCGTGACGTCCAGCCATCTTATCACCTTCACGTAACTTACGTTTATTGGCAATAAATACTTTGATAACTTTATCAACACCAGGACTTAAATCATCCCCTTCCAATCTACTCATCTGCTGAATATCAATTACAACACCTTCAATTCCATGTGGAACTCGGAGTGATGTATCACGAACTTCTTTAGCTTTTTCACCAAAGATAGAGTTCAAAAGTTTATATTCAGGAGTTGTTTCTGTTTCAGATTTTGGTGTAACTTTACCAACCAAAATATCACCAGAGCGAACTTTAGCACCAATACGAATAATACCATCTGAATCCAAGTTAGTAAGTGCATTTGGACTAACATTTGGAATATCACGAGTAATCTTTTCTGGACCAAGTTTTGTTTCACGAAGATCAGTTTCAAATTCCTTAATATGGATAGAAGTATACATATCTTCACGAACAACACGCTGAGAAATCAAAACAGCATCCTCATAGTTATAACCATTCCAAGGAACGAATCCTACAAGAATGTTTCTACCAAGAGCTAATTCTCCATTAAATGTTGCTGGTCCATCAGCAAGAACAGTTCCAACTTCAACTTTTTCACCAATATCAACAGTTGGTCTCTGGTGATTACAAGTATCGTTATTTGTTCTCTGATATTTCAACAATGGATATTCATCGATTAAATCAGATCCATCAACTTTAACTTTAATAAGATCACTTTCTACGGAAACTACTTCACCAGCATGTTTTGCTTTTACAAGAACACCTGAATCCATAGCACATTTTCTTTCCATACCCGTACCAACATGTGGTGGTTCTGGGAATAAAAGTGGAACAGCCTGACGCTGCATGTTACAACCCATCAAAGCACGGTTTGCATCGTCGTGTTCAAGGAATGGAATCATAGAAGCTGAAACTGAAATTACCTGACGTGGTGAAACGTCGATGTAATCAACTTCTTCTGGTCTACGCTGTGAATAATCACCACGATAACGACTAGAAATTGTTTCTGTTGGGAAAGAACCATCATCTTTGATACCTTCAACCAACTGTCCAACCTTGTATTTATCTTCATCAGTAGCATCAAGCCACTCAATCTTATCAGTTACTTTACCATTTTCAACTTTACGGAAAGGAGCTTCAAGGAATCCATAATCATTAATACGTGTGAACATAGCCAATGAAACGATAAGACCAATGTTTGGACCTTCAGGAGTTTCAATAGGACACATTCGTCCGTAATGAGAATAGTGTACGTCACGAACTTCGAAACCTGCACGATCACGAGAAAGACCACCAGGTCCTAAAGCATTCAAACGACGTTTATGAGTAAGTTCAGCCAATGGGTTAATCTGATCCATGAACTGAGAAAGCTGAGATGAACCAAAGAATTCTTTAATTGCAGCAACGATAGGTTTGATTGAAATCAAATCCTGTGGTTTCATTGTTTCAATTTCTTTCATACTCATACGTTCTTTTGCAATTCTTTCCATTCTTGCAAATGCACCTTTGAGCTGATTAGTCATTAATTCACCAACAGAACGAATACGACGATTTCCCAAGTGATCGATATCGTCAGTCTGCTCTTCACCAATGTAAACCTTAATCAAGATTTTCATTGTATTGATAATATCTTCCTTAATGAGAGTAAAATCTTTTACATCCTCATCGTAGTCGAATTTTTTATTTAATTTATAACGACCAACACGTCCAAGATCATAACGTCTTTCTGAGAAGAACATTGTTTCAAGATCTTTAATAGACTGTTCAAGAGTCATTGGTTCACCAGGCTGTAAAATAGCATATACAGCAGCAAGAGCATCTTCCCTTGATGGTTCGTTATCGATAGAACCTTCTTTTACAAATTTTACTTCTTCACGTTCAAAACAGTTGATGATCATCTGAGAATCAAGTGAAGTGTTAACACCATTTGGATCAGAACTATCACGTGTATCAAAACGAATAACACAAATTTTTTCGATGTTATTAGCGATTAAATCATCAACGTCATGTGGATGAAGTTTTGTACCAGCATTGAAAAGTCTTTTTTCTTCGCCGTTTTCATCTTTGATAATAACAGCATCAGCCAATACTTTATCTACTAAAGCATCTTTTACAGAAACTTCATTTTTAACTTCTACATCTTCAACATCATAGAAGCAACGAATAATTTCTTCACGTGTACTATATCCAAGAGCTCTTAAGAAAATAGTTCCCAAGATCTTCTTTTTGCGATCGATTTTAGCAAAAATCAATTCACGTTTCTGATCAATTTCAAATTCAAGCCATGATCCACGGTAAGGAATAATACGGCTAGAATAAACACCTTTATCATGCTGGAAAATAACTCCAGGTGAACGGTGAATCTGAGAAACAACAACTCGTTCTGCACCATTGATAACAAAAGTACCACGGTCAGTCATAAGAGGAATGTCTCCCATAAAAATATCTTTCTGAATAATCTGTCCAGTCTGATGGAATACTAAGTTAATAACTGCTTTTAAAGGAACTGAATAAGTAAGTCCTTTTTGCTTACACTCAAGTTCAGAAAATCTTTTATTTTCCCAATCTAATATATATTTTTCATATTCCAATGACATATCGCCATTTGGGCTTTCAATAGGGAAAGTTGAATTAAATACGTCCTGAAGACCCTGATTTAAAAGTTGATTACCTTCGCGGAGCGCATCAGTTTGCAAAAAGCTTTCATACGAAGATGTTTGAATTGCAATAAGATTTGGTACATCCATAAAGTTCTGAATATCTTTACCAATGTACTGACGGTTGATTGTTCGAGACTTTGCGAACATCAGATACCTCTCTAAAATGAGTTCAGTAATTTTTCTGCTACATACTAGAAACTCTATACAGCACAGAAAATACCGATTTTTCCCTGTTTTAGGGTTTATTAGAAATGTAAAATAAAATGACTATAGGGGATGTCCGCATTTCTATCAGACATCCCCTATAGATTTAATAATTTAGATCTTTTTCTTACAAAAAAATCAATTATTTCTTAGAAGCTTTACCACCAGCTTCTTCGATCTTCTTAATGATTTCGTCAGCGTCAGCTTTACTTACGCCTTCTTTAAGAGCTTTTGGTGCACCTTCAACCAAAGCTTTTGCTTCACCAAGTCCGAGACCTGTAACTTCACGTACTGCTTTGATAACTGGGATTTTTTTGTCTGCTGCAAAGCTTTCAAGAGTAACAGTAAATTCTGTCTGTTCTTCTGCTGCGGCTGCTGGACCAGCTGCTGGACCTGCTGCAACTGCTACTGCTGCTGTAACACCAAATTTTTCTTCCATTGCTTTTACAAGTTCTGAAACTTCAAGAACTGACATAGCTGCGATTGTTTCAAGAATTTCTTCTTTTGTGACTGCCATATTGTCTTCCTCACAATATAAAATAAATTAATTTATACACTTATTGCTAAGTGTCAGTGGATAATAACTCAACTGAGCTTTCCACTTTTAACCCAGACAGCCGACAGTTATGAAGCCTGACTGAGTTTTTTGTTAGATTCAAACAGCAAGTTGAAAACTAGTTTCCACCTTCTGCTGCTTTTTTGTCTGCGTATGCCTGTAATGTAGCTGCAAGTTTCTGAACTGGACCGTTCATTGCAGACATCAACATAGCATAAAGCTGTTTCTTGCCTGGTACCTTAGAGTAAGCTTCGATCTTAGCTGCATCGTAGTTTTCGTTTGCAATACTTGCACCTTTTACTGAAAGTGCTGGAGCATCTTTAGCAAAGTCAAAAAGAACTTTTGCAACTTCGTTAGAATCTTCTTTTGCCATTGCAATTACAGTAGGACCTTTGAGATAATCAGCAACATTTTCTACTTTCATATCTTCAAAAGCGATACGTGCAAAGTTGTTTTTTACAACTTTAAGAACAGCATTCTTTTCGCGAAGTTTATCACGAAGAGCTGTAATCTGTTCAACTGTTAAGCCACGATAGTCAGCAAAAATAAAGTCATTGTAATCTGCAAATGTCTTTTTTGCGTTTTCGATAGCTTCTGCCTTAGCAGGCTGTATTTTTTTTGCTCTGATAGCCATTATTCACCTTCCTTGAAGTCAACCCATACACCTGGGCCCATAGATGAACTTACAGATACTGACTGAACAAAACCTGCAGATCCAGCTGGCTTTTTCTTTCCAACTTCAGCAAGAAGAGTGCTGATATTTTCAACAACTTTTTCAGCATCCATAGAACATTTACCAACAGCGATATGTACAATACCAGCTTTGTCAGCACGATATTCTGTACGACCTTTTTTAAGTTCTGCAACAGCATTTGCAACATCTGGAGTTACAGTACCAGTTTTTGGGTTAGGCATAAGACCTTTACGACCAAGAACCATACCAAGACGACCTACATCTTTCATCATATCAGG
>JAZLGB010000034.1:0-51224 GCA_045616085.1 Treponema sp.
CGTTTACCGTTACGGCACTGGAGCATGAAGAGTTTTCCTTCCTGTACAGTGAATTCCATATCCTGCATATCGCGATAGTGTTTTTCAAGACGATCACGGATTTCAGAGATTTCAGCGAAGATTGCTGGCTGCTGTTTTTCGAGAGCAGAAATATCCATTGGAGTACGGATACCAGCTACTACGTCTTCACCCTGAGCGTTGATAAGGTATTCAGCCATGAAGTGGTTATCACCAGTAGATGGGTCACGAGAGAATGCAACACCAGTACCTGATGTTTCACCCATGTTACCAAATACCATTGCCATAACTGTTACAGCAGTACCTTTGATAACATTTTCGTCGATATTGTTAAGTTTACGATATACGATAGCACGATCGTTCATCCAAGAACCGAATACGGCACCAATAGCACCCCACATCTGTTCCTGTGGATCCTGAGGGAAGTCAGAACCTTTTTCAGCTTTGTACATAGCCTTATATTTAGCTACTACATCCTGAAGATCTTCTGTTTTAAGTTCAACGTCTTCTTTGTATCCGTGAGCTTTCTTTACAGAATCAAGGATTTCTTCGAATTTATCGTGTTCTACGCCCATAGCAACGTTACCGTACATCTGGATAAAGCGGCGGTAAGCATCCCATGCGAAACGTGGATTGTTTGTTTTGTTAGCCAAACCAAGAACTGATTTGTCGTTAAGACCGAGGTTAAGGATTGTATCCATCATACCTGGCATAGATTCAGCTGCACCTGAGCGAACTGATACGAGCAATGGATCATTTTCATCGCCCAATTTTTTACCCATAGAAGCTTCAAGTTTAGCAAGGTTTGCTGCAACTTCAGCAGCAAGTGCATCTGGGTATTTGCGTCCGAGTTTGTAGTATTCCTGACAAACATCGATAGAAATTGTGAATCCAGATGGAACTGGGAGGCTCAATGGTTTTTTAGCCATCTGAGCAAGGTTAGCACCTTTTCCACCAAGGATGAGACGCATTGATTCATCGCCTTCTGCGTCGCCGTCACCAAAATAGTAAACATACTTTGTAGCCATGTTTTTTACTCCATAAAGAGATAGAAATATAGTTTAAAAATATTACAAGCAATAGGATTTACTGTCAATTAAAGGGCCCTTAAGGGTGTTTATATATAAGATAAATTTGATATTTTTTGCGTTATTTTTTTGTTGTAAAAAGGTTTGCAAAAATCACTTATCTTGAAAATAACATTTTTATGGGGTAAGTTTTCAATGTAAGGAGTATTAAGAAAATGGACTCTTCTTTTTTCAATTATGATAAGTTTAAGACAGATGATATTCGTGCTGTAGACGCAAAATTTGAAGCACAGAAAATCGCTTTTGCACCAATGTGTTATCAGGCAATCAGAACAATGCTTGAACTAGGAATGATGCAGGCAATTAATGATGCGGGAGATGAAGGAATTACACGCAAGGCTCTTGCTGAAAAGGCTAAAATTTCTGAATACGGAGCTGGTGTTCTTTGTGAAATGGCTCTTGGTATGAACGTAATCAAATTGAGCAAGGATTCAGAAGCTGGTTCTCCAGATAAAGAAAAATTCGTGATGGGAAAAATCGGATGGATGCTTTTGGAAGATGACCTTACAAAAGTTAATTTCTGGTTCACAAATGATATTTGCTACGAAGGCGCTTGGAAACTTAAGGAATCCATCGTAAACGGTAAGCCAGAAGGTCTTAAGGTTTTTGGCGACCAGTGGACAACAGTTTACGAAGCTCTTTCAACACTTCCAGATCAGCCTAAAAAGTCTTGGTTTGAATTTGATCATTTCTACAGCGACATCGCTTTCCCAGAAGCGCTTCCAATCGTATTTGCAGAAAAACCAAAGACAATGCTTGATATCGGTGGAAACACAGGTAAGTGGTCCCTTACCTGCTGCCGCTACAATCCAGATGTAAAGATGACAATCGTTGACCTTCCAGGACAGGCTAATGTTGCAAAAAAGAACGCCGCAGAAGCAGGTTTTGCTGACCGTGTAGATTTTTCTATGGGAAATGTTCTTGATGACACAACAAAGCTTCCAAAAAATCCTGATGCTGTCTGGATGAGTCAGTTCCTTGACTGTTTTAGCCTTAAGCAGATCACAAAGATTTTGAAGAAGGTTTACGAAGCTGCTACTCCAGAAACAAACGTATTTGTTCTTGAACCTTTGTGGGACAAACAGAAGTTCGAAGCAAGTTCATATTCTTTGCAGGCAACATCTCTTTACTTCACTTGTATCGCAAACGGAAACAGCAAGATGTACCGCTACGAAGAACTTGTGAACGCAATCGGTGAAGCTGGTTTTGAACTTAAGACAGCTCATCACAACCTTGGTTCTAACGCATACTCACTTTTGGTATTCAGAAAGAAATAATGTTGTACGTTTCAAATCTTCATACATGGAAAGCGTCCTCTGAAAATCCTAAGGAAAAGCCAAAGCTGGAATTTGCAGATCCTTTGTTTAAGCGCCGCCTTAGCCAGATTACCCGCATGACAATTCAGGTTGTGCATGATCTGCTTGAAGCGGTTCCAGAGGCAAAAGATTGCAAGCAGGTTTTTGTTTCTTTTCGCGGAGAAATCGAGCGTGAATTTACAATTAATCAGGGAATTATCGAGGATACAGAAATTCTTCCTGCCGGGTTCAGCCTTTCTGTTTTTAATACTCCGATTGCTGCAACAAGCCTTTCTCTTGGGCTTAAGAGCGGTTATTCGGTAATTTATCCTTCTAAAAATGATTTTGCGGCTGGATTTACAGGGGCTGCGGCTCCGGTTCTTGCTGGAAGTGAAGAAAAGGTTGTTTTTGTATATGCGGACGAGTATGTTCCTGATTGTTACGGTGATCTTCAGCCAGAAAACAATGAAGCTATGGCTTTTGCCTGCGTTTTAAGTTCTGAAAAGGTTGATGGCGCTGTGGAAGTTCAGGATCTGTCGGCATTTGCAAAGTCTCCTGTTGAATTCATTGAAAAAGTTGGTAGATAAAAAATGGCAAAAGAATCAAAAGAAGAACTTAAACAGAAATATAATCACAAGGAATTGCGTGGGGTTAAATGGTATAAGTTTCCTTTATGGATGTACCGTTGCTTTATCAAGCTTTTTTGTTATGCGTTTTTCGGAATCGGTAGCGTAGTTCTTGCGCTTCTGGTGTTCCCATGGATTCGTGTTTTTGTTCATCCAAATGAAAAGTTCCAGATTAAAGCCCGTGAATTCGTTTCCGGTTCCTTCAGAATGTTTACAAATGTGATGAGAGTAACCGGTGCTCTTTCATTAAAGGTTGATGACAGAGCAAAGTATCGTGATATTCACGGAAAAATCATCATTGCAAATCATCCTTCCATGCTGGACTTTGTATTCATCATGTCGCTTGTGCCTAATGCAAACTGTATTGTTAAAGGTGGACTGGCAAAATCAATTCTTGCAGGTGTAGTACGCCAGTGTTACATCGTAAACACATTGGATTTTGATCAGCTCTGCGAACTTTGCAAGCAGACAATCGACAAGGGAAACAACGTGATTATCTTCCCTGAAGGAACACGTACTCCACGTCATGGAAAGAATCCTTACAAGAAGGGGGCTGCCCGCATTGCTTATTTCGCAAAATGTGGTGTTCAGCCAATTCTTGTAGGTGGAAACGACAAATACGGTTTGGGAAAGCATGATCCTTTCTGGTCTTATAATCATGATGAAAAATATCAGTATGATTTTAAGATGCTTCCTGAAATTAAGATTGATGAATATCTTGAATTATCAGAAACAATTGCTGCAAAACGTCTTACAGAAAAGATGGATGAAGTTATTTCTGCGGCGGTTGATGAAAACGATAATCATTATATCACCAACAGGGATAGTCAGACTGGCTATACAAATTAGTTTATTTTTGGATTATTGATTTTTTATCATTAGTTCAATAAACTAAAAAAACGATATAAATAAAGAGAGTCAAAATGGACGAACTTAAAAAAGAAATTAAAGAAGTAATTATTGCTACACTTCAGCTTGAAGATATCACACCAGAAAACATCGTTGATTCAGAACCTTTGTTTGGTGATGGTCTTGGTCTTGATTCGATTGATGCCCTTGAACTTGGCGTTGGTCTGAAGAAACACTTTGGTGTAAAATTTTCTAGTGAAAGTGCAGATAATAAAAAGCATTTTGCATCAGTTGATGCGTTAGCTGAATATATTACTCAGGCAAGAGGTTAAATTATGTCTAAAGACGAAATTTTTGGAAAGCTCAAGGATATCCTTGTTAACGAATTCGAAATTGATGAAGGTTCAATCACTGCTGATGCTACTTTGTTTGATGATCTTGAACTCGACTCAATCGATTCAATCGACTTGATCCAGAAGATGAAGGAATTCATGCCAGCTGGAACAAAATTCGATCCTGCAATCTTCAAGACAGTTAGAACTGTTCAGGATGTTGTAGAAGCTCTCGTTCCATACATGGGCTAAATGAAAAAGTTCTTGAAAGTTCTTTTTTATATTCTGGCGGCAGTTTATCCGGTGCTTGTGTTCACAATGCTTGTTGTGTTTCACATGCCTACCAGAATTCTGTCGCTTTGTGTGGTTGCTTTGGGATGCGCTTTCTTTTTGAGTGCAACCGGTAACCGCAAATCTGACGCTAAATCAGAAAAGAAAGCGCTAGACTGGCGGCCAATGCTAAGTTCGGCGCTTTTTTTATTGGCTGGAACTTTGTGTTTCATCTTTAATGAGAAAATTTTCCTGAAGCTGTATTCGGTAGTTATCAGTGCCACAATGCTTTTTGTGTTTGGATCATCGCTGGTATTTGAGCCAAATATTATTTTCAGGTTTGCCTGTCTTGGGGATAAGACCGTAAAAGGTTCGTCTTTTGAAGATCAGGTAAAAGCGTATTGCAAAAAAGTTACGATTGTATGGTGTGTCTTCTTTGTTTTGAACGGAAGTACTTCTGCCTTTACCGCCTTGCATGATTTTGGCAGTGAAGAATTAAACGACAAAATCTGGTCTGTATACAACGGCGGAATTTCATACGTTCTGATGGGTTTACTTTTTGCAGTAGAGTTTGTAGTTAGAAAAATCGTGGATAGCAAAATGATAAAAGCTTTTTCGTTTACAAAATTTAAATCTGACAGCAGAAAGGATGATCACATTCTTTGTTATGAAGACAAATGGTCATCTGGAAAATATAAAACCTGGAAGGATTTTCTGACTGACAGCGCAAAGATGCGTGCGGTCATTTCAAAAAATTCTAATGATGACTGGATTCTTCATTGTGAGGATTACTGGTACTTCCTTTGTACATTTGTTGCGTTACTTCAGTGCAATAAACGGATTCTTCTTACACAGAATATTTCAGAAAGCTTTATTGAAGAAATCAAAAAGCCAGGAGTGGAATTCCTTACAGATCAGAATGCAGAAGGTTCAACATCAATTCAGGATATAATCGAAAAAAGTGAAGCACCTTCAGAAGAATTTATCCGTGATGTGCCGGTTTTGAACAGTGAAGAAACAAGAATTATGATGTTTACATCTGGTTCAACTGGAAAGCCAAAGGCAGTTCCTCAGCGGATGAAAGAATTTGAAGAAGATAACGCATTTATCATTTCAAAGTGGGGAAAAGAATTCACTTCTCGTAAGCTGGTTACAACTGTTTCTCAGCATCATATTTATGGATTTCTGTTTGGTTCATCACTCCCATTCACTCTTGGTGTGCCTTTCCGCAGAACCCGCATTACTTTTCCGGAAGAATTTGAATCTTTGAAAGATGAAAAATATATAATCATTGCAACACCAGCTTTCTTGAAGCGTACTGTTGAAATTGAAGAAAAGCTTCCTCTTAAAGATACATGGATTTTTACAAGCGGCGGTGCATGTTCGCCGGAGCTTGCTGTTAAGACACAGGAAGTTTTTGGTTTCTGTCCGCTGGAAGTTTATGGTTCAACAGAAACTTCTGGTATTGCTTATCGACAGCAGTCAAAAGATCAGCTTAAATTCACTCCTTTTGACAATGCAAAGCTGTGGCTTGGAGATGATGGCTGTCTGCGAATTGTTTCTCCGTACATCAAGAATCCGGAAGGCTTTGCTACTGCGGATCTGGCTGAATTTTTTGAGGACGGTCGATTCATTCTTAAAGGTCGTTCAGATTCAATTGTCAAAATAGAAGAAAAGCGTATTTCCATGACAGAGGTTGAAAACCGTCTTTTGCAGACAGGCTTGATTTCTGATCTTAAGGTAATCGCTTTGAGCAATGATGTTCGTCAGTATCTGGCGGCAGCAATTGTCTTGAACGAAGAAGGAAAAAAGAAGTTTGAAAACACAGAGAAGTATTTGATCAACAGATATTTCCACGACTTCTTGATGCAGTATTTTGAAAATGTAGTTCTTCCAAAAAAGTGGCGCTATGTTGATGCTTTGCCAGTAGATGTACAGGGTAAAAAGCATAAAAACGAAATTGCTGCTATGTTTGAAGCAGAAAAATAATACTAAATTTGATATAGTAGGTTGATATGACTAATTTACACGATGTTAAAGACGAAAAAATCCTTGAACAGGCAGAAAACAAGATTGCTTTGGAATTTGTAATTCCTGCAACAAGTGACTTTTTTGATGGTCACTTCCCTGAATTCAAACTTTTGCCAGCTGTAGCTCAGTTTGAAATCATTACTCGCTATTCTCGCAAATATTTTGGAACTCAGCGTTACATTCCAAACATCAAGAGAATTAAGTTCTCTAACCCAATTCTTCCTGAATCAAAGGTTAGACTTGATCTCGAATTTAAAACAGAAAAAGGAACAGTTACTTTTAACATGGCTGATGCAGAAAATGCAGAGCATGTTTATTCTTCTGGTTCATTTGCTGTAATCCCAGAATAAGAAGTTGTTATGAAATACGGTTTTGTCATTCCAGTTTACAATCACGGATCTACTCTTGAAGAAGTTGTTCAGAATCTTTCCGTTCACAACCTTCCTGTTATTGTTGTTGATGATGGAAATGATGAAAAAAACAAGGCGTTTATTCAGGCTGTTAGTGAAAAATATGACCTTGTTACACTGGTAACTCGTGCCAAAAACGGTGGTAAAGGTGCAGCGATGTGCGACGGTGTTAGAAAAGCTCATGAAATGGGTCTTTCGCATATTCTGCAGATTGATTCCGACGGGCAGCATGATGCAGGTCGTGTAGCTCGATTTCTGGAGCTTTCGGCACAGAATCCAGAGGCAATTATCTGTGGTTATCCTGAATATGATAAAGGTGCTCCTAAAAAGCGCGTAAATGGCCGTAAAATTGCCAATGGCTGGATACATGTTGTATGCCTTTCAAAAGAAATTGAAGATGCCATGATCGGATTTCGTATTTATCCTGTTGAACCGTATTACAGGCTTCTTGTGCGTCATGCAATTATTGATAAGCGCATGGGTTATGATATTGATATTCTTGTTCATTTAAGCTGGGCTGGGGTTCGCATTATTTCTGAATCTGTAAAAGTAAGCTATCCTAAGGATGGTGTTTCTAATTTCCACATGGTTCGTGATAATATCCGTATTTCCGGCACTTATGCTCGTCTTTGTATTGGAATGATTGTGCGTTTGCCAAAGCTTATTGTAAGAAATATCATCAGAGGTAGAAGTGGCAGATAATTCAGAAAAACAGCTCCATTGGGCGGATGAAAAAGAAGTTATCTCCTCGAATAAACCTTTGAAGTTTCTTCTGATTCTTTTTTCTTTTTTGCCAACCTTCATTGTTCATTCTTTTGCACTTCCTGTGGCCTTTTTTTATTTTTTGTTCTCAAAGCGTGCCAGACAGGAATGCAAACTCTATCAGAAAAATCTTCGTGAATATACAAAACGTAAAAGTCCTAGGTGCGTTAGTTCCTACATGCAGATTCTTTCTTTCAGCCATTGTGTTCTTGAAAAGCTGGAAGGATGGCTTGGAAAGCAGAAGTATGACATGCTTGTGACCCACGAAGATGATCTTGAAGAACTTGTAAACAGTCTTAACGAAGGTAAAGGCGCTTTGATGATTGGAAGTCATCTTGGAAACATTGAGCTTTTGAGAGGTCTTTCCAGCTTTGGCGAAAATGCCTGCAGACGTGAACTTTCTGTAACAACAATTATGGAAATAAACGCTACGGCTCAGTTTAACAAGACTTTGCAGGAAGTTAATCCAAATGCGGGGTTCAACGTAATTGATCCTTCGGATATTGGTCCAGATACAATTTGTACTTTGCAGGAGCAGATTGAAAAAGGCGGACTTGTAGTAGTGGCCGCTGACAGAACAAGTGCTCGTTCAAGAAATAAATGTATTCGCGAAAACTTTTTGGGTAAACCGGCTGATTTTCCTTATGGTGTTTTCTTGATTGCCAGTCTGTTGAAGGCTCCGGTTTACTATTGTTTTGGGTTAAGAACAAAGACTTCTTCCTTGAGTCCTAAATATCATATGTTTATTGAAAAGTCAGGTGTTGAACTGAATGTTGGTCGTTCAGAAAGAGAAAACAGCATCAGAAAGTTGTGCCAGGAATTCATCTCGAAGCTTGAAAAGTATTGTGAGGAGTTTCCGTATCAATGGTATAACTTTTATAATTTTTGGTTACTGAACGAGGGGGTGTAGATGAGAGAAAAAAAGGAAGAACTTCTGAACGAAGTTCTTTTATTGATCAAAGCATTCAAACGCTGCACCAGTTCGCGTCTGAATGGCTTTCTCAGGTATAACTTTTATAACTTTTGGTTACTGAACGAGGGGGTGTAGATGAAGCGTAGGATTGAGGCTTTTGTTACGGATGAAACTGTTGTCACCGCTGAGTTTTTTGATGTGGATGCAATGAATATTGTATGGCACGGAAATTATGTTAAATTTATGGAAGTGGCTCGCTGTCATCTTTTGGATAAGATTGGTTACGGCTACAAAGAAATGATAAAGGACGGATATGCGTATCCTGTAACATCAATCAATCTTAAGTATGTTCGTTCAATTTATTTTGGAGATAAGGCTACAGTAAAGACTTACCTTACAGAATACGAAAACTGTATTAAAATCAGCTACGAAATCTTTAACGAAAAAGGCGAACTTTGTACTAAAGCTGATTCAACACAGATGGCAATGAATTGGGAGACAAAGGAATCTTGCTTTGAATGTTCAAAGACTTTTGTTGAAAGAGTCGAAAAAATAATCGAGAGTGAAAAATCAAAATAAGGAAAATAAAATGAAAAAGACAATTTTTGCTGTTTTGGCATCTGTTTTTATGATTGCTGCTGTAAATGCTGAAACTACCTTCGATTCAGTTTGCGGAAAGCTTTCTGAACACCCTAACATGACTGGAAAATTTACACAGGTTAAGACAATTTCAAAAGTAAATCGTTCACTTAATTCTTCAGGAACATTTATTTTTAGTCTTGATGGAATTATGTGGAAAACAGAAAAACCTTTCCCTTCAACTTTGGCTGTTGGAATGACAAGCGTTGTTCAGACAATGGCTAACGGAAAGCAGACTGTAATTGATGCTTCTACAAACCAGATTTTCACAAGCATTTCTTCTACTTTGAGCGCTATGTTCAAGGGGGACGCAAAAACTTTGAATGCTAACTTCAACGTTCAGTTCTCCTCAACTGCAGATACCTGGTCAGCTGTGCTTACTCCAAAAGATAAGGCTGTTGCTTCGATCCTTTCTTCTCTTTCGATTGGTGGAAACTATACTTCAAGTTTTGCTGATTTGAACAAAATCGTAATGACAGAAGCTACTGGCGATACAATCACTTATTCGTTCTTTGAACAGAAATATCCAAAGGAATTGACTGCTGATGAAAAATCTTACTTCACTGCAAAATAAAACATTTTTTAAAATCTGGGTGGTTTTCCACGCATTAGTTATCCTTGCTTTTGGGACAATGCTTTCGATAAAGAAGGAAATTAAGGTTGATGCAGACCTTTTTAACATGCTTCCTAAGCCTGCTATGGGTAAGGCTGTTAATTCTGCAGATGAAAAGCTTACTGAGGTTACAGGGCAGAACGTTTTTATCCTTGTTTCTAATCCAGAATTTGATAAGGCCAAGGAAGCTGCTGCGGCAGTTTATGATCAGCTTAAGGACAGCTCTCGTTTTAAAAGCGTTTCACTTTATCAGGATACCAGTTCTTTTGGTGAAATCTTAAAATTCATCGACACTTACAAATACAATCTTCTTAATAAGGCGACAGTTGATGAGTTGAATGCTGAAGGTGGAGCTGAAATGTTTGCTCAGGATGCTCTTGCCAAGGCTTACGGTGCGTTCACAATGACTTCTTTGGAAAGTCTTGCAGAAGATCCATTTATGCTTGGTGAACACGGACTTATGCAGTTCCTGAATCAGCTGCAGGAAAGCGGCACTAAGATGTCACTTAAAGACGAAGTTCTTTCCAGCAATGTTGACGGTAAATGGTACATCATGATTCGTGGCGTACTGAGCAAGGAAGGGGCTGCTCTTGCCAGCAAAAATAATGCAGTTGTTCAGATTCGTGAAGTTTGTGATCCTTTGGAAAAAGATGGAACCCGTTTTATTTACTCGGGAACTCCTTTCCATTCCTACAAAAGTTCTTCTAATGCGGCTCGAGAGATTTCCATTATCTCTACAGTTTCGTTGATTGTGGTACTTGTTGTGCTTCTTTTAATCTTCAAGAGACCACAGCCAATTCTTTTTAGTGTAGCTTCGATTTTCTGGTCGTCAATTACTGCCGTTATGGCAACTCTGGCATTTTTTGGAAAGATGCACATTCTGACACTGGTATTTGGAACTTCACTTATTGGTTCTTGTATCGATTACAGTTTGCATTATTTCATCAACTGGAAGGGCAATCTTGAATGTACGACAGGAGAAGACGTTCGCAATCATTTGATCAAAGGGCTTTTTCTTTCTTTGGTTTCAACTGTTTTGTGTTACTTCATCCTTGTGTTCGCTCCATTCAATCTTCTTAAGCAGATGGCTGTGTTCAGTATGAGCGGAATTATCAGTTCATTCCTTACAGTTGTTTGTATTTATCCGTTTGTAAAAGTTCCTACAATCAAGCGTGACATAAAGCTGGTTGAAATGATGAAGACTCCTGACTGGTACAACAAGAAGTTTGTTGGCCGTACAGTTGTAACAATCATGTTCGTGATTTCGATTGGAACTTTGTTGATCTGCCATAAAAATGTTCGCATTGAAAACAATCTTCGCCGTCTTTACAAGATGGAAGGTGAAGAAATGCAGGATGAAATGGAAGCCGGAAAGGTTTTGCAGTACAGTCCTGCCGGTTGGTACATTGTTAGTGGCGATTCTATCGAAGAAACTCTCTGCAATGAAGAAGCTCTTGCGGCAAAGCTTCGTGTAATGAACGCAGATAAAGAACGTGGTGGTTTTGTTTGTACATCGGCATTCATTCCTTCGATTGCAAGTCAGAAAAAATCCAGGGAAGCGGCTGCGAAGCTTATGCCTTATGCGGAAGATCAGTATCTTTATCTTGGATATGATCCTTCTATGGCTGCTGAATTGAAATCAACTTTTGAAGCTGGAAACGATGATTTTATTGAAATCGGTAAAAATGTTCCTGAATATCTTATGAGTTCAATTCAGACTGCCTGGTTGGGCGAAATTGAGGGCAAGTATTATTCAGTTGTAATGCCTGTTGCAGTTCCTGTTGCAGAAATCGATAATTTCAAGGCCCTTGCAGATAATGACAATGTGTTCTTTATCAGTAAGGTAAACGAAATGAACAAGGATCTTGATAGACTTTCCTCAATGATCATGAAGCTCTTTGTGGTAGTTTACATCGTTCTGTTCATCGTTCTTAAGTTCTTCTATACATTGAAGCAGACAGCAAAGATCTGTTCGGTTCCATTGCTTATCGTTCTGTGGACTGCGGCTATTTTTGCAGTTTGTGGAATCCATTTTGAATTCTTCTCGATTGTTGGAATGATTCTTGTATTCGGTCTTGGACTGGATTACGTAATCTACATGATCGAAAACGAAAAGCGCCACGATGAAATCAAGAACAACAAGCTGGAGCCTTTTGCGATTGCACTTTCGTTTGTAACAACTGCTGTATCCTTTGGTGCTTTGGCTTTGAGTAAGTTTGTTCCAGTTCACATGATGGGCCTGGCGATTTTTATCGGACTTGCAACAGCTTTTGTTTCAACATTCTTTTATACGAGAACAGAGTTCTAAGATTGCCGCATTTTAAGTGAGGGTAACCTTGTTTGACTAATTTTTCATTAAAATCTAAAATGAACAAATAATGAAAAATTGTCATAATGGGGTTGCTATACTTGCGGCTTGTGTAATCTGTCTTACAGGCTGTGCAAGCGTAAAAGACGCACAGAACACACAGATTTCTCCTGTATACGTAACAAATACCAAAAAATTCACACTTCTTTCACCAGACTGCATTGGCCAGGGCGTTGATGCTACTCAGCTTTTGAGTGGCCGTTTTGGCGAAAATGAATTCACACTTCTTACTTACACTCAGGCTGACGAAAACGGTATCTTCCTTTCACTTTACAATGATTTTGGTGTGAGCATGGGAAGCCTTCTTTATGACGGTGTGACTGTAACTTTCGATTCCAGCATTTTCCCAAAAAAGCTTAAGGCTGAGTACATCGTTGCAGACCTTCAGTTTGCTTATTATTCCGCAGAAAAAGTTCAGGAAGCTCTTGCTGATCTGGGACTTGGTTTTACAGAAGAAGTTGCGGATGGAAAAACTGTTCGCAGGATTATGAACGGTTCAAAGGTTGTGGAAGAAATCACAATTACCGCTGATGGAACTTTGATTAACAATCTTCTTAGAAACTACGAATACAATCTTCAGGAGGCTGCAGAATAATGACTCCTGTTTATATGTGCAGACCGTCGGTTTTGTGCGGTGCTGGTTCAACTTTGGATGAAGTTTGGGAAACAGTAACAAGCGGAAACCAGAAAGGAATCAAACGGGTTAAGGCTTTGAACGGCAAGGAATTTTATGCCGGTAAAGTTGATGATTCAGAACTTTCGAGTTCTACAGCACGCTACGATATGCGCATCATGCGTCTGGAAGAAAAGTGTCTTGCTGGAGTTGAAGCCCAGATCAAGGCGGTAAAGGAAAAATACGGCGCTGAAAAGATCGGCGTTTGTGTTGGTTCCTGCGATAACGGTACAGAATTTTCTGTTGCTGGTCACCGAAAGTATTTTGCAGACGGTGCTTTTGCAAATGATTATTCTTTGGAAATACAGGGTGCCGATTATGTGGCAACTTTTGTTTCTGAAAAATATGAGCTGAAGGGTCCTTGTATGACTTTCAGTACTGCCTGCAGTTCAAGTGCTGGTGCAATCATTAAGGCTGCGGAATTGATTCGCGGCGGCATTTGTGATGCTGTGGTTGCCGGCGGTATTGATATTGCAAGTGACACAGTTCTGATGGGATTTGATGCACTGGAAGCTGTTTCCAGCGAAATTACAAATCCTTTCAGCGCAAATCGTCATGGGATTACATTGGGCGAAGCAGGAGCGTTCTTTGTGCTTGCAAAGGAATGTTTGGAAGGCCAGGAACCGGTTCAGCTTTTGGGCTACGGTGAAAGTGCCGACGCTTACCACATGACAAGTCCTGATCCTAGCGGAGACGGAGCAAAACGTGCGATGGAAAAGGCACTTTCTTTTGGTGGTCTTAAACCAGAGGAAATTGATTACCTTAACACTCACGGTACTGGAACAAAGTTCAACGACAGCATGGAAGCTAAGGCGGTTGATGCTGTTTTTGGTGAACATAAGGTACCTTGCAGCACAACCAAACCAATGACTGGGCACACACTTGGTGCAGCCGGTGCTTTGGAAGCGGCTGTGTGCTGGGCTACAATCGTAAACAATAAGACTGAAGGTATGGTAAAACTTCCTGTTCAGATTTGGGACGAAGCTCAGGATCCTGAAATGCCTTCAATCAACATAATAAGTAAAAATAACAATAAGAATACTGGAAAGGTTAAAGTTTGCATGAGCAATTCCTTTGCTTTTGGAGGCGCCAATTCCAGCTTGATTATTGGATTAAAATAAGGAGTCGTAGATGGCAACTGTAGAACCAAAAGAAGTAGGTCAGTTTATTGATCATGATGAATTGATTAACTATCTTCCTCACAAAGGAAAGATGTTCCTTCTTAGCCGTGTAACTCAGCATGATGTAAATGTTCACACAATCACAAGTGAATATGACATTACAAAAGATTGTATTTTTTATGAAGAAGAATTTGATGGAGTTCCAACATGGGCTGGCTTTGAACTGATGGCTCAGGGAATTTCTGCTCTTACTGGAATTACAAACAAGATCAAGGGAAGAACTCCACTTCCAGGGATGATTTTGAGCGTTGTAGATTTCAAGGCTTCTGTTGGCTTCCTTAAAAATGGCACAACTTGTCAGATGAAGATTGCAGAAGACTATCGTGACGAAGAAACAAATACTTACCGTTATTTGTGTTCTCTTTTTGCAAATGTTGGAGATACAGAACCTGCTGCAACAGCAAAAATCACTGTTATGGAAACTGAAAATATGGGCGGCATGTTTGCTGCTAAATAGGGGATGATGAATATGAACGAAGATAAGAAAGTATTGATTACTGGTGCATCGGGCGGTCTTGGCCGTGCTTGTGCTGTTGAAGCTGCTAAAGCTGGTTACTATGTAATCTGTCATTACAACGGAAGTAAGGCTAAGGCTGAAGAAACAATGAAGCTTGTTGAAGAAGCTGGCGGTAAGGGTGAATTGATTCAGTTCAACGTTTCTGACCGCGCTGACTGTAAGGAAAAGCTTGATGCTTTGACTGCAAAACTTGCTGAAAACGGCGAAATTCTTTGGGGTGTAATCAATAACGCTGGTATTACCCGCGACAACACATTTGCTGGTCTTGAAGATTCAGACTGGGATGCTGTTATCCACACAAATCTTGATTCTTTCTACAACGTTCTTAAGCCACTTATTATGACTATGGCTACTCGCAAAAACAAGCGTGGTGGACGTATTATCACTATGGCTTCTGTTTCTGGTATTATCGGAAACCGTGGTCAGACAAACTATTCTGCTTCAAAAGCTGGTATCATCGGTGCAACAAAGGCTTTGGCTGTTGAACTTGCAGGTCGTAACATCACTTGTAATGTTATTGCGCCTGGTGCCATTGAAACAGAAATGACTGCAAACATTATTCCTGAAGCAAAAGAAATTATGCTCAGCACAATTCCAATGAAGCGCATGGGTCGCCCGGAAGAAATCGGTGCTGCTGCAGTGTTCCTTTTGAGCGAAGGAGCTTCTTATATCACTCGTCAGGTTATTACTGTAGACGGCGGTATGTGTTAATAGAAAGGGGTTAGGTAAATATGGATTTTGTTAAACCAAACGGAAAAAGACGTGTTGTAATTACTGGTGCTGGTATGATGAGCGGCCTTGGCCAGAACTGGGAAGAAGCTTTCGCTCAGCTTAAATCTTATAAGAACTGTATTAAAAATATGGAAGACTGGCATGACATCGCTGGTATGAATACTCAGCTTGCTTGTCCTGCTAAGGGTGAAATCCCTAAGTATCCACGTAAGTTGATTCGTGGTATGGGGCGTGTTGCTCTTCTTTCTTACCACTGTACACAGATGGCTTTGGAAATGGCTGGTCTTTTGAACCCTGAAACAGGTGACATCGTTGATGAATGTAAGAACGGACGCACAGGTGTTGCTTACGGTTCATCAATGGGTTCTTTTGATTCGATTGAAGAACTTACATCTGTAATGCAGGATCGCTGTACTGCAAAGGTAAACTCTTCTACTTACATTAAATGTATGCCACATACTTGTGCTGCAAACATTGAAGTTACTTATCAGCTTAAAGGTCGTATGATCGTAACATCAGAAGCTTGTACTTCTGGTTCACAGTCAATCGGTTACGGTTACGAAACAATCGAAAACGGTCTCCAGGATATGATGATCTGTGGTGGTGCAGAAGAACTTTGTCCTCCAGATGCAGCTATCTTCGATCAGCTTGGTTCAACTTCTATTAAGAATGATGCTCCGGAATCAACTCCAACTCCTTTTGACAAGGATCGTGATGGTCTTGTAATCGGTGAAGGTGCTGGTACTTTGATTCTTGAAGATCTGGAACACGCTGTAAAGCGCGGTGCTAAGATTTACGCAGAAATCGTTGGTTTTGGTACAAACACAGACGGTACACACATCACAAGCCCTAACAGCGAAACAATGGGCGTTTGTATGCAGCTTGCTTTGGATTCTGCAGGACTTAAGGGTGATGAAATCGCTTACGTAAACGCTCACGGAACTAGTACTCATCACGGTGATATTGCAGAAACAACTGCTACAGCTCGTGTATTTGGCCGCAAGGTTCCAATTTCTTCTACAAAGTCATACATCGGACACACTCTTGGTGCCTGTGGTGCTGTAGAAGCTTGGCTTACAATCAACATGATGAACGAAGGCTGGTTCCACCCAACACTTAACTTGAAGAACATCGATCCAGAATGTGGTGATTTGGACTACATTAAGGACGAAGGTCGTAAGATTGATAACGTTGAATATGTAATGAGCAACAACTTTGCTTTTGCCGGAATCAATACTTCTTTGATCTTTAAGAAGTGGAGTGATAGATAGTATTTGTTTGCGAGGTTGAAGACTCGCTCGATGAATCTCGCTCGGAGCCGGGGAGTCGATGAACCTAAATGAACGCTGACGCGTCCATTTTTAACGGTTCTTCGATTGTAGGCTGGTTCCACCCAACACTTAACTTGAAGAACATCGATCCAGAATGTGGTGATTTGGACTACATTAAGGACGAAGGTCGTAAGATTGATAACGTTGAATATGTAATTCTTGAATCGAAAAACCGTTAAAAAACAAGCCGCAAGGGTTGTTTTAGGTTTATCGAAAAAAGGAGGGAGCACCGACCGGTAGAGGCGGTGCTAATAACTTTGCTTTTGCCGGAATCAATACTTCTTTGATCTTTAAGAAGTGGAGTGACAAATAAACCACAAAAAATAATGAATTGAATAAAAGGACTGTCTAAAATCTTTCGTCATCATGACGATTCCTTTTTAGACAGTCTTTTTTTTGTGTATAATTGAGTTATGGAAAATAATACTGCGGAAAAATTAAAGGCTCTCTCGCAGCGGTACGAGGTTCCTGCTTTTTGCGATGAGGATCCTAGTCAGTTCATTCGCTGGTATTCGGATGCAAAAGATGTGGAGCTTTGCTGTTTTGTTGCGGCGATGCTTAGTTTTGGAAACCGCAAGCAGTTTATTCCAAAAATCCGACAGATTATGGAACTGGCTGATGAGGATGGTGGAATTGCAGCCTGGCTTTTGGAGGGTTCTTACAAGAATTTTGGGTCTGAGGATGGCAACAATCAGAAAAAGTTTTACAGATTTTATTCCTATGACGATATGCTGACTTTTTTTGAAGTTCTTTCAAATATTGCAAAAGAAGGTGGACTTGGTTGTGTGCTGCAAAAAAGATTCGGGGGCGGGGAAAACTTTTTAGAAATCATTTCTGATTTGTTCAAGGACTGCGCAATTGTTCCAAAAGGAAAGAACAGCGCCAACAAACGGGTTCACATGTTTCTTAGATGGATGGTTCGAAGAAATTCTCCTGTGGATTTAGGGCTGTGGGACTGGTATAATCCGGCGGATCTTATAATTCCTTTGGACACTCATGTAGTTCAGGAATCAATAAAGCTGGGGCTTATTCCGGAAAATGCGCCGGCTTCTTTAAAAACTGCAGTAGCAATTACTGAACAGCTTAAACAGATTTGGCCAGAGGACCCTTGCAAAGGAGATTTTGCCCTTTTTGGTCTGGGAGTAGATAAATGAATTTTTTATGGCTGATTTCAGGCATTCTTTTTGATGTCTACTTTGTTCTGATGAACATTCTTTCTCCAGGAACTTTTCTTGGAACTTTTTTTTCTTTTTCAGCAGTATGGTTCTGGCTCAGTGCCTTCTGTCTTGCTATGTTTTTTTTGAGAAAAAGGCATTTATGGAGAAATCTTTCAAAAACAGCTAAAACTGTTGTACTTTCGGTTTTGGGATTAGGATTCGCTGTTGCCGCAACAGCTCTTTTCTTTATCTGCAATCCTAAGCTTGGAGACGGAACTGAACAGGTTGATTACGTCATTCTTCTTGGGGGCGGAATCACAAAGGATGCAGAACTGACTAATTCCGTAAAGCAGCGGGTTATGGTGTGCGGCAAATATCTAAAGTCACATCCTGATGCAGTCTGTGTTGTAACTGGAGGCAAGGGACCTTTTTCACCTTGTCCAGAAAGCAACGTGCTTAAGCCTGCGGTAGTTGCCTGCGGGGTGGAAGATTCCAGAGTTTTGGAAGAAGACAAGGCAAAGGATACCATTCAGAACTTTGAGTTCAGCGCCAAGGTTCTTTCGGAATATACTGGAAAATCAATTGAGGAAATCTTGAACTCTCGGATTACAGTAATCACAAATGATTTTCATATTGCCCGGGCAGAACGTCTTGCAAAACGGATTGGTTATACTCAGGTGACAGGTTTCTGTGCAAAGACTCCGGTTGCCTTTAAGTTGAACACTTATTGCCGGGAAATCTGCTGTTATATCAAATTGAATTTAAGAATCTTTCTTACAGGAAAGCCAAAAAGGTTATACTAAGCTATGCACAAAATTCTTCTGGCGGCGGTGAATGCCTGCTACAATCACACAAACATTGCGGTTCGTTCTCTTGCCCTTTATTCAAAGCAGCCGGAGCTTGTAGGTTTTGGTGAATGGACAATCAACCAGCCAGTGGGAGACATCCTTAGAGGCATAGTTGAAGAACAGCCGGAAATCGTAATCTTTTCAACATATATCTGGAATATCGAGATTATCGAAAAGCTGGTTTCTAACCTAAAGCTGGTGCTTCCCGATTGTGCCATTGGTGCGGGCGGTCCAGAAGTCAGCTACTTCGCAGAAGAATACTTAAAAAAATTGAAGGGCCTTGATTTTGTTGTAGTTGGGGAAGGTGAAGAAACAGTCCGCCAACTGTCAGCCCTTTGTGCCAGCGGCCTTCCGGAAAATTTTTCCGATACTGTGAAAGGAGTTCCAGGCCTTTTCGTCAAATCAAAGGAACAGATTACTTATACCGGAAACCGGGAGCTTTTGTGCGACCTGAACCAGCTGCCTTTTCCATATCCAGAAATCACTGATCCTGATAACCGCATTTATTACTACGAAAGCTGTCGCGGCTGTCCTTTCAGCTGCGCTTACTGTATGTCTTCTTTGGATAAAAAAGTTCGTTTTTTGCCATTGGAACGAGTGTACAAAGATTTGCAGACCTTCATGGATGCCAATGTACGACTTGTGAAATTTGTTGACCGAACTTTCAATCTTAATCCGGAACGTTACATTTCGATCTGGAAATACATTGTGGCTCATCACAACGGAAGAACAATGTTCCACTTTGAAATTGAAGCGGAATATCTTGATGCCCAGGCTCTGGAATTTTTGCAGACAGTTCCAAAAGGAATCATGCAGTTTGAGATTGGAGTTCAGAGTACAAATCGAAAGACTTTGGAGGCGGTTGGCCGTTCCCCAAACACAGAAACACTTTTTGCAAACATTCGTGCTCTTCCTGCAACAATTCACAGTCATCTGGATTTGATTGCGGGACTTCCGTTTGAGGATCTGGAAATTTTTGGCCGTTCCTACGAAGACGTGATGAAGCTTTTTCCTGATGCACTCCAGCTGGGATTTTTGAAAGTGCTTCATGGCACAACAATGGAAAAATACTGTCTGGAAAATGGCTGGAAATGGATGGAAAATCCTCCTTACGAAACGCTTTTAACTCCATACATGAGTTACGCCGATCTGATGTTTTTGAAGGATCTGGAAAAAATAACTGACGCTTATTGGAACTCAAATTCTTACACTAAGTGCATGAAATATGCTGGAAGGATTTACGGTTTCTGGAATTTCTTTAAAAGGATGACTGAATACTGCAGAGAGACAGGCGCTTTTGAAGCTCCACGGCGAGATACCTATTGGCAGGAGCTGCTGGCTGATCTTGCAACAAGCGGTCGTCTTTCGGAAGTGTTTGTTGGGCTGGACAGCAAAGTGTTCTATCAGCTTTTGCGCTTTGATTTTATGGCTAAGGAAAAGCGTGGCCGTATTCCTGAATGGTGCCAGCACTTTTACGACAAGGATCTTCACAAGGAAGCCCTTTTGAAAAACGGTGGAATTAACAATGCCCGTCTGGACTACGGATTTTCGGATGTGGATAGTTTTGATTTTAATCCAATGGCTGAAAAACCGGAAGAAAACAGCGGTAAATTCCATGTTCTTTTCATCTACGAACGAAAAGAAAAGTTTGCCGCCAGCACAAAGGATAACTCAACAAGACAAATTCTTTTATAACTTTTATATTCCGGCAAATTCATATAAAATTAATTATTATGGAAAGTCCTGTTTTTGGAGAACTCTTAGTTCTTTTTCTGATGCTTTTGTGTTGCTGCCGTATGTTTTTATTAAAGTACGGCAAAGTTGATTCGCTTACTATTCTTGCGCCTATCAGCGTTTTGCTTTCTGTTTTGCAGATAGTTGCCTGGGGTGCAGACATTTTTTCAATCGTCATTTTTTTAATCTCTTTATTTTGTTTTTTTACAAACTTCCGGGCACTGTTAAGATTTACCGGTGGACTTTACGTTGATCATTATAATTTCGGTTTTATGCTTGGGGCGTTTTTTGTAATCATCCTTAGCATTTTTGTGGGATTAGTGCTCTTGCTTTACAAACCGGTTAATTTCAGCAAGAAAGATTATAAGGTTCAGCAGCAGAAGGTTTTGCTTTCTGGAGATTTTATTGGCGGTTTTAAGGAATCTGGTTTGTTTGAAGCAAAAACTGCTCATATCTATTCATATAAAACAACTGATAAACAGGTTGACCGCAATCAGGCTGTCATTGTTATCTCTGATAAACGTGGCGACGCCATCGAATATTTTCCATTGATGAAATATCTTGCCAGCAACGGTTATACGGTTTTCTCAGGTGATTTTTATGCAAGAGATTTAAAGTGGTTCAGAAATGCTGCAGATTCTAAGTGTTTCAGAAAATTCTTGATGAAATACAACAGTTTCCAGAACAAGGTTAAGTTTGAAGGCCAGAAAGAATTCTACGGTTACAATACAAAACGTGAACTGGAAGCAATGGTGAACTATGTTTCAAAAGATTTTGAAGAAATCTACGTAATCGGTGACTGGATGAGTGACATTGCTCTAGATGATTTTGCAAAAGAACAGCCAGATGCAATAAAAGGTTGTCTTCACTTAAGCGCCTTGGATGGCTATGAAACTGTTGGTTACGGCTTTATTCAGCAGACAAATCCATTCTTCGCTCGTTGCCTGAATGTGAAGGGTGGAGTTCCATTAAATCTTTATGATTACATTTTGACTCAGGTTAATGAAGTGATGCCAGAGCCTGTTCGAGAAGTTGAAGCAGAATCTGTCGAGGAAAATCAGGCAGAATCTGAAGAGGAGGCTGCCAATGACGCTGAATGAACTTGATAAATACTTCAGAAGTTTCTTAAAGCTGGAAGATTTTGAACGAGATGTTTCTTTGAACGGCATCCAGATTCAGAATAGTGCTCCAGATTCTAAACAGATAAAGAAAATCGCTTTTGCGGTAGATGCAGTTGAGGCCACTGTCCTAAAGGCAAGGGAATTGGGAGCCGATATGCTGTTCGTTCACCACGGATTGTTCTGGGGTGGTTGTGAAAAGCTTGTGGCAACTCATTACAAGCGGGTTGCACCATTTATTCAGAATGACATTGCGTTGTATGCGGTTCATCTTCCTTTGGATGCAAACAATCCTTGTGGAAACAATTACGGTCTGGCAAATCGTCTTGAAATGAAAGACCTGGAACCTTTCGGTGAATGGCGTGGAATGATGTGCGGAGTAAAAGGTCGTCTTGCAGCACCACTTACAGCACAGCAGCTTTCGGAAAAAGTTTTGGGGGCGGGAGAAAAGCCGCTTCAGATTCTGCCATTTGGAAAGGAAAAGATAGAAACTGTTGGAATTATTTCTGGCGGTGGCTGCGACGATGTTTATCAGGCCATTGAACAGGGACTTGACGCTTACATCACTGGCGAAATCGAACATGCGATTTATCATTACGTGCTGGAAAGTAAAATCAACATGATTGCCCTTGGTCATTATCAGTCAGAAACCATCGGTGTTAATCTTGTGAAAGAAAAAATTGAAAAAGAGCTTGGTTTGGAAACAGTTTTTATTGATTTCCCTACAGGTCTATAAATCAAATAAAATAAAAGGTATATTAACAGTATGAATATTGATAAGAAAAAACTTTTGCCATTTATCCTTGCTGCGTTAGTTATCATTGCAGATCAGCTTACAAAAGCTTTGGTAGTAAAAAACATTCCTTACATGACAATCGGTTACCAGTTTTTTGGTGATGTGATTCGTCTTATTCACGTTTCTAATAACGGTATTGCTTTCAGTATGGGTGAAAGCTGGCCTTTGATTTTCCGTCGTCTTGCATTCGGATTTGTTCCGCTTGTGGTCATGATTCTTGTAGTAGTTGTTTACTTCAGAAACAATGATTTTACAACTTTGCAGAATTGGGCAATTTGTGGAATCGTTGGTGGCGGAATCGGAAACGTTATCGACAGATTTTTCCGTGCAGAAGGCGTTGTTGATTTCATCGACGTTAAGTTCTACGGAATTTTTGGATTAAACCGCTGGCCAACTTTCAACGTGGCAGATGCTGCAGTTGTAGTTTGCGGAATTATTCTCATCGTAAGTTTTATCGTTCTTATGTCAAAGCAGCCAAAAGAGGAAAATAACTAATGAAAAAGATTGGTATTATCGGTGCAATGGATGTTGAAATCAGCATTCTTCGTGAAACAATGGAAAAAAACGGCACCCTTAAGAAGACAGAAGTTGGAAATCTTGTTTTTAATGAAGGTCAGATCAACGGTGTAGATGTTGTTGTAGTAAAAAGTGGCGTTGGTAAGGTAAACGCGGCTTTGTGTGCTCAGAGACTTATTCTTCAGTTTGGAGTTGATGCAGTTATCAATTCTGGTATTGCCGGCGCTATGGAAGAAGGTCTTCACATTTTTGACCTGGTAATTTCTACAGATGCTGTTTATCACGACATGGACGCCACAGCTTTTGGTTATAAGCCAACAGAAATCCCTCAGATGATCTGTTCAAGCTTCCCTGCAGACGAAACTCTTCTTGAAGCTGCAGAAAAGGGATTTAAGAAATCAGAATATTCCAGCAAGTACAAGATGATTCGTGGTCGCGTTGCCACAGGTGATCAGTTCATTGCGTATGAAGAATTGAAGAATCACATCGACCAGATCTGTCAGCCTGCTTGTGTTGAAATGGAAGGTGCGGCAATCGCTCACGCTTGTTACGTAAATAAAACACCTTTCGTAATTCTTCGTACAATTTCAGACAACGCTGATGATTCATACGAAGTTACATATAGCTTTAACGAAGCTATTGCCGCAGAGGAATGTGCGACAATCGTTATGAACATGTTTGAAATGCTCAAATAAAATCTAACTTGGGGGAGGGCAGAATTTGAATATAGTTGCAAAGTTTAAAGAGACTGTTACATCAGTTTTACCAGTAATGCTGATTGTCTTTTTGCTTGGAATTACTGCCGCTCCTTTAGGTGCCTCTCTGCTGATAAGATTTTTTGTTGGCGGAGTGCTTCTTATTCTGGGACTGACCATCTTTTTGCTTGGTGTGGACATTGGTATTCAGCCAATCGGTGAACAGGCAGGGTCAGCCCTTGTTTCAAAACGAAATCTTTTCTTACTTTTAAGCGTATCTTTTGTCATCGGATTTTTGGTTACTGTTGCAGAACCAGACATCCAGGTTTTTGGCGATCAAATCCATTCGATTTTTAAGGCTGTAAATAAAGTTGCCCTTGTGTACATCATTGCCGCAGGAGTTGGGCTTTTTATCATGACCGGACTTTTGCGAACAATCCTTCACTGGCCTCTTAAGATTACAATTCTGATTCTGTATGTTGGTCTGTTCATTCTGGCATATTTTACTCCAGAAAGTTTTAGGGGAGTTGCATTCGATTCCGGAGGGGCAACAACTGGTCCGATGACTGTGCCTTTTATTCTGGCGCTGGGTGTTGGTGTTTCTTCGGTTCGTGCTGGTGGAAGCGATAATGAAAGTGAAAGCTTTGGTCTGACCGGGGTTACTTCTGTTGGGCCGATAATTGCGGTTCTGATTTATGGCATCGTGCTTTCGGCAGGGGGATTTTTGGACTCTGGCGAAGGGGCCACAGTTGCGGCTGAAGGGGCTGTCGGTTTGGGAATTTTCCTTCACCTGATTCCTGAGGTTGCCAAAGAGGCGGCTTTTTCAATTTTACCACTGGTAGTTCTTTTTGTTTTCTTCCAGCTGTTTTTGCTTCATCTTCCACCAAGAAGATTGGCACGAATTGTGTTCGGTCTTGTGTATAGTTTTATCGGGCTTACAATTTTCCTGGTTGGTGTAAACGGCGGATTTATGGATGCCGGTCGAGTTCTAGGGTCAATTCTTGGAGAAAAGGCCTGTGGACTTGGTGGCTTCTGGTATTTCCTTTTGATTTTTACAGGATTGGTTTTAGGAGCGGTTGTAGTTTGTGCGGAACCTGCAGTATGGGTACTTACAGAGCAGGTTGAAGACATTTCCGGTGGTACAATCAAACGTCGTCTTATGCTTACCTTCCTTGCGGCAGGAGCTGCTGTTGCAATCGGACTTACAATGTGGCGAACACTGGCAGGTTTCAGTCTTATGAGGATTATTGTGCCAGGCTACATTATTTCTCTTGCCCTGATGATTTTCTGTCCAAAGCTGTTTACAGCCATCGCTTTTGACTCTGGTGGAGTTGCTTCTGGACCTATCACTTCAACTTTTGTGCTTTCATTCACTTTGGGAGCATCTAAGGCTTGCGGTGCTAATTCAGATGCTTTTGGTGTTATTGCGTTGGTTGCCATGACACCGTTGATTGCGATTCAGGTGCTTGGAATCATCTTCGCAGCTAAAAAACGCAAAAATAAAATTGTTACTAAGGGGGAAGAATAATGTCCTCGTTCAATATGATTTTTGGAATCGTCCCAAGAGAGCAGGCAGAGTTGCTTACAAATGCGGCTGTTCAGGCTGGGGCTCAGGGCGGAACAATCTCTCGTGGAAAAGGAACTGCGGCCAGCACATTTCTGCAGATTCTTGGGTTTGGAGATTCAAATAAGGATATTGTCTATGTTCTTGTGCCAGAAGCTCAGACAAAAACAATTATGGATGCAATGATTCTTGCTGCGGCGGACAAAAAACAGCCTTTTGGTATTGTTTTCAGCACAAGAGTTTCTCAGTTTATAAAAGCCGGTTCTGTTACTGGAAAGGAAGATAAAATGGCAGATACAACACATCAGCTTATTACAATTATCGTAAACAAGGGGTATGCAGATGATGCGATGGCTGCGGCTAGAGCGGCTGGAGCTACAGGTGGTACAGTTTTAAGTGCAAGAGGTACAGCTCGTGCTGGAGACGAAAAATTCTTTGGGATGGACATCGTTCCGGAAAAAGATATGCTTATGATCCTGGCAGAGAATTCAAAGGTTGATGCAATTCTTGAAGCGGTAAAATCTTTGGATTGTCTGAACAAGCCTGGAATTGGTATTGCGTTTACAAATCCTGCTGAAAACTTTACTTTGCTCGGAAAAAAGAAATAATGGCTGTAAAAGATACTGTACTTGCAGTTTTGAAAAACGTTGATTCTGAAGACGGATTTATTTCCGGTCAGGAATTGGCAGAAAAATGTGGAGTGACTCGAACCAGCGTGTGGAAGGCCGTTGAAGCTTTACGCAAGCAGGGCGCTGCAATCGAAGCGGTAACAAATCGAGGTTACCGTCTTACAGAAAGCGATATTTTTGATGCAGAAACAATTCTTTCGTTTGTTGAAGATCCATCCGTAAAGGTGAAGTTTTTTGATGTAATTGATTCGACTAACACTCAGGCAAAACGTGAGCTGGCAGAAGAAGTTGCCGGAAAGCTTCATAAAACGGTTTATGTTGCGGCCCATCAGACTGCGGGCAGGGGACGTTTGGGCAGACCTTTTTACTCTCCTGATTCAAGCGGAATCTATCTTTCAATCGTATATTCTAAAGACAACATTACTCAGCCGGCTCTTTTTACAGCAAATGCGGCGGTTGCAGTTTCCAGAGCAATCCAGAAAGTGTACGGAGTTGATGCTAAAATCAAATGGGTAAATGATGTTTATGTAAACGGAGCAAAGGTTTGTGGAATCCTTACAGAAGGAATTGCAAACTTTGAGACTGGTTTGATAGAAAGCGCCATAATCGGAATTGGCGTGAATATTCAGATGAACGAAAATCTTCCTGAAGAGCTAAAAAACGTTGCGGGAAGCGTCATATCTGAAGGTCAGAGTAATAAGCGTGCCGAAATGACTGCTCAGATCATAAATGAGATGCTGGCCATTCTTGATGGCGGCGAACTGGCAGAAAGGGCTTCCATGCAGGAATACAAGGCTCGGTCAAATCTTATTGGAAAAGAAATTGAATTTTCGCCTGTAATTAATCAGACAGAAAAGAACTACAAATGCGTGGTTCAGGATATAACAGAAGATGCCAAGCTGGTGGTAAAAATGCCAGATGGTGAGGTAAGAATTCTTGAGAGCGGGGAAATTTCCATTCGCTCAAGACTCATGGTATAATTACCGATACTCTAATAGTAAAAATACTTTCTAAGAGGTAACTAATGGCTGACGATTTTGAGGATCAGATTAATGCCCTTCTTGCAGATGTGGACAGTTTGAAACATGAAGATGTTGATGTTTCTGAATTTGATACACCTGGAAGTGATACTTTCTCCAGTGCAAGTTTTGCAAAGAAATCTAAGCTCTTTGATGAAAAGATTGAATCTGCAGCTCCTAAAAAGCGTTCAATTCATGAAGTTGATTTGAGCAGACATGAGTTCGATGAAATTACAGAGTTTACATCATCTGAACCATCTAAAGTTTTTGAAGATACAACATATTATAAAACAGCTTTGACAGGTGAAAACGCATCTGCACAGCGCGTACATGCGGTGCTTTCTAAGTATCTTACTTGTCAGGATCCAAAAGATAGAACTGTTTACCGCCAGAATATCATTTCGGCATATTGGGAACTGGTTAGAGGAATGGCATCTAAAATGTCTAACCTTAATCTGCCACTTCCAAAGAGAATGCTGCTTCGTTTTGGCGTTTTGCTTCCATCACTCTTTAGACCAGAACAGAAGGAATTCTTTTCAAAGATTTTCTATGAAAACCGTACTGGGGAACCTGTTCTTTACGAAGATGAATGGTTTATGGAAATTGCCAGCGGTCGTCTTACAAACTCAATGACAGACGAAAAGCGAACTCCAAAAAAGGCTTCTAATCCGCAGGAAGCGGCAAGCATGGAACAGAGCCATTTGCAGCAGCTTCAGTCTAAGAACAGCGGAAAAATGCAGTCTGCGGAAAACCTAGTAAACATCAAGGAAAATGAACGTGACCGCCTTGAACAGGAAGTAATGGATCGAATCAGGGAACTTTGTGATCACAATACAATTCCTGGTCTTGAACCTCATAAACAGCCTTATACAGACACTCAGCAGCGTCTTTTTAGTGAAATTACTGACCGCCTTCATCGTCTTTCTAAAAACGGAAAGGAATATGTGCGTTGTCTTAAAGAATTTCAGGATGCAAAAGGCGTTTATGAAAGTGTTGAAGGCAAGCTTGCTGCCAATGGTGGAAATCAGACTCACGCAGCAGATACAGATGCTGTAAATATCGAATTTGAAACAGTACGCCAGATGGCTAAGATGACTGTTGGTCGTCAGGGTAATCAGTTCCCATTGTTTACTCGTGAATTCTATCACTGTATGGAACGTGGTACAGGTACTCGTGAAAACGTTATCGACATTCTTCGCTGGATTGAATCAATTGATCCGGGTGCTTTCTGCCGTATCCATAAAAATGTTCCAAACAGAATTGTTCCTTACGTTCTTCTGATTCCAACTTACGGTGACCGTGGTTTCTGTTGGGAACCATTTGACCGTTATAACCGTGTAACTAGCCGTGGACGTATCGTTGTTCCAATGTATCCACGTGATCTTAAGATTGCTGTTCTTACAGCCGTTGCTGACCTTCGCTGGCAGGTTGCCAAGGAAAAGGCTTCTTACTACTGGATGGAAGAAGGTCTTACTGGTCAGTACTACCAGTACATTGACCGCCAGAAGCTTAAGGGTGATCTTAAGGCGTTCTTCATTGAAGATTACGTTCTTTGGATGACAAAAGAATCTAACGGGGTTCAGCGTCTTGATAAGGAAGTTCGCGGTATTTTCTGGCGTAACATGCCTTATCCAAACGAACTTAAGCAGGAACTTCGTAAGCGAAGTCTTGTATACGATGAACTTTGTATCAAAGATAATAACCGTGCTATGTCAGATGGATATTGATGTAACAAAAAACGTCTTTCCGCACTTGATGGGGAATTACGTTTTTTTTATCCGAATGACGTTTTTTGTTAACGGTTCAAAAGCTTGTTTATGAGTTCAGGGTGACCGGCAGTTTTTAAGGCTTCTATTACAAGGCCTTTGTTTTCTGGTTTGTTGAACTGAACAACGCTGCGCTGAAGACGACGTTCGTGGGCGCCACGGGCAACATAGAGTTTTTTGAAAGTGCCGTCTTCATTTTTTGAGTATGGATCAAGGCCGGTGTAATACTGGCAGGTGGAAAGGCTTCCTGGAGTTGGGTAAAAGTCCTGAATCTGATCTGGAACAAAGCCGGTCTTCTTAAGATGAAGGGCTGTTTCGATTGCCTCTTCCAGAGAAGCACCTGGATGGCTTGCGATGTAGTAAGGAACCAGGTACTGCTTTAAGCCCAGTTTTTTGTTCATGGCGTTGTATTCTTTTTCAAAATGTTCGTAAACAGAATGATTTGATTTTCGCATGTAGCTCAGCATCTTGTTGCTTACGTTTTCTGGGGCAACCTTGAGCTGACCCGAAATGTGATACTTGCACAGTTCTTCAAGGAATGTTTTATCTTTATCCATGACCATGTAGTCAAAACGAAGCCCAGAGCGGATAAAAATCTTTTTGATCCCAGGAATTGCGCGAAGTTTTCGCAAAAGTTCAACGTAATCTGAATGGTCTACAATCAGATTAGGGCAAGGATCTGTTCCAAGACACTGACGGTTTTTGCAAACTCCCTGAGTAAGTTGTTTTTTGCAGGCTGGCTGGCGGAAGTCGGCAGTTGGACCACCAACGTCGTGAATGTAGCCCTTAAAGTCTGGGCGTTTACTGAGCATTGTAGCTTCTTTGATAAGACTTTCGTGGCTGCGGGCCTGGATGCGGCGGCCCTGATGGAATGTGATGGCGCAGAATGAACATGCCCCAAAGCAGCCGCGAACACTTACAAGGCTGAATAAAACTTCGGCAAGGGCTGGAACTCCGGTTTTGCCATTGGCGGCAGGTTTATCATACATAGGATGCCAGCGTCTTGTGTATGGAAGTTCCATTACAGCGTCAAACTCTGGAGTTTCCAAAGGAAGGGCTGGAGGATTCTGAACAACAAAGCGGCTGTCTGACTGTTCAACAAGAGTAAAAGCGTTGATGGCGTCGCTGTTCTGTTCCTGGACAACAAAGCTTTCGGCAAATTTCTGTTTGCTAAAAGGGTCGTCCTTTGAGATTTCTTCAAAAGAAGGAAGGCGCACAACCTTATCGCCGGAAGGCACTTCATCTTCTTTGCCTGTGAACCAGCAGGTACCGCGAACATCCCGGATCTGGCGGGCAGGTACGCCGCTGTTCAAAAGATCTGCTATTTCCACCATGCTGTGTTCGCCCATTCCGTACATCAAAAGATCTGCCTTCGAATCCAAAAGAATTGAGCGGCGCACTTTATTAGACCAGTAATCGTAATGGGCGGTGCGGCGAAGACTTGCTTCAATTCCGCCAATAAGAACTGGAACCCCTTTGTAGGCTTCACGGCATTTTGCAACGTAAGAAATAAGGGCTCTGTCCGGACGGTGACCTGCTTCACCACCGTGAGCATAAGCGTCAGAAGAGCGAGGCTTATTGTTGGCGGTATAATTTGAAACCATACTGTCCATGGCACCGGCGCTGACTAAAAATGCAAGACGAGGTTTTCCAAGAACACGGAATGCTTCAACGTCCTTCCAGTCTGGCTGAGGAATGATTCCCACCTTGTAGCCGTGACTTTCCAAAAGTCGACCTAAAATTGAAGCAGCAAAACTTGGGTGATCAACATAAGCGTCGCCGGAAACAAAAACAAAATCGCACTCATTCCAGCCTCTTTCCTTCATGTCGGAAAGTGAAACTGGCAAAAATTCGTTACGGTTAGCGGATTTTGCTTTCTTAAAAAGTTCTGCGGTATTTGTGTGATCTTTTGACTGCTGGCGACTCATGGGGATAGTTTAACCCATTTAATGTTATTGGGCAAACTCGTATAATATAAAAAAGGAGAGCGGAATGGCTGAATGGTTTGAAGATCCAAATTTTTGGCAGGATTATGCGCCGGTTATGTTTGATGAGACTCGTTGGGCTGAGGCTCCGGGGGTTGCTCAGGCAGTTATGGATTTTGCCGGCTTAAAAACTGGTGCAAAAATTCTTGATGCGGGTTGTGGTCCAGGACGAATTTCCGTAGAACTGGCACTTTTGGGAGCCGATGTTACTGGCGTTGATATCATTCAGTCTGAACTTGATGCCGCTGCGGAAACTGCAGAAGATGAAGGTGTTAAGTTGAATCTTATTAATGCTGATTTAAGAACATTCCGGTCAGAAGAAAAATTTGATTGCGCTGTTAATCTTTACACCAGCTTTGGTTATTGTGATACAGAAGATGAAGACACAGAAATCCTTAAGCGAATTTACGAATGCGTCAAAGACGGTGGTACCTTCATGCTGGAAACAGTAAGCCGTGAAACTGCCATAATTAATTTTACAAAGGGTGAAGAATTTGACCGGTCTGGAATCAAAGTGATTACCGACTTTGGTGTTGTGGGAGCCTGGGAAGGACTTCGTTCAAACTGGCGCCTGGTTCTTCCGGACGGAAAGCACATCAAGCATGAATTTGTTCAGCGTTTGTATTCTGCGCCAGAGCTAAAAAAAAGGCTGCTTTCCATGGGCTATAAATCTGTGGAGATTTACGGCGGCTACGGAAAACAGCCTTATGATCACACAGCAGCAACAATGCTGCTGGTTTGTAAAAAATAACTTAAGCCCTTGAATTGTGTTTAAGCTTTGAACTTGTTCAAGAGGGCATTCATTTCTTCAATATTTTCATTTGTTTCTCTTGCAAGGTCAGAAACGTTCTGTGCTGCAGTGTTGATTGCCTTAGCACCTGCAGTCATTTCGTCCATACTTCCAAGGATTACGTCAGAAATCTGAGATACAGTAGACATATCGTTCAAGACATCCTGTACACCCTGGCTAAGTTCAACAGATTTTTCGTTTACCTGACCAGACTGAGATTTCATGCTGCCAAGAGCTGTAAGAATCTGGTGAGAAGCAGTTTCCTGTTCTTCCATTGCGTGGTCGATTTCCTGGATGATTTTATCTGTACTTCCAAGACTTGAAACGATTTCTGTAAATGCAGCTTGAGATTCTTTTGAAAGCTTAACAACTTCAAGAATGGATTCAGAAATGCTCTTAAGCTCTGTATCGATGTTCTTTGACTGTGCACCAGAAGTTTCTGCAAGCTTACGGATTTCGTCAGCAACAACGCTGAATCCCTTTCCGGCTTCGCCAGCGTGAGCAGATTCGATTGCGGCGTTCATGGCAAGAAGGTTTGTCTGTGAAGCAACCTGAGCAATCATAGTGTTGGCCTGAAGCAACATATTAGACTGTTCTTCCATCTGAGCAACCTTAACGTTTACGTTGGCAATCTTTTCATTACCGGCATCAACGGTTTTAGTAAGTGCCGCAAAGCTGTCAGACATTTTCTTAACGCTGGCATTTACAGAAGAGATATTACCCATCATTTCTTCGATTGCACTTGAAGAATCTGCAATACCATGTGACTGATGTTCAATAAGTCCACCAAGGTTTTCTACGTGTTCTGTAGAACGGTTCAATACATTTGAAGTATTTCCAACGGCAACTGACTGATCCTGTGACTGCTTGCGAACCGATTCAATGTTAGCCATGATTTCGGCAGTAGCAGAAGCAGATTCCTGAGAGTTGTTTCCAAGACTTTCACCGATTTTAACAAGAGAGTTCTGTGCGTCTCTAAGTTTAGAAACAATTGACTGAAGCAGTTCAATAAACGAGTTAACATCTTCAGAAAGCTTTGCAAATTCATCATTACCCTTAACAGGAAGACGGATTGTAAGGTCTGCTTCTCCAGAAGAAAGATTTTCAACAGCTTTACCAACAAAGTTCAAAGGTTTGATTACTCTAGAAATAAGTACAAGGATCAGCAAACCAAGAAGTGCGATTGTACAAATGATAGCAATACAGATAAGTGGAATGAAGATTCCGTTTGTAACGTGCTGAACTGTAGTCATTTTACGGCCAAGGAACAATGTTGTTACAAAGTTTCCGCGAGGATCTTTGAGAGGGAAGTAGTAACAGAGATATTTTGTTCCAAAAATCTTTGCATCTACCAGTGTTGATTCACCTCTTTCGGCTCTTTCGATAGGTTCTGTATTTTCAATATCTGTTGCTTTAAGACCATTCAAACTTGTGTAAGCACGGCGCTTACCGTTAAAGATTGTAACATCACAGTTTATGTAGTTAGCAATGTATTCAATCATTGCCTGTGTAGAAATAAGCTGGTTGCCGGCAACAACACCAACCTGACGGCCTTTGTAATAAATTGGTTCAGCAATAAGAGCGAAAAGGTTATTTCCTTCCTTGTAAACTTCAGAAATTGATTCACCTTTAAGTGCACGACGAATCAGATCAGAGTTGTGAATAATACCATAGTTAAGTGACGACTGCTGCTGACCTTTTGCATCGTAAACACAGAAGCTGAAAGCGTCAAAATAAGCAGTTGCGTTTTCACAAAGCTCAGAAAGATATGTAGTGTCCTGACCTGTTGTTGTGTAATTCTTTTCAATGTTACTCTTAGCCCAGGTAATTGTGTTGTTCAACTTTGAAAGAACGCTGTTAAATTCCTGGTTAATTACTTTACTCTGTGGTTCAAGTTCACTTTCAAAGAACTTTTCAAAACCTCTGTTAAGCTGATGATGGATTACTGTGAACAAACAGATGGAATAAATCAAAATTCCAGCTGTAAGCATGAAAATAATCTGTTTAGCTACGGATGCTCGTTTTTTCATATCCATTTTCTCCTATGAGTTGATTATTTTGAAACTGCAGATTTCCACTGGTCATCAATATTTTTGATTACCTGTGCTGATGAAATCTTCTGAAGCATGTAAGCCTGTGCACCCGCTTTACATGCGCCGTCAAATACTTCTGTCGGGTACTGGCTGAATGCCCATGGGATAGAACCCTTTGATTCAACCGAGTGCATAAGATCAACATAAGGTCCACCAAATGCTGTTACATTTACGCCTTTCATTGGAGGGATAAGCTTGTACTGTTCCATCCATTCTTTCTGGCCTTCTGCAGAAGTTAGCCAGTTCATGAATTCGTAAGCCTTTTCACGGTTAGCTTCTCTACACTGAGAAGAAATTGCAAAACAAGAGTCTACATCGGCATAGAAAACGTTATTTTTTGCATTATTGAATACTGGGTAAGGAATAAAGCCTGCGTTGAGTCTAGGGTTGATTTTAAGAGCGTCAACATAAGCCCAAAGTCCCTGAACCATCATTGCTGCCTGTCCGTTTGCGAACATTTTCTGCTGGTCTCCACCGTCTGTTGATGAAGCGTTGCTGTTCATGTTTGCCCTGTAATAATCCATCATCTTGAACAATGTGGCTGTGTTTGCTTTGGCATAAGTTGTTTTTCCTGCATTCATTTCTGTAACAAATTCTTCTGGATTGATGCCTCTTTCTGCCAGGAGCATTGTGTGAATCATAGAAATGTAGTGACCCATAGACCAGTTTTCTTTAAGAAGAACTGTAAAAGGAGTTACTCCATTAGCCTTAAGCTTGTTGCAGGCTGCCTGAAGCTGACTGAAAGTTTCAGGTGGCTGAATTCCGTATTTATTGAAAATATCTTTGTTATAGATAATACCGATTCCGGCATAATCCATTGGAACTGCGTACTGTCTGTGGCTCCATGAAACTGCAGGCAATGAGCTTGGAAGAACCTTTGACATAAATTTTTCGTCTGTAAGATCTTCCAAAAGGCCACGGGAAGCATATTCTTTTACACGGGCATAACTTGCCATCTGAATGATATCTGGAAGGTTTCCGACATCAGCTTCTCTCTGCATCTTGGTGTCGTCCCCGTTTGGAGTGCTCTGAAGTTCAATTGTTACTCCAGGATGAGTTTTTTCGAACGCTTTAACAATATTTTTTAATCCGTCTACGTTTTCCTGTTTGTAATAGTGAAGTCTAAGCTTGACTGCTTCTGTTGTTTCAACTGTTTTTTTCTGACAGCCTGCAAATGCCAGTGCTGCTAATGCTACGAGGGTAGTTTTCAGAACAAGTTTCATAGAATCCTCCGTTAATTGTCTAATATTTAATGGTAAGTTCGCTAATGAAATTTGTCAAATTTATAAAATTTTAAAAAGTAATCTGAGGAATTTTGAGAATAGGATGGTGATATATTTTGACTTCCCGATTGTATGTGCGGGATAATTTTTTTTCTGTAAAAACTTCGTTAAGAGTTCCGCTGATTGCTGGTTTTTGTTCTGGCAGAAGGATCAATCTGTCTGCAAACTGGGCAGCCAGGTTCAGGTTATGGATAGAAAAAAGTATTCCAATGTTCTGTTGTATGCAAATTTCTCTAAGAGTCTGAAGAAGTTCAGGTTCAGTAAAGAAATCCAGGCCGGCACAAGGTTCATCCAGCAGTAAATATTCTGGCTTTTGGGCAAGACAACGGGCGATTCTCACTTTCTGATATTCGCCTCCAGAAAGATTCAGAACGCTTCTTGATAATAGTTCTGTGATATTTAGAAGGCCGGCAGCCTCTTTTGCAATCTGAATGTCCTCTTCGGAATAACTGGAACCGGACCAGGCAAATCTGCCTGTCAGAATTGTATCTAAAACTGTTGAATCCCATGCCGGATATTCTGACTGTGAAAGAAAAGCTATATGTTGGGCACATTCTTTTCGTGTAAGTTCCGGGATTTTTCTGCCGTCAATTGCAGGCTCCTGAGAAGCAGAAACAATTTTAAGGTTGTCAGAAAATTTTCCTTCAAGACCTGCCATTAAGGTTAACAAAGTTGATTTTCCAGCACCGTTTGGACCTGCGATACAGACAAGTTCTCCGGGATTCAATTCAAGTGATACATCTGCAAGTACCGGATGAGATTTTTTTCCATAAAAATAAGATGCTGAAAGATTTTTGCAGCTTAACATAACATGATTCCTTTTCGACTGCTAAAAATAAGGGAAATAAAAAAGGGTGCACCCAAAAGCGAGGTAATTATACCGGCTGGAAGTTCTGCTGGAGAAATTACTGTTCTGGCGATTGTGTCGCTTAAAAGAACCAGTACAGCTCCGAAAATCATTGAGTGTGTAACAAGGATTCTGCCTTTAGAAGAGAAAAGTCTTCTGACGATGTGTGGCGCAATTAGACCTATAAAACTGATTGTTCCGCCGGCACAAACCGCAGCGCTGACTGCCAGACCTGCCGCAACAAGAATAATTGTGCGGAGTTGTTTTGTGTTCAGTCCAAGGGCAGAGGCTGTTTGTGAGCCGCCTGCCATCAGATCAAGTTTTCCAGAGTAAAATACAAGGATGATTGTAGCGGCAGCAGCAGGCAGCAATATGAACTTAAGTTCAGTCCATCCACGGCCGCTAAAGCTTCCCAGAATCCAGGTGTAAATGCCGTTAAGCTGACGATGCTTTGTAAGGAGCAAAATTGAAGAAATGGCAGCGTAAAAAGTTCCCAGAGCGGTTCCGCAAAGCAAAAGGTTTACGCTGCTTGAAGAATAGCTTTTGTGGGACATGAAAATAATTATTCCGCCGGCAGCCAAAGCTCCAGTAAATGCAAAAATATTGATGGGGCTGATTGTTCCAAAAATAATTGGAGATGCCCCTATGATCTGCGCGCAGACTGCACCAAGGGTTGCTCCGCTGGAAATTCCCATGATTCCAGGTTCGGCAAGACTGTTTCTGAAATACATCTGGAAAGCGGCTCCGCTGGAAGCAAGCAGGGCACCGGTAACTGCGGCTAGTAGAGTTCGTGGCAATCTTATAGAAAAAATTACTGTGTGGGCAAAGCTGGCGCTGTTTGTAAAAGCTTCTTTTATCTGGGAAAAGGCCAGATGCTGAGTGCCAAAAATCAAGGAAATGCAGAAGGCAAATCCTAGTGCAGCAAGAGAAATTGAAAGCTTGAGAATTGATTTTTTTTCTGCGGACAATTACTTCTCCTGCTGGTATACGGCCTTTGCGATAAGAGCTGCGCTCTGGGCGATTCGAGGTCCCGGCCGGGAAATCAAATCAGCGTTCAGGGCATAGATTCTGTCATTTTTTACAGCAGAAAGATTCTGCCAGTTAGGACGATTTTTTACAGCCTGAAGGTTGTCTGGATTGTAATCAGGAACAATTATGACATCTGGATTTGCCGCAAGAATGGCTTCCTCGCTTACCACAGGATAAGCTTCATTCACCTGAGCGAAAATATTTTTGCAGTTAGCATAATCAAGCAGATCGTTAATGAAAGAAGGTCCCCCAACAGACATGAAGGGAGGATTCCAGATTTCCCAGTAAACGGTTGCTGCTTGGGTTCCGGAATAAGTCTTCTTTACTTCACTTAAATCTTTTTTAATTGCAGCTATCAGCTTTTCTGCAGAATCTGAATGACCGGTGATGCGTCCAATTTCTATGATTTCGGAAAGAACTCCCTGAACAGAATCTGCTGTTGAAAGGTAGCAGGTGATGTTCTGCTGCTGAAGTAAAGGCAGGAACTGATCATGCATTCCTTTTGCGGCGTAAACAAAATCAGGGTTATATGAAAGAATTGTCTCGATGCTTAAAGTTTTTCCGTCAAATCCACCTGTGGAAGGCAAGGATTTTACCTGTTCTGGGTAGTCGCAGAAGTCAGTTCTGGCAACCATCTGGTCAAAGGCGCCGATTGCACAAAGTATTTCGCTGCCGGCAGGTGTTAGAGATACGATACGGCTGGCATTATTTTTTTGAACTGATTCCGGCGCTTTTTTAGTACAAGAAAAAAGAACGGCAGAAAATAAGATAGATGACAATAAAACGATTTTGCAAAGCTTCATATTTTGAGCATAAAAAAAAGCCGTCTGATAGTCAAACGGCTTTTTGTGAAACAATCATCTGTTTGTGACAGAATAATTGTTAGCGCTGGAATTTGATTGTTGTGTCGTAGTCTGTGTCTGTCCAGTCCGGATTTACAGTCATATCAAGGTCAGCGTTCAATGAAAGAGGCTTTGTGAACTTATATGAACGTTCTGTTTCATCACAACGGAATGAAACGCTTACGCCAGAAGCACTTGCATTAAGTTTAAAGTTCTTAACATTGTTATCTGTGAAAGTGAAAACTTCTTCTCCTGAAGATGCCTTTGAAAGAATGATCTTTCCGTCAGCATTGAAGTTCCAGTTTGCATCCCATTTTGAATCTTTCCATGTACCCTTGATGTCGCCCAAGTCGAGAGCGAATGTACCAGCAACAGCCAAAGCCATAACAGCAGCAACAGCCAAAATCTTTTTCATTTTTTCCTCCAAAAAAACGTTATACTATAAGGGTAATCACAAATTCTGATTTTGTAAATATAACAAGTTATTAATATATGGATTTTAGTCTTTCAAAAATACCTCTTTATTCAGAGGAAACAAAATGTGGATATTTTCCTGAACGGGGCTGTACTTCGCTTATAACCAGAAAGGACTGGTACTGCCAGCACAATAATTGCCAGGTTGAAGAAAAGCAGTGGTTTCCGTTTTTGATGGAAAAGGGCTTTCGCCGAAACGGCCAGTTTTTTTATGTGGATCAGTGTCAGGGCTGTAAGCAGTGTACTCCAATCCGATTGCAGGTGGAAAAGTTTGCGGCAAGCAAAAGTCAGCGGGCGGTGTGGCGCAAAAATCAGGATGTGGAAGTTCGCCTGGAAAAGAATCCGGAAAAATTCAGTACCGACGAAAAGATCTTTATGCTGCGGGAATACGATTTTCATCACAATGGAAAGCGAAAAACTCTGGAAGAAACCGGGGAACTTTTAAAGGCTATCAGCAACGGTTATTCCGGCATCTGGAATCTGGAGTTTTATGTGGAAGGGCGACTGGCCGGGGTAAGCGTTCTTGATTATGGTGAAGACGCTGACGGTAAGATTTGTTGTCTTTCTTCAAATTATTTTTACTACGATGTTTCAAAGGACATTCTTAAACGGTCAATCGGAGTTTTTAGCGTTCTGAAGGAAATTGAGCTTTGTAAGCAGATGGAAATTCCTTTCTATTACTTGGGACTTTATCTACCTGACTGCCGCAAGATGAACTACAAGACAAACTACAAACCTTACCAGCTTTTTGTAAACGACAAATGGTTTGAAATGCCGGAAGATCTGGATACAGCCTTGAACCAGGACCTGGTGATTCAGTTTCCAAAGCCTGGAGAATTGTTCCGCCACCCGGACATTGTTTGTGTTACAGACGAAATGCCTCTTCAGCTTTTGTATTCAGCTTACATGCAGGGAATTTTTCCCTGGTTTAACGAAGATGACGGAGATCCTGTTTTGTGGCAGTGTCCGGAAATGCGTTTTGTGATTCAGCCGGAAGATCTGCATGTTTCTAAATCAATCAAAAAGTTTCTGAAAAAGAATCCATATAACTACACTGTGGACAAATGTTTTGAGCAGGTGATGGAGCAGTGTGCCGCCCAGAATCGTCCGGGGCAGAATGGAACCTGGATTGGCAAAAAGATTCTTAAAGCCTACAAGGATTTTCACAAGGCGGGATATGCCCACAGTTATGAAGTTTGGCGTGAAGGAAAACTGGTTGGCGGTTTTTACGGTGAACTGATTGGTGGCGTGTTCTTTGGGGAATCTATGTTTACGCTGGAAGATAACAGTTCTAAGTCAGCCTTTGTTCTGTTTGCACAAAAGTTTTTTGAAGCCGGGGGAAAGGTGATCGACTGCCAGGCTTATACAGAAAACATGGCCCGGTATGGCGGAAAAGAAATCAGCCGGGAAGATTTCCTTGCCCGGCTGAATGAATGGATTAAGTTAAAGGTTCAGTTGCCTGATATTAGTTAGCAGCTTCTGATTCGTTCTGATCCTTTGGAAGAACAAGGTTCAAAATAACAGAAAGTACGAAAACTACTGCAACACAGTTCTGGGCAAAAACGCTCTGAACAATCTGTGGGAAGATCTTGAACATATCTGAACACTGAGTGAATCCAAGACCAACGCTCAAAGAAAGCGCTGCGATTGTTGTATTGCGAGAAGAATATCCGCATTTACCAAGCATCTGGAATCCAGCAACAACAATAGTTCCGAACATCATGATTGTACAACCACCAAGAACAGCCTGTGGAACTGTTGTAAGAAGTGCACCAAAGATTGGGAAAATACCAGCAATGATAAGAATGATTGCACCAGTTCCGATAGTGAAACGGTTTACAACCTTAGTCATTGCAACAAGACCTACATTCTGGCTGAAAGATGTGATTGGAGTACATCCGAAAAGACCACCGATAGAGCTGATGAAACCGTCGCAGGCGATAGAACCAGAAAGTTCTTTGTCAGTAATTTCGCGATCCAAAGCTGAAGAAGCAAGGGCAGAAGAGTCACCGATTGTTTCTGTTGCAGAAACAAGGTAGATAACTACAAATGAAAGGATTGCTCCAAGGTTGAATTCTGGTTTGAATGGAAGGAAAGCTGGAACAGCAATGATTTTTGTATTGTGAAGAGCGCTGAAATCAACAACTCCAAGACAAATCGAAAGAATGTAACCAACTACAAGACCAAAAAGAACAGAGATAACCTTAAAGTAACCTTTTGTGAAAATCTGGAAACAGATACAGCAAAGCAGTGTAACTGAACCGATTACCCAGTTCTGCCAGACACCAAAGTTTTCTGCACCCTGACCACCGGCAAAACTGTTTGCACCTACTGTCAAAAGTGAAAAACCGATAGCTGTAACTACAGTTGCAGCAACGATAGGTGAAATGAGCTTGATCCAGTATTTTGCAAAAAGACCAAGAATACCTTCGATAAGACCACCAACAAGAACACAGCCGATGATTGTTGCGTATCCGTAAGTAGTTCCAACGAAAATTGCGCTGTTAAGGAACGTAAAGCTTATACCCATAACGATTGGCAATTTAGAACCAAGTTTCCATACCGGGCAAAGCTGAATAAGAGTACCCAAACCTGCAACAATCATTGCGTTCTGAATAAGTTTTGCAGTGATTGTCTGATCAAGGCCACATACGCTTGCAAGAATCATCATTGGTGTGATGTTTGCAACGAACATGGCAAGAATGTGCTGGAGTCCTACTGGAATAGCTTTTCCAAGAGGAACTTTTCCGTCCAGCTGAAAAATGTTTTCAGCACTAGTGTTTGTCATTTTTTTCTCCTAATTACGGAATGTGATTTTTCCAGTAGCGGCGTCCATTGCGTCTACAATGGCAATTGATTCCAGCTGGAATCCTTTTTCGCGGATGATTTTTCCACCGTCCTGGAAGCCTTTTTCAATAGCGATACCGATTCCCATAACTTCTGCTTCTGCCTGGCGAACAATTTCTGTAAGGCCAAGAAGAGCGGCTCCGTTTGCAAGGAAGTCGTCGATGATAAGTACCTTTTCGCCTTTGTTCAAATATTTTTTTGAAACAAAAACGTGGTTTGTGCACTTATGTGTAAACGAGTAAACATCTGCACAGTATTTGTCACCGTCAACATTTACGCTCTGAGTTTTTTTAGCGAACAGAACCGGTACGTTAAAGTAACGGGCTACAATGCAGGCAATACCAATTCCGCTGGCTTCGATTGTTAAAATCTTTGTGATTTCTTTGTCAGCAAAGCGCTTTTTGAATTCTGCGCCCATCTGTTCAAGCAAAGGAACATCAATCTGGTGATTCAAAAATGAGTCAACCTTAAGAACGTTTCCTTCGCGAACAATGCCGTCTTTAATGATTCTTTCTTCAAGAAAATTCATTATTTAGAAGCTCCGTATTCTGCGTAATACTTGTCGATTTCTGATTTGATTTCGTCAGTGATGTATTTTTTGTCACCGTTTGTGTACAAAGCTTCAACAACATCGCTCATAGAAACGATGGCTTTTGCTGGGAAACCGTACTTTTCTGTAATAACATCCAGAGCAGCCTTTGTAGAATCTGGAGCTTTTTCTTCGCGGTTCAAAGAAACGATTTCACCAACGATTTTGATTCCGCCTTCAGTTGTTTCCTGAGCTTTGATCTTTGGGTAAACTTCTTCAATTGATTTTCCAGAAGTTGTAACGTCTTCGATAATTACAACGCGGTCGCCGTCCTTGATTTTGTAACCAAGAAGACCGCCCTTGTCTGCACCGTGGTCTTTTTCTTCCTTACGGTCGCAGCAGTACTTTACTTCTTTTCCGTAAAGCTTTGAGTAAGCAACAGCTGTAACTACAGCCAGTGGAATACCCTTGTAAGCTGGTCCAAAGAATACATCAAAATCATCACCGAAATTGTCGTGGATAGCTTTTGCGTAGTATTCACCAAGACGAGCAAGCTGACCGCCAGTAACATAAGCGCCTGCGTTCATAAAGAATGGACTCTGGCGTCCACTTTTCAATGTAAATGAGCCAAATTTTAAAACCTGGCATTCAACCATAAAATCAATAAATTCTTTCTTGTACTGTTCCATAGCTGTTATTTTATCGCAGTTGTAACGATTATTCACTATAATAGTTCTATAAATAAGGAGTCTTTAAAGAATGAATGTTAAAAAGTTATTGATTGCAGCGGCATTTATTTCAATTTGTGGATTTACTGTTGCGGCAAAGCCAAAGGCAGCTTATCAGGTTACAGTTCAGGATGAACTTAAGCTTGATGGAAAAAATAAAAAAATAGGATATCAGCTGGTTGAAAATGGCGAAAAGATTGTCTTTATTTTTGATGCTAAATCTAATGGCATTAGCAGAGTAAATTATGCTTATGTTGAAGGTTCGTTCAACGGCTGGAAAAAGAAGGACGGAAAATGGCAGCTGGCAAAGGAAAAAGACGGGCTTTTCATCCTTTATGCTGACATTTCTGATGTGAAGATTCCTGGAAATTCAGGATTCCCAGAATTTAAATTTTTTGTGAAATATGATGTTGAGTATACAGAAACAGTATGTGGACAGGTTCTTACACGTTATCGCCAGGAAGAAAAAGAGCTTCCGGCACTTAAAGCTGTTCCTGGATATCAGATGGCAACAAACAATCTGATTCTTCTTCCAACAGATGATGCAAATTACATTATCGAAAACAATAAGATTGCAAATACTGTGAAAAAACTTAAGGACTTCAACCTTGATAATCCTGAAGATGTGGCAACAATTTCAAACGTTCGTCTTGTGCCTGGAACAACAAAGCTTTACCGCGGATATCACCCTTACAAGATGTCTCGTCAGGAATTCAACACAGAAGAAACCCGTATTCGTCTTGTAAACAAGCAGCTCAAGGATAATGGCGTAAAGGCGTTGATCACTCTTTCAGGAGACGAAAGTCTTTCTAAGGCAGAACAGCTTTCTGTTTATGTGACAGATATTCGTACATCTGGAAATCAGCTGTTTGTAAATACTCATTACAACACTGTGTACTATGCTTCAACTTCAAAAGAATTTGGAACAATGATGGGAGACATCATCAGATTTATTGGAACTCGTGAAGGGCCTTACTACGTTCACTGTAGACTTGGAACTGATCGTACCGGAGTTGTTTCGGCAACTCTGGCAGCTTTATGCGGGGCAAACTGGGAAGATATTGCAGCTGATTATCAGAAGACAAACAATATGGGAATAAAAGAATTCCGCGATTACAGATTGTTGCAGTATTCCTTTGAACAGATTTTAGGTCATTCAATAGCTGACACAGAAAACCTTCAGCAGGAAATGATTGATTACTTTACTGGAAGAAAGTTTGCTACCAGGGAAGAAATTGATACTTTGATTTCAAAGCTAAAATAAATAAAAAAAACCGGCTCTGAAAGGCCGGTTTTTTATTTAACAAACAACTGTGTGATTATTTAGATGTAACAACAACAGAATTGTCTGCATTAGAATAAGGAGCTGGGATATATTTGTCAGCTTTCCAATCGTTTTCCCATTTATAACCGTCTAAAAGGTAACGGAACTGGTATTCTTTATCCATATCAAGAGCAAGAGTAACAGAGAAAGAGCCATCTTTTGCCTGTTTCAAAGGTGTGTCTGTGCTGCTCCAGCTGTTGAAATCACCAGCAATATTTACTGTACGTGCACCCTGAGCTGCTTCTGCCGAAACAGTGAAAGTAACCTTGCACTTGCCATCCTTAGAAAAAGTTTTCTTGAGTGACATTACACTCCTCCTAATACATTTAATATGTAATATAGAATATATATTAAAATTTTAAATAAAACAACAAAATTGTATTTATTATTGAAGGTTTTACGGTTTTACAGTAAATTCACGATACACGAAAATAAATCCATCCGTTGATTTATCCAACTTGCAAGCGGATTTAGGTTCCTGGAATCTAAAAAATTTTGCTAAAAAGGAGATCCTTTTATGGGACTTTTCTCTTCTAAACAATCACATTATCTTTTTACTTCTGAATCTGTAGGTGAAGGACACCCAGATAAGCTCTGTGACCAGATTTCTGATGCAATTCTTGATGCGTGCTTGGCTCTTGATCCAGCTGCCCATGTTGCCTGCGAAACATTCGCTACAACTAATTTTGTTCTTGTTGGCGGAGAAATCAGCTTTACTCAGAACGCAAAAGAGAACATCAAATACATTAAAAAGAACGCTGAAAAAATTGCCCGTTCTGTTGCTGCAGAAATCGGTTATACAGACAAGGCATTTGGTCTTGATGCAAAGAAATTCAAGTTTGAAAACAGACTTCACGCACAGTCAGCTGATATTAATCAGGGTGTAGTAGGCGCAGGTCTTGCAGAATTCAAAGGACAGCAGGGTGCCGGAGACCAGGGTATGATGTTCGGTTACGCTTGTAACGAAACACCAGAACTTATGCCAGCTCCAGTAATGTACTCACACAAGATTCTGCTTGCTGCAACAGAACTTCGTAAGTCAAAGAAAATTGCATGGCTTCGTCCAGATGCAAAAAGTCAGGTTACAATTGAATACAAAGACGGAAAACCAGCTCGCATCGATACAGTTGTAGTTTCGCATCAGCACGATCCAGAAGTTACTCACGAAGAAATCGAAAAGACAATCATCAACGAAATCATTAAGCCGGTTCTTGAACCAACAGGTCTTCTTGATTCTGAAACAAAATACTTCATCAATCCAACTGGAAAGTTTGAAATCGGTGGACCAGATGGTGATGCAGGTCTTACTGGTCGTAAAATCATCGTTGATACTTACGGTGGTATGGGTCGCCACGGTGGTGGTGCTTTCTCTGGAAAGGATCCTTCTAAAGTTGACCGTTCAGCTGCTTACATGGCCCGCTACATTGCAAAAAACATTGTTGCTGCAGAACTGGCTGACCGCGCAGAAGTTCAGCTTGCATACGCTATTGGTGTTCCATTCCCAGTTTCGATTCTTGTTGAAACTTTCGGAACAGAAAAGGTTGCTGTAGAAAAAATTGAAGCTGCAGTAAAAGAAGTTTTTGACTGTACTCCAGCCGGCATTTCTTCTACATTGAACCTTCGCCGTCCAATCTACAGACCAACAGCTTCTTACGGCCACTTTGGCCGTAGCGAATTCCCTTGGGAACAGACAGACAAGGCTGATGCTTTGAAGGCTGCTGCTAAATAAAAATGCTGTTAAACGAAAACGAAATCCGCCAGGTTTTCGAAAAGTTTAAATCTGAAAATCCAGCTCCAAAACCGGAGCTGGATTATTTTTCTCCTTACACACTTCTGGTTGCCGTTGTTCTTTCGGCACAGACAACTGATAAAAGCGTTAACAAGGTTACCTCTGAGCTTTTTAAGCTGGCAGATACTCCGGAAAAAATGTGCGCCCTTTCTCAGGACCAGATCATCCAGATAATCAAACCGATCGGATTAAGTCAGAATAAAAGCAAAAGCCTTTTGGGGCTCAGTAAAAAACTTGTGGAAGATTTTGGCGGCGTTGTACCATCAACCAGAGAAGAACTTATGACATTGCCTGGAGTAGGCCGAAAAACTGCCAACGTAGTTCTGAACGTAGTGTTCGGTCAGCCAACCATGCCGGTTGATACCCATCTTTTAAGAATCTGTCCAAAAATTGGTCTTGCCGAAGGTAAAACTCCAGAAACTGTAGAAGCCAGCCTGGTAGAACGCATCCCCGCAGAGTATATGGAGCACGCCCACCACTGGCTGATTTTGCATGGCCGCTACATCTGTACCGCAAAAAATCCCAAGTGCGACGAATGTTTGATCGCGGGGATTTGTAAACATAACTGACTTAAAAAAATACGGGAAGGAAGGCTGAGGATTGCAAAAACATCCACAGGGCGGAAAGATAGTTTCCTTGCCGACCTGTGAATGTAGCGACGCTAGCTAGCGGTTTTGTAATCCTCAGACTGACTGGTAGTATTTTTTTTATATCAGGATTTGTTTTACTGCTTACCAAAAAGTTGCCAGAATTCCCGTTTGCATCTAAAATAACAATACGTTAATTAAATTTTGCGAGGTGTTATTATGAGTGAAGAATCAGAAGAAGCCAGACGTGCACAGTTACTTGCAGAACTTGATCATACTATTCGCAAGCGGGAAGCAGTTAAATTTGCCCATGCTGAACTTATGGGAAAAATTCTTTCAGGAACAATGCTTTGTTTATTGGGATTTATTGTTGGTATCGGATTTATCTATCACTTTGCCAGCATCTTAAAATAAGGAGAAAAAAAATTGGAAGATACAGCAATTCATACTGTAACAGATGCAGCTGCGGCTGCGGCAAACGAAACTGTTGGAAAAGTAACTACACAGTTGTTAGATTTTTTGAAGACTTTTGTTACTTGGGAAAACGTTTTTAGAGTGTTCGGAGCATTTCTTATGCTCTTCATCATGTGGCTTGTGTTCAAACTTATTAAGCATGCAGTAAAGAAGATTCCTGCAGAAAAGATTCAGCCACATTATCTGCATCTTATAATGAGATTTATTTCGTATGTGTTCTACATTCTTGTGGTCATGTACGTTTTGAGTTTGTTCGGTGTTAAGCTCAGTGCCATTTGGGGTGCTGCTGGTATCGCCGGAGTTGCCATCGGTTTTGCTGCCCAGACTTCTGTCAGCAACCTTATCAGTGGTCTTTTTGTTCTTAGCGAAAAGACAATGAAGGTTGGAGACTTTATCGAAGTAGGTGGAGTTGCTGGTACAGTTGATTCTATCGGTTTGCTTTCTGTTAAGGTTCACACTCTGGATAACCAGATGATCCGTATTCCAAACAGCTCGGTAATCAATTCAAACTTTCAGAACAACAGTTACTACAAGGAGCGACGTTTCCTCTTTAAGGTTGCAATTGATTATTCAAGCAATATGACACTTGCTCTTAAGGCTTTGGAATCAGTTCCTGCAAAGTGTTCATGTGTTCTTCAGACACCTGCTCCTGCAGTTTGGTATGACGGATTTGGAGACAGCGGAATTCAGATGGTCCTTGCCTGCTGGTTCAAGCCTGCTGACCTTGTTCAGATGAAGAACGAAGTTTACATGAACATCAAATCATCTTTTGACGAAGTTGGAATCAACATTCCATTCAACCGTCTTGATGTTTCGATGGTTAAATAAGGTTTTTTAAAACTCTTTTTAAGGCATGTGGTATGATTACTGCATGCCTGATTTTTTTAACCACATGGACTGGGATTTTATGCTCAAGCAGTATCCCAAAAAGACAGACTTTGATATTTCTTCCTACTATAAAATCCTTTCTCCGGAATGGCCTGATTTTTTAGACGACTATATTGCCTGTAAATCCATGCAGCGGCTTAAGGGCGTTGGTCTTTTGTGCGGAACTGACTGGACCAGGCTTTATCAAAATCGTTTTAGATATTCCCGACTTGACCACAGCATTGGAGTTGCTCTGATTGTCTGGAATTTTACTCACGACAAGGTTCAGACTCTGGCGGGACTTTTTCACGATATTTCAACTCCTGTTTTCAGTCATGTGGCGGATTTTAGAAAAGGTGATGCCCTTACTCAAACTGCAACAGAAGATGAAACAGAAATGTTTATCCGTAAGGACAAGGCTTTGTGTGCTTTGCTGGAAAAGGACGGGATTAGGGTTGAACAGGTAAGTGACTATCACCTTTATCCGGTAGCGGACAATGAACGGCCTCAACTGAGCGCAGACCGTCTGGAATACATGTTTCCAAGCGGTGCGGCTTTGCAGGGGAGCTGGACTCTGGAAGAAGTTGCGGCTGTTTATGGCGATATTGTAGTGCTAAAAGATGAAAAGGGGCTTCCGGAGCTGGGCTTTAATACTCTGGAAAAGGCGGAACTTTACTGTAAGAAATTCCTGGAAACCGGTCATATACTTCAGCTGAACGAAAATAAGCTTACATTGCAGATGCTGGCGGCAGTTACATCCAGGGCTATTGATCTTGATGTGTTGAAAGAAGAAGACTGCTATTTGCTTAGGGAAGCAGACGTAATGGCAAAGTTTGAAAAAGTAGAAGATAAAGATTTTGCCAGACTGTACAAAACATATCGGAATATGACAAAGATTCTTCATACGGATAATCCTTTGGAGGACTGTTTTTGCGTTTCGGTAAAGGTTAAGCAGCGTTACATTGATCCTCTGGTGAAGACTAAGGACGGTGCTGCAAGATTGTCGGCGGTATCAGAAAAAGCAAGCCGTATGATCAGGGATTTTTTGTCCTATGAAGATACGGCTTACGGATGCGTAAAGTTATTGTAATTTGCTTGTATCCAAAAGTTCGTAACCGGAAAGCAGCTCTTTGGCAATTGCTTTGAGCTTTGCAAGGTCTCCTGGGCGGGCTCCTTCCATGTTCAGCGGCATAACCGGATCGTGAAGACTCATTCGGAGTAAAATCCAGCCCTGTACTTCTTGTGAATCAAAATCGATGCGAACACCTTCGTAGCTTACAGGAAGTTTATAGCCTTTTGCCTGGGCTTTTGCACGAAACTCTTTAACAATGTTTTTTCCGTAGGATTCGTATTCTGCTCCAGAAAGCTTCATTCGGATTTCGGCGTCTTCAACTAAAGGTGGCAGCTGTTCAATCAAACTTTCCAGTTTTTTGCCTTCCTTTTTGGCCTTCGCCAGAGCGGCAATCAATTTAGTTGCCAGGTAAGCTCCATCATCCAGATAGTAATTTTCCAGCAGAGCTCCGTGACCGCTGGTTTCCATTGCCAAGGGACAGACAGTTCCAGAATCGTTCAGTTCTTTCTGCTTGTTGATTACGTTTTTATAGCCCCGCATAAAGCGCAGGTGCTTCAATTTAAGTACATCTTCCAGGAAATATGTAAGGCGATGGCTTGTTACGCTGTCTGTAACGATTGTGCTGCCTGGAAAATCCGGTGCAAGAATTGCGGCTATCAGGGCGATGATAGAGTCACGGTTAACTTCTTTTCCGCTGGCAAAAACGGCGCTCATGCGGTCAACATCGGTGTCAAAAATTAAGCCAAGGTCTGCGTGATTTTTTACTGTGGCGTCCTGAATGGCTTTCATGGCGTCTTTATTTTCCGGATTTGGAATGTGATTCGGGAACATTCCGTCCGGTTCAAGAAACTGGCTCCCTGTCGTATCGGCCCCAAGAGGTTCAAGAATTTTGTCTACAAAAAATCCTGAAGCACCGTTTCCGCTGTCTACAACGATTTTAAGTCCGGAAAGAGGCTTTTGTTCAGCAGTTGAACCGATCTGTTTACAGATGGAGTTTTTAAGATGCTCTGAGTAGATTTCGATAAGATTTACAATCTGGCAGTTTGAAGTGATTTCTTTTGCGATTTGTTTTTCGTCCTGTTCGATGGACATTTCCAGAACCATTGTAATGTCTTCGTGGTCCAGTCCGCCGTCCTTGTCAAAAAACTTAAGGCCGTTACGGTTGAACGGAAGGTGGCTTGCGGTAATCATTACGGCGCCGTCAAAGTCTGTCTGGTTAAAAACAGTGGACATGAACATAGCCGGAGTTGTGGCAAGACCGCAACGAACAACCTTTACGCCGGCGTGAATCAATCCTTTTACAACAGCCATTTCGATAAGGGGGCCTGAAAGTCTGGAATCCCGGCCAATGCCGATTGTAAGCTGACCGGCAGTTTTTTTTGTTTTGATACTAAGCCAGTTTGCAAAACCTGCGCCGATTTTAAGGCAGGCTTCGTTTGTGAGGTTGATTGATTCTCCGGGAACACCATCCATGGCAACACCACGAACGTCACTTCCGTTCTGTAAAATGTATAAATCGCTTTTAGCCATGAATAAATATTATCAGTGTTTTTTTTAATTTCAAACATAATTCATAAAATTGACAGTTGTAAGTGGGTGGGGTAACATCAGTCAAAGGAGTTGTCGTTATGCCAGAATTGTCGCTTTTTTACGGAATTCGGATATCTATGTATTATGATGATCATAATCCACCTCATTTTCACGCTGAATATGCAGGAAAAAAAGCAATTGTTGATATTCAGGAGGCAAGAGTAATTGGTGGTGGACTTCCTGTAAAACAGACAAAATTAATTGTTGCATGGTGTGAGTTGCATAAAGATGAATTGATGCAAGATTGGGAACTTTCGAAAGACAATCAGAGTCTCAATAGAATTAATCCTTTGATTTAATTGCCAGGAGTTTAACATGGATTATTATCCAGAGGTCATACAGGTCATTCCTTACTCAGATTTTTCAGTAGATGTTTACTTTCATGATGGCAAAATAGTTTGCTATTCAATGAAAGAAATGATTTCTGAAGGGGTTAGAAAAGGTAATATTTTAAAAAAACTTGCAAATTTATCATTTTTTCTAAATCGATGTACTGTAATGAATGGAACTTTGGCATGGGATTTATCAGGAAATAGAAATGAATCAGAATGTATAGATATAGATCCTCTTTCAATTTATGAACATCCTATGGCAAAAGAGCGAATTTCAATATATGAGAATGAAGAAGAATCTTTTGTAGTTGCAGAAGATTTCAAGAAATAATTATGCCTATCTTTTATAAACTTTTAGCGAACGAGATTAAATGTGTGGAGCGGGAGGCGGCCCGTTATTCCGGGTATCGAGCCGAAGGCGGGTCTGACAATCAGGTGATGGATCTGGTGAAAAAATGTTGTGCACAGCTACAACCTGTCCTGGTTCCGCAGGCAGTTTACGAAGAATTTGATTTGAAAGTAGAAGAGATTGCCGGCAGCGAAAAAAGCTGCGTTCAATTTGCAGATATAAAACTTGAATCAAAAGATCTGGCGGTAAATCTTAACGGTTGCCGTAAGGTGATTGTGCTGGCGGCCACAGTTGGTGCCAAGGTTGATATGCTGATCCGCAGGTCTCAGGCGGCAGGAAGTGCGGAGGCGGCTGTGATGCAAGGAACTGGCGCAATGTTCATTGAAAGTTTTGTGGACCAGCTGAATGAAAAACTGGAACAAGAGGCGGCTGCCCGTGGGTTTAAGGCTCATCCAAGATACAGTCCGGGGTATGGGGACGTTCCTGTGGATTTTCAGAAGGAAGTTTTCCGGCTTTTGCCTTGTGCCAAGATTGGGCTTAGCCTGATGGACACAATGATCATGGCGCCGGAAAAATCTGTTACTGCGTTTATCGGGTTGGAGTAGGTTATTCCCCTAAAAATTCAATGGATAGTTCTGCTTTTACGGCTGCCTCATTTATGTATTTATATAAACAAGGGAAGTTATTTCAATGAAAAAGAAAATTGTTATACTAATTTTGTTAATAACTATACAGAATTTGTTTTCAGAGAGTTTAAAACTTAAAAAAATAGTTAAATATGAGGAGGCAAAATCATTTCGGTTTTTAGATAATGATTTAATGTTTTATAAAAGTATTGAATCAGGATTATTTTATTTTGACAGCATAAACGACAAAATATGTTTTTTTTATTATCCAGAAGAA
>JAZLGB010000035.1:0-16432 GCA_045616085.1 Treponema sp.
TCTTGCCGTCCGACTTGCATGCTTAAGACGCGCCGCCAGCGTTCGTTCTGAGCCAGGATCAAACTCTCCATGATTATTTCTAAAGCCCAAAGGCTTAAGATTTCATAAATCGTTCAAAACTCTAGCTATTATCTTTTTATAAAAGAATTGCTGGCAGTTTTCATATTTCTATTCAACTGCTTAGGTTTTGTTTGCTTATTTCGTGTCGCCATGCTCTACAGCACCACGACATGGTACAAACCTTTTTAGTCTTTCTTTCCTTCCCTGATCTGTCAAAGAGCTTTTTTACTTGTGTCACTCAGCAGTAGTGCTGTGCGACGGTGATAGTGAATATATACTCTTATAAAAAAAGAGTCAATAACTGAAATAAAAAATTTGCAGAATTTTGACGATTTTTTTAGAATTTCTTTGAATTTTTCGCAAATTCTTCATTTTATTTGAATTTCAGGAAGCTTTTTTTACATTTCTTTCGGAATTCTTCTGAAATTCCGCTAAAAATCTTCTTGAAAATGTAATTTTCTTAACATAATTGATGATTAATGGCATTAAAAAGCCTACAAAAAGCAAACCAACCGGAACAAATACAGGAATATAAGACATTCCTACAATAAAACCCATAAAAAGTTTTGCAAAAAATGGACTGGAGCTATTTGTGAAAAAGACTTTTATTATTCCAATGATGAATGGTAACCACAGTCCCACTACTATAAATCTGAAATTAGAAACTTTTTTTTCTGCCTGCATACATAACTCCTTTTTTTTTCGTTATGCACACAGTATAAAAAATAAGGTGTGTCATCCTGTGACACACCTTCATATTTTTCTGATTTTTTTGTTCTGCTCCCTTAAAAAAGGACATAAATAAAAGTGACTGGTGCAAAAAAGGTGACAACCTAGGAGGTAAAATGAGTGTTGCATCAGTCGAATCAATTCCTAACAGATTCAACGCTTTGTATGACTACGAAGTGCTGCATATGCCTATAAGTCATATCGCCAAAAAATATGGAGTCTGCGATTCAACCGTAAAAGATTGGATAATACGACGAAATTATTTTTTGAAAAGAGTTAAAGACATTGTTACAATTGTTGACAGCGGAAAGTTCAATTACTTTTTCCCTGGAGACGAAATGGAAACAGAGAAGGAATCTGAAAAAGAATTACAGAGAAAAATAAAGTATCTGGAACACAAGGTGCAATATCTGGAAGCTTTAGCTGAAGTTTGTGATATCGATATTGAAAATGTCACAAAAAAAAACGCTACAGAGCTATCAGACTTGCTGTCGAACGAACCGGAGGAAACCTGACTTTATATTGCTCAATCGCAAATGTAAACAGGAAAAACTATTATTCTTTTCTGAATCAAAAAGAAAAAACAGATGACGAAGAATTAATTGATTTCATCGTTACAACCCAAAGGAAACATCATTTCGGAATTGGCTACAGGACAATGACTGCGATGATAAAGAACCAGTTTGGAGAAATCGTCAGTCAGAAGAAGGTTTTACGGCTCATGGAAGAAAATAATGTGCTTTCAGTGGTCCGTAGAAAGAAATATAAACAGGATGTTTATGAGAAAATGAAAGAAACTCTAAAAAATATCCCTGAAAACCTTCTTCAAAGAGATTTTTCAGCTTCTGAGCCCAATAAAGTTTATGTTTCTGACATCACTTATCTGTATGGCCGAGAGCGAATTGAATATTTAAGTATCATTGTTGATTTGTACAACAAAGAAATTGTTGCATGGCAGATTTCAAGACATCCTGATAAGGAGCTCTGCATAGAGACACTTAATATTCTGGCAAGCAAAAGAGATTTGCGGGGAACGACAATACATACAGATCAAGGTTCAACTTATCTGTCGCATGATTTCAGAAACAAAGTGTTAGAACTTGGGATGATTCAAAGTTGTTCTGTCCGAGGTGAATGCTGGGATAATGCAGCGATGGAAAGTGTGAATGGAATAATAAAAACTGAATGTCTTTATAACCGGTTCGGGAAGTCAAAGTTTAAGAATCGGCAGATTCCGATTGAAAAGGTTCTGGAAGCTGTAGTTCCATTTATCAGTTATTACAACAATGAAAGACCGAAATCTGAACTTGGCGGACTTCCACCGGTGCAGTTTCGGTTACAAAATAATCCTTCAGTTACAGCAGCTGATAAGAACAGGATTTTGATTACCGCTGCTGTTTTTTAGGGTATCGTGTGGACATTTACAGAAAGATACCAAAACTATTTTTTCTGTAAGTGCCATTAATACATAGATATGCTTCAGAAGAAGCATTATATTAAAACAAAAGTTGTCCCCTTTTTGTCACCAGTGGGGTTCTATTTTTGTCACCTTTTTTTGGAGCATATCATTTTTATTTCTTTTCTGACTTTAACAATGATGCGAAAGCAATAAGATAATCAGCGAATGAAATGTAACTCAAAAGAACACAGATTCCGAACATTACAAAACCAACAATCTTTACAGTTCCCATGATTGACGAAATGTCATAACCAAGGCGCATGATTGATTCTGCAAGGAGATAATAGAAACCTGATGTGATATAGAACACAGTCTTGAGCTTTCCACCCTTTCTTGCGGCAATTGCAGTTCCTCTTGAAACAGCAACCATACGAACGAAGTTCATTGTGAATTCACGATAGAGAATCAGGATGAAACAGATAACTGGCATGTATTTGACATCAGCAACAACCGAAGACTGAGCACATGTAAACAATGTCAGGTTCAACATAACATCTGCAAATGGATCGAAAAGTTTTCCAAAGTCACTTACTTCATTATTTTTGCGGGCATAGTGTCCATCGAAATAATCTGTAATCTGAGCCAAAGCAAGCAAAGGAATCATGATGCAGGCAGAAATTTTTGCCAACAAAGGATTTCCAGTCCATACAGGAATACTGTAGATAAAGAAAAAGACTGGTGCAAAAAGAACTCTTGCTAATGTAAATTTATTTGATGTTTTCATGTTTATAAGTATTTACTTTTTTAATGGTAAAGTCAATTCAAGGAGGACTCCCTGAATTGACCATTTATGCTAGAAGTGAGCTTTGAAGTCCTGAACAACACTGATTGATGATGTAATGTTGTATTCAGGAAGTTCAACAGCAGAAATCTTAAGGGCTCTTTCAACAAGAACAGAAGAATCTGCAACTCCCTGAAGAGTGAGAGTCTTATCGTTGATGACAGCTCTAAGGAATTCAATGTTGAGCTTATATTCAAAAATCAATTTATTGACCAGATGCTGACACTTGATATATTCATCAAGCTTGGCTTTTCCAGCTTCTTCTTTTTCTGGGGTGATTACCGATTTTGTAAGAGCCACGATGGCATTAGTTGCCGATTCAACATCGAACATACCGGTATTCATTACGAGAAGATAATGCTGAGGATCTTCGATTTCTGCATTGAAGAAGGATTTATGGAAACCTTTACGGTTTGTATCTGATTCGTTGATGCGCTGAAGAGCCTGTTTTTCATTCCAGTCATGTTCCTTCATAAGACGATCCATACGAATGGAATCCTTTGCAACAAAACGAAGAGATACAAGATTTGGAAGATTTTCTAGGATAAGATAAGAGCCTCGACCAACAAGAATACAGTCACCTTCAGCAGCCGCTTCCAGAACAGCTGTCTGAAGATAATTCAAATATTCATCCCGGTCTTTTACCAGAGACGCAAAGAAACCCGGCTTCTTTTCATCGTATTTTTTAAGCTTGTCTGCAGGGAAGCCCAAATCAACGATGCGCTTTTCAAGCTCCTGTCGAGTAACAAATTTATATCCCAGCTTTTTTGCAACTTCGGAAGAAATTTCATCTCCCAAAGATGCGACCTGTCTTGAAATTGCTATAACTGCCATAGTGGAACCTCCACGAAGTAATATGATATCGACAGTAAAATAATAAGACGGTTTTTAGCTGATGTCAAAATTTAGGAAAAAAGTCGACGACATTCCAGGTAGAAACGCTTTTCGTCTGCTTCACCCATACTGAAAGACTTTCTTGGAAGTGGACCACGACCGTTGATTGTTCCAAAGAAGCTGTCTTTTGCTACTGGTGGAAGCAAGATTCCTGTTGAGTTTTCCATTGCGCCAAGACGGAAGATTTCCGCAGCACCGTGGATGTAATCGATTTCTGGTTTTACGATGCGGCATCCCTTGTCGTCACAGACATGTCCGTTTGGAGCATTCTTGAGGAATTCATCCAAAGCTGGCTGCAACTGAGAAACTGCAAGGTCTGTAATTTTTGTCTTGAGAAGAACGTATTCCTGCTTTCCCTCTGAATTGAGGTAAACGAAACCGAAATCTGCCACAGAGTTTTTAACAGATTCTTCGAGAGCCTGAGCTGATGCAACCGATTCCACAGTTCCACCCAACTTTTTAGCCATTTCTTCAACCAAAGACTTTGAATCAACATGGAAAAGAACACGATGGATTGGTTCGAATGTAAGACCTGTGTCGTATATGTTTACGATTTCTACAAGGGCATAACGAACATTGCTATTTTTATCTTCTGGATGATCTTTTTTGTATTCGTCCCAAACGGCTTTTGCTGTTGCAAGAGAATGGTTACCGTCACCTACGGCAAAAAGGAAAACCGAGCCATCTGGAGCTGTATTTGCAACTGCCAGCTGTTCGAGAGTATTACGAACGTATTCAACATCAGAATCAGAAGAAACAGCCCAACCAGAGATGCTACCTGACTTCTGCATCATTTCACCAGCGTAAAGAGGTGCGTTCTTCTTAACACGATCACCAGTTCCTTCTACGAGAGTGTGATCTGGATCATTTACAAGAAGCATGATGTGAGGAAGTTCAACTGGAGCTCCCCTGCGGATTTCCATTCTTGGAGGAATTCGGTCAACAATTGTCGCTTCTGTTGCACGGACGAGAGCTTTGCTGAAAGGCTTCCACTCATAAGTTTCAAGGTCGATAGCGGCAACGAGACCATGGCGAACACGACCGTAAGCTGTTGTGCGTTCAACGTAAACAAATTCCTTTGAAGCATCGGCAAAAACACCGCCTTCAAGGTATTCGCTCATTGTTGAACGGATCTTTTTAATTCTTTCAGGCTTATCTTCATCATTGAGATAAACTTCTGGAAGGATGATATTCAAAGTTGAAGGCTTACCGGCAGCTGTTTCTTCAACATTTTTCCAATAATCACGATCCTGAGTGTACTGGTCACAGGCAACTACAGACCATGTTTTTACATCAAGATTTTTTGGCAATAAAATTTCAGGGAGCTGAACTCCCATTTCTTCAAATGTTTTCATATTGAAATAATAACTGAAACATCGCCTTTATGCTATAATTCACAACATGTCAGGAATAAGACTTTCACAGACACAAAAACTTTCTCAATCCCAGGTGATGAAATTGAGCCAGCAGCAGCTGATGGCCATGAAACTAATCACCATGAGCAACATGGAACTTAGGGATGAAATTTATAGGACTGTGGAAGAAAATCCTGCACTGGAAATCCAGATAGACAAATATGCCGACGGAGCCACAAACCTTAAGCAGGGAGACAGTTCCAGCCGCCAGACAGCAAATTCCGTTCACACAGGAAAGGAATCAAAACAGGGTGCAGAGGCTGCAGAAAAATTTCAGAAAATGCTGGAAAACGCTCCTGACAATACGGAAACTCTTCAGTCTCATCTTCTGCATCAGCTGAACATGACAAATCTGCCGGAAAATGAAAACCGTCTTTGCGAAAAGATCATTCAGAACCTAGATTCCAACGGTTACCACATTCTTGCACCTATCACTTTAATAGAAGAAAAAGCTGGGGATACACAGGAATTGCTAAAAAAATGCATCTCCATCGTTCAGCATTTTGATCCGGAAGGTATTTGCTGCGAAAACTTTTCTGAAAGTCTGAAGCTTCAGGCTGAATTGAATGGCGAGGCCCCGGAACTGGCTTTGTTTCTTTTGGATGGAAACCTGGAAATGCTTAAGCCTCCTGTTGCGGACAAGGTGGCTAAAAAGATACTGTTTTTTTTGGATCAGCAGGAAAAGCTTACATTTAACTCCAAGAAATTTGGCTTTGACAAAAAAGATGTTTCTGAAGAGGCGGTCGCTGATGCGATAAGATTCATTCAGGAACTGGATCCGTTCCCTGCACGGAATTTTGGGACAACGGGGACACAGTATGTTCAGCCGGATGTGTTTGTTTCTGTGGATGCGGACGGTCTGGTGAAGGTTCAGCTTTCGGATGACACAATTCCTGTTTTGAGCATCGCAAAGGATTTTGAGCTGGCAGATTCGTCAGAAGGCATTAACGGAGACGAAAAAGATTTTGTTCAGAATCATCTTAGAAATGCCAAGGGATTTATAGAGACTCTGGAATTCAGAAAGACCGCGTTGAACAAGGCGTTTGCAAAGTTGGCTCAGATTCAGGAAGAGTTTTTCAAGAAGGGACCTGGAAATCTTGTGCCACTAACTCAACGAAAGTTTGCGGAAATCATCGAAGTTCACGAATCCACTGTTTCTCGAATAGCAGACAGCAAGTTTGTTCGATGCAGCTGGGGAACATTTCCTGTTAAATATTTTTTCAGCAACGGGCTGGCGGTTCAGGGAAAAGATGAATCACAGAACAAAGAAGAAATGATTTCTACTGACAACGTAAAAATCGAGATAGAAAAAATTCTTAACGCCCAGAAACCTGGAGACAAGAAGTTATCCGACCAGAAGATTGCGGATATGCTGGCAGAAAAAGGCATTTCCATTGCAAGACGAACCGTCTCGAAATACAGAGCTCAATTGAACATCGCTTCCAGCTACGAAAGATAATTTTTTTTCTGATTTTTTTGCATTTTTTTCACCAAACCTCCTAATAAATATATGGAGGTTTTTTTGTGCTTAAAAAAAGAAGTTTTTTTGTCGGGATCTGTTCCCTGATATTTTCAAGCTGCCTGCCAATGGGAGTACCCGCAAGAGCTTTTACAGTAGTGAACTGGAACGCCCAGACGTTTTTTGACGGTAACAACGACGGCATTGAATATTCTGACTTCAAGAAAAATGCTGGATGGAATACGGATGCGTATAAAAAAAGAATTGCTAGATTATGTTCCGTGATTCAGGAATTGGATGCAGATGTTTTTGTGCTGGAGGAACTGGAAAATAGCGGAGTTTTAAGGGATGTTTCAAATCAACTTTCTGGTAACAGCTGGAATTCGAAAAAGATCTATGGCTATGGATGCTTCGCAAAGAATGATGGAGATGCTATCGGCTGTGGAATTCTTTCACGGTTCAGAATTACGGAAGTTACTGTTCACAACATTGACGTGAGGACGGAAAATCAGAGTCAGCCAGCCATGAGACCGATCATGAAAGTCTTGCTGGAGGTTGGAGATGATTCTGTTTCTCTGTTTGTGAATCACTGGAAAAGCAAATCTGGAGGAGAGGAAGAATCTGACTGTTGGAGAAGCTGGCAGGAAAATGTATTGTGCGGATTGTTCTACGAAGAAGAAGACAAACATGCATTTGCCTGCGGAGACTTTAACCGAGACATTTCAGAATTTTTGATTTTGAAAAAGGACGGAATAGACCTTAACGAAAAAACTAATATTACGCTCAGAAGAATCCTGGAGCCGGAGAAAAACACGGAAGTATATTCTCCTTGGATAAAAGCGACCGGTAATTTTGTTTTTCCCGGCTCTTATTATTATGATGACGAATGGGAACGGATTGACCATTTTTTTGGTAACAGTAATTTGAAAATCACAAACTTTGAACCGATGACAGAAGGTCCTTGGTGCAGTGAAAACCACGTACCTATCGGGTTCAAAGTATTCAGCGGAAACGGATATTCAGACCACCTTCCTATCAAATGTAGAGTCGAAATACCAGATTAGAGTTTTCTTATTTTGGCATGCTAAACCAATATAACAAAACTTTAATCTGCTATACTTCTTTACATGAAAAAAAGTTTAGGATTTCTGTTTTTTGGAATCACATCAAGTCTCCTTTTTGCACAGCCTGTAATCAGCCACCTTACAAAACACGAGATAGAGAGTCACAATTTTAGAGGAATGAGAAAACCAGATTTCAACGGTCTGTTCATTCTTACCTCCACTTCAGCTAAAGCCATAGGCACAAAAACTGTTGCCGTTACCCTGGAATTTTCAACAGCGGTAGATCCATTGAGTTTTAACCTTGACAGCGTGGCAATTAACGACGAACCTTTAAGTAAGGATATTCAGCTGAACTTTAACAGGAACGGAACAAAATGCTGTTTGTACCTTACAAAAGAGCAGATGCCTGTTAAAATAGATCTTAGGGATGTTCGTTCCTTTAGCGGAAAGTTGCTTCATCCTTTATCAACTTATATAAAACTGGAGTCGTGACATGAGCAAGATCCTTATTGTAGAAGATGATCCTGGAATCGCAGATTTTGAAAACCTTGAATTACAGCACGAAGGCTTTGAAACAGCTATCGCTGTAAATGGCCGAGAAGCCTTGGAAAAGTTTGAAAGCGAAAATCCAGATCTAATTCTATTGGATCTTATGCTTCCTGAATTGAGCGGACTTGAAGTCATTCGTCACATCCGCCGCAGCTCTAATGTACCTGTCATCATGGTAACAGCAAGAGGTGAAAAATACGACAAGATCATCGGACTTGATTCTGGAGCCGACGACTACATCTCAAAACCATTTGAAATTGAAGAGCTTTTAGCCCGAATGAGATCAGTACTTCGCAGATCAAAAGCTTCGGAAGCGACAATCGCAGCAAACAAGCTTAAAAACCGTGACCTTGAAATGACTCCTGAAAGCATGAAAGTAACACTAAGCGGAAATGAACTTTCTCTTTCTAAAACTGAATTCCTTATGCTTAAATTTTTCATGGAAAAACAAAACGTGGTTCTTTCAAGAGCTTCAATTATCGAAGCGATCTGGGGGAAGGGATACTCAATGGATGAGAATACAATTGACGTTTATGTCGGTTACCTTCGTTCTAAAATTGATCAGAAATGTAAAACCGAATACATCAAAACCGTAAGAGGTATGGGTTACATAATGGTTAATGGAGAGCAATAGTGGTTAAACTGCTCAGATCTGTAGCAGTACGACTTGCCTTTAAGTTCACCATCGTTCTTACTGTTGCAGTACTGGTACTTTCCCTTGCATTTACAACTGTTCTCTATCACTTGATTCGCAATCAGCAAAGTAGCGAAATTGAGCAGGCAGCAAAGTTTATCGAAATTTCCTTGCAGCACAACCCTGAAAACGATCTGCGTATTCCGGACCTGCCTTACTATATCACCTATTTAATTTATTCTGAAAAAAGGGAAACCATAGTTCTTACAAATGATCCTTTCCTTCCTTTACTTCCCATAACCAAAGGAAAGACAAAGTTTTATTCTCAGCAGAATTATTTCATTGATGGTGATTTAAGCATTCTATATTATTCAAAAATAGTTACCACCAAAACCGACAAATACACGATACAAACCAGCCTGAACATGGAACGTGACACCAGCATTAAATTAATTTCTGAGGTTCCTAAAACAATCGCCCTTGTAATTCTTCCAATTCTGATTATCTCTTATTTTATATCCTTATTTATTTCTCGCTCCGTATTAAACCCTGTTTCAGATTTGACTCAGGCTGCAAAACAGATCGGGGCCACAAATCTTGATACTCTGTTACCAAGATCCCACTCCGGGGACGAACTGGATGTGCTTGCAAAGCGATTCAACGAACTGTTCAGCCGACTGAAGAAAGATTTTGACCGGGAACGACAGTTCACCAGCGATGTTAGCCACGAGCTTAAAACTCCTTTGGCAGTTGTACTTGGGCAGGCAAACATGCTTCGCCGCTGGGGAAAGGAAGACCCTGCTCTTCTTACAAAATCTCTCACAACAATTATTGATGAAACCAAATCCATGGAAGCTGTAATCAACAACCTGCTTCAGATTGGTCGTCTTGAAAGCGGAAGAACTCAGCCTAAAATCGAGCTTATCAACATTCCTGAAATGTATCGTCGTCTCAAGGAAGAAACCATTTCTGTAAACGCGAACGCTGAACTCAACATTAACTGTCCTGATGAAATAAAAGTTCCTGCTGACATGGAGCTGCTCCACCAGGTTTTCATGGTTTGTATTTCAAACAGCTTGAAATTCATCGATGAAGAAAAGCCTGTTATTACATTGAACTGCGTGCGGGGCGAAGGCAAAGTCATCATGACTATCGAAGATAACGGTCCAGGATTTCCAGAAGAAGCTTTGGAACACGTTTTTGAACGATTCTATCGGGCTGACACATCACATACTCGCTCTGTAGGCGGAAGCGGCTTGGGACTTTCCATCGCAGAAACCATTATGCATGCAATGCACGGAGAAATTTCTGCATACAACGCAAATCCATGTGGAGCGGGAATAAAGATTTCGATATAATCAATAGATATGAAAATCAAATCACAGAAAGCTAACCTCTCTGGACACATTCAGGTTCCAGGTTCTAAATCACATACAATCAGAGCACTTCTCCTTGCAGCTCTTGGCGAAGGCACATCATACGTAAGAAATCCACTTCCAAGCGCAGACTGTCTTAGCACAAGCAAGGCGCTTCCTCTTTTGGGAGCTTCAGTTGACCTTGGTAACACTGGCAATAAGATTGGCGGTTGCTGGACTGTTCAGGGAGCTGGAAAAAACATTCATCTTCCAACAGATGTTGTAAATGTTGGAGACAGCGGTTCACTTTTGTATTTCTTGTCTTCGATTGCCGCAACTTTTGAAGGTTGGACAATCTTTACAGGTGACGATTCTATCCGCAGACGACCGGTTCACCATGTTGTGGACGCATTGAATCAGCTTGGAGCTGAATGCCATGTCAGCCAGCCGGGAACAACAACATGTCCACTCTTAATCAAAGGTCCTATTTTGCCAGGAACTGTTACTACAGCCGGTGAAGTTTCAAGCCAGTACATCAGCGGCATGATGATGGCTGCCCTTCGTATGAACGGAACTTTGAACATTGAACTTACAAATCCAAAGGAAACACCATACCTTACAATGACTCAAAAATGGCTTGAAGGTGTAGGTGCAAAGGTTTCAATTTCAGAAGACTTTAAGCACATTTCGATAAATGGTCCTGTTGATATCAAAGCTTTTGACAAGACCGTTCCAAGTGACTGGGAAGCTGTTGCATTCCCTCTTATCGCAGCCCTTCTTACCGACAGCGAAATCACAATCGATGGAATTGACGGAAGCGGCACTCAGGGTGATGAGGAAATTGTTGCTGTACTAAAAAAGCTTGGTGCTGACATCGAATGGAACAAGGAAAAGGAAACAATTACTGTCCGCGGTGGTAAAAAAGCATCTGACGGAATTGGCAGACTTTCTACTGACGGTTGTGAAAACAAGGAGCTTCACGTGGCTATTTCCGGTTACCCAGATGCAATATGCGCAATTGCAGTTGCAGCCTGCTTTACAGAAGGGAAAGTTGTAATTGAAGATGCTGCTGTTTGTCGCCGCAAGGAAACTGACCGAATCAAAGTTATGACTCAGCTTTTAAAAGGCCTTGGTGCTGATATCGAAGAAGGCGATGACTATATGATTATCAACGGTCACGCTCCTGTAAAAGCTGACGGTTCTGTTAACCCAGATTTCAAGCTTCATGGTGGTGAAGTTGAAAGCTACGACGACCACCGTGTTGCAATGAGCCTTGCCTGTCTTGGACTTGGACTTAAGCAGGGAGAATCAGTTGTTGTAAAAGATGCTGAATGCTGTGCAGTTTCATTCCCTGATTTTTACGACACAATGAACAAAATCAACGCTGGTTTTGTAGAAATATAATGACAAACTGTGGTAAAATTTAATTATGGATTTTGAAGAATACAAAGATAACTATTTTCGTCGCTGGCAAAAACGTATTTACAAATACTGTGTCAGCCTTTTCTTTGCAATCATCATCCTTACCACAGCGGTTAACATCGCCCTTTACATTGACCGGGAATTTTCCATACACGACTTTTTTTTTCATACAATCGTGCGTGTTTTGATTCCATCTGCATTGCAGGCAATAATAATTTTTCCTTTACCCGCAATTCTTAGAAAGAAAAACGTCTCAACCTTTGTTACTAATAAATTTATGGCCTACGGTTTTTTCTGGCTTTTGAGTACAATGGCCATATTCCACAGCAAATACTCCCTTTTTATGGTTATCCCTTTTCTTGCGATGCTTTTTGCAGCCATGTTTACGGACAAGAAACTTTTGAAAGGAATTTTCATTGCCTGCTGGATTGAACTTTTTATTTCCATGGCATCCTGGGTCATTTTCTATTCAAACCATCCTGTCAGCTACGAAATTCTTACCGCAACAGCACTTTCTGTTGTTCTTCTTCTTGTTTACTTTATCTCGAAGGAAATTTTGAGATCACAAAACGCTCAGATCAACTTCATTTCTTTTAACTATAAAAAAGTCCTTGAACTTTCAAAAGAGCTTCAGCTTGAACCTTTAACCCGCCTGTTCAACCGAAGAGCTCTCGCCGAAACTATTGAAAAGCTGCTGAAAGTACTTTCTGAATCAGAGGAAGAAAAAGCCTCTTTGATTTTCTTTGACCTGGACAACTTTAAAAACGTAAACGACAAATATGGCCACGCTGCCGGAGATGCCATCCTCATCTCACTTTCTGAATCTATCATCAAGACAATGAATACAAACCGCAACGCATTCCGGTACGGTGGTGACGAATTCGTTCTTTTACTCAGAAACAAAACAAGGGAAGAAATTATTTCTACCGTTGAAAAAATAATGAATGATTTCAGAAAAATTTCTTTCGACTATCTTTTAGATGATGACCGCTGCACAATGAGTGTTGGTATTTCCGACTACAAAAAAGGCTGGAACAGCAAAGACTGGTTCAAATCAGCAGACGAAGCTGCCTACAAAGCTAAACTTAACGGCAAAGACCGCTACGAGATCGCAGAATAATGAACGAAAAACCAGAATTTCTTACAGACCAGCTTATCACATACATTGGAAATAAACGCGCCCTTCTGGATTTTATCGGGGAAGCCGTTGAATGGGTTCAGCAGGACTCTGGAAAAGAAAAGCTGAACTGTCTGGATATTTTTTCTGGCAGCGGAATCGTTGGCCGTTACCTTAAGGCTTTTTCAAAAACACTGACTGTAAACGATCTTGAAAACTACGCCTGTTTGATCAACCGATGTTATCTTTCTAACAAAAGCGAAATTGATCTTGAGGAACTTAACATTCTTTACCGTCGCCTGATTGAAAAAACAGAAAACGACATCCGCAACGGCAAAAACAAAGGTTTTGTCAGCGAACTGTATGCTCCAGAAAACGAAGAACACGTAAAGCTTGGAGAACGCTGTTTTTACACTCCTCACAACGCACATTACATTGACGCATTAAGACAGAACATCGATCAGATTGTTCCAGAAAACCTGCGCCACTTTTTTATTGCCCCACTTCTGGGACAGGCCAGCGTTCACGCAAACACCGCCGGCATCTTCAAAGGATTTTACAAGAACAGCAAGACAGGACTTGGCCAGTTTGGTGGAAACGGCAAAAACGCTCTTTCCAGAATCTGCAGCAACATCGAACTGCCTTTCCCAGTTTTAAGCGAATATGAATGCCCTGTAAGAATTTTTCAGAGCGAAGCAAACCAGCTTTCTTTGTCGGAAGAACTTTACCAGGGTCTTGAAAATGGAAAATTTGACCTGGTGTACATGGACCCTCCATACAACCAGCACCCTTACGGTTCAAACTATTTTATGCTGAACCTTATCGCCAGCTACACTCGCCCTGACACAGAAAAAATAAGCCGTGTTAGCGGAATCCCAAAAGGCTGGAACCGCAGCGCCTACAACAAACGAAAACTTGCCTGCGAAACATTCCGCGAACTGGTCAAAAACATTCGTGCCGATTATGTGATTGTTTCTTTTAACAACGAAGGCTTTATTCCTAGAGAAGACATGGAAAAGATCCTGGGAGAATTCGGCGCTGTAAAAACAATGACCAAGGATTACAACGCTTTCCGAGGTAGCCGCAATTTGAAGAACAGAGATATTCACGTTTCGGAATATCTGTTTGTTTTGAAAAAAATTTACGGTTAGAAAATAACGCCACAACGCATATAAAAAAAATGGCAGGGCCGCAGTGAAGAAGACGGTCAAACTCACTTGTAACTTTTTTGGCGCTTAGCCATCGAAAAAAATCAGAGGATTGCGAAGCAACCGCAGGATTTTTTCGAAAAAAAAGTTACACCGTGAGTTTGGTCCGGATTCGTAACGTAGGACCTGCCATTTTTTTTTGCATCACGATGCATTTATTTTCTAAACGTTGAATTTGAAGAACAAAACGTCACCATCATTAACAATATAATCTTTACCTTCCTGGCGGTACTTTCCGGCTTCCTTGATTTTCTGTTCGGAACCGTACTTGCGGAGGTCTTCGATTGAGTATGCTTCGGCGCGGATGAAGCCTTTTTCAAAGTCTGTGTGGATTACACCAGCGGCCTTTGGAGCTGTATCTCCGGCGCGGATTGTCCATGCGCGACATTCGTCTGCACCACCTGTGAAGAATGTTGCCAATCCCATCAAGTGATATGCCTTGCGTGCAAGAACAGCAAGACCAGATTCAGTCAAACCAACTGATTCCATGAAGTCTTTGCGGTCAGCTGGATCTGTGATGTCTGCAAGGTCAGCTTCAAACTTACCACAGATAACTACAACTTCGCTGTTTTCGCTTTCAGCAATCTTTTTAAGAGTTTCAACATATTTGTTTGTACCGTCTGCAATTGAATCTTCGTCGATGTTTGCAACGTACAATGTTGGTTTCATTGTTAAAAGGAACATGTCCTTGATTCCAGCCTTTTCGTCATCTGTAAGATCTGCAAGGCGGGCACACTTTCCTTCCTGAAGAAGTGGCATGATTTTGGCAACAGCGCTGTTGAAAGGTGCAAGCTGCTTTTCAGCTTCTTTACCAAGAGCGCGAACCTGCTTGATGTTCTTTTCCTGACGCTTCTGGATTGTCTGAATATCAGCCTGAGCCAATTCAAAGTTGATTGTAAGGATGTCGCTTTCTGGATCAACTGGAGCTTCAACCTTTGAATCTTCGCGAACGTGCATGATGTCTGGATTGTCGAAACAGCGAACAACGTGTGCGATACAAGCTGTTTCACGGATGTTAGCAAGGAACTGGTTTCCAAGACCTTCACCCTGAGAAGCACCCTTGATCAAACCGGCAATATCAACGAACTTTACCGAAGCAGGTGTCTTCTTTTTTGGATTATTTACTGACGCAAGAAAGTCCAGGCGTTCATCTGGCAAATCAACGATACCTACGTTTGGATCGATTGTACAGAATGGGAAGTTAGCTGCTTCTGCAGGCGCTGCAGTCAAAGCAGAGAAAATTGTAGATTTACCAACATTTGGCAATCCAACGATACCACAGTCTAAAGACATATTATTCCTCGTAAAAAAAGCCGCTTGCCATAGCAAAGGGCAAATGTGATGAATAAATTATATTGATTTATGGAAGATTTAACAATGTATGAGGGATTACAATCGAAGAACCGTTAAAAAACAAACCGAAAGGATTGTTTTAGGTTCATCGAAAGAAAGGCTCTGATCGGGAGAACCCGCAACGCCCCTTCACTATTCGAGGTAGTTTTCAATAATTTCTCTAACCTTCCGAACATTCAAGGGTTCTTCTGCGGTTTCGAAAGAGAACACAGCATTTTTACCTGCAAACCAGCCGTTTTTTTCATATAAAGAAATCTTTTTTACTGCATTCTTTGCGTAATCTGGATCATCCATCATGCCAAAATGTTCCCACAAAAACTCTTGCCGAGTGCGAAGATTCAAGCAGTAAAAGTCTGGATGAAAATCTACAAAATCTTCAGGGCCATTTTGTATTGTTACCGGAAATTCGTAGCGAAATGGAATGCCTTGTTTTGAAAGGGTTTCCGCAATTATCACTTCTGATTTTGAGCGCACACGCAGTCCTGTGCTGGTCAGCAATTCGCTGGATCCTGCTGCAAAGCCTTTTTTGCGGTATTCCATAGATTGCCATCGGTTTGCATATTCGGTATGGCTTAAGGTTACCGGTTCAATTACCTGCTTTCGCAATGCTGTTTGTTTTTCGTAAAGGGCAGATGTGGAAGCTTTTTCGTAGAAAGACAGAACTTTTTCTAAAACATCTGACTCTTTTTGCATCGCGGCAAGATTTTTCTTTTCGTAGTCCGACTGTATTATTTTTTTTGCAATGGAAACTTCTTTTTTAGGAAGATATTTGCCCTGAGTGTCGCCAGGTGCCATAGAGTCCATATAATGGTGTAAATTCAAAAGAGTCATGAACTCAAATCCTGATATAATGTTAAGTGACCAAACCAAACATTAACAAGGAGAAGAATCATGACTCAATTAAATCTTACTTTAGACCAGGAAGAATTGCTA
>JAZLGB010000036.1:0-5159 GCA_045616085.1 Treponema sp.
GGGTGAATATAAACTTCACCGTCTTTATTAATAAGTTTAGCTCCAAGAGAGCGAACTTTTTCTGTTACAAGTTTACCAAGAATCTGTGTTGGATAAGCAGCACCTGTTGGGTGATACTGTAAAGAATCCTGATACAACAACTTAGCACCAGCGCGGTAAGCCATAACGAGACCGTCAGCTGTAGCACCATAGTGGTTAGATGTTGGGAATCCCTGATAATGCATACGACCAGCACCACCAGTAGCGATGATTACAACTTTAGCTTTAGCAATGCGGAGTTCACCAGTTTCAACATTCATCAAAACTGCACCACAAGCTTCACCTTTGTCGTTTTTAATCAATTCAATTGCAGCTGTGAAGTCTACAATTGTAATTGCATCTGCTCTGTTCAAAGCTTCATCGCGGAGAGTACGCATGATTTCAGCACCAGAGTAGTCTTTACAAGCATGCATACGTTTGCGGCTTGTTCCACCACCATGTGTTGTTACCATAGTACCATCTGCTTCTTTATCAAATTCAACACCAAGGTCGTTCAACCATTTGATTACAGATGGAGCTTTGTTTGTAAGTGTGTATACCAATTCTGGTTTACCATCAAAGTGACCGCCACCATAACAGTCCAAATAATGCTGAGCAGGTGAGTCATTTGGTTTATCAGCAGCCTGAATACCACCTTCAGCCATCATTGTATTTGCGTCACCTGGACGAAGTTTTGTAGCCAAAAGTACTTTAGCACCAGCTTCTGAAGCCATAATAGCAGCTGAACAACCAGCACCACCGGCACCAATTACGAGAACATCTGTTTCGTAATCAATATGATCCAAGTCAATCTGATCAGCTGTGTAGCGAGGTTTTGCCTGCAACATTTCAGCCAATTCGATTGGAGCTTTCTGACCTTTGTTAGGACCAATTTTCAATTCTGTAAACTGTTCCTTAATGCGGTCTGGGTGGAATTTCAACAACAAGTCGTCTTTCTGATCTGCTGTAAGACGAGCATGTTCAAATTTAAGGTTTTCTTCACGTTTTTCTGCAACAATCTTTGCTGCATCATCAAGATAATTTCCGTACATATTCGTCTCCTATTTTTCGATATCGCGATTATTGTAAAGATTCTTAATCTGTTCTTTATCGCCAGTAGACATTTCAATAAACTTCTGAATTGCTTCTTCACAAGCACCAGAATCAATTTCAGCAACACGGTCAAGAAGGTGCTGTGTCTGTGGCTGAAGATATTTACCATTAATACGACGAGCAAGTTCTGCAACCTGTGGATGTGAAATACCAGCTGGACAACGAGAAGAACAACATCCACACATTACACAGTCAAATGAAAGATCAGCACATTTTGCAAAATCACCACGCTGAGCGTAAGCAATATACTGCATTGTCTTCAAATCCTGAGGACAAGCACGTGTACAAGCGTTACAACCAACACATGAGTAGATTTCTGGATAAAGCTGCATCATTACAGACTGTTCAGGTTTGATAGTATTAATATCATAAACCTGTTTAACTAATGGGAAGAAAGGAAGTGTTGCGATATACATATCGTTTTCAACTTTCTTCGAACAAGCCAAACAAGTCTGGAGCTGATTCTGTCCTTTAATACGATAAATTGTAGCACAAGCTCCACAGAAACCGTTTCTACATCCACAACCACGTTTCAACTGATATCCAGCATACTCCATGGCATTCATAATTGTTAATTCAGCAGGAACATCATATTTTTTACCAAAAATATAGATAGTTGCCATTTCTTTATCTGCCATATTCTATTCCTTAGGGAGGTCCCTAAAACCCCTAATTTTAGGGAGCGGACAACCAGCTCGACGCAGTCGCAGTTTTTCCGCACCCTATAACCCCCACCTTTCCTTGCCTGCGCATAGGAGCACAGCCCCTAAGAACCCGGTAGCAAAGCAGGTAGCAGTTATAGGACTATATATTAATATTCAGGAGGTAACTCTCCCAATTGATCAAAACTAAATACTGGACCGTCTTTACAAACGAACTTGTCGCCGATGTTACAGCGTCCGCATTTACCAATACCACATTTCATTCTCATTTCCATTGTGGTGAAAATCTGTTCATCTTTAAATCCAAGATCTTTCAAGATTTTCAAAGACATGTGAATAAGAATTGGAGGTCCACACATGATTACTGTCATTCCAGCATCAGGTTTAAGTTCTGTAATGAATGGAGGAACGAATCCTACATGGCCATCCCATCCTTCTTCTGCACGGTCAATTGTAATATCAATTGAACAGTTTGGCTGTTTCATCCAAACATTCTGCATTTCATCAAGACGAACTAAATCAGCTTTTGAACGAGCACCATAAATAACCTGGATTTTACCATAGTTTTCACGATGATCCATCATGTAATTTACTACAGAGTGAACTGGAGCAATACCAATACCACCTGCAATTACAAGAATGTCTTTTCCTTTAAGAGCACCTTCTACAGGGAATCCGTTTCCTACTGGACCACGGAGACAAATCTGCTGACCAACTTCTGCGTTGTGAAGCCATTCAGTAACACAACCACATTTCTTAATAGAAAATTCCATGTGAGTTTCGAGAGTAGGTGAAGAAGTAATAGAAATCATTGATTCACCAACACCAGGAACGATGAGCATTGCACACTGACCTGGAATGTGGTTGAACAATTTCTTTCCATCAAGACCAACTACACTGAAAGTTTTTACATCAGGAGTTTCCTGCTTAATGTCAATAATTTTTCCTACATAAGGAATAAAGCTTTCGTTGTTTTCCATCGATTTATTTTCTCCTATTCCTTAGATATCATCACTTTCGTTTACGGCTTTAATAACCTTAACGATGTTCATATTAACTGGACAATTTTCCATACAGCGTCCACATCCTGTACAAGCAAACATATCATTGTGTGCCATTGGATAGTACATCAATTTATGCATGAAGCGCTGACGAGAACGTTCTTTCTGTGTGTGACGAGGATTTTCTGCAGCCATCTGAGTAAAGTCATTGAACATACAAGAGTCCCAACAGCGTACCTGACGAATTCCGTTTCCTGTATCAAAGTCACGAACATCGAAACACATACAAGTAGGACAAACATATGTACAAGTTCCACAACCTACACAAGGTTCAGAAACTTTATCCCAAACTTTTGAATTGAAAATCTTAAGCATATCTTTGCCCTGGAACTTTGAAAGATCCAAGTGAGCAAATGGAAGAGCTTCGATTTTTGCAGAAATATCTTTCTTTGCAGCTTCTACAGCAGCATCTGCAGCGTCAGCAAGAACAGATTTAGCATTTTCAATAAATGCCTTACCTTTGTCTGTATTAGCCTGGAAATAATATTTTCCATCAGCCAACCAGCAGCTAACATCTCCAGAAGGATTTGCCTGTGAAGCATCAATTTTATAAGTTGAACAGAAACAAGTTTTTGCAGGATCGTTACAAGCAAGAACAATTACAGTTCCGTGATCACGACGATTTTTGTAATAAGTATCAACAGGATTCATATTAAGATAAACACCGTCAATAGCATCAAAACCGCGAGCATCACAAGCACGAACACCAAAAATTACAAAGTCTTCAAGATCTTTACGAGGATCATCGACTGTAATTTCTTTTCCGTTCATCTGATAACTAACCATATGTTCAGTTTTTGGGAAGAAGAAATCCTTTGCTGAACGAACAGTTTTAAGAGCTGAAGAAAGTTTTACACCTGATTCCCATTTTTTGAAATCTGCTGTTCCTGCATTTGTATCAACTGGGAGGTATAAAGGCTGTTTTGAACCAATAAGTTCAAATAATGAATCAATCTTATCTGATGCAATAGCTAACATTATGCTTCACCTCCATCTTTTGAACGATCATAAACAATACTTGCTTCAGGATCGTCTTCCTGGAATCTAAGCATAGCAGGTTTTGATTCCATATCCTGTCCAGCCTGATAATCTCCGTAGATTTCATTAATATCTTTAATGAACTTGCGGTTAAGAAGATAAAGTGGAATACCCTGAGGACAAACTCTAGAACATTCACCACAGTCTGTACAACGACCTGCAACATGCCATGCACGGATAATATGGAACAAGTTTTCTTCGAAGTTTGTTTCAGCAACTTTCTGTGTTGTGTACATTGCATTGTTATCAAATACACATTTTTCACAAGTACAAGCAGGACAAACATTACGACAAGCATTACAACGGATACAGCGAGACATTTCGTTTCTCCAGAATGCAAATCTTTCTTCTGCTGTCATTGCTTCGATTTTTGCAACTTCTTCCATTCTAGATGTATTTGGTTTTACATCAGCATTAGGATCAACATCAATATATTCATCGCAAGAAACAGGTTTTTTGCCTTTGCAGTTATCACATTCTTCACCACCATCAATTGTGTCCTGGCAAGGAATTCCGATTGCATAAACATCACCACGAGTAATGCGATTTTCTTTTAACAACTGAGTAAAAGAAAGAGTATCAGCTGGCTTCAAGAATACCAATACAGTTTCCTGTGGAATTGGTGCATCCTGAGCGTTTGGATCACGCTGTTTAGCCATTGTATTATTCATACGAGTTGTACTTTTCTTTACTTCAATATCTTTTGTAATTTTAACAAGATATTTTGAAAGGTTTGCTTTACAATTTTTATTGAATACAAAACCTTTGTCTAATTCTTCTGCTGAAGAGAAAACTGCTGGAGTAATATCATCTTCAAAAAGACCTTTCTGCCAGCCTACGACTTTCTGAACTTTACCTTCAGCAAGTAATTCTTTTGCACGAGCGATTAATTTGTCTTGCATCTTAAGTCCTCCAATCGTTTGTTTTCGCCAAGGGCTTTAATCTGTGCAACGAAATCATTCATAATTCCTGCGAATCTAACACCTTCAGCAGCAGAACACCATTCAACTCTTGTACGCTGTTTTTCAATACCCAAGAAATCGAGCATACTGAAAAGCAAAGTCATACGACGACGAGCAAAATAGTTTCCTGTAGAATAGTGACAGTCACCTGGGTGACAACCACACAAAATAACACCATCAGCACCACGCTGGAATGCACGCAAGATGAACATTGGGTTCAAGCGGCAAGAACAAGGGATGCGGATGATTTTTACATTCTTAGGATATTCAAGACGGTTGTTTCCAGCCAAGTCAGCACCAGCGTA
>JAZLGB010000037.1:0-78539 GCA_045616085.1 Treponema sp.
AATGTATTTAATGGTTTGGAAACAAATACTTGGATAGGTACTGCACCTTATCTTAAATCAGGAAATTTTAATATTACAAATAAAGACATAAGTAGTTATGAAATGAGTTACTTCTATGTTCCTGATGAAAGATTTACAACAATTCAGTCAGCTGTTGATTTGATTGAAAGCCTGCATGAAGGCTCTTCAAAAACTTATGAAATAGTTTTGAAAAAAGACTTTGTATGTACAGAAGATGCCTTTATTACAAAAGATGATAAAAAAGTATTAGCTGTATTATCTAAAAATTGTAATATCCGAATAAATTCTCTTGGAGCTGAAGTTTATACAATTGACGCTAAATCTTTTGGTGTACCTTTTTTAGTTCAAGGTCAAAGTAACGCTACATTTAAAAATATAAATATAATAAATGGTGATAAATATGAGGTTTATTTAGATCCAACAGCCTCTATTAATTTGGAAAGTAAAGCTCAAGTAAATCGTATTTATTTAACAAAGAAAGATGGAGATTCTTTTGGAAAAATATCTACAAAAGATCTTGTTTTGAATGATGGGGATTCAGTTAAAGTTTGTCTTGAGGAATACAATTTAAATGATTTGATCGTTTCTTCTGTAAATGGTCAGCAGGGAAATCTTTCTGTTTATTCTACAGAAGGAAGTATGGAACTTTCAACATTATCAATTGATTCATCTGGATGCTTGGTAGGAACACTTCCTGAAGATAAAGGTAGTTTTAGACATGGTCTATATGATCTTAGGGTGGCTTCTTCAAACACAGGTAACAATGTTTGTGCCAGATTATATTTGAACGATGCAAATAATGATGGTGCCGGTAAGTTTAATTATTCAGATGATGATGGAAATACCTGGACAACTCCTAATCCTGAATTTAGAAAGAATTATTATTCTGTAACTCTGGTGGCACCTGCTTCTGGTGTGACCAGAAAATATCAGGCATTGCGCTTAAGTTATCTTAATAAGTTATCCATTAAATCCGAGTGCTATGTTGATTGCAATGAAAAATATGATGCAATTGGATCTATTTATTATTCTGATAACACTTATTCAAAAGAAAAAATTTCTGGAAAGGGTCTTGCTGGCATTGTAATTGATGTTGATGAAGATGGTAAACCTTCAAAAATTATGTGCGTAGATAAATCTTCTTATGCAATGGCAATGAATGGTATAGAAGACGACATTCTAAAAGATAAGTTTTGTGATACAAATAAGATAGATGGATCAGGAAACTTTGATTTGATAAAAAAACGTATTAATGAGGCTATGGATATATCAAATTATCCACCTTTTGCCTATTGTGAAAATTTTAGTTATGTTCCTGGTTTTTCTTGGTATTTGCCTTCGATTGTGGAATTGCAGCAGATTTATATAAATAAAACCAGCATAAATGAGTCTCTGGAAAAAATTGGTACTTATATTTTTTCTGGAGATTATACTTATTGGTCAAGCAACATATACAATTCTGGAACTTTTTTGTGCTTGACCTCGAATGATGGCTTTGTTGGAAGAATTGATCTTTCCGATTCCAATCCTGAAAAACGAAATGGGTATGTAATTGCTGTTGCAAAGGTAACTCCGGCAACTGTCTATTCATTGAATCTTGAGTTGGTTAAAAAAACAGCATCAATGCCAGGTGAAAAAGAAATCTCCTTTGTTTCTACTGATACATTATCAATCGGTACGCCAGAATGTTACGGTATGAATTTTCTTGGCTGGTATATGTCAGAAGATTACAGTGATGCAGGCCTTTCTAAGATAAGTGGAACAGAAAATTATGAGTTTAATCCGTCTAAAAATATTTCTAAAAATGTCACTCTTTATGCAAAATGGGAAGAGGCTGATGTATCAGATGTGGCAACTTTAAAGAAAGACGCCTCAGGGAATATTTGCATTGGTACATACAAGCAGCTTGCATTCATGCGAGATAAAGTGAATATCGATGAAAAAATAGATGATTCTACAAATGCTCGTGCTGCTAAATACATTTTAACAGATGATATTGATATGAAAGGTGAGCCATGGACTGGTATTGGCGGATCTGGCTTGTTTTATCGATTTACAGGTTCATTTGATGGAAAAGGTCATTCAATTAAAAATTTAAAAATAGCTTCTAAAGAAACTGGATTATTTAAATTTGTAGATGGTGGAACTATAAAAAATATAAAGGAAATAAGTGGTGATATTGATATAGCGGATGAATCAATAACAAATGTAGGTGGTTTGATTTATCAATGTTATGATAATAATGTGACTATAGAAAATGTTACTATGAATATGAATATCAATTTACCGGACTCAAATAACGTGTCTGGATTTGTAGCTATGTTAAATCCGTCAACCGATTCTAGTGTTACATTTATAAATTGTATTAATAAAGGAAATATCGCTGGAAACGAAATTGTAGCCGGTTTTGTTGCAGCTAATACAGGTAATTCAAATAGTATTAAGTTTTATAATTGTGCTAATCTGGGCAATATTTCCATGTCAACTGGGGAAGGAGGTGCCGGTGGTTTTATAGGATTGCTGTCTTGTAAGAATATTGTTGCACGAAACTGTTTTAATATTGGAAAAGTATCTAGAACTGATAATGTTACAAAAATAGGAAATTTTGTAGGATATGCAAAGGACATACTAAACGTAGAGGGTAATCAAACTGCTGTTAAACATTGTTATTTTAGAAATGATTTCAATATTTGTGGCAGTTCAGGGTACAGTTTTTATACAGATGAAACTGTTAGAAGAATACCTCCAGAAAATATTGGCAATAGGATTATATTAGAAAATGATGATGATTTGATTTCTGTTCTAAACTCCAATGCAGAAAGTTCTCTTGATTTAGATGGTGGAGTCAGCTTAAAGAAATGGGCATACGATTCAAACGGAATCCCATATTTTGAAGAATAAAACCGTTCCCCGCAATTACGGGGAACGCAGGGAAGTGGCAATCTATTTATCCGCTTCCAAAAGCATCTCTGTTTCCCAGCTGAGCAATGCTTTTTCCATTTCCGGATTGTTGCCTTTTACGTCGCACATGATGCGGAAAACAGGTTCTGTTCCGCTGCCACGCATCCAGATAAAGGCAACGGGCTTGTTTGTGCGGTCAAGGAATTTTACCTTAAGGCCGCCTTTACCGCTTTTGCTGAAATCTGTTTCGCCGCAAACTTCTTTTGTGCCGTTTGTGATATCACATTCGTAAGCGTATATACCGAAGTTTTCAAGAAAAACTTTCTGGGCTTTCCACTGCTGTTCAAAAATCTTCTGGAATCTTCCTTTAAGTTCGCCGTGATCCTTTGTTTCAATGTGAAGGACTGCTCTTGGTTCTGAAACCCCAGTTGTTGTGTAAACCGGCAGTGTTTCAAGAATGTCTGTAAGAGTGTAGTCTGACTTGCATTCTGTTCCAGACTTTTTGCACCAGGTTTCATAAAGTTCCTTGATATTCAAAAGCTTGATGATTGCAAAAACTGTATTGATTGGATCGCGGACTGCACTTGGGTAAGTGATTGTTCCACCGTTAGAACCTTCACCAAAGATACGGACGTCAAATCCTTCTGCACGTTTTTCTGCCGCAAGGTTTACAACGTTAGCTTCTCCAACTTCTGCTCTGAATACCTTTGCGCCAAACTTTTCTGCAATTTCTTCAATTCGCATTGAAGTAGGGCAGTTTACGGCAACCGCAGGCTTTTCTTTTCCAAGATAGTTCTGGTAAGCAAGTTCAGAAAGCACCGAAAGACTGAATACTTCCTGAGCTTTAAGGATTACTGCTTTCTTTGCCTTGTCGTCCCAGTAAACGATGTTTCCTCTGTCGCCGTCGCAGTCAGGCATGTAGCCCAAAACTGCATCTGTGTGACCTTCTTTCTGCAAGCGTTCCATTTCTGCAGCAACATAAACCAGGTTTTCTGCTTCTGGAATGATTTCGTGGGCAATGTCTCCGGCTTTGTTATGGATTGCGTAAAATCCGATGCCATTTTCTGCAAAAAAGTCTTTGTCCACAGAATCTGCTCTGGCAGAACCGTTCATATCAACTACAACGCTGATCTTTTTTTCGCTAGAAGCCTTCTTGATAATGTCAAAAATCTTGTTCTGCTGGTCTTTTTCTTCGCTGGCACTGATTGTCCAGCCAAGGAAAGCCCGGTAACTTCCCAAAGCTTTGGCTTTAACTACTGACTGTTCTTTGTAGACCCCAGCTATCTTTTCTTCTGGAATGTTACGAATCAATTCAAAAGCTGCGTTCTGGGCATTTTCCTGATCGCAAAGGGCGTTGAATTCTTTTATCAGCTTTGCGTTTTCTGTTCCGTTCAAAACTCCGCCAGAGCTTAGGCCAAATTTGATTCCGTTGTGTCCAACTGGATTGTGGCTTGCAGAAATGTACATAAAACCGTCGCTTTCACGGCTAAAGGCCATGATTTCTGGAGCGGCTGTTATTCCAACGAACTTTACATCCACATTCTGCCCGATGAAGGTTTTGATTGCGGCTTCTGCAATTGCAGGACCTGTTGGGCGGGCGTCCATACCTACGATTACAACCGGATTAGCTTTTCCGCTCTGTGCTTTTACATAGTCTGCAAAAACTTTTGCGGAAAATATAGAAATGGCGATATTGTCTTCGCCAATCATTACAGTTTTGTCTTGTTCCTGTCCGCTGATGGCAAAAACTTTGCGCCAGCCGGAAGCTGAAAGAATCATGTTTGTTTTCATATTTTAATAATAACGTTTTACAAAACGATTGTTAATCAATAAATAATTTGCTAGTATTTTAGTATGAAATACGTTGAACAGAATATGCCACAGGCCGGCGACACAGTTGTAGTAGGACTTTCAGGTGGAGTTGATTCCACTCTTACAGCGCTTTTGCTTAAACAGAAAGGCTGCAAGGTAATCGGTGTTACTATGTCCTTGTGGGACGGAAAGCTTCCAGAACTGGAAGAAGGTAAACAGCTTCGTGAATCCTGCTATGGTCCAGGTGAAGAAGAAAATATTGAACAGTGTAGAAAATTCTGTGCCGAACAGGGCATTGAATATCACGTAATCGATGTAAAAGAAACATACAGAAAAGAAGTTCTTGAATATTTCAAGGCAGAATACCGTGCAGGCCGCACACCAAATCCATGTATTCGCTGTAACCGATACATTAAATTTGGTGCCCTTCAGCAGGGAATCCAGCAGCTGGATATTGAATATGACTATTTCTGTACAGGTCACTATGCCCAGATAATCCGCCCAGAAGAAGGACTTTTTGGAACTGACTCAAAGCCATGCATGATTCACACAGCAATGGACCAGTCAAAGGACCAGACTTACTTTATTTACCGCGTTCCAAGTTCTGTTCTGGAAAAGGTTCGTTTTCCTTTGGCTAACACTCCAAAAAGCGAAGTTTTTCGCCTTGCAAAAGAATACAATCTTGCAGCCGCAGACCGTGAAGAAAGTCAGGATTTTATTCCTGAAGAATATTTTGACATGCTCTTTAGCGATAAGCCTTCTGTTCCAGGGGACATCATCGATCTGGATGGAAAAGTTCTTGGTAAGCACTGTGGCATTGAGCATTACACAGTTGGACAGCGCCGAGGACTTGGAGTTTCTTCCAGCCATCCGTTGTATGTTCATTCAATTGATCCTGTTAATAATCTTGTAGTGCTTGCTTCAAATGACGAGTTGAATTCCAACGGCCTTATTGCAGACGATTTTGTATGGCCGGGAGAAGTGGAACCAAAGGATAAGTTTGAAGCCTTCGTAAAGATCCGACTTGCTTCAAAACCTGTTCACGTTGTTGTGGAAAAATACATTCCAGAAGAGGGAGAAAACTTCGTAGGCCAGCCATGGAAACTGACATTCGACACTCCTCAGCGGGCCGTAGCCCCAGGTCAAAGCGCCGTCCTATACGACGACGGTATAATCCGCGGCGGCGGACTTATTGCTAAAACTTTCTAACAAAAAACGCTTGAAAATACGATAAGGAAGGCTAAGCCTGGCAAAAACATCCTCAGGTTGGAATGATAGTTTCCATGCCGACCTGTGAATGTAGCTGTAAATCGCTGTGCAACAGCGACCTAAAAGGGGGGCTGGGGGCTCCCCAGAGCTAGCAGTTTTGTCAGGCTTAGACTGACAGGTAGTATTTTCATGATTAACTAGTATACCGTAATCAAATACGACGCAGGTGTTTCCTTTCCCAGGATGTTCACAAGGTGAAGCTGTAGAAGATTTTTACCAGGAGTGAGAGTTGCTTCTCCCATAAGCTGCATTTCATCATTTGGATAAACCAAAGAAAGGGGATAGTTTTTCTTACCTGTGGCAACAATCTGGTTATCGTGCTGTCTTAAAACATCATAAGAAATCTGATCAACAACAGTTCCGTTGATTGAAACACGAGTTTTATAAGGGACTGCAATTGCCTGTTTTTTTCGGTAAATACGGTAAACCCCAGCAGGAACAACATTCTGTGTGGCTGCGTTAAAGGTTTTTCCGTTCTTATTTTTAAGTGTTACATCTCCAAAATACAAAGGCAATTCCTTTCCGACTCTTGGCATAAGGATACGAGGATTAAAGGAAGTGTTGTTTTTTGTGTCGATTACCTGGAATTCCAGGGAGCTGTGGCCCTGCTGCCAGGCTGTGTTTCCCGACATTCCAATTTTTGAGCCGGTTTCAATTTCCTTGCATTCCCAAACATCATAATTTTCGATGTCAGAATCGATGTTTCCGTATACAGTCATGATGTTATCAGCATGGCTGATCAAAACAGCGTTACCCAAAGTTGAAGGGAAAAAGTCTGTGTTGTCGTAAAATTCAGAAATTACAAGAGCGATTGTTCCGTTGTCTGCAGCCTTTACTTCTGAAGGATCAGAAAAGATGAGGGAGTTAGAGATTGTTCCACCTCTGAGCTGCCCGAAATATGAATAGAACTGATCCGACTGAACGATCTGAGTCTGTGGCCAGTCGAAGGCAAAAAGTTTTGCTGCTGCAAGAATAACTGTAAATAAAACTGCTTTTTTCATATTTTCTTTCCTATTTCTTTTCCAGTTTGATGCAGGAAATTGATGAATCTTTTCCAACGTAAAGCTTGTTGTTTTTAGTCTGAATGAAAGCTGTGTTAGCTTCAAAATCAAAAGAACCGATGTTTGTTGCAAACTTTTCTACTGTGTAAACAGTGTATTTTTTGTTTTCTTTTGTAAGAATATAAGTACAGTTGCCTGCTTCCTTGATTGAAATTGCCTGTCCCTTGATTTTAAGGTGGGCCTTCTTTCCTGATTCAAGATCCACGATTCCAAGAACATTGTCACAGTTGTAATAAACGATGGAGTCATCTTCGTTAAATTTTACCAGATTTTGACGGGTCTTTTTTGAATCCAAGAATTCGTGGAATACAATTTTTGTCTGAGCTTCATTTGTTTTTGCAAGAATGAAACGCTGTTTGTTCTGACCGCATACTGCTGCAACATAATTTCCGTTGTTAGAAACTGCGACTCCGGAAATAACTGTAAGGTCGCTTCCCCCTGGAGCAAATCTCTGTACAAGTTCACCATCAAAATTAAACAGGCAGATGTTTCCGTCTGCCAGCCCGATTACGATACCGTTGTCAGAAGAGTCAAAGGCTGTAATTGGAGCAGTTCCACTGTATTCCCATTTTAAGCTTCCGTCAGGATTGCACATGCAGAAAGAAGTTCCTCCCGGAAGAAAAAGGAAGGATCGTTCTTCGTCAATCATTGGGAATCCGCTCATTTGAATATTACCAACTTCTTTTCCGTTAGGTGCATAGACTTTTGCGGAGGAATTGTTGTTGTTATAGAAAGTATAGTAACTGTCAGAGATGGAAGCTTTCTGAGGGTAGGTGATAAAGTTCAGGACTTTTCCATCCTCTGTGAAATATCCCATCTTCTGTCCAAGCTTGAATGCCAGTGCTTCAGAAAAAGTTTCCTCTTCAACTTGAGCTATGGTTGGATTTGTTACATCAATTTTCCATTCAGGGATAAACTGATATTCAGTTCCCAAAGGTTTTACTGCAAAAATTGTATAGGCGATGATAAAAATAATACCAATCAGGATGTAGAAGGAACGACTTTTCTTATTATTCATAAATAAAATATTACAATATAGAAAAATTAATATCAATCTTGTAAATAAATCTGTTTTTTATGATCAATTTTAGTAAAATTTTGTTGTAGTGAATTGTAATGTTTGCGAATATTGACAAAGAACGGTAAATAATGCAAACTCTTTCTCGTAAATTAAAATAGTTATATTTTTTCGGAGTACAAAAAATGGAAGACGATATCCTTACAATCGAAGAAGTTGCCAAATATCTTCGCGTATCAGATAGAACTGTTTACGATTGGGCTCAGAAAGGTGAAATTCCTGCTGGTAAAATTGGAACTGTATGGCGCTTTAAAAAATCAGAAATTGAAAGATGGGTTAATGAAAGACTTTCTTCTGGTGGTGCCAGAAAAGAATCTGACGAGGTTCAGGTAAAGAATGTTCTTTCTCCAGACAGAGTTGTCTTCATCAATAACTCTTCAAAACATGATGCCATCGTGGAACTTGCAGATGTTCTTGCAACTGCACCACAGGTAAAAAACAAGGACGAGCTTCTTTCAGAAATCCTCAAGCGTGAAGAACTTATGTCTACAGCTGTAGGTCGCGGAATCGCAATTCCTCACGTAAGACTTTCTTCAGTTACAGACCTTGTAATGGCTGTTGGTATCTGTAAAAAGCCTTTGGAAGATTATCAGACTGTTGATGATCAGCCAGTAAACCTTTTGATCATGATTGCTGCTGCATACAACCAGCACACTTATTATCTTAAGACTATCTCTTACTTCAGCGCTAAGCTTAAGAGTCAGGAACTCCGTGACGCAGTTGCAAATGCAGCTAATCCACGTGAAGTGTACGATATCTTAGTAAAATAAAATTGGAAGCCATTTGGTCGTATCGCTCTGGTCTTGAGCGATAAGGCCTGGCTTTACACCTTTCGCTGTTGTCTCATTCAGCAGATACCACTTGTCGCCAGCTTCAATCTTAGCACCTTCCAAATCAACATCAATTCCATAAACTGCATGAGAGTATTCTGCGCTAACAAAAAGGGCTGTGTTTACTCCAAGATGCTTCATCAGGATACAGTTAAGCATGCTTCGGCTGTCGCAGTCGCTGCCAAAACCGCTTATGGCGTCCACAACATTTGTAAAATCAGTTGATTTTCTGTCTGCCGCACGAACGTAATCAAAATTCTGAACCCATTCCAAAAGCATTTCGTTGATTGCCACTTCAGGATGCTTTGGATTTTTCTTCAAGGCCATCGGATAGAGTGCGCTGTTCACATCAAAGGCAACTTTCTTGAGTCTTGAAAAACTGTCTCTGTAGATAGCCTTGTAAAAGCGGGTCCAGGCTTCCTTCCATTTTTCATTGTTTGCGTAAAGTGTAAGCACGGCATATTCCATGCCGATTACAAATTCGTTGGCTTCTGAGGCTTCTGAATCAACTGAAGTTACGATCCTTTTTCCGGCAATGTTAAGATTTACTGTCTTAGGTGAAGTTTCTGGATAGGCGTAAGTTGTAATGATTCCTGGAGAAAAATAACTGCCACGGTCAATGGCAAGGCTGTTCAAAGTTGACATGATGAACTGTTCGCAGTCATTCGCCTTGTCTGCGTCTGCATAACACAAGAGCACCAGGCTGTAATCCTTTCCTGGCAATGCTACCGAAACAGCCCATCCAGTTGAGCCTTTCTGGTTTAATGCTTTTGAGTCAAAGATTGTGATGGCACAGTTTGTGTTGCGCCATTCAAAATTGTCGATTTCATCATATTTTACGCTGAGTTTTGAAAGGGCTCCCTTAAGGGCGCTGGTGCAGTCAGAAAACTGGTCAGTTGAGTAAAGCTTAAGAACCAGTTCGACCGGCAGTCTGTCGTGCTTGAACTGATAGCTCATTCCGTCAGGAGTGTATCCAGCTACAGAATAACCTTCTGGAATATCAAGGGAATAACCAAAGTCGTTATCAACAACCTCTTCTGCGCTAAGTGCGCAAGGTAGCATTACGCAGGCTAAGAAAACTGCCACTGCGCTGAAAATTGTTAAAATACGGCTTCTTGTCATTTTAATTCTCCTTGTTTATATTATCTTCGGATGAAAGAAATACCTATTTTATTTGAAAATGAAGAAATTCTCGTAATTAATAAGCCTTCCGGGGTTGCGGTTCAGGGAGGACAGGGGATTGCCCATCCTTTGGACAAAGAGCTTCCAGAACAGGTTGGTTATCCGGTTTATCTTGTTCACCGTCTGGACCGGGACACAAACGGTCTTATGGTTGTGGCAAAATCTCCAATGGCCGCTGCAAAGTGGACTAAGATGATTGGGGGAAAACTGGTTCGCAAGGAATATACGGCTGTGTGCGTTGGAAAGATGGGATCAAAAAAGGGGACCATCAGAACAGCGGTGCTTCAGCATGGTGACGAAAAGCCGGCGGTTACACACTTTCAGGTTGTGGAAGAAAAGGATGTTGAAGTTGAAGGGCAGATTGTGACTCTTTCTACTTTACGTCTTCAGCTTGAAACAGGTCGAATGCATCAGATCCGTATTCATCTGGCAAAACAGAACTGTCCAATCGCAGGGGACGACAAACACGGAAACTTCAAGATCAACAAGCTTTTGAAAAAATCCCAGGGCATCAAGGAACTTCAGCTTACTGCCAGCAGACTTACAATTCCATTGAACGGCAGGGACTGTGTTTTTGAACTGTAGGACAAGTGGTTTTATTGACATAAATTAGTAATAAATATATAGTACAAATGTACATTTTAATAACCATTTAAAGTGGACTCGTCACAGCGACGAGTCTTTTTTTATGTCGTTTGACATGAATCACTTGGGTTGGGAGAACTTAATGGATTTTGAACCATTAGAATCAATGCCACATTACAAAGAATGTGCTCCGTTGGTTGAAGGTCTTGGTTATACTCTGGTTGAACTTCGTATCGCTCCAGCAAAGGGTACAACAAGAATCAGTGCCGTTATCGCATCAAAGGATGCCACAGTTGATATCGGTGTAAATGACTGTTCAAAAGTTCATCATGCATTGCTTCCACGCCTTGAAGCAATTCTTGGCACAGAAGATACATACATGGAACTTACTTCCCCTGGAATGGAACGAAACATCAAGAACGCAGCAGAGTTTGCTGTTTTTGTTGGACGTGAAGTTCGAGTCTGGGACAAGACAGTTACAGATTGGGTTGGCGGAAAGATTCTTTCTGCAGACAATAAATCGGTTACTTTGGATAAGGACGGAACAGCAGTTACCGTTTCTTTCGAAAATATAGCAAAAGCAAAATTTATTCACTTATAATTACGGGGGCTTAAAATGTCAGAAATGGCAGAAGCAATTCGTGCTCTGATTGACGAAAAAGGCTATTCAGAAGAGTCAGTTAAACAGACAATCGAAAATGCGCTTAAAGCGGCTTACAAAAGAACTTATGGAACAAGCGACAATGCAATCGTTAAGTTTGCAGAAGACATGTCGGATGTTTCAATTTACTCACGCAAAACTGTTGTAGACGGTGTTTACGATCCAGTTACAGAAATCGAACTTGAAGATGCTAAAAAGCTTTCAGACGATGTTGAACTTGGTGACGAAGTTGATATTCTTGAAGATCCAAAAGAATTCGACCGTTCTGCAGTTTCAACTGGTAAGCAGACAGCTCACCAGGGCTTGAACGAAACAATCAAAGATTCACTTTACAATCAGTATAAAGACAAGGTTGGCGAAATGATCAACGGTTACATTCAGCGTGAACGTAACGGTAACTTCTACGTTGACCTTGGAAACGGTGGTCGCCTTGAAGGTGTTCTCCCAGGAAAGCACCAGTCACCAAGAGAAACTTATGCTCAGGGCGACAGAGTTAAGGCAATCATCGTAGACCTTAAGAGAAATCAGAACGGTCTTTCTCTCGTTCTTTCTCGTGCAGATCCACGTATCGTTGAAATCACAATGGAAATGGAAATCCCAGAAATCGCTGACGGCACAGTAAAAATCGAAAAGTGTGTTCGCGACGCTGGTTACAGAACAAAGATGGCCGTTTCAACAACTCGTGAAGAAATCGATCCAGTTGGAGCTTGTGTTGGTACAAAGGGTGTTCGTATTCAGAACATCATCCGCGAACTTGAAGGCGAAAAGATTGATGTACTTCGCTACGATCCAAATCCAGCAGAATTCATCAAGAATGCTCTTTCTCCAGCTCAGGTTGCTCGCGTTGTTATTCTTGATGAAGAAAAACGTCAGGCTCTTGCTATCGTAGAAGAATCACAGTTTAGTCTTGCAATTGGTAAGCAGGGACAGAATGTTCGTCTTGCTAACCGTTTGTGTGACTGGTCAATCGATGTTAAGACTGAAGAACAGTGCGAAGGAATGGACCTTTCTGAAAAGGCTACAACAAAGGCTGCTCTCAACCTCTTTAATGATGACGTTGCTGCAGAAGACGAAGATATTACAACAGTTGCAGAACTTCCAGGAGTTGATGCTCGCGTTGCAGAAATCCTTAAGTCTAACGGAATTGAAGATATCGTTCAGTTCATGGAAGCCTATGACAACGGTTCTGCTCAGAAGATCGACGGTCTTAAGGCAGAAGAAGTTGATGTTGTATACAACTTGATTAAAGAAAACGTAGAATTTGTTGAAGAAGAAGCAACAGAAGCTACAACAGAAGCTGCTGCAGAAGAACAGGAAGAAGAAAAATACTACTGTCCTGAATGTGGTGCTGAAATCACACTTGATATGGATCACTGTCCAAAATGTGGTGTTGAATTCGAATTTACAGAAGACGAGGAATAAGGATACAGAATGGCTGAAGAATCAGAAAAAAAACAGGCATTTGTTGTTCATAAAAAGCAGGCTGATAACACAAATTCTGCTTCAAATGCTGCTAATGCTGCAGCAAAGAAGAAGGTTGTTGTTGTTAAAAAGCGTGCTCCAGGAGCTCCAAACGGAAACGGTGCTCCAGCAGCAAAAACTGAAGCAAAAAAAGAAGGTGTTCGCGTAGTTGTTAAGAAAGCTGAAGGAAATGCTCCATCAGAAGAAACAAAGAACGAACAGCCTAAAGAAGTGGTTCAGACAAGACCTGCATCAGTTCAGGGAAACCTTGCTTCCAGAAATGATCGTCCACAGCAGCGCGGCAGAACTACTTTTGAATTGAACTCGGCTCGTCCAAACGTAAAAGCTGGAAACCTTTCAGATTACGGTAACCGTAATCGTAACGGTAACGGCGGTTACAATCGTGGCGGCTATAATAACAACGGTGGATACGGTAATCGTAATGGCGGTTACCAGAACCGTGAAGGCGGAAACGGATTTACTGGAGCTCAGGCTCGTCAGGGATACCAGAACCGCGAACGTGACGGAAATCGTCAGGGCGGCTACCAGGGCGGCAATCGTCAGGGTGGTTACCAGGGTGGAAACCGTCAGGGTGGCTTCCAGAACCGTAACGGACAGGGCGGACAGGGCGGATTTAACCGCGGTCCACGTCCAGGATTCGGCGGCGGTGCTGGTGGTGGATTCCGCATGGGTGGCGGCGGTGCCGGTGGCGCTGTACCTCCAATGATGCAGAACAAGACACCTACTAAGACTGCATTTAAGGGCAAGAAACAGGTTTATAAACGTAAGGACGAAGAACAGTACGACGACAACCTCTTTGAAAGCAAGAAGAAGTCGGAAACTCCAGCTTCTGTTGTACCAAAGTCAATTGAAATCATGGAAACTGTTTCAATCTCTGATCTTGCTAAGAAGATGAACCTTAAGGCTTCTGAAATCATCGGTAAGCTTTTCGCAAGCTACGGTCAGATGGTTACAATCAACCAGTCTATCGATAGAGATACTGCAGAACTTCTTTGTGCAGAATATGGTTGTGAAGTTAAAGTTGTTTCTCTTTATGATGAAACAGTTATCAAGGGTGACGAGGATGTTGCAGAAAAAATGCTTCCACGTCCACCAATCGTAACTGTAATGGGTCACGTAGACCACGGTAAGACAAAGACTTTGGATGCTATCCGTAACGCAGATGTAGCTGCAGGCGAAGCCGGCGGTATTACACAGGCAATCGGTGCTTACTCAGTACATACAGAAAAGGGTGACATTACATTCCTTGATACACCAGGTCATGAAGCATTCACAATGATGCGTGCTCGTGGTGCTCAGGTAACAGACGTTGTAGTTCTTGTTGTAGCTGCAGATGACGGTGTAATGCCTCAGACTCTTGAAGCTATTGCTCACGCTAAGGACGCTAAAGTTCCTATCGTTGTTGCAGTAAACAAGATCGATAAACCAGAAGCTAATCCAGACCGCGTTAAGACACAGCTTTCAGAACAGGGACTTACTCCAGAAGAATGGGGTGGAGATACACAGTACGTTCATATTTCTGCTAAACAGAAGATGGGTATTGAAGATCTTCTTGATGCTATTCTTCTTCAGGCAGAAATGCTTGAACTTAAGGCAACATACGATTGTCGTGCAGAAGGTAAGATTCTTGAATCACGCATTGACCAGGGACGTGGTGTTGTATCATCAGTTGTTGTTCAGCGTGGTACTCTCAAGCAGGGTGATCCATTTGTTGCTGGTATTTACTCAGGACGTGTTCGTGCAATGTTCGATGACCGTGGTCACCGCATTCAGGAAGCAGGTCCTTCAACTCCAGTAGAAGTTCTTGGTATGGAAGAAATGCCAAATGCCGGTGATCCATTCCAGGTTACAGAAGACGATAAGGAAGCTCGCGCTATTGCTACAAAGCGTCAGGAACTTAAGAGATACGAAGCAGCTAAGGCTGTTAAGAAGACAACTCTCGAAAACCTCTTTGACGAAATTGCGGCACATGAAGTTCAGGAACTTAAGATCATCATCAAGGCTGACCTCCAGGGTTCTGCCGAAGCTCTTAAGACTTCACTTGAAAAGCTTTCTACAAAAGAAATCCGCGTAAACGTTATCCACAGTTCTGCCGGTGCCATCAACGAATCGGATGTTACACTGGCTGCAGCTGACTCTAACGCAATCATCGTTGGTTTCAACGTTCGTCCAACACCAAAAGCAAAGGCTCTTGCTGATGCAGAAAAGGTTGATATCAGAAAGTACAACATCATCTATAAGTGTGTAGAAGAAATTCAGGCCGCTATGGAAGGTATGCTTTCTCCAGATACTAAGGAACAGGTTATCGGTTCTGTTGAAGTTCGCAATACATTCAAAGTTCCAAAGGTTGGAACAATTGCCGGATGTTACGTTACAGACGGTTGTATCAAGCGCAACGCAATGGTTAACCTTGTTCGTGACGGAATCGTTAAGTTTACAGGTAAGATTGCTTCCCTCAAACGTTTCAAGGACGATGCAAAAGAAGTTGCAACAGGATTTGAATGTGGTTTGAGTCTCGAAAACTGGCAGGATATCCAGGTTGGCGATACTATGGAAGTATTCGAATATATCGAAGTTGCCCGTAAGCTTGGTGATGAACACCGTGATGACCGTGCAGAAAACGAAAAGAAGGCTGCAGAAGCTGCTGCTAAGGCTATGGCTGATGCAGAAGCAGAAAAGGCTCTCGAAGCAGAACAGCTTGCCGCTGAAAAGGCTGCTGGTAAGGCAAAGAAAGCTGCTAAGGCTAAGGATCATGGTACTCAGTTCCCAGGAGATGCTCAGTAATGGGTCAGTATCGTATGGAACGACTGAACGTTCAGCTTAGAGACGAAATCTCTAAGTTGATCCTTCAGGGTGAAATCAGAGATCCTCGTGTTACAGGTAAGAAAGGATTGAAGGAAAATCGTCAGGATGTTGCTCCATTCCTTTCTGTAAACCGGGTAGAAGTAAGCCAGGATTTGAGCTATGCAAAGGTTTTCGTTTCAAGTTTTGCCAGCGATGACATGCTTGAAAAGGGCGTTGCAGGCTTGAATAATGCTGCGGGCTTTATTCAGACTTCAATTGCAAAAAAATTGCGTATCCGTAAGTTTCCTAAGTTGACTTTCGTAGTTGATGCGGGAATGAAAGACGGTTTCCGAATGGTTCAGAAACTCAACGCTTTGGAAGAAGAAACAAAAGCTTGGGAAGCAGAACATCCGGAAATGCTGGATAAAGAATAATTTATCAAAGGACTGTCTAATAAAAAGAAAGTCATTCGGAATGACGGGGTGTTAGACAGTCCATTTTTTTATATGACAGAAACAATCAATCCAAACAAAATAGTATTTTTCGCTAAACAGCCTGGTAAGACCAGTTTTTCAAGTCTTTTTACCATTAAACACGCTTTTAACACAACAAAAGTAGGTCACACAGGTACGTTGGACAGTTTCGCCAGTGGACTTCTGGTTGTGTGCGCAGGTTCTCTTACTAGACTTGCAGGAAGAATCACAGAGTTCAACAAAACTTATCAGGCAGTAATCAAATTTGGAGAAGAAACAGACACTCTTGAGTGCACGGGACAGGTTATTCGAACAGCACCTTTGCCAGACCGTCAGTCCTTCATAAATGCGGTAGAAAAATTTACCGGCTCCCTTATGCAGGTTCCTCCAGCATTCAGTGCCATTCACGTTGACGGAAAAAGAGCCAGTGAGTTGGTCCGGGACGGTAAGTCTGCAGAAATCCCAGCCCGTCCAGTTACAGTATATTCTTCTAAAATCCTTGAAACAAAATTGAATGATGAAGGAAAGGTGCTTGCTGCCAGAATAGAATTTTCAGTTTCAAAAGGAACATACATTCGTTCACTTGCCCGGGATATTGCCAAAGAATGTGGCAGCGCAGGTCATCTTGTGGGACTTTTGCGTACTCAGGTAGGGAACTTCAGGCTGGAAGATGCTGCAGGTTTCGATCTTCTGGAAGAATTTAATGTCGAAAATGCCTTTGTTACAGCCGCTAAAACTGTGGAAATAGAAAAGCAGTTGGCTGAAATCAAAAAGAATAATATTCACGTAAAAAAAGAAATTTCACAGGAGGAACTTTCCCTTCAGAAGGAATGTGTCCAAAAGTCGGTTTCCATGAACAGGGAACTGGCAGAGCTTTGTGGCTTTGGTTTTCTTACAGTCAAGGATGAATCGATTTCCGCTTTTGACAACGGCCAGAAGCTTCATTCCAGCATGTTTCTTACTTCGCCTTTTGAAGTGCAGGAAAAATTTGCTGCGGTTTTTACTCAGCAGGATCAATTCAAAGGTCTTCTTGAAAAAAATGACAAGGGATATTTTGGCTACGCTTTTGTCATTCACTAATTAAGCCTCGTTGACTATCATAATTTTCAAAGGTAAAATAAATATATGTTTGATGTAAAAGAAAGTGATTTTTTTGATCTTGAAGATGAAGCTTTTGACACTGTAATTGAACAGGGAATTAAGTTCACAGGAAACATTAAGTTTGTTAAGCCATTCATGATTCGTGGCAAAGTTAATGGAAAAATTGATGCTACAAGTGATCTTGTAATCGATAAATGCTCGGAAGTAAATGCTGATATCAACGCAGTCAGAGTTCTTGTAAAAGGAAAGGTTCATGGAAACGTTTCTGGAAAGGATTTGATTTTTATCACATCCAGCGGTTCTGTTGACGGTGATATTACTTCAAAGCAGATCGTACTTGAACCAGGCAGTACATTTACTGGCCGCTGTACAATGATTAAATAAATGGTGAGATGATGAAAAAAATATTAGTTTGTTTAGCAGTATTATTAGGAACAGCGGCAGTTTTTGCTCAAAACATTAAGCAGGATGCGCTTGTGTTATACAACAACGGCCGTTATGCTGAATCTGTTGCTGTATGTGAACAGGAGCTTGCTCAGAATCCGAACCGTGTTGAATCTTATGTTGTAATGTGCTGGGCTCTTGTGCGAAACAAGCAGTATTCAGAAGCAGAACAGAGAGCTCTTCAGGGACTTAAGATCAGTGCCTATGATCTTCGCCTTACAGAAGTTCTTGGCGAAGCCCGTTACTTCCTTGGAAAAAACAACGGAGCAATGGAACAGTTCCAGAAATATGTTGCAAATGCTCCAGAAAGTGGTAGCCGTGTAGGGACAGCTTACTACTATATGGGTGAAATCTACATTCGGCAGGCTCGTTACCAGCATGCAGATATCGCTCTTTCAGCAGCAGTTCGTAAGGAACCATTGCTTGAAAACTGGTGGATTCGTCTTGGTTATGCCCGTGAAATGGCTCAGAACTATCGCGAAGCTGCCAATGCTTACGACGAAGCTCTTCGTTTGAATTCTTCTTCAATTGAAGCAGAACGAGGACGTAACAGAGTAGGCGCAAAACTTCAGTAATAAGTAGAAACAAAATTGAATATACGATTTGAAACAACGGGTTGTCGCCTTAACCAGATTGAAAGTGAGAGCGCAGCCCGTTCTTTTTTGGAAGCAGACTTCCAGGTAATAATTAGACCTTTTACAGCAAAAAATGACTCAGACACAGAGACAGTTCTGGCGGTTGTAAACACTTGTGCCGTAACTCAGAAAGCGGAACAGAAGGACCGCAGAATTATTCGTCTTGTACTGGAAAAATGTCCTAATGCAACTGTAATCGTTACTGGTTGCTACGCTCAGCTTGCCCTTGAAGACATCAACAAGATGGATCCAAGAGTTTGCTGTCTTAAAGGTCAGAAAAAATCCCGTCTTGCAGATGTTCCTGAATTACTTAAAAAAGAAATTGAATCAGGATTTGATGCAGCGATTTTTGCGGAAAAGTTGAACAAAGGGCTTTTTGCTCAGGAAGTTTCAAAGCCAGGAACCAGCGAAAACGCTTTCCGTCTGGCAACAGATTCGTTCCTTGCACATTCCCGTTCTTCAATCAAGATTCAGGACGGCTGCAACAACATGTGTTCATACTGCACAATCAATATTGCCCGCGGGCATTCTGTTTCTTTGGATGCAGAAGAAGTTATCAAAAGAGTTCGGCAGCTGGAAAGTGCAGGTCAGTCAGAGGTTGTTTTTACAACCGTCAATATTGGTCAGTATCGTGGAAAATATAAGGATGGATTTGTAAATTTTACACAGCTCCTGGAACTGTGCCTTAAGTCAACTTCAAAAATCGCCATGCGCATTTCAAGTCTCTATCCAGAAATTGTAGATGACGAGTTCTGTCGTGTAATCAGCGATAAGAGAGTTCGTCCGCATTTCCATATTTCCGTTCAAAGCGGAAGCGACAAGATCTTAAAGCTTATGGCTCGCCGTTACGTTGCCCAGGATGTTCTTGACGCCTGCAACAAAATCAAGGCAGTAAAAGAAAATCCATTCCTGGCCTGCGATATCATTACAGGATTCCCAGGTGAAATGGAAGAAGATTTTGAACAGACAATGGAATTGTGCAAAGCCTGTGATTTTGCCTGGGTTCACGTATTCCCATTCAGCGCCCGTCCTGGGACAGCTGCCGCAGATATGAAACCAAAGATTCCTCAGTCAATTAGCGGTGAACGTGCCGCTCGTCTTGCTCAGTGGGCTTCTGAAAACAAACAGAAATACATTCTTTCATATAAGGGAAAGGTTGTGGACGCAGTTCTTGAAACTGTTAAAAAGCCTGCCGTTTTCTCAGACGGAGAAGGTCAGTCAGTTTTCCACGCCGTCACAGAAAACTTCTTGCATTGCGAAATCTCAGCTCCAGCCGGAGCCCTGACTCCAAAACCGGGAGACAGCATCAAGATCAAAATCTGGGGTCCTGTAGGTCTAGGCACCAAAAAAGGTGGCGAAACCGACACCTTAGCCGACTTAGTAGATTAAAAAAAAATTGAAAAATTTTCAAAAAAAGTTGATTAAGCTATTGATTAAATTTTGTGATTAGTATATATTCTTAATCACGCAACGGGATGTAGCGCAGCTGGTAGCGCGTCTGGTTTGGGACCAGGATGTCGCAGGTTCAAATCCTGTCATCCCGACTAAAAAGCTCTTGAGTAAAATCAAGAGCTTTTTCATTTAACAAACAATAATCTGTAAAACAATAAACTGATGGCAAATCCTGTCATCCCGTTATTTTTTTTTAACTTAAGCCTCTGTAGTTATGATGTTAATAAAATGTTAATGACATTACCTATGTAGGCTTAAATGTTTTATCACCCTTTCAAAAAAACTGTAAAATCTAAGTCTGGAAAAGAAATCAAAAAATGGTATTACTGGTCAAAAAAAGCTGATATTTTCTCTTCTGAAGAATTACGAAAATTCTTTGATGGTGGAAATTGTGTTGATGGATTAAGGGAGTATTTATTTTTTCTTGTTACAGCAAGACTGGTATTGATACATCGGACAGAAAACTTTGTCCTCATTCATTATACTACACAAGAGCTGCAATTCCTGAAATGGTAAACTCAATTCAAGAAATGTTACCTGCTGTAAATGAGTTATTTGATTAAAAATTGACAGCTACCTTGTTTAATGTTAAATTTAATTAGTTCACGTTATGGGAACTAATTCTCTAGGAATAATGAGAATAATATCAAAAAACACATTAGTTCAGTTTTGGCTTGAACATGCAAATGCAAAAGAACAGCTTGAAGCTTGGTACAAAGAAACTGAAAAAGCTGACTGGAAAACAACAGAAGATATTAAAAGGAGATATCCTTCTGCTAGTTTTTTGAATGATAACAGGGTTTGCTTTAACATTGGGGGAAACAATCTGATGGAAATTAAACTTATTAAAACAGAAGAAGAATACAAAGAAGCTCTTAAACTTGCAGAAGAATTGTTTGATTCAGAACCTGATACTCCAGATGGAGATAAATTGGACCTTGTTGTAACTCTCATTGAAAAATATGAGAAAGAACATTTTCCAATAGATGATCCATCACCAATTGAGGCCATCAAATTCAGAATGGATCAGATGGGACTTTCTGCAAAAGATCTTGTTCCATTTATTGGAAACAAATCTAAAGTGTCAGAAATCCTTTCTGGAAAGCGAACATTAAGCTTGAATATGATTAGAAGACTTTCAGAAGGCTTAGATATCCCTTTAGAGATTTTGATAAAGCCTTATGATGCTATTGCGTAGTGTAAAAAAAACAAGGGAATCGTTTCTGATTCCCTTGTCTTGACCCTGAAAAATCACTATCTCATTTCAAACTTTTCATTTCCTGGCAGTTTCTTGATTTCTAATTTATTTGCGTACATTTTTTCGTCTGCTTCAGAAACGATGGTTTCAAAGTCATTTCCAGGTTTGTATACTGCATATCCTGCTGCAACTTGATATTCAGATGTGCTCAACAGTTTGTTAAAGTCAACAATGCAGTTTTCAACTTCTAGTGTTGTTTTTTTTACAAAAAGAGTCATGAATTCATCTCCGCCAGTTCTGTAAACTACACCAATCTTAGAAAACGCTTTTTGCATGAATCTTGATGTTGTAACAAGAGCTTCATCTCCAGCTTTATGACCAAATTTGTCGTTGTAGTATTTTAGATAATTCAAATCCATAGAAAGGATGATCATTTGTTTTCTGCTATGTTTTTTTCCGTCAATGTAAAAACTTCTTCTGTTCAAAAGGTAGGTTAGAGTATCTCGTCTATACAAATGAACGTTCAAACACATGAAGTAAAAGATAACACAGGTTATGAATGCCAAAGGTTCCATCAGGTGAAGTTTAAATTTTACTTCCATAAGTGTGGCGATAGAAGGGAAGATGATCATTGCCACAATGATTATTGTTTCCCCTGGATTTGTTCTGAATTGATGAATTCCTTCAATCAATAAAACTACACAAATAATAAAAATACAAAGATAAGGAATAAAATAAAGGAATCCGTGGCCAACTGTAAAATCAGGTCTGATATAAAAGATTGAACCTGTTTTAATGCTTGTAAAAGAAATGATTCCGTTGATTACCATCATTACATAAATGACGATACGGGCTTTACCTTTACCTCTCTGGCTTAGAGCTACGCAGAAACCGGAACAACAGATTTTGGCAGAGAAACTTATTGCCAGCATAAAAAGTCTTAGCAGAGTATGAGCTCCAATGCTCTGAAAGTAATAATTGATGCTGTCAGTTATAAGCAGAAGAAAGCCTGTGGCTAGAGTAAGCATTGTTATCTGCAATGTTTTAGGTGGAAAGGTTCTGTCTACAGCAATAAAGCTTGTAAGGAATATAAAGCCTAATAATCCAGGAAAACACAGTTCAATCAAGTGATGAAACATTGAAAAATTCATAAAGACTCCTAATGAAAAATTATAGCATATTAATCAACTAACTAAAGAAAATTGTATTTATATAAGTAGAAAAATATGCTATTGTATGTCATCTTTTTGATTCTTCATTTTCTAGGAGGTTATAATAAAATGAAATTCAAGATGAAAACCACTTTGATTTTTGCTGCCCTGGTTGCAAGCATATCTCTTCTTTCCTGTGATCAGAAAAGAACTCTACGACTTTATACCTGGACTTATTATACTCCAGAGAATGTAGTAAAGGCTTTTGAAAAGGAATTTGACTGTAAGGTTGTTGTAACAGAATACGATTCAAACGAAACAATGTACAACAAGATTGCTAATGGTGGCGCAAAGAACTTTGATATGGTAGTTCCAGGACAGGACTACATTTCTATCATGATTCAGAAAGGCATGCTTCAGCCAATCAATCAGGAATTGTTCACAAATCGTAACCTTATCAGCCAGAAATTGATTGATAAAAAATCTGTAGACCGTGAAATGGTTTACTCTGTTCCATATTATTTTGGTGCCAGCGGTATCTGTGTAAACAAGAAGAAGGTTCCAGACGGAAATTACGAACGCACATGGAATATCTTCGCTGACAGCCGTTTCAAGGGACATGCTTCAATGATGGACGATTACCGTGAAGTTATCGGTGACGCTCTTGCATTCAAAGGCTATGGCGTTTCTACAATCGACGATAAAGAACTTGCAGAAGCAGAAGCTATCATCAAAAACGAATGGCTTCCAAACATCGTAAAATTTGATGCAGAAAGTTTTGGTAAGGACTTTGCCCGTGGTGACCTCTGGCTTTGTCAGGGGTATGCTGAATGTGTATTCGGTGAAGTTCCAGAAGAAGAATGGGAAGACACAATCGACTTCTTTATTCCTGAAGAAGGTGGTCCTTCTTATCTTGAATGTATGTGTATCCTTAAGGATTCTAAAAACGTTGACCTTGCAACACAGTTCATGAACTTCATGCACAGACCAGAAAATTATGCTCAGTTCCTGGACGGCTTCCGTTTCCCATGTTATGTTAATACAGAAGCTGAAAAGTACATGACTAAAAAGCCAATGTACCCAGCAAGTATCCTCGACAACTGTGAAGCTAAAGTTGATCTTGGTGAAAATCTTGAAAAATATTACAAAATCTGGGAAGGAATTCGTATCAACTAAATTCCTTTCAAAGAGGGTTATATGAATCGTTCTGCCTTGAATGTAAAAGCTGCAATCGTTGTTGTTGCTGCGATTTTATTGAACAGTAATCTTTTTGGTTTGCCTGTATTTTTAAGTGGTGATAAACAGATAGACCGATTAGCCGAAATGGCTCTTGAGGAAGTTCAGAAAGACATTCGGGCAGACGGAACTTTTTCTGCCGGAGCTAAATGGCCTACTGCCTGGACTCGTGATATGTCTTACGCAATTGACCTTTCTCTGGCACTTTTATTTCCTGAAGCAACAGGAAAATCTCTTGCAAGCCGTATCGAAAATAATCAGATTCTGCAGGACACTGGTAGCGGTGGAAGCTATCCTGTAAGTACAGACCGTGTAGTGCTTGGAATCGCACTTTACGACTTTGCCCATGTTAATAACAATCCATCCTATTACAAAGATATTTATAATATCCTTTCAACTACAATCGACTACGATTATCACGTAAACTTTGATCCAGAAAAGAATCTTTTCCGTGGAGAAACTTCTTTCATCGACTGGCGTGAACAGTCTTATCCTCGCTGGATGAACTGCTCTTACATTGCCAACAGTTTTGCATCTGGTACAAACGCAGTTTATTATCGCTGCCATCAGATTCTTGCAGAACTTTCAAAGACTTTTGATGCTGAAAAGACTTCTGAATGGGAAGCTAAGGCTGAAGCCTTAAAAGCTGCCATGAACAAGGAATTTGATTCAGGGGACGGATATCTTGTTTCTTATATCATTCAGGACGTTTACGACTATAAACCTTTGATTTATGAATCTTTAGGTCAGAGCCTCTGTGCTTTGTACGGCATTACAGACTCTTCTGTGCTGGAAAAAGCCGGTATCAGTGACTTTGGCGTAAAGGTTTTTGATCCGGACTTAAAAGGTGTTCCAAGTTATCACAATGATTCAGTTTGGCCATTTGTTCAGGGCTATTATGGTCTGGCTCTTAAAAAAGCTGGCTATATTCAGGCTTTGCATGATGAATTCTATAAGATGGTAAGTCAGGCCGAAAAGTTTGGCACCTTCAAGGAAAACATGGTGGCTTCTACTGGTGGAGAGGAAACTCAGACAAACTCTGACCGCCAGCTTTGGAGCGATGCAGGGTTCCTTTCTTATATCTACAAAATCCTTTTGGGAATTGAACTTTCGGAAAAAGGTGTAAGTTTTGCTCCTGTTAATTTCCTTGATAAGGTTTCTACATATTCTGCAAAGAACGTAAAGATTTATCATGGCGGTTCTTTCAATATTACAGTTCACGGTTTTGGAAATGTAGTTTCTAAGCTTGTTGTTAATGGCCAGGAAAAACCTGCTGATTTTGTTCTTCCTTACGCAAATGCAACCAGCAACGTTGAAATCTACCTTTCTGGTTCTACTTCAGAAAAGAAAGTTGAAGGTAAAAAACGTGATGCAATCAATGTTTTGAACACTGTTTCTGAATATGAAAAAAATGTTGTTTCTGTTAAATGGCGGCCAAAGGCTTTTAACGGCCAGAAGCTTTATAAAAACGAAACATTCTTTGCTGATGTTCCAAAAGATTTGTCATTTGATATTAAATCTGGTGCTTTACTGGACGTTTATGCTCTTTATAACGAACAGAACATGCCTGGACAGCCTGTTCGTGCAGAAAATTCAAAAAATACTGTATTACTAGAAGCAGAAAAAGCAGAAATTGCCGGGGACTCAAATATTGAAGACGAATCAAATGAAGTTTTCAAAACCGGTCATGAACTTGATCTTACAACCGCAAACGGTACTTACATAAAAACATGGGGTAAAAGTGAAGGGGATTCTGTTACATTTACTTTCAATGCAAAAGCTGCCGGCGATTACGTGATAGATTTCAGATTCCAGAACGGTCACGGTCCTGTTAATACAGGTGAAAAATGTGCCATTCGTGCATTAAATGTTGACGGCAAAGTTGTTCGCCGTTTACCTTTGCCTCAGCAGGGTAACTGGAGTTCCTGGGCCTGGTCTGTGCCAGTTAAGTTACATCTTGAAAAAGGTAAGCATTCAATTGCCTTGAGCGTAGACGGTTACTGTTACAGCCAGCATCACAACATCGTTCCAGTTAATCTTGATTTGTGTCGCGTTGCAAGAATAAAATAAACTCGTCATCCCGAACAACAAACTCGTCCCGAACTCGTTTCGGGACCTCTATTCCTCATCGCTCAAACTTTCATTATTCTGCAGTTTTTCATCATTAGTCTTTTCCTGCAGCATCTGGGCATCTTCCCGGCCCTGAAAGTTTTCCCACTGTTTGTGAGTAGTGTTAGTATCAACCTTAGAAGCGCTTTTCTTCTTATTGAACAAGAAAGAGTAGTGTGAATATCCGTCTCTCATCTTCTTGTAGTATTCAGAATCATCCATAATTCATCCTTAAAAAAAATAAACACGAAACACACAAAAGATATTTCGTGCATTTCGTGTTTTTAGTGGTTAGAAATCACTATTTCAGATTAGATACCAACCACGTGGTTGTTTACCTTGTCCTGAACGTAAGCGATGAATTCTTCAAGCTTCATAGTCTTCTGTTCAAGTCCGCTAGACTGACGGAAGCGAACTGTTACGCTCTTTTCATTCTTTTCGTTTTCACCAACAACAAGAATGTAAGGAGTTTTATGTTCCTTTGTAATCATCTTAATCTTCTGGCGCATGTTGTCATCAGAAACATAAGCGTTAGAACGAATATCAGCTGCAACAAGTGCATCGTTTACTTCTTTAGCGTAGTCAGCAAAATCATCGTTTACAGGAACAACAGCTGCCTGTTCAAATGCAAGCCATGTTGGGAACTGACCTGCAAAGTTTTCGATCAGGATACCAAGGAAGCGTTCAAATGAACCAAGAATAGCGCGGTGAAGCATAACTGGGTGATGCTTTTCGTTGTCGCTTCCAATGTATGTAGCATCAAGGCGTTCTGCAGAAGGAAGCTGGAAGTCAGCCTGGATTGTACCACACTGCCATTCGCGTCCAAGACAGTCATAAAGCTTAAATTCAAGCTTAGGACCGTAGAATGCACCTTCACCTGGCTGAATTTCAAATTCAAGACCAGCTTCGTGACAAGCGTCAGCCAAAGCCTTTTCAGCTCTTTCCCAAGTTGCAAGGTCACCAACGTGATCTTCTGGCATTGTAGAGAACTTAACTACAAGTTCATCAAAACCGAAGGCATGGTAAACATTCTTCAAAAGCTTACAGAACTTTGCAACTTCACCAGCTACCTGTTCTTCTGTACAAAGAATGTGGGCATCATCCTGTACGAAACCGCGAACACGCATTACACCATGCAATGTTCCAGAAGGTTCGTTACGAACATCGTGACCAAATTCAGCCAGACGAAGTGGAAGATCCTTGTATGAGCGCTGGCGGCTCTTGAAGATTTCAAGGGCACCAGGACAGTTCATTGGTTTAATAGCAAAAAGACGCTTTTCTGATTCTGTGGTGAACATGTTCTTCTGGTAGTGTCCCCAGTGACCAGAACGTTCCCACAAAGAGCGTGGCATGATTGCAGGAGTGTTTACTTCCTGGTAACCGTCGCGGCGTACCATTTTGCGCATGTAATCCTGCATTGTTGTATAGATTGTCCATCCGTTTGGATGCCAGAAAATCTGACCTGGATCTTCTGGATCAAGATGGAAGAGATCCATTTCTACACCAAGCTTACGATGGTCACGCTTTTCAGCTTCTGCAAGCATTGTCAAATAATCTTTAAGATCATTTGGCTTTTCAAAACAGAGGGCGTAAACTCGGGTAAGCATTGGTCGGCTTGAATCACCACGCCAGTAAGCGCCGGCAATCTTATCAAGCTTAAAAGCCTGACCGTTAATTTCTTTTGTTGTAGCAACATGAGGACCGCGGCAAAGATCAATGTAGCCGTCCTGTTCATAAGTTGTGATTGTTGCATCAGCTGGAAGGTCGTTAATAAGTTCAACCTTGTATGGTTCATCAGCAAAAAGCTTAAGTGCTTCGTCTTTTGAAACTTCCTTGCGAACAAATTCTGCGCCTGTTGTAAGGATTTTGCGCATTTCTTTTTCTACAGCTGTAAAGTTTTCTTCGGTGAATTTCGTATCAGCTGGAAAATCAAAATCGTAATAGAATCCATTGTCGATAGCAGGACCGATAGCGATTTTTGTTCCTGGGTACAAGTGTTTGATGGCTTCAGCCATTACGTGGGCACAACTGTGTCGTACAATCTGGAGTTTTTCGTTTTCCATTTAATTCACCTTATATAATAGAATAATATTTACATTATAACGTGCTCAATTTTCTTTTACAATATGATAGAAGAATTTGACTTTTAATCCTGGTGTTGCTATATTCTAAGTATACCGGACGGGGGTGTCCCGGTTTCGACGGGCGTGAGAGTGCGCTGGTTGCATGTGGGTGTGAAGGCGCCCTAAGCTGACAAAAAAAATAACTGCAATCTTCAACAGAAAAGAAGAAGAAGATTCTTCTGAAGAACAGTTTGCAATGGCTGCCTAGTCAGCCTGCACGGAACTCACGGGGTGCTGTTCCTAACTTCGTGATGTTCTGACGCCAACAGGGACTTGTTGTGCAGTGCGTTCGGCCGCTGCATGAGACTCTTAGTCGAAATAAGGAAAAGACGCTTGTCATGCTGCTACCTTTTCCCGACAATTACCTCGCATGACTAAACATGTAGATGCCTCCGGGCTTCATACTCGGACGCGGGTTCAATTCCCGCCACCTCCAAAAAATATAAAAACCTGCTTTCTAAAGCAGGTTTTTATATTTTAAAATTATTGGCGGAAATTGAACCCTTCTTTTTTTCAATAAAAAAACTAATTTTTTTTATTGACGATTGAGATTGCAGTTATTAAATTTGAATTATGACATCAATAATATCAAAGTGATAGATCAACTATCACTCTTATTAACAATATTTTTTCAAAACGTTAAAATAGTAGATATGAATAAGATAGAAATTAAAGACAACGAATTAAATGATCATATTAAAGAGCTTGCCAAAGATGAGATGGCAGTATTTGTCATGGCAGACGGACGCATTCGTGGAGCATTTTTTCACGGAACACGTTTTGTAAATCAGGCTCGTGCACAGCATAATCTTGGTATTCTTGAAACTATGGTGTTTGGACAGGCAGCTCTTTGTGGAGCCCTTATGATTCCTATGATGAAGGGAAAAGAGCACATCACTTTAAAATATGAAGTAGACGGACCTGCCCAGGGATTTTCAGTTGAGGCTGATTCAAAGGGAACTGTTCGAGGATATTTGTTCAATGAACATATTCCTGTTGATAAACCTTTGGAAAACTGGAATCTTAAACCATTCCTTGGAAACGGAACTCTTTCAGTTTCTATCCTTCACGAAGAAGATAAAAATCCATTTACAAGTTCAGTTCAAGTAGATTCTGGAAATATCGCAGAAGACCTTGCCTGGTACTACAAGCAGTCTGAACAGCTTTCGACAGCCTTCAATACATCAATTCAGCTTGATAAAAAAGGACGTGTTGTAGGAGCAGGAGCTCTTATGCTTCAGATTTTGCCTGAAACTGGAGGAACAAAGAAGGTTGGTTCCGCAAAATCAAGTTCAGCAGATACAAAACTTGATGAAGAGCTTATCGAAAGAGCGGAAATGGCTTTCAGAACAGCTCCTTCTTTAGGACAGTGGTTCAGCGAAAAGGGAACTTTGGAAGATATGATTTACGGTTTGTTCCGCGAGTTTAAGCCTTCCATCGCCCTTAAGAGAAACATCACTTTTGATTGTCCTTGCTGTGCAGAAACTTATGTAAATTACGTTAAGTCATTGCCAAAGACAGAGCTGGAAGACATCAAGAAGAACGGCCCTGATCCACTGGAGATCATCTGTCGCAACTGCGGAAGTGTCTACCATATACCAACCAGTGATTTGTAAAAATTATTTGACGATATTAAAAAACTGTTATTTAATTTAAAGGATACGATTATTTAAATTGTTTCCATATTATATAGGAGGATGAGATGGTTCCAAAATTCTATAAGAAACCATGGATCATTATTGGAGTTTGTGTAGCAATTACAGCATTTTTTGCATTCCAGTTGCCAAAACTGAAGGTTGAAAACGATGCTATGTTCGAATATTTGCCACACAGTACTTCGGATTATCAGCGTTTGCTCCAGGCTGAAGAAGAGTTTGGTAGCGTTTATTCAATTGGTATTGCTCTTGAAACAGATGAAGAAAGAATTCTTACACCTGAGTATATCAATGTTATCAAGCACATTACAGACAGAATTGAAGCTCTTGAAAATGTTGAAGGCGTAGATTCTCTTGCTGACATTGATTATGTTTGTTCTGTTGATGGCAGCCTTGTTGCTCAGCCACTTGTTGCAGATGAACTTTATCAGCCAGATGAAAATGGTGTAGAAAATTTTACTGGAACATCAAAAGATGTTGCGGAAATCCTTAATAAGATTGGTACTTGGAGTGAAATGTATGACCTTGTAATCCTTTCTGATGATTATAAGGCTACTCAGATGGTAGTACATTACGCTAACAACGATGAAAACGGTGTTCGTCTTACAGGTAATACCCGTCTTAAGGTTCTTGATGATATTGAAAATATCGTTAATGAAGAAACTGCAGGTACAAGACTTAAGTCAACTATTTACGGTGATCCAGTAATTTCAAAGAACTCAAGAAAGTTCATGATGAAGGACTTGGTAAGCCTTATCCCTCTTGTTGTTGTTGTAATCGTTCTTAGTTTGTTCATTTCGTTTAAGACTGTTGACGGTACTGTTCTTCCATTGATTTCTGTATTGATGGCTACAGTTTGGTCATGTGGTTTGATGGCTATGCTTGGAATTCAGTTTACAATCATTTCTTCTGTAATTCCTGTTGCATTGATAGCCGTAGACTCTGCTTACGGTATCCACGTTCTTACTCATTACTACATTGCTCTTGATAAGATTACAGAACCAATGACAAAGGAACTTCATGCAGAAGCAATCTGGGCAGGTGTAAAAGATGTATTTCAGGCAGTACTTCTTGCCGGTGTTACAACAATGGTAGGTTTCATTTCCTTGATTACTTCACCACTTGAACCACTTCATAGTTTTGCCATCTTTACATCTCTTGGTGTTTTGATTGCCCTTGTTCTTGCAATCACATTTATTCCTGCGATGCTTATGATCAAGCCTGTAAACAAGATTGGCCAGCGTTCAGAACGTATGGAAAAACTTATTGAAAAGGCTAAAGATAGAGCTGAAAAGAGAATGGAGAAGGTTAGAAAACTTCGTGGTACTACAGGTGCTGATTCTCGCAGTGGATCTACTTATTACAATGTATATAGCTTCTTCACAGGAAGTCAGCCACGTTTGGTAGCAACTTGTCTTGCAATCATCGTATTCTCTGTTTTCGGTATCAAAAAGCTTGTAATCGATACAGCATTTATCAATTATTTCCCAAAAACAAGTCAGCCTCGTCTTGATGTTGAATATGTAAACGACAAATTTGCCGGTACCGCAACTGTTTACATGCTTGTTTCTGTTCCAGAAAATGAAACAGCTAAAGTAAAGACAGATGATACTTCTAATGCTGTAGCTGCAGATGAAGTTGACTGGGATAATTTTGACTTTGACCTTGATTCAGAGCCAGTTGCAAAAACAGTTTCTGCAGAAGATGTTGATTGGGATAATTTCGACTTTGATCTTTCTGGCGACTCTACAGGTGCTTCAGAAGCTGCAGGTCCTGGATTGAACATGACAAATGTTGAATTGCTTTATAATCTTGATAAACTTCAGAACTATCTTATTCAGCACAACCCGGAAATCGGTAAGGTTGTTTCATTCACAACATTCATCAAACGTATGAATCAGGTAATGAATGCTCCTGCTGAAGGTTCTGATGCAATTTCAAGTGTTGAATACAACAAGCTTCTTAACAAAAAGATGACTTGCAAAGATTTCATGCAGATTATGTATGATGCTTATATTGAAGCAGGTGGAGCTAATGCTGATGTTCCTGCAGTGGTTGATCAGCTTGCCCGTAAGCTCAGCTACAATGGTTATGCTTACAATGAAATTCCTTATGATGTTGCTAAATATCCAGTTGCTACACGCGAAGAACTTAATGATCTTGTTTCACAGTATCTTATGCTTCTTGGTGGTGATACATTGGAAAAATTTGCTATTCCGGCAGGTTCTTTCTCGCCAACAAAGCTTCGTGTAACAATTCAGCTTAAGAAGAACTCTACAATCTTTGTTGGAAAAGTAATCCGTGATGCAAAGGCTTATGCAGAAAAGTATTTCCCGGAAGGTTATGTTGTAGAATTTACAGGTGCTGGTCAGATGGAAAACGTAATGACAGACATGATTGTTTCAAGTCAGATGACATCATTGCTTCTTTCATTGCTTTCTGTGTTCATCATCATCTCAATCTCATTTAAGTCTGGTTGGGCTGGTTTGATTGGTGCAATTCCACTTGCCTTTACAATTTTGTTGAACTACATGGTAATGGGTCTTACAGGAATCAATCTTGACCTTGTAACAAGTATCATTGCATCGGTTGCTATTGGTGTTGGTATTGACTATACAATCCACTTCCTTGAAACATTCCGTAATGAACGTGCTGTTTGCGATGATATGACAACTGTTCTTATGAATACATTTACAAAATCTGGAAACGGTATCATGACAAATGCTATTGCTATCGGTCTTGGATTCCTTGTACTTTGTCTTTCACAGTTCGTTGTACTCCGTTACATCGGTATTCTTGTTGCAATCGTAATGTTCTCAAGTTCAATTTTGGCTATGACTATTATCCCAGGTATTCTTCATATCTTCGATCCTAAGTTCATGAAACCAAAATCAGAAATCGAAAATAAATAATTTAAGGAGATATATTTATGAAATTGAATTCAATTGTAAAAACTGCATGTGTTGCTGCTTCAATGTTTGCTGCAGCATCTGCTTTTGGTCTTGATGCCCGTGGTGTTATGCAGCAGGCTCACGATGTTAAAAAGCCAACTTACACAAAATCCGCTGTTCAGATGGATCTTATGGATAAGACAGGAAAGGTTGAAGAATCACGTGTTATCACTGAATTTGGTAAGGATATCAATGATTTAACTTCAATTGTTATGATTTTCAACAGCCCAGCTTCTGTAAAGGATACACGCTTCCTTCAGGTTCAGAACAAGAATGCTGATGATGACAAATGGATTTACCTTCCAACTTTGAAGTCAACACGTCGTATCGCAGCTTCTGAAGGTACTAAAGCCTTCATGGGTACAGATGCTTCTTATGACGATATGTCTACACGTGAAGTTGACGAAGATACACATGAATTTGTAAACGAAAAAGAAGAAAAGAATGGATATACTTGTTGGGTTGTAAAATCAACTCCAAAGGATCCAAAATCTTCTCAGTATATGTACAGAATCAACTGGGTTGATCAGAATACAAACTATCCAATCTATTCTGAAATGTACGACAAGAAGGGTAAGCTTCTTAAGACTCTTACTCTTGAAAAGCTTGAAAAACAGACTGGTACAACAGGTGTTTCTTATGATATTCCAATGCAGGAATATATGAAGAACGTTCAGACTGGACACTCAACACGCCTTATCATTCGTAAGCTTGTTCTGGATGCTCCAATCGAAGATCGTTACTTCACTTCAAGCTTCTTGAACACAGGTAAATAACCCGGTTTATAAATGGAAAAGGACCGTTTTCAACGGTCCTTTTTTTATGTCCAGATATGTTATTAATTCAAATTAATATAAAACATTGGTTATAAAAAAAAGACCAGATAAACATCTGGTCTTTTTTTCACAGTATAAATCTATTAGTGAGCTTTCTGCTGGAACTTCTTTAGCATTGCAACGGCATTTCGTTTTCCATTATATACGAAACCGCCGTTCCAATATTCCATAGCAGCGAACAAAGCGTTACCGCCGTCCTGTGCATCAGATTCTTTTGTTTTGAATGAAACATAGTTAGCCAATTCTTCGTAGTTGTTGGCATGCAAACAAGAAAGACGCTTCTTGTTGAATTCATTCCACTTTTCAAGGTCCTTAAAACCTTCACCTTCATCCTGTACAATTACATGTGCATGAGTAGGGCTGAAAGAATACCAAACTGTAACTTTCTTATTGATATCACAGTGGTTACCATGTTTTACACCGTTTTTGATTACTTCACTAATCTGCTGTTCAAGAAGATTCAATTCTTTGATTTCTGATGGTGCTGACTGTACAATCAAAAGTGTAAAATATCTGATCTGTCTAAAATCAGATGGGAATTCTTTTTTCAACATATTTGTCTTATCGAACAATGGGTCATTGTCATCAGAGCGCAATTCTTTAATCTGCTGTTCTTCCATAAAGTAAATCTCCTTTTAGAATAAAAAGTAGGGAAATAGTTAGTAATAATTTTTTATTCTTTTACCATCAACAATGCTTCTTCAACACTGTTTGCGATAGGGAAGTATCCCATAAGCTTTGTAAGTTCGATAACCTTCTTAACAGATCCGTGAATATTCGAAATAGAAAGCTTAAGGTTCATCTTTTTAATTGTTGAACAAATGTAGATGAGGGCACCGATTCCAGACGAGTCGATGTAATCTACCTGTTCAAGGTTGATGATGAAAACCTTTACGTTCTTTTCAATCATCTTCATAACAAGTTCTTTTAATTTATAAGAATTGTAGAGATCCATTTCTCCGTTTACATCAATAATGTAAACATCTCCATTTTTACGAATTTTAAGTTCCATAAGGCTGCTCCTTATCCCTGTATTTTAATAACCAGTAAACTCTGATCATCGTATTGCTGTGCATTACCACAGAATTTTTTAATATTATCTTTAACCTTTGCTGCAATGTCTTTCCCATTCAACTTGCAGTTGGCCTGAATAACCTTTGTAAGATTGTCGAGTGAATATTGTACACCACTTTCATTTAGACATTCAAGTAATCCATCAGTACAAGTAACAAGAATGTCACCTGCATCCAAGCTTAAATCAATGTCTTTGTACTGTGTATTCTTTTCTACACCAATTGGTTCACAGTCAGTAGAAATCTTTTTAAGAGTGTTAGTCTTGGCACTGTAATGCAAAACTGGATTGATACCACTTGTTGCAATCTGTGCTGTATTATCAATGCTATTATAATTGATTAATGCAACACTGGCAAAATGATCCATACTATTTTTTTCAGAACAGATTGCCTTGTTTACCCATTCAAGCAAAGTTGCTGAACTCTGATTTGTATTGGCAATAAGTCTAAGCATTGCACGAATCATAATCATGATTACAAGAGAATTCATACCTTTTCCTGCAACATCTGACATGATGAAGGAAATTCGATCTTTTCTTGAAGGAATAATATCATAATAATCGCCACAAACATTTTCTGTGTTGATTGAATACTTACCGATAGAAATCTTGTTTACAACAGGTAGTTTTTCTGGAACAAGTGTCTTCTGGAATTTTGTTGCAATTTCACCTTCCTTTGTAAGCTCTGTGTGTTCTGCGTAAGAAAGGAAACTGTTAAGAGGGTGAAGGGCAGTTGCTAAAGCGTCACCAAGATTGCAGGCTGTTTCAAATTCTGCTTTAGAGAATGGATCGCTGTCTGGTTTTCTTGCAAGACAAATTAAAGCGATAGATTCACCCATCTGTTTTACAGGTACAAAGATGTAAGGACCACATTTCAAGAAGTCTTCTGGACCATTCTGGAAAATACGGTTGTCTTTTGCAGGATTTGTAATATTTTCAGGATTTGTGTTGGCAAAGAATTCACCGAACACATTACCATCAAGTGAGAACTGAGAATATTTGAAGTTAGTTTCAACTCTAAGCTGCTTGTGAGGAAGGTCTTCTGGAAGCTTGTAAGGTGGTGGGAATACACCAGTTACAGACTTAACAGCAAGAATGTTGTCAAATTCATCCAGAACAAGAATTGCACAACCATCCGCACCTGTTTTTGAAACAATAAGCTTGTTGAAATATTCAAGGAACTGATTAAGTGATTCTTCTTCGCTGAAAAAACTCGAAGCCTTAATAGTAATTTCCTTGTTGTCTTCAATAATTTTCTTGAATTTTTCAGCCTGAGCGTTAAGAACTTCCTGGCTGATAACAGAAGATTTGTCTAAAGCTTCTTCTTTTTCCTGTTTTTTCTTATTTTTTTTCTGTCGCTTTTCGGCATCTGAAACAGCAAGTACAAAAGCGTATGCAATCAGCAGCAATCCGATAAGCAAGGAAATCAATACAAGATAAAACAGCTGTGTGTCAAAATATGTATAGACGAAACCAGCAATAAAGAAACCGATTGCAGGGAACAGTACAAAACTTACTTTAGCACTTCCGCGAATCTTGGCAATAAGCAGAAGGATGAACAGTACTAAGCTGAAGCCTGCCGCAATGAGAAGTAAAGGTTTTACAAATAAGTCAATTGAATCCAAATTTCTGCTCCTAAGTTAACAGTATTTTGACTTTAGAATAAGTTTAACATTGAAATATTCAACCGTCAATTTTTTTATTGATATATTATCGGTCGATATTTTGTGAAATATTACTGATCTCTTTCTTTAAAGCCTTTCTGTTCAGAAGATTTTTGATTTTTGTAAGCAAAGGAAATTTTTTCTCCTTTTTGATGTCGCTTACAATTATATCCAGGGGAAGTTCTTCTCCGAACTTTTTCTTAAACTCATCATAGAAGGTGATGATGAACAGATACAGGTCGCCGATTGTTCTGTTCTTGAAGTATTTCATGATTTTATACTTCTGAATTGTCTGTACAACTGGAAGATATACGGTGTTGAACCAGGAAGTGATAGCATCTTCCAATGAAATTTCTTCAGTTTTGTTCTGGTTTATGAAATATTTATGAGTAAGAATGTGATGATAGATGATGTCGTACTGACCTGTTGTAGAAAAATCAAGGCACCAGTAATCAGTTATGTCACCAAAACTTGTTTCAAAATAGAAATTGCGTTTTTCATAGCTGATGATCTGTTTCATCATGCCGGCTAAAGTGTGAACAGGTGAAAGCTTGATTTCAGTCTGAAGGGATACTACTTCTGCATCGATAAATTCAACCCCTTTCGCTTTAGCAACAGAAACACGATGGTTGCCGTCCCGTACAAAGTAAAGTCCGCCAAGTTCGTAAACCTTGATAGGAGGAAGGACAATATCTTTGATGATGGCTTCATCAACGTGACCCCATCGTTCTTTCATTACGGAATGCTTTGGAAAAAACTGGTTGTCAAAATCCTTGAATCGGCCTTCGCTACCAATGATTTTATCGATAGGAATAACTTTCATTCCGATGTAGGTTTCTGATTTTGGTTTAATGATTTTTTTTACTTCTCCTAAAGAAACCATTGCAGCTTCTTCTGGAGCCAGCAGATGCTGAATTTCATTAAAGAGAGCTTTATTTCGTGCACGGGTAAAATCATTTTCTGCTTCTGCTAACATTATTTATCTCCAATTTGTTTATTTTCTTCAAAATTTAATATGTAGTGCGCAAATGCGTTTACTACTGTTGTGTTTTCATACACAGAAACACGTTCTTCTCTCTGGTCGTAAAGATGAATGTGCCCGTGAACCATAAATTCTGGTTTAAAAAATTTTAAGAATTTATTAAAGCTTTTAAAGCCCACATGGCATGGATCCTGGTGATCGTGAACTTTAAAAGGTGTTGCATGGGTGAGGAAGATATCAACGTATCTGCCGTAAAGTATTTTATTTATAAGAAGTCCGGGTACAAGTTTAAGAAGGTGGAACATCATTTGTGTATCTGTATACTGGCATAGTCCATTGTTGTATTTTATAGAACCTGAAATACCTGATATCAAAAGAGGTGTCTTAATTCCTTTTTTGTTGATAATTGAAAATTTTCGGACTGCAATGTTCTTGAATCCTACGTAAGAAGCACCGTGGTGATGATCATGTGAAAGGGAATTAAAATCGATTTCTATTGAGGTTGAAGTGGTTGGGTCTCCGGTGATGGCTGGATGTGCTGCACCTTGTGTTTTATGATAAAACTTAAATTCTTTAAGATCGTGGTTTCCAAATATAAAATAAGTCGGTTTGTTGAATACGGAGACAATGAAGTCAACGTAGTCCATAGGTAAATCTCCTGCGCAGAGGATCAAGTCCACGTCAGGGAAATTTTTACTGGCATTTTGATTGTAGATCAAAGGGTCAATTTGATCGGAAACACAAAGAATTTTCATTAATAGCCTTTTTTACTTTTTTACTTACTTGTAGAAGCCGCCTTTCTTGCTGCGTCCAATAACTGCTGAAGTTTTTCTTTTCCGATTAATTCAACTGGTCTGTTTTCTGCAAACTGAGAAGCAGGTCTTGTAAATCCTGCACTTGCAAAAATATATGTTTTAGAACAGTTTGATGTTTTTGCGTGATCCAAGGCTTCTCTTACAGGGGCATCTTCCAATGGTTCAATATCTCTGTAGAAACGAAGAAGGAAAGTCTGCTTGCGCATGTTCATCCAGTCTCCGTCCTTTGCTTCTGTTGCAAGAATCTGTACACCAAATTTCTTTGAATCAGCCTGAACTGCGTTCAATTTAAGTGCTTTGAGAACTGACTTACAGATTTCAAGGAATTCCACATCTGAACAGGTAAGGTAATCCTTTAAGCTGTCGTTTGACTGAAGATCTTTATATTCTGAAAGCTTTGTTGAAACATCTCTGAAGGAACGGTTTACTTTGTAAATCAATTCCCATTGTTCGATGGCTTTTTCAATTTTACGTGATTTTTCGTAACAAGCGGCAAGGAAGTAACGAGCGTACAATGTATCATTGTTTGTTCCTTCTTTATCAAGATCGATGGCACGCTGAAGGTCTATCTGTGCGTTATCAAGTCTGTTTGCCATCATATAACATGTAGAGCGTTCAATGAGGGCTTTCTGCTTGTATTCGCTGTCTCTCTGAGCTTTATCAAAAGCTTTTACTGCAGCACCATAATCCTTTGCATCTTTAAGCAGTTTACCAAGATAGTAATAGCAGGAATATTCTTCTGGATTAAGATGAATTGCAAGGTCAAGTTCCTTTTTTGCTTCGTTAAGCTGTTTTGCCTGGAAAAGAATGTATCCTAAAGAAGCATGTGCTTTTGCATTCTTAGGATTAAGGGCAATACATTTTTTATATACTGAAAGGGCAAGGTCTTTTCTGTTTGTCTTTTCGTAAAGGCGACCAGCGTTAAAGTAGTTGTCGGCGGTTGCTGGATCTAGTTTTGTAAGAAGGAGATACTCTCTGAGGGCTGCATCATTCTGATTGTATTTCATCAAAAGCTGTGCAAATTCTCTTCGGAATGGAACTTCTGGAAGGTTGTTGTCAAATAATGCTCTTTCGTTGACAGTTTTGAATTCCATCAATGCAAGTTCGCCTCTGTTATCGGCAAGATAAGCTTTTCCCAGGTAATAGTGAACGGCAAAGTTTCCTGGGTCTTTTGTTACAATCTGTTTTGCAAGTTTGGCTGCAGCCTGGTTCTTTCCCTGTTTGAGAAGTTTTTTTACAGTGTCAATTTTTTTGGGTGAAGAAACACTTTTGATAATGAAAATAAGAAGTGCGACAATAACAACAAGGATCGCTGCAGCAATAACAATCATCTAATAATCTCCAATAATAATAACAAAAATTATATATCAAAATCCAAAAGAATAATAGTAAAAATGTACAGTTACTTTTTGCCTGCAAATATGTTAAAATAACTATGATGAAAACTAAAGTGTTCTATATAAGTATATTTCTTTTTGTGGCAGGGGCATTTGCATTTTCTGAATCGGAAGGTGAAAAACTCTTTAAGTCAAATAATCCTTCTGGGGCTGTAGAACTGCTGGAACAGGATGTTAGAAATGGTAATGTAAGTTCTGACACCTATAATTTTTTGGGACTGGCATATTTTCAGCTGGGAGATTATCAGAAATCTATCGATGCTTTTGAAAGAGGACAGAAATCTGGAGTGGCAAATAGAAAAATCCTTTGCTTTAACGAAGGAAATGTTGCTTATGCTTCCGGAGATTATAGTAAAGCTGAAAGTTGTTTTTCTTTAGCACTTGCTGCGTCTCCTGATTTTTATGGAGCTTTACTTAACAGAGCTAATTCTAGACTTATGGCAAAGAAATATCCGGAATGTCTTTTAGATTACAGGCGTTTTGTTGCGGAACAGCCAGATGATCCTCAGACTCCGGAAATATACAGACTTATTTCATATCTTGAAGAAGAAATCAAACGGCAGGAAGAAGAAGCTGCTAGACTGGCAGAAGAACAGCGTCGTCTTGAAGAAGAAAACAAACGTCTCCAGGAAGAAATTACACGTCAGAAGGCAGAACAGGAAGCTCTTGAAGCTGAACGTAAAGCTGCGGAAGAAGAACGCCGAAGAAAGTTGCTGGAAGATGTTGCAAATTCACTTCAGCAGACCGATACAACTAATATGACTGCTGGAGCAGAAGACGTTCTTGATTATGAATACGAAAGTGAACTTGAATAGTGAACTTAAGAAGGTGGGTTTATGTATAATTTTGATGATTTTAATGGTTTTGGTTCAAAGGGGATTGTTTCAAAACTGACTAAAAAGCAGAAGATGATGATTTGCGGCGGTGTTATCGCTGTTATTATTATTCTGTTTGCATTGTGCGTTAGAGGATGTTCCGGCGGTGGTGCTAACAAAAAGACTATTGCTCTTGTAAATTTCTATTATGATAACGGTGAATATGACCGTGCCCTGGATACTCTCCAGGAACTTTTCCTAAAAAATCCAAATGACAAGCAGGTTCAGGAATTGATGAAGAAAATCATTTCTGCAAAAGGATCTGATGGAAATGGTTCCGGCTCAAATGTGAATGTTAATCCTAATGTAAACGTGACAGTTGATACTGATGGAATTACAGCCGCAATGCGTTCCACAATGGAATCTATGAAATCAGAACTGGCTCGTTCTACAGCTCAGAATGAAAGGCAGCAGAAGCAGATGGCAGAACAGAACCGCCAGATGGCTGAACTTATGAAAAAACAGCAGGAAAACGCTGCCCTGGAAAAGGAACGTCTGGAAGAACAGAAAGCTCAGCAGAAGGCCGCAGAAGAACAGCGTAAAAAGGAAGAGGCTGCCAGAAAAGCTGCTGAAGAAGAACTTGCAAGAAAAAATGCCAAACTTAAAGCAGAAATTGCTGGTGTTAACGATGAAATTCAGCAGGGTAAATCTGCCTTGAACGCTGGAAATATAGATGAAGCGCTAAAGCATTTCTTGAAGGCTCAGAACTCCTTGCCGGTTTCTGATGGTGAACCAAACTTCAGTGTAAGTAAAAACTCAGAGATGGCAGGGGCTTTGTATGATGCTTCGTTGAATGCTTCATCTCCAGCAGAAAAGAAACGTCTTATGGATGCGGCTGTTGAATACGCAAATAAGGCTGTTGCTTTGGATCCAAAAGATGCTAACAGTCAGTATATTCTGGGAATGGATGCTTTTGACAAGAAAAACTATCAGAAGGCTTTGGACCATCTTACAAAGGCAGCTGCTAACGATAAAACTCGCAATTATTTGTATTACTACAATTTAGGTCGTGTTCAGTACATGATGAAAAAGTTTACTGAAGCGAAATTCTCTTTCACAACAGCCTGTCAGCTCAACGCAAATTTTGCTCCAGCCAGATATAATCTTGGTCTTACAAACAACAAGTTGAATGATTCTAAATCAGCTCTTGCAGAGTTCCGTCGTGCCCATGACATCGATCCTCGTCATGAAAAGGCATATCTTGAGGAGGCCCGTTGTCTTTCGGCTCAGAAGGATTACACAGGAGCGGCAACTGCTTACCTTAACGTTCTTAAGATCAACAGCACAAACAGAAATGCCCTTAATGAACTTGGTTCTGTTTATTACCAGGCAAAAAAATATTCTGAAGCTGAATCAACTTTCAAACAGTCACTTGCAATGCTGACTGCAGGAACAGATGATTCCCTTACATATTACAATCTTTCTACTGTTCTTTTTGAAGAAAAGAAATTCCAGGACGCTTTTGAATATGCTAAAAAGGCTTATGATTCTTGTGGAATGATCAATGACAAGATTTCCCGTGCCAACGTTGTTTACAATTACGCGTTGTTGTGCGAAAAAAATGGAAAAACTGATGATGCTATTGCTAAATATGCGGAAGTGCTTCAGTACAATCCAAATCATCTTAAGACTCAGATCAACCTTGGCGTAATGTACATGGGAATGACACCACCTGATACAGACACAGCGTTGTCTTTGTTCTTAAAAGCATACAGTAAAGACAGCAAAAATTTTGAAGTTAACAACAACCTTGGAAGCTGTTATCTCGTAAAAGAAGATTATGAAAATGCGATCAAATATTTCCAGAATGCATTGAAGATTGATACCAAGAACAATGATGTAAGATACAATCTTGCTCAGGCATTTGCATCCAGCGGTCAGTATGACAATGCTAAGACAACTTATACTCAGGTTCTTCAGCAGGATGCAAATAATGTTGATGCTTATATTGAACTTGGAAAGGTTTGTATGGCTTTAAGTGATAATGAAGGTGCTGAAAAGTATCTTACAGTTGCTCAGATAAAGGGGCCAACTCACCGTAAGGCAGAGGTTGACGCCCTTTTGCAGTCAATTAAACAGTAAAGCTTTCTGAACTTTTTATTCTGTACGACGCACAAGGTTGAAAAGCTTTTCTCTTGTGATTGTCGTATAGCATGGACGCCCGTGTGGACAATGTGGATCTTCTAGTTCCAGTGCCCCGCGGGCTATTTTTTCGGCAGCTGCATCTTCCAGAATGGTTCCGTCTTTTACGGCAGCTTTGCAGGCTGTCGTTGCGGCAATTGAATAAATCAAATCCTTGGGCTGAACTTTTATATCCAGAAGGGCATGGTAAAGGTCTTCTTCTGTGCCTTTCCATCTTTCGTTTAAGGTTATGAATTCCCAGCGGCCATTTCCTTTGTTTTCACAGTTAAATCCAAGCTTTGATAGCTCCTGTTTTATGCTTTCCAGATAGTCGTCGTCTTTTTTTGAAGCTGTTTCAACCACAAACGGAATCAAAAGTGTCTGACTTGCATTCTGATTCATCATTATCTGGTCAAAAAGAGTTCGTTCGTGGGCGGCGTGCTTGTCTATGATATACAGGGTGTTGTTTTTTTCTGCGATAAGGAAGGTTCCTAGTGCACTTCCGATAAAATGGAAGTCATCAAGTTCAGGTCTTGCGTGAGGTTGAGCCTGAGTCTGAACTGTTGTCATGACAGGAGCTGTTTCCTGTACAACAGAAGGTTTTCCTGAATAGGCTTCAATTGTTTTGTTCATGAAATCAAGGATTTCATTGTTTTCTTTCTTTTCTGAAGCTGCTTTTTTGTTTGCGTAACCTGTCCAGGAATTTGCAGATGTTTCCCGAATCATCATGTTTGTGCTTGATGAAGTTCCGCTGAAGAAACGGCTTCTGATTCCAGAGGATGATGAAGAAACAGGTCTTGAATCTGTGAAATTTGTTGAATTTGTATGACTGAGAGCTTGTGCTGCCAATGTTGCCGGATCAAACAGGTTTTGAGCTGGAACCGACTGTTCTTTTGGCGCAAGGTTAGCTTTCATCGAACGGTTTGTGTATTCGCTGAAAAATGCCTTTACTCCTGAACTAATTCCGTGGTGCAATGAAGCCATGTCCTTAAAGCGAGCTTCTTTCTTTGCCGGATGAATGTTAAAATCCACAAGGCTTGGCTTGATCTGGATGAAGGCTGCGGCGACAGGGAATGTTCCGTTAGGGAAGTAACCCTGACCACCATATTCAATTGCCTGAACAAGAGCATATTCCTGAATACGTCTGCCGTTTACAAAAATATATATGTCCTTTTTATTGCTTCTGTAAACACCAGGCTCTCCGATAACAATCTGGAAGCTCCAGTCTGGATCGTTTCCACCGCTTGAACCTTCTACAATACTGAAAAGGGATGAGTTTTCTCTGAGCTCCATGGCTTTTGCAAAACGTTCGCATAGAGTCTGACCTTTTGGTAAATCAAGCTTTATTTCACCATCCTGGATATATCTGAAAGAAATATCTGTGTTAGGCAGAGACTTTTCTACAAAAGTTGCTTTGCACATTACACCTTCAGAGGCTGGTCGCTTTAAGAACTGACGGCGTGCAGGGAAGTTTTCAAAAAGACCTTCTGCCTGGACAATGGTTCCTTCCAGAGGAGTTACAGGCTCAATGATATGATCTTCTGTAATGGAAGCTCTCATTCTGTAACCACCAGACATAATTGAAAGTCTTGAAACGGCGGCGATTGAAGAAAGGGCTTCGCCTCTGAAACCTAAAGTTGTAAGGTTCAGAAGGTCTGTTTCTGAAGAAATCTTGCTTGTGGCATGGGGGCGGGCACAGTTTGAAAGGTCTTCCTTTGTGAGTCCACAACCGTTGTCTACGATTCTTACTTTTTCAATTCCACCTTCAGCAATTTCTACAATAATGTTGTCTGCTCCAGAGTCGATGGCGTTATCCATCAGTTCCCGGATCATTGCGTTAGGACGATCAATTACTTCTCCGGCGGCAATCTTTCTTGCGACTTCTGGATTCAAGGTTTTTACAGGATTGGATGCACTCATTTACTGTCTAGTTCCCTGGACCGGAGCTCCAGTTGAGCCTGTTCCGTCAACGTTTCCGAATAGATCCATCTGAGGAGCAACACCGTTGTCTGGATCTGGCTGATTCATGAGCTGCTGGATTTTACCTTCGATTTTGTCGATCTCAGCTTCCATTCCTCTGGCAAGTTTGATGCCTTCTTCAAAATTTTTAAGTGCATCTTCAAGAGAGATGTCGCTTCTTTTTATGTCCTGAGTAAGCTGTTCCAGTTTTGCAAGGTTTTCTTCAAAGTTAGCCATTAGTTTCTCCTTATTCAACATTTTCTACCCGGGCGGTGATTTTTCCATTTGCCGGTATGATTTCTATCTGACTTCCGTTTATTACGTCGGAGCTGTTTCTTATGATTTTGTTGGTTGCCTTGTCTCTGACCATTGAGTAACCTCGGTTTAGAATGGTCTGAGGGCTGGCATTTTCCAGAATTGTGACACAGGTGTCGATTATCTGTCTTGTGTCACGGATTTTCTGTGTTATGTTGTGCTCCAGAGCCTGCTTGCAGTTGTCAAATCGAGCCAGCAAAGGCTGTTCAATGGAACGTACCTGAAGCTCAAGGTTTTGAGGATCAAAACTTTTTACCATCAGTCGGATTCGTTCAACTCTGGACTGAGCTTCTGTGTAAAGGTCCTGTCTTTTTTGAAAAAGATATTGTTTTACAGCGGATAATTCTGGAACGATAAGCTCTGCAGCGGCACTAGGAGTTGGAGCTCTTTGGTCTGCCGCATAATCACTTAAAGCCCAGTCAATTTCATGACCTACTGCAGAAACAACAGGGATTTCGCTGGATGCGATGGCCCGTACAACAATTTCTTCGCTAAAAGGTAAAAGGTCTTCCAGGGATCCGCCACCTCGTCCAACAATAAGAACGTCACAAAGTTTTGCTCTGTTTGCAGTGTAAATCTGTCGGGCGATGGTTTCGGCAGCTTCTGCTCCTTGTACCAAAGCTGGAAGGACAATGACGTTTACACATTTATTTCGTCTTTTTGTAATCTGAAGAATATCTCTTAGGGCAGCACCAGTAGGACTTGTAACAATTCCGATTGTTTTAGGAAACAGAGGAAGTCTCTTTTTTCTTGACTGGTCAAAAAGACCTTCTGCGTGAAGTCTGCGTTTTCGTTCTTCAATCATCTTGAGGATTGCACCTTCGCCGGCAACGCTCATCTTTGTGATGTTGATCTGATATTTACCTTGAGCTCCGTATACTGTAAGTTTTCCGGTACACTGAACTTTCATTCCGTCCTGAACTCTGAATCCAAGAGCCGAAGCATAACCTCTGAACATTACTGCGGAAATCTGATTTGTTGCATCCTTTAAGGTGAAGTAGAGGTGACCAGTTGAATTAGGTCTGTAGTTGGAAATTTCTCCTTCAATTGTTATCTGAGGAAAAACTCCCTCAAGCATGTCCTTGATTGCTGAGTTGATTTCTGTAACTGAAAAAACTTTGTCGGCAGGAATAATTGCTGGATTCATAGCACAATTTTATATATTAAGTTTAACTTGTTCAACTTCAAAGCCGATAAGGAAGTGATGAAAACTCTTGTAATTTTATTTGCCGATTTTAGATCGCTTCACCTTTTTGATAAACTCTTTGATGGACGTTCAGCTTTTGAAAGATGCCTGGACTGGGCGGATTCAGTTTCAAAAATAAATGAGTCTGAAACTGTTGTTTTTGCGTCTGAACAGATTTCCAGGGAGTGCGAAGGAGCTATTGAAGGTTGTGGAAAAAAACTTTCAGTAATTACTTCTGAAAATTGGACGATTAGTGAACTTTTCACTAAATTCGCAGAAGTGGGAAAATCTTATAAAGCTGATTCCATAGTTTTTGCATGGGCAGATCTTCCTTTTGTGAACTTAGAGGTTACAAAAGAATTGCTTTCTATACACAAGGATTGCAAGGCTGAATACACTTTTGCTGACGGTTATCCAGAAGGATTAAGTCCGGAAGTTTTGGACGTTGGGGCTGCCTGTATCCTTGCTGAGCTATCTAAAAATCAGAAGGCAGAACTTGGGGCAAAACAGGTTACAAGAACAAGCGTTTTCGATCTTATTAAAACAGATATTAACTCATTTGAAGTAGAAACTCTTATTGCAGATGAGGATTCAAGACTTTTCAGAGTAAATTTCAACTGTGGAACTAAGGCTAATTCCATTGCCTGTACAGAAATGTTCAAGAAAGGTGTTGACGGTAAATCTGTGGATCTGATTGCCAAGGAAGCCTGTTCCTGTGTTGAAGTCCTTAAAACAGTTCCTGGATACTATAACATTCAGCTTACTGACAAATGCCTTGGCAAAAAGCTTTATAAGCCTGAAGAAATGGAAACAGTTGAAGGCAACAAGTTCATGGAATTGAAGGAATTCAAGGAACTAGTAAAGAAGATTTCGTTGTTTTCGGAAACAGCGGTTGTGTCTTTGAGCGCATGGGGTGAAGCAGAACTTCATCCTGATTTTGTTGAGATGGTAAAAGCTGTGCTTTCAGAACCGGGACTTTCTGTTTTAATTGAAGGCGATCTGCAGAATCTTACAGAAGAAATGTGTACTTCCATAAAAGAATTTGCGGATTCTGTTCCATCAAGAATTGACGGTGGTGCAAACAATCCAAAAATCATCTGGATTGTAACGTTGGATACAATCAATGGGCCTAAAAATGCTGTTGAGCTTTTGCAGAAATATTTTGCAGGCTCAGTTTATCCTCAGTTTGTTCGCATGAACGAAAATGAAGCCGAACTTGAGCAGTTCTACCGATTCTGGAGTGACAAGACTTCTCCTTCTGGTGGAAATATTATCATTCAGAAATTCGACAACCTTTGTGGAACATTACCAGACCGTAAACCTGCTGATCTGTCACCTTTGGAAAGAAATCCATGCTGGCATATTCGCAGAGACATGACAGTACTTGTAGACGGAAATGTTCCATTTTGCCGAGGTCATCTAAAGTCAAATCTGATTGGAAATGCCTTTAAGGATAATCTTTCAGAAATCTGGAAAAAATTGGACGGCGAAGTAAAAAATCACCTTGAAAATAAATATTGCGGAAAATGTGAGTCTTGCGATGAATACTATACCTTCAACTTTTAGTGAATATGAAATAAACAGAACAGTTCTCTGGGGACGTCAGCATAATTCAAATGTGACAATGGATATTTCTGTCATCATGTTGAATAAAAGCGGTAGTCACCTTAGGACTCAGACATTGGATACTCTTTTAGAATGTGGCTTTAAGTCTATCGTTTCGGTTGAGCCTGATGCTCAGAATTTTAACATTGATGAGATTTCTAGACGTTATCCAACTGTAAAATTTGTTATTCCATTGGAAAAAGCCTGCGACGGTACCCTTATCAATTCCTGCATTTCTGAAATTGACTCAAAATATTTTATGATCATCAGGGATTCAATGTATATTCCAAAAGGATTTTTGCTTAAGAATCTGGCGGAAAATATTCTCAAAAGTGATGTTTATTGCGTTGTCCCTAGATTGATGGATCAGCAGGGTTCTGGAATTTCTACAAACTTTGTACCTAATGCTGAAAAGGGAAAGTTCCGTTTGACTTTGAATCAGTTCATTCAGGATGGTTTACCAACTCTCTATCCATTTGATTTTATCGGGATTTATAATAGAGAAAAGTTCATTGAATTGGGTGGTTTTGACTACACAATGGAATCTCCATACTGGCAGAACGCAGATCTTGCATTGCGCAGCTGGTTGTGGGGCGAAAAAACTGTTATTACGACAAAACTCCAGATCTATTATGGTGAAGATTCTCCAGTGGAAAAAACAACTCCTGATCTTTCATATCTAAGATTTTATCTAAAAAATATTGTTCCTCATTTCAAAAATGATCATGGGGTAATTTCAAAAATATCTTTTTTTCCATTCTATCTAAAATCCTCTTGTGGACTTATAGAATCAATTTCTCAGTTCAAAATGGCCAGAAAGTGGGTCAGAAAGAATCAGTTTAGATTCAAAAAAGACATCCAGTTTTTGATTGAGCATTGGGAAGGTCAGTATGAAAGACAATAATTATTCTGATTTGGCAATCATCATGCAGTGCCGGTTATCTTCTTCAAGATTGCCAGGAAAGGCACTTAAAATGCTTGGTGGAAAAACTGTTTTTGAATGGACAATGGACTCGATGAAGAAGGTTTCTGCCTCAACTTATATGGTTGCAACAGATGAAGCTTCTTATCCAACTTTAAAACCATTGGCAGAAAAGCATGGCTGGAAAATCATTGCAGGTCCTTTGGAAGATGTTCTTGAACGTTACTGCCTGGCCATTAAAGCTTGTGGTTGCGGTACTGTTTTACGAGCAACTGCTGACAATCCATTCCTTTTCTACGAAGCTGCACAGGCTTTGGTGGATGAGTTTTACAAACAGAATAAAATCAAAAAATGTGATTACATGACTTGGACTGGTTTGCCTCACGGTTCTGGAGTTGAAATCTTTAGTGCCAGTTCTTTGCTTGATGCTTCAACCCGTACTCAGGATCCTTTTGACAGGGAACATGTAGGACCTGCTTTGTACACTCATAAACAGACTTATACATCTCTTTTTTACAAGGCTCCAGCCCGATTCTATTTCCCTGAATACCGTACAACAATTGATACTCCTGCTGACTATAGACGTGCTCTGGCAATTGTTGCAAAGCTTTCTGAAGGGAATGAACCTTCTGAACCATATACAACAGAACAGATTATTTCCGCTGTAAGTGATCCAGAAGTTCACGATACAGTTCTTTTTTATCCAAGTACAGAAAAAGGTCATGGAACAGGTCATTTACGTCGCTGCTTAAAGCTGGCGGCAGAAACAAAATCTTTTGTCTATGTTCCAGAAAATTCAGGACTTGCGGAAACAGAAAATCTTGTAAAAGAAGCGATCTATAACGGCTTGAGTGAAGCTCAGATCATACGTAAATTTCCGGAAGTGAATGAATTTGCCCTTATCGTTACAGACCTGTTCAAAAGTGACAGCCAGGTGATGGAAAAACTTAGAGGTTGTGCAATGGTTGCCAGTCTGGACGAAGGAGGTGAAAGTCATCTTTTGTCGGATTATATCCTTGATGTTATTCCTTCATATAATTTAACAAGATCTTCCAACCTTAATGAACCAGCTTTTATAGAAAGAGCTGCAAACAAAAAAGCTGAAAAAGTATGCAGGATCAATAAGATTCTTGTTTGTGTAGGAGGAGAAGATCCTAGCTGTTTGTGTAATCTTGCGGCAAAGTTTTTTTCTAAAACCGGAACAGAAATTGCAGTTGTAAGCTCTGGCGTTGCTGAGGAAAATAAAATTGAAGGCGTTACATATTGCTCTTCGATTCCAGGATTAAAAGATAAACTTTATGAATACGATCTGATCGTTACTCACTACGGATTGACTGCTTTTGAAGCTGTAAGTGCAGGCTGTGGAGTTATTTTATTGCCAACTACAAAGCTTCACGAAAATCTTGCAAAAAAATATGGCTTTTTCTCTCTTTCAAAGGAACAACTGGAAGGGTATTGTGTTCCAGAATTCCTTTCTGATCCAGACAAGTTTTATCCATGGGAATTTGCAGAGCGATTAGGAAAAGATGAAAGAAATCTTGGCCAGTTCGTAAAAGATTTGTCTCACAGCAAAAGACATTTTTGCCCAGTTTGTGGAAAAACAGAAGTTGTTGATCAAGTTGTAGCCAGAACTCCAGAAAGAACTTTCCGCCGTTGTTCAAAATGTGGAATCATCTATATTTCATGGAATGCTTCAAAACCTATGAAGTATGAGAAAGAATATTTTGCCGAACAGTATAAGGCTCAGTACGGAAGAACATATCTAGAAGATTTCGAAACCATCAAGAAAAACTGTGTAAGCAGAATGCATGAAATCAATGGTGTTATAAGAGGACATTTGTCGTCTCCCAAAATATTGGATATCGGTTGTGCTTACGGCCCATTTCTTTCCGCAGCTCAGGATAATGGCTGGCAGCCTTACGGAACAGATATTGCAAAAGACGCAGTTGAGTACGTAAGAAAGACTCTTTTGTTTCCTGCTGTCTGTTCGCCTTTTCCTGAATTTGATCCGGCAGCTGAGTTTGGCCTTAATGAATTTGATGCGGTAACCATGTGGTATGTAATTGAACATTTTTCAGATCTTAGGGCTGTGCTTGAAAAAGTCAGTTCTCTTGTAAGAAAAGACGGTGTTTTTGCATTTTCGACTCCTTCTGCAGAAGGGGTTTCGGGAAAAAAGAATACACAGAGCTTCTTTGAAAACAGTCCATCAGATCATTTTTCAGTCTGGGAACCAAGCAGAACTGCTGCAATTCTAAAGCAGTTTGGTTTTAAGGTCGAAAAGATTGTTTTTACAGGTCATCATCCAGAACGTTTTCCAAATGTAAAAAAGCATGGATGGAAAAAAGGTGATGCCATGTTCGGCCTGTACAATTTGATCAGTCACACCATGAATCTAGGCGATACCTTTGAAGTTTATTGCCGTAAAATTAAGTAGGAATAAAAAATGAAAAAGTCAGTCTTGATATTAGGTGCAGGTCTTATGCAGAAGCCTGCCATTTTGGCAGCAAAAAACAACGGTTTTTATACCTACGTTATCGACGCAAATCCAAATGCTGAATCAATTCCCTTTGCTGATGAATTTTCAAAAATCGACCTTAAGGATAGAGAAGGCATTTATGAATACGCAAAACTTTTAAAAGAAAAAAACAATCTTCAGGGGATTTTTACAGCCGGAACAGACTTTTCTGCCAGCGTTTCTTATGCCAGTGAAAAGTTAGGATTTCCTGCCCATAGCTTTGAGGCAGCCTTGAATGCCAGCATTAAACCAAGAATGAGAGCCTGTTTTGAAAAGGCAAAAGTTTCTTCTCCTGAGTATTATAGTCTTACAGGACAAGAAATTACAGAAACCAAGGTTTCTGAGATTGTTACAAAGCTGGGCTTTCCTTGTGTAGTGAAACCTGCTGACAACATGGGTGCTCGTGGCTGCAGAATGATCAGAAATAAGGAAGAAGCCTGGACAAGCGTTCAGGTTGCAGCAGAAAATTCTCGATCTTCAACAGTAATTCTCGAAAAATACATGAAAGGTCCAGAATACTCCATTGATGCTCTTGTTTATAACGGAACTATGACAATCACAGGTTTTGCAGACCGTCACATTTTCTATGAACCTTATTTCATCGAAACCGGCCATACAATGCCAACAACAGTACAGGAAGAAAAACGCCTTGCCCTGATCGAAACTTTTGCAAAAGGTGTTGCTGCTCTTGGCCTTACTTGTGGAGCTGCCAAAGCCGACATCAAGTTTTCTCAAAATGGTCCTGAGATTGGCGAAATTGCAGCTCGTCTTTCCGGCGGCTACATGTCTGGATGGACTTATCCATATTCTTCGGATGTAAATCTGACAGAACAGGCATTGCTTATTGCAACAGGAAATGAACCGACAGAGCTTATTTCAAAACGAAAACAACTTACAGTTTCATGCGATGCCTTCAAGATTTACGAACTTCCTTCCAATAAAGTGAGCGCAGAACGTGCATGGATTTCAATTCCAGGGAAAATCAAAAACGTTGAAGGATTGGATCAAGCTGAAAAAACTGAAGCTATAAAAAATGTTTTTCCACGACCTGTAAAGGCTGGAGATGATGTTGATTTTCCTCGTAATAATGTTCAGAAGTGCGGTAATGTGATTTCTCTTGATGCTGATTATGATAAAGCTGTAGCAGCCAGTGAAAGTGCTGTTTCTAAAATTCTTATCCGTCTTGAACCAAACAACAGCCGGACAGAAGAATTCCTTTCAGGGGTTGAAGCCCAGGACGAAAAAGGTTTTCCACCCTCAGCTTTCTCGGCATACAATAAATTGGAAAAATTGAACCTCGAAGGTGAAATTTTACAAAATTGTTCTATATTAAATGATATAGAAAATAATGTAGAACTTAAGAAAATCTTTGAAAATGATGAAAAAGATTGGAGTCATTTAACTGCAATGCAGGTCGCAAAACTCTTTGATGAGAAAGCTTCTGTGCATCCAGCGTTGAACAGAAAACGCTTTTATTCAGCTTTGTTAAAAGGTGGACTTCAAGCTGCATTTTATGTTTCAGATTCAGATTAGAATTCCGAAAAATAAAGTATGAAGAAGTTGAATTTTAATAAAAATATATTCTCAGTCATTTTTGCCTTTTCATTCTTTTTAGCATCAGGGTTTTGTGGTGTTGCAGACATCTCCCTTCAGAAAAAGGCTGCCGATTCTGGCATGACAATTTACTGGGATACTCTTACAGCCTCTGGAATTTTGGAAAAAAACGGTCATCAGATTTCCTTCCAGGCTGGAAACGAAATGTTGATCTTAGATAGTGCCGCAATTGCAATGACAGATGCTCCAAAGGTTTCTGAAGGCAAGGTTCTGGTTTCCCAGGATTTCATTGATACTGCTGAAAATTTCTTTAAATCTTCTGCAGATGGAAACGGATTTAAGGTCGGTGCAATTCTTATTGATCCAGGTCACGGTGGAAAAGATCCTGGTGCTTCAGGAACTTTTACAGTAAACGGCAAGACAATAAAAGTAACAGAAAAAGATGTTGTTCTTACAATCGGAAAGGCTCTCTACTCAAAGCTTAAACAGGCTTATCCAGAAAAACAGATCATCATGACCCGCTACGGGGACACTTTTCCTCAGCTTAGCGAACGTACAGAGATTGCAAATAATGTGAAATTAGGCGAAAACGAAGCTATTCTTTACGTTTCTATACATGCAAATGCGTCCCTGAATAAATCTTCCAGCGGATATGAGGTTTGGTATCTTTCTCCAGGTTACAGACGAACTGTAATCGACAAATCTGCTGTTGATGGAGATACAAGTCTTTTTCCAATCTTGAATTCAATGATGGAAGAAGAATACACAACAGAAAGTATCCTCATCGCAAAGTTCATCATGGACGGACTTCAGGCACAGATTGGGGACAAGTCAAAGGCTAGGGGAATCAAGGCTGAAGAATGGTTTGTTGTGCGTAATGCGAACATGCCAAGTGTCTTGATCGAAGTAGGTTTTGTAACAAACGAAAAGGAAGCTTTGAATTTAAATGACGCTAGTTACTTGCAAAAGACCGCTATAGGAATTTATAATGGTATCAGCGCTTTTGTAACACATTTTGAGCGCTCAAGAGGATTTACATCAGTAAAATGAAAATAGCTGTACCTAAACTGGAAAAATCGTCCTACATCATACTGGCGTTCATTTTTCTCTTCTTTTTTGTTTCCCTTATGGTTTGGGTTGCAAAATTTCCTGGAATTCGCAGAACTTTTATTTTTCATGCTTCTGATTCTGACAAATATCGTATTGAAACCAGATATGTACCGATAAACACAGCCCAGAGTAAGTATCAGTATTACATTGATGAACTTTTGCTTGGTCCTGTTTCAGAACACTGTAGTCCTGTTTTTTGCAAAGGTACAAGAGTAATTTCTTGTTTTGTAAAGGATTCCGTTCTTTATGTTAATCTTACAGATGACATTTTCAGAGCGGATGCTTTTACTGCAGATTTCCGTAGTGATATAGATTTGTTCAAAATGAACGTGTTGAACAATTTTTCAAATATCAAACAAATTGAGCTTTTCATCGAGGGAGTTAGACCATACGAAGAAAAGTAATGTCAAAAAAAATAAATAATTCGATTTTGTTTCGTTGACAAAACAAAAGTCTTGAATGATAATAATATCTATACAAGGCTACATCGAATTATTAAAAGGAGCTTCTTATGAAGAGGACTTTTTCAATCTTGGCAGCTGCTATGCTGCTCGCTGGTGTCAGTGCTTTCGCAGAACAGGCTACTGTCATCGACTTTACATTATTGCAGGCTGACTGTTGTGCTGATGACAATGGTAATCCTCAGGAAAACAGCCGCACAGTAATGGATTTTTCTACAGCTGCTGGTGCAACTTTTACTGCTGATCAGAAAGATCTTATGAGAACATCACTTGCTCTTCCACAGTGGGAAGTAAGTTTGAACTCATCATCACGCACAGTACAGAGTCTCGGACTTTCAACTGTAGTTGCTGCACCTGTAAAAGAAGACGCACAGGTTCCTTTCGCTGGTAAGGAAGTAATGGGTGTTCGCGTTGTATTCCCAGAATGGAATTCAAACGCTTATGCTTATATCAGACCTCCTTTCGAAATCCCAGCTTACGAACCACTTTCTTCTGCAGATGAAAATGGTAACCGTCAGGAACCAACTGACGAAGAAAAGGCAACAGGTAAGACACTTTTCGAAGATGGTTATGGTGTTGTAAAGAACGTTGGTACAGTTAAGTCTATCAAAGTTACAACAATGGGTATGAACTATCCAGAAGGACTTTATGTTCTTTTTAAGGATACAGACGGTGTTGAACGCCGCTACTTCATGGGATATCTCGGATTCGACGGTTGGAAAGAATTGATCTGGAACAACCCACAGTACATTACTGAAATCCGTAACCGTGAAATCCGCGTTTACCCAATCTATCCACGTGGACTTCCATTCGTTAAGTTCACTGGTTTCCAGGTAACACGTGATGCTAACCACATTGGTGGTGACTACATCGGTTACTTCAAAGATGTATCTATCATTTACGATAAAGCATTGCTTACATCTGATCGTGACATCGCTGATGAAGACCTCTGGGGTATCATTGGTAAGAAGGAATCTGCTCGTCAGGCTTCTGAAATGTCTCGTTTCGGTAACAAGCAGGTTGACCGCTTCCTTGAAAAGGCTAAGCAGGCTACAGAAGACAAGTTCACATCTAGCTTGAACGAAGATTCTGGCTCTAACGCTCAGTCAACAGGCGGAAGCTCAGCTGAAGCTAAATAATTAAAGTTCTAAACTTTGATTAATAAAGACCCTCCAACAATTTGGAGGGTTTTTTTATTTGTGTTATTTGAATTTTCGTCATACAATTTTGATATGGCTAATGAAAATTTATACTCAAGTATTCCTGCAAAAAACAACATAAAAGAAGTTTACGAAAGATATTGTCCTGTTTTGCAGCAGGTAATGGATAAGATTAAGGCAAAAATTCAGAAAAATCTTAAACTTACTTCACAACCAACATATAAATCAAGAATTAAAAGCTTTAACTCATACTATAAAAAGGTTCTTAGACAGAGATTTGATGAAGCTGTCGTTTCAAAAGATCTTGTTTGCCTTACTGATATGATGGGAATTCGAATTATCTGTACATTCCTTGAAGATATTACAGAAGTTCAGAACCAGATGAAGGAGCTTTTTGTAGTAAAAGAAGTAGAAATTAAAGGTGCTCAGCAGAGTTATAAGGAATTTGGCTACGAGTCAGTTCATGTACTTGTATCGGTTCCAGAAGACTGTCGTCCTGATTCAATTCCAGAAGGTATAATACTTCCTGATGAACTTGTTTGTGAAATCCAGATCAGAACAATTTTGCAGGATGCCTGGGCAGAAGTAGAGCATGAACTTATTTATAAGACAGAGTTTACTCCTTTTGATATGCCGCTTAAACGTAAGCTTGCATCAATGAATGCTTCTTTAAGCCTGGCAGATATTATTTTTCAGGAAATTCGTGATTATCAGAAAAACCTGCAGCATGAAATGAATCAGCGCAGGCATACATTCTATGAAATTGCAGATGATCTTACAGAAATTGATGGCAGTAAAGTTCCTCAGGTTAATCCTTCTATTGAACGTATTACGCCATATGTTAAAGGTACAATTGATGATATGCTTCTTCAGGCAATTCATGCCCATAACAGCGGGGACCTGGAAAGTGCCATCATGATTTATACTCAGATTATTGAATCTAAACCTGAGCCAAATAATATTGTTCTTTCTGTGATTCATAAGCATCGTGGAATGGCGTATTTTTCAAAAAATGATCACGAAAATGCTTTGAATGATTTTAGAACTTCCTTTGAAAAAGATTCAAATTCTTTCCGATCAATTTATTACGAAGGAATTGTTTATTCAATTCAAAAGCAGTATGAAAAAGCTGTGGAATGTTTTTCAAAGTCTCTTGAAATCAACGAAATGCAGTCTCATGCATTCTATCGCAGAGCGGTTGCATATTTTGAATTAAGTGAATTTGAAAAGGCTATGAACGATGTTGTAGCTGCCCAGAAACTTGGTCTGGAAGATGCTGGACTTTCTACACTCCATGCAAAACTTGTTGAAAAATTTGACATGAAAATGTAAAAAAAAATGCAAAAATAAAGAATTGCTGTTGACAAAATAATCATTAGTATGTAATATACAACTCATCAACGTAAGTTGTATGTCTCCTTCGTCTAGTGGTTAGGACATCGGGTTTTCATCCCGACAACAGCAGTTCAATTCTGCTAGGAGATGGTAAAGCCTTGAACTTCGGTTCAAGGCTTATTTTTTTATATACGACTTTTCAGAATTTGAGACAATGGCTGATATTCATAAATATTTTCTAGACGAAGTAATCGAAAAAATTAAGAGACACATAAAAGAAACTGGGGGAAACGAAGTTTTTTTTGTAGGGCAGATTGATTATTCTGGAGTTGTTGTTTCTGTTGAAGCTGCTGCTCGTGGAAACGAACATTCAGTTCCTGTCAATTTTTCTGAAGCTAGAAAATGTTCTGTTTTGATTCATAATCATCCTAGTGGAAAGCTTATTCCTTCCAATGCTGATATTGGAGTCGCTTCCCAGGCTTCTGAAAATGCACAAGGGTTTTATATAATCAACAATGATTGTTCTGACGTTTACGTTGTTGTGGAGCCTGTAAAACCTAAAAGAATTGAAAAGATCAATCTAGATGAGGCTGCTTTATGCATTTCTGACGGTGGTCCTTTATCTTTGCAGTCTGAAGCTTTTGAAGAACGTAAGGTTCAGATTGAACTTTTAAAGCAGATTGCAAAATCTTTTAACAATAATTCTATCGGTGTTTTTGAAGCGGGAACTGGTGTAGGTAAGTCTTATGCTTATTTGATTCCTGCAATTATCTGGGCAATAAAGAATCAGGAAAGAATAGTAATTTCCACAGGAACAATCAACCTTCAGCAGCAGCTTTGTGAAAAGGATATTCCTGCGGCCTTAAAGATTATTGGAGCAGACGTAAAATTTTTGCTGATGAAAGGACGTCAGAACTATGTCTGCAAGCGTCGTTTTGAAGAAGCCACTGCTCAGCGGGAGCTTTTTGAAGAAGATAATGATATTTTTGATAAGTTAAGAGAATGGGCGGCTACAACTCCTACAGGAAGCAAAAGTGACATTCCTTTTATGCCGCCTGCAAGTGTTTGGACAAGAGTTAATTCAGAAAGTGATTCCTGTATGGGAATGCGCTGTCCGTATCACACAGATTGTTTTGTAATGAAGATTCGTAAAGAAGCTGCAAGTACAAACATTCTTGTTGTAAACCATCATCTTTTGTTCGCAGACATTGAATCCCGAATGCATGGTGTTGGTTACGATGATGCTGCGGTTCTGCCACCTTACAAAAGAATCATTTTTGACGAAGCTCATGGTATTCAGCCTGCTGCTACAAGTTTCTTTAGCCAGGCGTTCAATCGGTTCAGTATCTTAAAGCAGACAAATCAGCTTTACAGAAAGCGTAAAGGATCTGAATCGGGATATCTGTGTACTGTTTCAATTCTTTCCAGTAACGGCGATAAGGCTTCATTTGCTTACGAAAAAATTAGCAAGATCAAGAATGATATCATCAATCTGGAAACTGCAGGCCTTGATATTATTGGAAACAACTATAACGTTCGTATTCATGATGGAAATGCCCGGGATTTTGGACCATTCATTTCGTTGTGTTCAACTCTTTCAAAGAGTCTGGATGATTTTATTGGGCTTTGCCGTTTGATCATGGATGGCGTTGAAGAAGATGATAAATCGGTTCCAGCATTCTATCAGACTAAGGTTCTTTTAAGACGTCTTGAAGACTATGCTGTTGTGCTAAGGGATTTTGGAACTTGGGAAGAAAAGCGGGATAAGGTTTTCTGGCTTCAGAAGAAGTTTTTGTCAAAGGATGTTGAAAAGGATGGAGATAATTCTGTAATCATCACATTAAATGAAACTCCTTTGGACATTGCTCCTTTGATGAATAACGGAGTGTATGAGCCAATGAATACTGTGGTATGTACATCTGCAACATTAAAGACTGGCCGTGATTTTAATTTCTGGATGAGAGGTGCAGGAGTTTCTTTTTCTGAACCTGACAGAGTTTTGTACGGTGATTTTCCATCTCCTTTCCCTTATGCAAAGAACATGCTTTTTGCAGTGCCAAAGGATGCGCCTTTGCCAGATGATATGAATTTCCAGGCTTGGGTGGAAGCGGCTGTAGTTCAGCTGGTGAATGCTTCTGAAGGTAAAACTTTGATTCTGTTCACTTCTTATGAATCATTGAGAAGCTGCTATAACAATTGTGTCCGTAGCTTAAAAGGTTTTGGCGGTGCTTTGCTTCGTCAGGGAGCTGATGACAATTCTAGGCTTTTGGATACATTCAAAAAGGATGTGAACAGCGTTCTTTTTGCAACGGATTCCTTCTGGCAGGGAGTTGATGTTCCTGGTGAATCTCTTTCTCAGGTCATTATTGTCAAGCTTCCGTTTGCGGTTCCAAATGATCCTGTGTTTACTGCAAGATCAGAGGCAATTCAGAAGAAGGGGGGCAATTCTTTTATGGAATTGAGCGTTCCTGAGGCGGTTATCAAGTTCAGACAGGGGGTAGGCCGTCTTATGCGCAGAAGTACTGACAGAGGTGCTGTTGTTGTTCTGGACCGTCGTCTTTATGAAAAACGATATGGTGCTGTTTTTATGAATAGTATTCCTGAATGCAAAAAGATGTATGACAGTCTTTCTAAGGTATGTTCTGCAATTACAGACCATATCTTTAATTGACAGATGAAATTTTTGTTTATAGAATAAATTTAAATTAAGGAGCTCCACGTGTATAGTTTTTTGACTTTGTGCTGTTTGTTTACTGCAATTATTCCACCTTCTATTTTGAACATCATTGCTTATCCTGTAAGTCTTCCTTGGAGCCGACATATTTCGCAGTATATCGTTAAGCAGCTGGCTCCTAGAGTTTTTGCAATTCTTAACACTTATCGCAATTTCCATTTTTTTGGATATAAAGATAAGCTGGATGAACTTCCTGAACAGTTCATCATTATTTCTAATCATCAGAGTCTTTTGGACATTCCTTGCTTTATGAATTTCCTTCGTAAAAAGGAACTTCGTTTTGTTGCAAAGGATAATCTTTCCCGTCATATTCCGCTTGTTTCAGAAATGCTTCGTGCCCAGCAGCACTGTATGGTTCCTAGAAAGGGAAGTCCTATGCAGGCGATGAAGGTTATTGAAGATTTTGGTAAGCGTGTTATTACTCGCGGTCAGATTCCTGTTCTTTTCCCTGAAGGAACTCGTACTCGTGATGGAAATGTCGGTAAGTTCTATTCTGCAGGTTTCCGCAAGTTGAATGATTCAACAAAACTTCCAATTGTTTGTTGTGCACTTGATGGTGGATATCAGATCCGTGATATGAAAAACATTATGAGTAATCTTAGAAACGGTTGTTACCGCGTAAAGGTTCTTAAGGTATTTGACAGTCCTAGTAACAAGGAAGAAGAAGCATTTGTATTGGAAGAAAGCCGTCGTCTTATTCAGGAACAGCTTGTAGAATGGAGAAAGCTTCCTTCAACTGAAAAGTAATAATTTGATAGTTAAAATAAAAAAGGGTTGATTTACACCAACCCTTTTTTTTATCGTTTAAGCAAGATTATTTGAAATCCTTTGGACGACGTTCTGTACGTTTGCATTTTGAACATTCTGCAATATTCTTAAGCTTTCCAGCTTCGTACAATGTCTTCATAACGATTTCGCCACCGCAATCTGGACATGCGAACTTCTGTGTTGCAACTGTAGTACGAGAGTTTTTACTTGCTCCGGCCATGGTGTTCCTCCATAAAAATTAATACGTATTGCAAAATATATTAGTGATATTCAATGTGTTAGTCAATGGAGTAAATTTCTTTGTATCTTGACGAAATAAATCCAGTTTATTAATATATTTCACAAGTTAACTTATTTGGGGGTTCCCTTTGGCAACTAAAAAAACATCTGCTGAGAAACGTCATGCACAGAGCGAAGTTAGAAGACTTCACAACAAAGCTATCAAAAGTACTTGTAAGACATATGCTAAACAGTTTGTAGAAGCTGTTCATGCTAAGGATCAGGCACTTGCACAGGCTAAGCTCAAGACACTTGTTAGTGAACTTGATAGTGCTCGCAGCAAGGGCGTTCTTACAAGAAACGCTGTTTCTCGTAAAAAGTCACGTATGACTAAACTTTACAATGTTACATTTGCTGCAGAAGCTGCAAAATAACTTATAAAGTTGTTTTTTGTCAAAGAATCCAGTTGGGTTTTTTTCTCAACTGGATTTTTTTTTGTAAAAGTCATTGATGTAGTTTATAATAAAAAAAAGTGGAGAGATTTATGGCATCAGAAAAAGTAACTAAAAATGTTTTGGTAGAATCTATCTATCAAAAAACAAGCTGTGAAAAATATGTCGTTCAGAATATTGTGGAACAGTTCCTTGAAGAAGTAAAAGCTTCTCTTTCTAAAGGTTCTACAATCGAGCTTAGAGGTTTTGGAACTTTTGAACCAAGACTTAGAAAAGGTAGAGATTCTGCTCATAATCCTAAGACTGGTGAAGTTGTTTCCGTTGCTCCTCATTATGTAGCTGCATTTAGAGCTGGTCAGGAACTTAAGAACGCTTTGTGGAATCTTGAAATTAAAGATGAAAATTAATTTTTCATTAGAAAAATATAAATGTCTTATTCTTTTGGTTATTGCAGCCATCTTGTTTGGTTGTAATAACAGTTTTATATCCTGGTTTGTTTATTTTCCTGTTTTTTTATTAGTTTATGTCTCTGGTATAAAAACTGTCTGGATTTATGGCGGAATCTACGGGGTTCTGTCATACATTATCTATTTGCCCTGGCTGTTAAAGTTTAGTTCTGTTGCCATGGCAGGAGTTTCCCTTCTATATTTTGTTTTTTGTTCAATATTGTTCCTTGTCTTAAAGCTTTTCAGCGTCAAAAATAAAGTTCTTCGATTCATCTTGTTTCTTGCTGTTATCTGTCTGTATGAATACTTAAAGACTTTAGGTTTTGTAGGGTTTTCATACGGAGTAAATGGTTATAATCAATGGAAGAATCTGTACTTGATTCAGATTGCGGATTTTACAGGCGTGTGGGGAGTTGCATTTATATTGAATTATTTTTCTGTTCTATTATTTAGTCTGGCGGTGGATTATGTTGAGCAGAAGAGGATTTCGTATTCAAATATTGTTTTTAGTTTTACGGGTATTGTGCTTGTTTTGTTGTGTTTTGGATATGGAATCGTAAAAGTGAATGTTGTGAATGGAAGAGATTCTGTTCTGGAAACAAAAAAAATTGCGGCAGTTCAAAACAATTCGGATCCGTGGAAAGGTGATTTTAATTCTTATGTTAAAGATGTACGAAAACTGATGGAATTGACGGACAGCCTTTTAGAAAGTGATTCAGATGTTGATATTGTTGTGTGGCCAGAAACAGCGGTAGTTCCTTCTATAATGAGTAATTATTATCAATTAGTGGATTCCAGAAGGAAAGAGTTGATAGATTATCTTCTTGAATATTTGAACTCAAAAAGCTGTGCTTTCGTAATTGGAAACTTCAATGCGACTGAAACAGATGATTATAACAGCGCCTGTCTTTTTGTCCCAGGAGAAAATGTTCTTCCGCCAGAACCTCAGGTTTATTCAAAAATTCATCTTGTTCCTTTTACAGAATATTTTCCTTATGGCAAACAGTTTCCATGGCTTTATAAGATGCTGTTGGATGGGGATACTCATCTTTGGACTCCTGGAAATGAGTATAAAGTGTTTAGCTACAAGGGACTTAAGTTTTCCACACCAATCTGTTTTGAAGATAATTTTGGCGGGGATTGCAAAAGGTTTGTAAAGTCTGGTGCAAAGGCTTTCATCAATTTAAGTAATGATGCCTGGTCTAAAAGTTATCGGTGTCAGATTCAGCATCTTCAGATGGCTGTTTTCAGAAGCGTGGAAAATCATGTTCCAACAGTTAGAAGTACTGCAAGCGGGCAAACTTGTATGATTGATTCAACTGGTAAGGTTAGGGTTATGAGCAGACCATTTGAAGAAAATTACATCGTGGCTGAAATACCTGTATTAAAATAGTTGATTTGACAATTAATCATTGAATGATATAAAATACAAAAACTATGGCAGAAACATTAGACGAAGAACAGAAAAAAACTCTTACAGTATTTGGACCAGAAACTGAATTTGACGGTGTGTTGGAATTCAGTGATGATCTTATTATTACAGGTAAGTTTAATGGACGCATCAAGGCAACAGGTAATCTTGAAATTGCTAAGGATGCTATCTGTACTGTTGAAAAGATTTCTGCTAAATCAATTATCATTTCTGGAAATGTAACAGGTGATATTGAGGCTTCGGAAAGAGTTGAAATTTGTAATGGTGGATCTGTAAAGGGTGACATTCTTACTGCAAGAATTCGCATTGAAAACAATGTTGAGTTTGAAGGTGAGATTACAATGTTAGACAAAATTCCTGAAGAAAATCTTTTTGCATCTGCTTCTAGTGAATATAAGCAGGCAATGGTTTTGAGAACTGATATTATTGAATAGTTTTTTCTTGACAGTTTTTTTATCTTCTTGTAATAATTGTTTTACCTACCTTTTTTCAGGTGTTTCTTTTTTTTAATCCGAACATATTTTTCTTTTTATATAAAATCTTTTTATTAATTATTTATGGAGTTTTTTATGGCCTTTATGAGACGGCAAAAAAACGAAGCTGCGGAAAATCAGCCAAAAACTGAAGAAAACGGACAGAATCAGTTGGATTTTGAAGCGCAGCCAGAATCTTACGAAGCATCAACTTCTATTTCTGCTGATGCCGAAGATTATTCTACTCAGGAGCAGTCTTATTCTCCTGCAGAAAATGCTTCAGAAAACGTTGCTGAAGAAAAGACAGAAGCAGAAGGTGATGAACCAGCTAAAAAAACAGTAAAGATTGTTAAACCTAAGCGTAAGGTTGCTGTAAAGGTTCAGAATCACGAGGCAGCTACTGAAGGTTCTGCAGAACAGACAGAAACAGAAGCTCCAGCTCACTCAAATCCTAATCCTAAATTCAATCGTAACAATAATCAGCATGGAAGAATGCCAGGAAACAACCGTCGTGGTGGTTTTGGTCTTCACGGTGATATGCCAGTTCCAACTAATGCAATTGATCCTTCGATTATGCAGCCAACAGGTGACGGTACAGACGAAAATTCTTCTAAGCCACGTCTTTTGATCAACGATCTTACAGCAATGGGTATGCCTCAGCTTCGTGATCTTGCTACAAAGTATGGATTTAATGCTGAAGACCTTGCTCCAATGAAAAAACAGGAGCTTATTTTCGTAATTCTTCGTGCTCATTCAGAACATGGCGGACTTATTTTTGCTTCTGGTGCTTTGGAAATCCTTCCAGACGGTTACGGATTCCTTCGTTCACCACAGAACAGCTATCTTCCTGGTCCAGATGATATTTACATTTCACCTAGCCAGATTCGTCTTTTCAACCTTAAGACAGGTGATACTGTTTACGGACAGACTCGTTCTCCAAAAGAAGGCGAACGCTTCTTCGCTTTGCTCCGCATTGAAACAGTAAACTTTGATGAACCTCGTGTTGCTCAGACACGTATTCCTTTTGAAAACCTTACAGCTCTTTATCCAAAGGAAAAGCTTCGTCTTGAAACTATTTCTACAGAAGTTCCAAGCCGTATCGTTGATTTGTTTGCTCCAATCGGTAAGGGACAGCGTCTTTTGATTGTTGCTCCTCCAAAAGCCGGTAAGACAACTTTGCTTCAGAAGGTTGCTAATTCTATCACAACAAATCATCCAGAAGTTTACCTTATCGTACTTTTGATCGATGAACGTCCAGAAGAAGTTACAGAAATGGAACGCGCAATCAAGGGAGAAGTTATTTCTTCAACATTCGATGAACAGGCTACTCGTCATGTTCAGGTTGCAGAAATGGTTCTTGAAAAGGCTAAGCGTCTTGTTGAACATAAGCGTGATGTAGTTATCCTTTTGGATTCTATTACACGTCTTGCTCGTGCTTACAACGTTACAGTTCCAACATCAGGTAAGGTTCTTTCTGGTGGTGTTGACTCTAACTGTCTCCATAAGCCAAAGCGATTCTTTGGTGCTGCCCGCAACATTGAAGAAGGCGGTTCTTTGACAATCATTTCTACTGCTCTTGTTGAAACAGGTAGCCGTATGGATGAAGTTATCTTTGAAGAATTTAAGGGAACAGGTAACTCTGAAATCAAGCTTGACCGTAAGCTTGCTGAACGTCGTCTTTTCCCAGCTATCAACATCAAGGCATCTGGTACACGTCGCGAAGAGCTTTTGCTTACTGAAAATGAACTGCAGAAGCTTTGGGTACTCCGCAAGGTATTTGGACCAATGGAAGATACGGAAATTCTTGAACTGGTTCTTGATCGCATGAAGAAGTCTAAGACTAACGATGCTTTCCTTGCCAGCATGAATGCAGGAACTGCTGGTCTTGACTAAGGCATAGCGTTTTATTAAACTTGTAAAACATTTTTATCTTGTGATATTAATAATTTTGTTGACGGTAACGGAATGATAGATACGTTTTTCGTAAGCTAGTGGTGGCCGGGCGTAATATCGGGCAAGATTTAGGAGTTATATAATGAAAAAGGGAATTCACCCAGACTACAAAATGACAAAGATTACTTGCGTATGCGGTAACGTAATCGAAACACGTTCAACAGTTGAAAACATCAACGTTGAAATTTGTTCAGCTTGCCACCCATTCTTTACTGGTAAGCAGAAGCTCGTTGATACAGCAGGTCGTATCGATCGTTTCAACAAGCGTTACGGTATCAAAGAATCAAAGTAAGATTTGTTTCTTAAATAGAAAAAGCTGCTCGTTTGAGCAGCTTTTTTGTTTTAACAATCCCGATGACTGATCTGAATTTGCGTTTTTAGAACAATCTTATTTTCCAGCAGCGGTGACATTTTGTTCCTTCAAAATCTTTTGGAACAGTTTCCGAAGTAATGTCTTTCCAGTCAGTATTTTTTGGAAGCTTCTTTTCGTCAAATACCAGGCGGGTAGAGTTTGTTGAAAAATAAAGGGTGCCGTTTGGATTTAAAAGCTTTACGCAGTTTCCAACAAGCTGTGGCCAGTCACGGTTGATGTCCAGAACGTTTTCTGTTGATTTTGAGTTACTGAAGGTTGGTGGATCCAGGATGATAAGGTCGAATTTTTTATCTTCCTGAATGTTAGCTGCTTTTCGTTCAAGCCATTCAATTACATCAGCCTTTGTAAAGACGTATTTGTTTTTGTCGTGAAAGCCGTTGGCCTTTATGTTTTCTTCTGCCCATGTAAGGTATGTGTTTGAAAGGTCTACAGATTCAACGTAGCGAGCGTCCCCCTGTGCTGCGTAAACGGAAAAGCTTCCTGTGTAGCAGAAAAGGTTCAGGACACGTTTATCTTCCGCTGTTTCACGGACTGAGGCCCGCAACGGTCTGTGGTCAAAGAAAAGTCCTGTATCAAGATATGTTGAAAGGTCAATCTTAAAGATCTGGCCCTGTTCGTTAACGCTTCCTTTTATTGCGTCTTTGTTGAATTTCTTTTCGTATTGATTCAAGCCTTTTTGCTGCTTGCGTTCTTTTTTTACAATGTGTTCTGGCGCAATTCCAAGAACTTCTGCGGCTGTTTTTGCCATAAGGTCAAACCAGATTTCTTCTTCGGCAGGGTCTTTTTCGTAAGGCCTTTCATAAAGGTACAGCACTGCGTAGCGGCGCTGTTCAAGTTCTTTTTCTACAGTTGGGTCGTTGGCTGCAATGCGCTGGTTCTGCTGGTCAATAAAGGCAAGGGCCTGTTCTGAGTTACGGATTTCTTCAGGAAGGAATTCGTAAACGTCCAGGGAAAGTGGAATTTCTGGAATGTCTCTGTCGTAAAGTCTGTAACAGCTGATTCTGTTCTTACGGGACCACTTTCTGAATTCTTTGTATTTTTTCTTAAGCCTGTTTGAGAATAATTCTGCCTGGTATTCGTTCTTGTTTTCCATGGAAAGGATTTTAAGGCACTTTAAGTTCTTGGGCAAGGGCGTGGAAGGGCGCCGGAGGCGTTGCCGAAGGCAATGAGCGTATAGCGGAACCCTGGAAGGCCCGACCCGCAGTTGTGCGGGTTGCCCCCGTAGAAAAAAAATAATAAAATAGCATAAATTAACTGTCAGGAGTTTTTTATGTATCAGAATGTTATCGTAGGTCAGTCTGGTGGTCCAACTTGTGTTATTAATTCAAGTCTTGCTGGTGTTTATAAAGCAGCCAAGGATTTGGGTGTTGGAAAGGTTTTTGGTATGCTTCACGGAATCAAGGGCTTTTTGAACGACGAGTACGTTGATTTGGGCGACAAGCTGGTTAGCAACATCGATATCGACCTTTTGAAAAGAACTCCTGCTTCATATTTGGGCTCTTGCCGCTATAAGCTTCCAGAAATTGGTTCTGAAGATGCTGTTTACGAAAAGATTTTTGAAAAGCTCAAGCAGCTTGAAATTGGTTATTTCTTCTACATCGGTGGAAATGACTCAATGGATACCATCAAAAAGCTGAGCGATTACGCTGCAAAAGTTGATAGCGACATCAAGTTTGTTGGCGTTCCAAAAACTATTGATAACGATCTTGCTTGTACAGACCATACTCCTGGTTTTGGTTCGGCTGCAAAATATATTGCCACAACTTTGAAGGAACTTGTTTGTGACTGCCGTATTTACGATTGTCCTGCAGTTACTATCGTTGAAATCATGGGACGCAATGCTGGTTGGCTTACTGCTGCCGCTGGTCTTGTTCGTGGAGAAGACTGCGAAGGGGTTGATATGATCTTCCTTCCAGAAAAAACTTTTGACGTTGATTATTTCCTTAAACGTGTAAAAGAAGTTGTTGAGCAAAAAAAATACTGTGTTGTAGCTCTTAGTGAAGGGGTTCGTCTTGCAGACGGCCGTTTTGTTTGTGAACTGGCCTCTGAATCTGCTGCCGTTGACGCATTTGGTCACAAGATGATGAGCGGTTCTGCCAAGTATCTTGAAACTCTTGTAAAAGATAAGATGGGAATCAAGGCCCGTGCAATCGAAATTTCTACATTGCAGCGTTGTGCAAGTCATTTTGCCAGCCTTACAGATATCGAAGAAGCCTTTGACTGTGGAGCCACAGCCGTTCGTGCCGCTATTTTTGACATGGAATCTGGAAAGGTTGTGTGCATGAAACGTGTAAGCGACATGCCTTACAAGATTTCTTATGATCTTGCTGATGTTCACAACATTGCAAACGTAGAAAAAACAGTTCCTCTTGAATGGATCACAGAAGATTATGTTACAGAAGACGCTGTTCGCTACATTCGTCCATTGATTCACGGTGAATTGAACCCAATCATGAACGATGGTCTTCCACGCCAGATCAAATTGTAGTTCTGAATTACTTTGTACATAATTGTATATATAAGAAAAAAAGTTTATATTTTAAGGTATGAACTTTACAGAATTTAATTTGAATGCCGACTTGCTTAAGGGAATTGAAGCAGCCGGCTATGAAACTTGTACTCCTGTTCAGGAACAGGTTTTAAAGATTTCGCAGGATGGTTCCGATCTTTATGTTCAGTCACAGACTGGAACTGGTAAAACTGCAGCTTACCTTGTTGCTATAATACAAGAAATGCTTTCTGGAAATCCTATGAAAGGTGTTGATGTAAAAGATAAGAAAGCATTGATCATGGTTCCAACTCGTGAACTTGCAGTTCAGGTTGAAGAAGAAGCTAAAACTCTCGTTGGTCCAAGCGGACTTAAGACTGTCAGCGTTTATGGTGGCGTTGGTTACGAAAAGCAGATTGCTGCCATCAAGAAGGGTGTGAACATTATCATCGGTACACCTGGTCGTCTTATCGATCTTTGTGAAGGTGGAAATCTTTCCCTTGCAGATGCAGCTTTTGTTGTTTGTGATGAAGCTGACCGTATGTTCGACATGGGTTTCTACCCAGATCTTCGCAAGATTCTTAAACTTGTTCCAAAATCAGAAGAAAGACAGACTATGCTCTTTAGTGCCACACTTAACTCTTACGTTAAGAACCTTGCATGGGAATACACTAGAGATCCAAAAGAAATCGAAATCGAATGTGAAAACATTACTGTTTCAGAAATCGATCAGACTTTGCTTCACGTTTCAAGTGACGAAAAGATGAAGCTTTTGATCGGTATTCTTAAGAACGAAAATCCAGCAAGCGTTATCATTTTCTGTAACACTAAGCGTTCCTGCGAAGTTGTTGCAAAGCGTCTTGAAATGAATAACATTAAGGCTGGATTCATTATTGGTGATCTTCCTCAGTCAAAGCGTCTTGCTATTCTTAAAGCATTTAAATCAGGCGAACTTACAACTCTTGTTGCAACAGATGTTGCTGCCCGCGGTATCGATGTTGATGAACTTGCAATGGTTATCAACTACGATCTTCCAAACGAAGCAGAAAATTATGTTCATCGTATTGGTCGTACAGCTCGTGCCGGACGTTCTGGTAAGGCTTACACTTTCTGTTCTGAACAGGATGTTTACAATCTTCCAGCAATTGAGCGGTATGTTGAAATGCAGATTCCTGCAAAGGTTGCTTATCCAGAAATGATGATGGAAGACAAGTCTGCTGGCGTTTACATCAAGACTGAAAACTGGCGTGATGATGATTACGTTGATAATCGTGGTGGTCATCGTAACGGTAAAAATGACAGAAACGGTCGTTCAGGCGGTAAGGGTGGTCGTAACGATTACCATAAGCGGGACGGCGAAAAGTCATACAAGAAAGACGGCTATAAAGGTAAGAAAGACGGTTACAAGTCTGGAAAGAAATACGAAGGCAAGAAGATCAATCCTGCTGAAATGGAAAATATGTCCTTTGAAGACCGCATGAAGGTTTACAAGGAAAAATATGGTAATTCTAACGGAAAGTCTTACGGAAAGAAGAACTACAACAACAAGGGTGGTTATTCTAAGGACTACAAGAAGAACAACGGTAAGAAGAATTACAACAACAAGCAGGGCTACTCAAAGAAGCCTGCTGCTCAGCCAGCAAAGAAGATGGGCTTGATTGCAAAAATCAAGGCATTCTTCGGCAGAAAGTAAAATATTGAAGAACATAAAGCACTTAGAAAAGTTTGTGTATTTCGTGTGTTTTGTGGTTTTAATTAAAGGATAAAAAATTGATTACAGTAAGCGATTTAAGTGTTAGATTCAGCGAAAAACCGCTGTTCAAAGATGTAAACCTTAAGTTTACAAATGGAAACTGTTACGGAATCACTGGTGCAAACGGTGCCGGAAAGTCAACTTTCCTGAAGATTCTTTCAGGCGAATTGGAACATGATTCTGGTTCAATTACAATTTCTACAGGCGAACGTATGGCTGTTTTGAAACAGGATCACTTTGCCTACGATGAATATTCTGTAAAAGATACAGTAATGATGGGTTATCCAAAGCTTTATGAATTGACTAAAGCTATTGATGAAATTTATGCAAAGCCAGATTTTTCTGATGAAGACGGAATGAAAGCTGCAGAAATGCAGGGTGAATTTGGTGAAATCGGCGGTTACGAAGCTGAAAACCAGATTGAACAGATGCTTTCTGGTCTTGGTCTTGAAGAAGAATTCCACGACAAGATGATGAGCGAACTTGATGAAACTCAGAAGGTTCGTGTTCTGCTTGCACAGGCAATCTTTGGTAATCCAGACATCCTGGTTCTCGATGAACCTACAAACGGTCTTGATATCGAATCAATTACATGGCTTGAAAACTTCCTTTTGGAATTTGAAAACACTGTAATCGTTGTATCCCATGACCGCCACTTCTTGAACACAGTTTGTACATACATTTGTGATATTGACTACGGTAAGATCACTCAGTTCTCTGGAAACTATGACTTCTGGTATCAGATGACACAGGTTTTGCAGCGACAGGCTAAGGATGCTCAGAAGAAGGCTGAAGACAAGATGAAGGACTTGAAGGAATTCATCCTTCGCTTTAGTTCTAACGCAGCTAAGTCTAAGCAGGCTACTTCTCGTAAGAAGATTTACGATAAATTGGCTCAGTCTGTTGAAGATCTTCCTGTTTCTACCCGTAAGTTCCCTTATGTAAATTTCAAGGCAGACCGTGAAATCGGTAACAACGTTCTTGAAATCAAGGAATTGAACTACAAAGATGACGATGGTGTTCAGCTTTTGAAGGACTTTAGCCTTAACATTGGTCGTACAGATAAGATCGCTTTTGTTGGTATTGAACACAACTCAATTTCAGCTTTGTTCGACATCATCAACGAAGTTAAAAAGCCAGAAAGCGGTGAATATCACTGGGGTCAGACAACAAGTCACACTTATCTTCCTCGTGATAATTCTGAATACTTTGCCAACGATTACAACATTACAGACTGGCTTAAGCAGTATTCTAAGGAACAGGACGATGCATACGTTCGCGGCTTCCTTGGACGTATGCTCTTTACAGGTGATGAATCTTTGAAGAAAGTAAAGGTTCTTTCCGGTGGTGAAAAGGTTCGTTGTATGCTTTCTAAGCTTATGCTTAGCGGTGCAAACGTTCTTATCATGGATGATCCAACAAACCATCTTGACCTTGAAGCTATCCAGTCTTTGAACGAAGGCTTGATCAACTTCCCAGGTGTTGTTTTGTTCACATCACATGACCACGAATTCATTCAGTCTGTTGCAAACAGAATCGTAGAAATTACTCCAAACGGCGTTATCGATCGTATGACTAATTTCGATTCATACATCACTGATGATTCGATTACAGAACTTCGCAAGAAGATGTACGAAGGTACAGGTAAGAAAATTAAATATCGTGTTTAATAAAGAAGGCGGCTTTTTGTGCCGCCTTTTTTTAGTCTGCAGAGAACTTTTTAAGCATATCAGCCAGAATGTCCCGGGCTTTTTCTTCTGGGACAGGCTGGTTTGGTTCGTGGTATTCAACAAGGTTTTCTGGAATTTCGTCCAGGAATCGGCTTGGTTCACACTCAATGTTCATCTGCATTTTTCTTCGACGCATGCATGACGAAATCAAAAGCTTTTCACGGGCACGGGTAATGGCTACGTAGAAAAGACGTCTTTCTTCTTCAACATTTCCGTCATTTTCATCTACAGATCGCTGGTGAGGGATAAGACCTTCTTCAGCACCGGCAATAAATACAACTGGAAACTCAAGGCCTTTTGACGCATGGATTGTCATGAGGTTTACTTTTCCCTTATCGTTTTCATCGTCTCCGTTATCGCGACTCATAAGGGTGATGCGGTTCAGGTAGTTAAAGAGGCTAGGATTTGAGTTGTCAGGATCAATTTCCCAGCGTTCCATCATTTCCAGAAGCAGTTCAATGTTTTTCATCTTAAAGCGAACAGCTTTTTCTGATTTAGAAAACTCTGAAATAAGGTGATCCTTGTAGTTGATTTCTTCGATCATTTCACGAACTTTTTTAGAAAGACCACGTCCGCTTAAAAGCTTCTGGCGGTGGTTTTCAATTAGTTCTACAAAATCCCTTAGGTCTTCTTTAAGCTTTTCCTTTACAGGAGAAACCTTGATAGGTTCTGCAGAAAGCTCCAGCATTTCAACTTCGTCTTCCTTCAGAATTGACTGAATTGCGGTCCACAAGGTAGAACCAAGAGCCTGTGCTTCATCGTTCAAAATCTGGATTGCGGCACGGCCAATTCCTCGTCGTGGAGTATTTATGATGCGAAGAAGGTTGATGTCATCGTCATGGTTTGCGATTACGCGTAGGTAACTGATTATGTCCTTGATTTCCATTCGTTCAAAGAAGCTTGTTCCACCACTCATAGTGTAAGGGATGTTTGCCTGAAGGAAAGCTTCTTCTATATAGCGGGACTGAGTGTTTGCGCGGATCAAAACACCAAAATCGTCGTAGTGGCGGCGATCCTCCATGGCGATACCCTGGATGCTTTCTGCAATGAATTCCGCTTCTGCAGTTTCGTTTTCCGGCATATAGATTTCGATAGGTTTACCGCTGCCTTTTCCAGACCAGAGCTTTTTGTCCTTGCGGTTTGTGTTGTGAGAAATTACACCGTTTGCGGCATCAAGAATTGTTCCAGTTGAACGGTAGTTCTGTTCAAGACGGATTTCTGTAACCTTGAAGTCTTTTTCAAAATTGATGATGTTCTGGTAGTCGGCACCACGCCAGCTGTAGATTGACTGGTCATCGTCGCCTACAACGGCAACGTTCTGGTCTGCCAGAAGATGCATGAGCTCGTACTGCTGATGGCTGGTATCCTGGAATTCGTCTACCATAATGTACTTAAAGCGCTCGCGATAACGAGCAAGAACATCTGGATGTTCCTTGAAAAGCTTGATTGGAAGAACGATAAGGTCATCAAAATCAACTGCGTTATAAAGCTTTAGTCCTTCCTGGTAGCATTCGTAAAGCTGGCGGTACATGTCGTTTTCTGTCTGCCAGTTTTTGCGGCCGGTCTTAATGTTAGAAAAAAGCTGGCTGATTTTATAGATATCCATTGCATCTGGAGAAAACTTAAGTTCCCGGCCACATTCTTTTATAAGGGCAGTGCGGTCTGTTTCATCATAAATTGAAAAATTGTCCCGGTAACCAAGCTTGTCGATGTCCTGCCTAAGAACTCGAACACCAAAGGCATGAAAAGTGGAAACAGTAAGATTCTGAAGCTTACGCTGAGTAAGATCCTTTACGCGTTCTTCCATTTCTTTTGCGGCCTTGTTTGTAAATGTAAGGGCAAGGATCTGGCTCTGGGGAATACCCATGTCCAGCATGTGTGCAATTCGGAAGGTGATAACGCGAGTCTTTCCTGAACCGGCACCGGCAATGATAAGGATGGCGCCGTCAATTGTGGTAACGGCGCGATACTGTTCCGGATTAAGTTCGTTTTTAAGTGTTTCCAAGTTTAAAGCCATGATGGAAAAATAACATTCTATTGCGTTTTCTTCAATATTTGTTAAAATAAGAAGCAAACTCTTTTTTGAGTTTTACCTATTTTTTTTGGAGCCATTATTATGAATACAGCCGTTAGCGCTTTTCTTTCACGACACAACTTTGTAAGACACGTTGATGTTAATGTTGTTGCCGAAGCAATTCTTGATGATATGAATCGTGGTCTTCGCCAGGAAAAGGCAGATGAAGATATGATTCCAACATGGTGTCTTCCACCAGAAAAGCCTGTAACAAACAAGAGCGTTATCGTTATTGATGCCGGCGGAACAAACTTCCGTTCATGTCTTGTAACTTTTGATGCTAACGGCGAAGGTACAATTTCCGAAATGGAAAAAACAAAGATGCCTGGTGTTGAACGTGAACTTTCTAAGAAGGAATTCTTCGATCAGTTTGCCGCTAACCTTGAACACCTTAAGAATAAGGCTGATTCAATCGGTTTCTGTTTTTCATATCCAATGAGCATTACAAAGGATGGTGACGGGGTTCTCATCAATTTCTCTAAAGAAGTAAAGGCTCCAGAAGTTGTTGGCTGTACAATCGGAAAAGAACTTAAGGCAGCTCTTGTAGCTCACGGTTGGAAAGAACCAAAACGCGTTACATTGTTGAACGATACAGTTGCTGCTTTGCTTGCTGGTAAGGCTGCTGCTAAGGGATATCCTTATTCTTCATACATTGGATTCATCCTTGGCACAGGTATGAATGCTGCTTACATCCAGCCAGCTATTCCTTCAAGAAAGGATTTCTCCAAGCAGATCGTTGTTTGTGAATCTGGTAAGACAAACGCTGTAAATATGTCTGATTTTGACAAAGTATTTGACGCTAAGTCACAGAAGCCAGGAACTGCATTCATCGAAAAGCAGTGTGCTGGTGGTTACCTTGGTCCAGTAGGACTCGAAATGGTTAAGATGGCTGCAGCTGATGGCTTGTTCACAGAAAAGCTTGGAAAGGCTCTTGCAGGTCTTGATGCTCTTTCTAACATTGAAATGAACCAGTTCCTTCACACTCCATACAACACAGAAATCAGCCTTGGTAAGCTTTGTGCAGACTGCAAGGCAACAGATGAAGACTACGATCGTCTCTATCAGTTGTTTGACGCACTTGCTGAACGTTCTGCTCGTTGTGCTGCCGCTATCCTTGCTGCCGCTGTTATCCAGTCTGGAGAAGGAAAGAACGCTGCAAAACCAGTTTGTATCCTTTGTGATGGTTCTACATTCTGGCTTACAAAGATGATCAAGGAACGTGTTCATGCTTATCTTGATGATGTACTTACACAGCAGAAGGGTATTTACTGGGATATCGTTTCTCTCGATAATGATATTACATTGGGGACAGCAATCGCTGGTCTTATCGAATAGAACAAAACAGAATTAACATAAATATTGGGGAAAAATCGTGAAAGCAGTCGGAAAATCTATCGTTCTTATAATGCTGATTATCATCATGTGTCTTGGTGGTCTTCTTTGGTTTGACTATCTTGGTGTTGTTCACATGAAATCAGTGTTTTCTCCTTTGTATAAAGCTATGGGAAAAGATCCTCAGACTTCCGTTACTGCTACTTCCTCAACTCCTGTGGTAGCAGATCTTGATCAGGATAGAATTAATAAACAGCGTGAAGTTATCGAGCTTAGAATCGAAGAACTGGACCGCCGTGAATCTGAAATCGTGCAGAAAGAAAAGCTGAACGAACAGATTGCATCTGAACTTTCAAACCGAGAAAAATCACAGGAAGACCGTGAAAAAACATTCAACCAGACAGTAAAACAATACGATGATAAGAATAAGAATATTGAACAGATTGCTGTTTGGTTGAACAGTTCACGCCCAGCCGCTGCAGTTGCTGAACTTGAAGCAATGGATGATCAGACTATCATCGATGTGTTGCGCAAGTGTGAAGAGATTGCAGAACGGGAAGGTAAATCATCTCAGAGTTCATACTGGCTTTCTTTGATGAAGCCTGAAAGAGCCGCAGAGATTCAGCGCAAGATGCTGAGTAAACCGGAATCTTTGAACTAAGACTGCTACTGACCGCTTATCGTGATGTTGCCTGAGCAATTCTTTCAATATCTTTGGAGGAATTGCCATGCTGGCAGACATTGTAAACAATCAGGTTGATTTTACAACGCTACAAACACTTACTCCTCAACTTAATTCATTTAATTCAAATGAAACTGTTTCAACAGACCGCAAGTCTTTTGATGACATGATTCAGGAAGTCCGGCAGACTAAAGAAAAGCCTGTTGAAAAATCTGAACCGTCAGAAAAAACAGAAGCTCCTGTTGAAAATAAAAAAGTTCAGGATTCAGACAAAGCTGCTGAAACTGCAAAGGCTGATGAACAGCCTGAAAACATCGAAAAAATATCAGAAAATCTTTCCAAAGAAACAAAATCTGAAAACAAGGTAGATGTAAAGCAGAAAAATCAGACAGTAACCGCTAAAAATCCAAAAGAAAATGACGCTAAAGTGGAAGAAACGACTTCTAAAGTTTCGAAAGAAGTTGAATTTTCCTTTAACGAGATTGAAAACCTTCTTGAAAACGCCCGAAAAGTTTCTTCAAAAGAAGAAGTAAAGACTGCATTGTCTTTTGAAGACCTTAAGAATCTTGCTGAAAGTGATGAAAATCTGATTGCGGCAAGTGTTCAGGCTTCAGAACAAATTCTTCAGGAACAGAATCAGGTTTCTTTTGAGGATCTTCCTCAGCTTTCAGAAAATCTTTTTGAATCAACAGAAGAAATTGGTGAGACTAAGCCAAAGACTTTCTCTTTTGATAAAGAAGGAAAAATCACTGTAAAGGATTTCCGCACAGAAAAGGTTGAGCAGGAAACTGTGGAAAAAACAGAAAAAACAGCCCTTAAAGTTACAGATGTTAAGTTTGACGGTAAAAACAATGCCGAAATGACTCTTGAAGTAGCATCAAATGTTCAGCAGAACATTACGTCTTCAAGTGATCAGACAGCTAGTGCTGCCGGTTCAAACTTTCAGGCTATGCTTTCTAACCAGATTCAGCAGAATGCTGGCGAAATCGTAAAAGCCGGAAACATTGTTCTTAAAGATAACGATATTGGATCAATTAAGCTTATCCTTAAGCCGGAACAGCTTGGAAACGTAAAAATTGATCTTCATATTTCTGACAAAAGCATTACAGGACGCATCGTTGTAGCTTCTCAGGAAGCTTATAATGCCTTTAAGGAAAGCGCAGAAAGTCTTAAGCAGGCTTTCATCAACAGCGGTTTTGAATCTGCTGGTCTTGATCTTGCATTTGCAGGTCAGAATAACAATGGAAATCAGATGTCTAATCAGGAAAATCCTGCAAGAAGCTTTGCAATGTCTCGCTCTTATGGTGATTTGACTGAAACCGGATCTTTAGATGAATTTGAAGTTGAGGAAAATATTTCAAATTCCATGAAGAATTCAGTAAACATCGTTGCTTAAAATCCGATTATAAAATAACGGGATTTGCCTTCTGGTGAATCTATAAAAAGAGGTACTGATATGGATTTGAATTCGTTGAGCACAACCATGACATCAAGTGAAAAGTTTGCTGTTGAAAATGAAGTAAATAATTTCAACAAAACTAATACTGTTAATGGACGAACAACATCTCACGAGTTGGGTAAAGATGACTTTCTTAAGCTTCTGATTACACAGCTTACAAATCAGGATCCTACACAGCCAATGGAAGATACACAGTTTATCTCCCAGATGGCTCAGTTTTCATCACTTGAACAGATGACAAACATGAACGAATCCTTCAATAAGATGGCCAGTATGATCAATTCATCTCAGGCAACATCTACTTTGGGAAAAACAGTTGAACTCGACATTGGAGATTCAACAACACAGGGTGTAGTAGAGGCAACATCTTTTGGAGCTAATCCACAGGTGATGGTAAACGGCATGTACTACGATTTGAACAAGATCAGAGCCGTTTACAATTAATTAGGTTATAAAAAAGCAGGAGATATAGACTTATGATGAGATCACTTTATTCTGGTGTTTCAGGTTTGCAGAATCATCAGACTCGCATGGATGTTATTGGTAACAACATTTCCAACGTAAACACAACAGGCTTTAAGCGTGGTCGTGTAAACTTTCAGGACATGATCAGTCAGCAGATGGCCGGTGCTGCTAAACCAACAGAAGAACTTGGTGGAGTAAACCCTAAAGATGTTGGTCTTGGTATGACAATCGCAACAATTGAACAGGTTTTCACACAGGGTAACCTTCAGTCAACTGGTGTTTCAACTGATGTTGCAATTCAGGGAAATGGTTTCTTTATCCTTAAAGATGGTCAGGAAAGCTACTATACTCGTAACGGTCAGTTTGGTCTTGATCGCGACGGAACTCTTGTAAATCCTGCTAACGGTCAGCGCGTTCAGGGGTGGATGGCTCGTGATTTGAACGGTGAACAGATCGTTCAGACAGCTGCAACTCCAACTGATCTTGTAATTCCTGTAGGATCAAAAGATCCAGCAAAAGAAACAGCAAACGTTCTTTTTGCTTGTAACTTGAACAAAAATACTCCAGAAATCCAGGAAGGCGCATCTGCTGCAGATATCGCTAAGGGAACTTGGGGAACAGAACAGAAGATTTACGATAGTTTCGGTAACGAACATCTTCTTTCAGTTTCTTTCACAAAGGTTCCTGGTGTAGCAAACTCTTGGCAGGCAACAGTAAATGTTGATGCTAACAATGCTGACTACACACAGACTCGCATTGGTCTTGGAACAACTGACGGAGTACAGAATACATTCATCGTAAACTTTGATAACTACGGTCAGCTTGCAAGCGTAGAAGATTCTGCTGGTAACGTAACTAATCCTGAAGGCGAAATCGTACTTCAGACATCTTTCCAGGTTGCAGATTCTAACGCTGATGAAAACGGAAATCCATACCGCCAGACTTTCAACATCAACCTTGGAACAATCGGTAGTATGAAGAATACAATTACACAGTCTGCATCTAAGTCTACAACAAAGGCTTACAGTCAGGACGGTTACACACTTGGTTATCTTGATAACTTTAAGATTGACTCAAGCGGAACAATTACTGGTGTTTATTCAAACGGTACAAACCGCGTAATCGGTCAGCTTGCTCTTGCTACATTTGCCAACGACCGAGGTCTTGAAAAAGCAGGTGACAACACTTACGCTGAAACAAACAACTCTGGACAGGCTAACATTGGTGAATCTGGAGTAGCAGGTAAGGGTACACTTCTTGCCGGTGCTCTTGAAATGTCAAACGTAGACCTTTCAGAACAGATGACTGACATGATCGTAACACAGCGCGGTTTCCAGTCAAACGCTAAGACAATCCAGACAGCAGATACATTGCTTGAAACAGTTCTTGGTTTGAAGCGCTAATAGCTAAAAGATAGACGGAATTGATTTTCCGTTAGATAAAAAAAGGAAGTTCAAATGAACTTCCTTTTTTTTATATTTAAAAATTGTAAGCGTCAAACCAACCGGTGAAAATACATTATTTACAACCAAATTATAGATAGAACTATCGAATTTTTCTTCAAATTAGTGTATAAAACAAATATGTTGACAAGAACTATTGTGAATAATAATTTCATCTGCTCATCT